>CAYQIV010000004.1:0-137472 GCA_964417725.1 uncultured Chromatiaceae bacterium
AGGCAAGCTCTACATCAGGACATTCGGCTGCCAGATGAACGAGTACGACTCCGGTCGTATCGTTGACCTGCTCGGCCGGAGTCACGCGATGGAACTGGCCGCCGAACCCGACGAGGCGGACGTCCTGATCCTCAACACCTGCTCGGTGCGGGAGAAGGCTCAGGAGAAGGTGTTTTCCCTGCTTGGCCATTGGCGTCTGCTCAAAGCGCAGCGCCCCGGGCTCATCATCGGCGTCGGCGGCTGCGTTGCCAGCCAGGAAGGTGAAGCGTTGCTGGCCCGCGCACCTTTCGTCGACGTCGTGTTCGGCCCGCAGACCCTGCATCGGCTGCCGGCGCTGATCGAGGAAGTGCGCGGACGTGGCCGGCAGCAGATCGACGTCAGTTTCCCCGAGATCGAAAAGTTCGATTGTCTGCCGGCACCGCGAGCCGACGGCCCGACGGCCTTCGTCTCCGTCATGGAAGGCTGCAGCAAGTACTGTTCTTTCTGTGTCGTGCCGTATACCCGGGGCGAAGAGGTCAGTCGGCCGCTTGATGATGTGGTCGTCGAAGTGGTCTCGCTGGCCCGCCAGGGGGTGCGCGAGGTCACCCTCCTGGGCCAGAACGTCAATGCTTACCGGGGCGCCACGCATGATGGCGGCACGGCCGACCTGGCCAACCTGCTGCACTACGTGGCCATGGTCGAGGAGATCGGGCGGATCCGCTTCATGACCTCGCACCCGCGGGAGTTCAGCGAGCGGCTGGTCGACGCCTGGGCGCGCATCCCCGTGCTTGCCGACCACGTGCACTTGCCGGTGCAGAGCGGTTCCGACCGCATCCTCGGCCTGATGAAACGTGGTCATACCGTGGCCGAGTTCATGCAACTGGTTACCCGGCTTCGTGATGCGCGCCCGGGGATCTGCATCTCGACCGACATCATCGTCGGCTTCCCCGGCGAAACCGATGAGGATTTCGCCGCCACCCTCGAACTGGTCGATGCGGCCGGTTTCGACCAGTCGTTCAGCTTCGTTTACAGTCCCCGCCCGGGGACACCGGCAGCCAGTCTGGTCGACGGGGTCGATGCCGACACCAAGCAGGCACGCCTTGCACGGCTCCAGGCGCGGATCAATGGCCACGCCCGCGCCATCAATGAGGCGATGGTCGGCACGGTGCAGAGGGTGCTGGTCGAGCGGCCCTCGCGGCGTGACCCCATGCAACTCGCCGGTCGCACCAGCAACAACCACTGGGTCAATTTCGCCGGCGACCCCCGGCTCATGGGTACCTTCGTCGACATTACGATCACCGAGGTGATGGCGAATTCCCTGCGTGGGCGGTTGCTGGCCTCCCGCGAGGCCGCGTGATGGTGGCAGACGCAGGGGAATCGTCTGCCGAAAGCGACGATGCCACCGAAGAATTTGCCATCGAAGGTGCCGACAATGCCTTGCTGGCGAATCTCTGCGGCCAGTTCGACGAGCACCTGCGCCAGATCGAACAGCGTCTTGCGATCCGTGTCAGCAATCGTGGTAACCGCTTCAGGCTGACCGGCAAGCCTGCCGCCGTGGCCATGGGTGCCGGTGTTCTGCGGCGACTCTATGCCATGGCCGGAGAAGGGCCATTGGACCCGGCCCGCCTGCACGTGATCCTCCAGGAAGCACTGATGGAATCGCCCGGCCGCCCGGCCGCCGACGACGTGCAGGCACTGCGCATCCGCCGCCTGCTGATCCGGCCACGCGGCCCCAACCAGCGGGCCTATCTCGAGGCCATGCGCGACCATGACCTGTGCTTTGGCATCGGCCCGGCCGGAACCGGCAAGACCTACCTTGCCGTCGCCAGCGCAGTCGCCGCGCTCGAGGAAGAGAAGGTCCGGCGCATCGTCCTGGTCCGGCCCGCCGTCGAGGCTGGTGAACGGCTCGGCTTCCTGCCCGGGGACATGTCGCAGAAGGTGGACCCCTACCTGCGACCCATGTATGACGCGCTGTACGAAATGCTGGGCTTTGAACGTGTCGCGCGCCTTCTGGAACGGAACGTCATCGAGGTTGCCCCGCTGGCCTTCATGCGTGGGCGC
Source organism: uncultured Chromatiaceae bacterium (assembly GCA_964417725.1). GTDB lineage: Bacteria > Pseudomonadota > Gammaproteobacteria > Steroidobacterales > SHZI01. The sequence goes on from CAYQIV010000004.1 coordinate 2,041, forward strand.
TCGCTCAACGAAAGCTACGTGATCCTCGATGAGGCGCAGAACACCACCGTCGAGCAGATGAAGATGTTCCTCACCCGCCTGGGGTTCGGGTCCCGGGCCATCGTCACCGGGGACATCACGCAGATCGACTTGCCGCGGCATCAGCAGTCCGGTCTGAGGCACGTGATGCAGATTCTCGAAGATGTTGCCGGTGTCAGCTTCACGCAGTTTTCCGCCGCGGACGTCGTGCGTCATCCGCTCGTACAGCGCATCGTCGAGGCCTATCAGCGCCATGAGGATGCGGCGGCAGTGGAAGACGTCAGGAGCCACGCGGCCACCCCCCGCGCCACCGATGGCTGACGCGGCCGCCGGCGCAGTGGAGGTACAGGTGCAGGTGCAGATGGCGGATGGCCTCGCCGTGCTCGAGGGTATGGAAGTCCGGCGCTGGGTGTGTGCCGCGCTGGTGGCTGCCGGTGCCGACACCACAGCGGAGATCACGGTACGGCTGGTCGATGAGGCAGAAGGCGCGCAACTCAACCGGCATTATCGCCACGGCAGCGGTGCCACCAACGTGTTGTCGTTCCCATCGCCGCTGCTGCCGCCGGTACCGGGCATGACGCTGCCGCTCGGTGACGTGGTGATCTGTCTGCCGGTCGTCCACCGCGAGTCGCTGGCGCAACATAAGCCCGTGCTGGCCCACCTTGCGCATCTGGTGGTGCATGGTGTGTTGCACCTCGCCGGCCATGACCACGACGGCGATGCGCATGCCGCGACGATGGAGGCCCTGGAAACGGCCGTTCTCGGACATCTCGGTTTTGACGACCCGTGGACCCCGCAGGACGGTCCCCCACGAAGGACGGACGACGACGATGAGTGAAGATGTCGACATCGATACACGTGGCAGGTGGTACGACCGCCTGCGCACGTTGCTGACCGGTGAGCCGGCAACCCGCGATGACCTGCTCGACCTGCTCCGCGAGCCCCATTGGCGTGCAGTGCTGGATGCCGATGAGCGGGTGATGATCGAGGGTGTGCTTGCCGTCGGTGAAACGAAGGTCCGCGACGTGATGGTGCCGCGGTCACAGATGGTCGTGCTTTCCCTGAACGCACCGCGTGAGCAGATCCTGCGCGATATCGTCGAAAGCGGTCATTCGCGCTTTCCGGTGATCGGTGCGGACCGCGAGGAGGTCGTCGGCATCCTGCTTGCCAAGGACGTACTGCGCTGTCTCGTCGATCACCCCGACGGAGGGTTCGATCTCAGGCAATGGCTGCGGCCGGTGGCATTCATCCCCGAAAGCAAGCGCCTCGATACCCTGCTCAAGGAGTTCCGTCACAGCCGCAACCACATGGCGATCGTCGTCGACGAGTACGGTGGCGTGGCAGGCCTGTTGACCATCGAGGACGTGCTGGAGGAAATCGTCGGTGAAATCGACGACGAGTTCGATGCCGAGTCGGCCGGCGACATTCATCCGCAGGACAATGGCACGCATTCTGTCCATGGGCTGACGACCATCGAGGATTTCAACCGGCACTTCAATGTGATGCTGGGTGATGAGCACTACGACACGGTCGGCGGTCTCGTCACCTGGCATCTGGGCCACATGCCGCGCCGTGGTGAGGTCGTCACGGTGGGCGGGTTCAGCTTTCGTGTCCTGCAGGCCGATCGGCGGCGCATCCACTCCATCGAAGTGGGGCGGGTCGCGATGCCGGGCGATACATGATGCATTTGCCGTTACGCCCTGTGCCGGCTTCAGCCAGCCCGCCGGTCGCGACATGATCCCGCGGTTTGCGCGGAACCACGGGCGGTGGCTGGCGCTGGCTGCCGGCCTGCCCATGTTCCTGGCCTTCGCTCCTTTTGGCCATTGGTGGCTTGCCGGCGTGCTGTTGGCCGTGCTCTACGTGTGCTGGCAGGATCAACCGCCCCGCGAGCGGCTGCTGCGCGGCTTCTGGTTCGGCGTGGCCATGTTTTCCTGCGGCACGTGGTGGCTGTATGTCAGCGTGCACGACTTCGGTGGCGCACCGGCGCCGTTTGCGGTGCTGGTCACGCTGCTGCTGGTGGTGGTGATGGCCGCCTGGGTGGCGCTGGCCGGCCTGGTCACGGCATATGCCCGCCCGCTGTCACCCGCCTGGCAGATGCTTGCGGTGTTGCCGGCCACCTGGGTGCTGATCGAGTGGTTGCGTGGCTGGTTCCTCGGCGGCTTCCCGTGGCTGAGCCTGGGGTATGTCCATGACGGGAGCCCGCTGTCCGCATGGGCGCCACTGGCCGGGGTGCATGGCCTGGGTCTGGTTACTGCGTGGTCGGGCGGTGCGCTGGCCGCGCTGGTCCTGTGCCGGCGGGGTCCGCGCCTGGCTGCGCTGGCAGGCCTGTTGGCGATTACCGGTCTGACCGCGCTGCTCCAGCGCATCCAGTGGGTGGCGCCCGCGGGGGCCGAGATCCGCGTCGCCCTTGTCCAGGGCGGCGTCGGGCAGGACCGCAAGTGGCTTGCCGAAGAACTCGAGTCGACGATGGCCCTGTACCGGGATCTCACGTTGCAAATCGAAGACGCGGACCTCATCGTCTGGCCCGAGGCCGCGATCCCGGCCCTGGCCCACGAGGTGGAGGCGTATCTCTCGGCATTCGGTGATTTCATGGCGGCACGGGATCGGCTGCTGGTTCTCGGCATGCTGCGCTACGATTTCGACAGCGGTGAGTTCCACAACACGCTGATGACCGTCGGTAGCCGCCAGGATGTCTACTACAAGCGCCACCTGGTGCCGTTTGGTGAGTTTTTTCCGGTGCCCGGCATGATCCGCCGCTTCCTGCGCCTGCTCAACCTGCCCTACCAGGATATCGCCCGCGGGCCGGATCGCCAGCCACCCCTGTACATCGGTGAGGTCGCGCTTGCGCCCAGCATCTGCTACGAGGATGTTTTCGGCGCCGAGATGCGCCGCTTTCTTCCTGCAGCCGGTGTGCTCCTCAACGTCAGCAATGATGGCTGGTTCGGCGACACCATCGCGCCGCACCAGCACCTGCAGATGGCCCGCTTTCGCGCGCTGGAAAACGGACGCTACATGGTTCGGGGTACCAATACGGGAATCTCTGCGGTGATTGCCCCGGACGGCGCGGTGGTGGCCCGTGGCGCCCAGTTGATGCCCGACATCGTCACAGCGACGGTACGGCCGTATGCCGGCACGACACCCTGGGTGCGTTTCGGCAACGTCCCGGTGATCGGCGTGGCGGTGCTGATGCTCTTGCTGGCGCTGGCCGGTCAGCGCCGGACACCCGTGCTCTGACCCCATCCCCCGGGTGGCGCGATGGGTGGTGTATCCTTGGCCGCCCTTTGTCCTTCACCAGCACGAACCAGTGAGCGAGATCGCCTATAACCCCCAGGAGGTCGAGGCCGAGGCCCGCGACCATTGGGAGCGGCACGGCTGCTTCCGTGCCACCGTGGACCCGACCCGCGAGAAGTTCTACTGCCTGTCCATGTTCCCCTACCCGAGCGGTCGCCTGCACATGGGACATGTGCGGAACTACACCATCGGCGACGTCATTGCGCGGTACCAGCGCATGTTGGGAAAGAACGTCCTGCAGCCGATGGGCTGGGACGCCTTCGGTCTGCCGGCGGAGAATGCGGCGATGGCCCGCGGGGTCGCGCCAGCGCGCTGGACGTGGGACAACATCGCCCACATGAAGGGTCAGCTCCAGGCCCTCGGTCTGGCCATCGACTGGCATTGCGAAATCGCCACGTGTCAGCCCGCCTACTATCGCTGGAACCAGTGGTTGTTTCTGCGCATGCTCGAGAAAGGCCTGGTCTACCAGGCCACGGGGGTCGTCAACTGGGATCCCGTTGACCAGACGGTATTGGCCAACGAACAGGTCATCGATGGCCGTGGTTGGCGTACGGGGGCGCTGGTCGAGAAGCGCGAGATCCCGATGTATTACATGCGCATCACGGCCTATGCAGATGAGTTGCTGCAAGGGCTGGATGCACTGCCGGGCTGGCCGGAGCGTGTCAAGCTTATGCAGGCCAACTGGATCGGCCGCAGTGAAGGCGTCGAAATCAGCTTCCCCTATGCCGGTTCGGCCCGCCAGGCCATGGGTGCTGACGGCGTGCTGCGCGTGTTCACGACCCGGGCCGATACCCTGATGGGCGCCACCTACTGCGCCGTCGCCGCCGAACACCCGCTGGCCCTCGCGGCCGCGGAGGGCAATGCCGCCTTGTCGGCGTTCATCGACGAGTGCCGTCGCGGCAGCGTCATGGAAGCAGACATCGCCACGCAGGAAAAACGTGGCATGTCCACCGGCTTGCATGTCGTTCACCCGTTGAGTGGCGAACTGCTGGAAGTGTGGGTGGCCAACTACGTGCTCATGGGCTATGGCGAGGGTGCGGTGATGGCCGTGCCTGCGCATGACGAGCGGGACTTCGACTTCGCCATGCATTATGGCCTGCCGGTGCGCTGCGTGATCCGACCACGGGATGGGGGCCACGCCGGTGCCACGCCACCGTGGCAGCCTGCCTATGCAGAGCAGGGCGTGACGGTGGATTCCGGTGAGTTCTCCGGGCTCGATTCGGCCGTCGCGGTGGACGCGATCGCGGCAGCGCTTGCCGCCAGGGGGCTTGGCCGCAAGCGCGTGCAGTTCCGCCTGCGTGACTGGGCGGTTTCGCGCCAGCGCTACTGGGGTACGCCGATCCCCATGATCCACTGTGCCACCTGCGGCGAGATACCGGTGCCGGATGAACAACTGCCGGTCATGCTCCCCGAGGATCTGGTACCCGACGGCAGCGGCAACCCGCTCGGTCGCCACGCGGCGTTCCTGCACTGCACGTGCCCGCGGTGTGGTGCGGGTGCCCGACGGGAGACCGATACCCTCGACACCTTCGTCGATTCATCGTGGTATTTCCTGCGCTTTGCCTGTGCCGACAACGACCATGCCATGGTCGATGAGCGGGTCCGCTACTGGTTGCCCGTCGATCAGTACATCGGCGGTATCGAGCATGCGATTCTGCACCTGCTCTACTCGCGCTTCTGGACGCGCGTCATGCGTGACCTCGGCCTGCTGTCCCTGGACGAGCCTTTCGCCAACCTCCTCACGCAGGGGATGGTGCTCAACCATATTTGGTTCCGCAGGAATGAAGGCGGTCGTATCACCTACTACAATCCTGCGGAAGTCGAACTGCGTGAATTGCCCGGTCGTGGCCCGACGCCCGTGCTCGCTGCCGACGGCAAGCCCGTCGAATCAGGCGGCATGGGTACCATGTCCAAGTCGAAGAACAACGGCGTCGATCCGCAACAGCTGGTCGACAGCTTCGGTGCTGACACGGCGCGCCTCTTCACCATGTTCACGGCCCCACCCGAGCAATCGCTCGAATGGTCCGACGAGGGCGTGCAGGGTGCCCACCGCTTCCTCAAGCGTGTGTGGCGGCTGGTACATGCGCACATGGCGGCAGGCGCCGCGGAACGGGTGCTGAATCCGTCGTTACTGGACGAAGCACAGCGCGACCTGCGGCGCCAGGCCCACCAGATGCTGGCCAAGGTAACCGACGACATCGGCCGCCGGCGGACGTTCAACACAGCCATTGCCGCAGTGATGGAACTCTCCAATGCCATCGGTCGCTACACCGTGCGACATGTCGTCGACCGGCAGGTCGTCCACGAGGCGCTGGAGCTGCTCGTCCTGGCGCTGTCGCCGATCGTGCCGCACGTCTGCCACCGTCTGTGGCGCGTGCTGGGTCACGAGGGCGCCGTGGTCGACGAGCGCTGGCCAGACGTCGATGATGCGGCGTTGGCGACGGCGATGCGGGAGATCGTCGTTCAGGTCAACGGCAAGGTGCGGGGGCGCATCCAGATCGCCAGCGAAGCCGGCCAGGACGATATCCGCAGTGCCGCACTCGATGATGCCAACGTACGCCGCTTCATCGCCGGCCAGCCGGTGCGCAAGGTCATCGTTGTCCCCGGGAAGCTCGTCAATGTCGTGGTCTGACATCCTGAGGCTGTCTGTCGTCGGCGCCCTGTGCCTGGTGCTGTCTGGTTGCGGTTTCCAGCTGCGCGGCCCGGTGCGCATCCCGGATGGGGCAGGGCCGGTCCACATCCAGGCGGAGGACACCTATTCGGACTTCTATCGCGAACTGGTTTCGGTGTTCCGCCAGGGCCGTGTCGAGTTGACCACCGACCCGACCAAGGCACGAATGATTCTGCGCGTGCTGGATGACGAAACCGGCCGGCGACTGCTGTCGGTGACACCGCGCAATATCCCGGCCGAATACGAGGTGTATTACCGGATCCGCATCGCCGTGATTCGCGAGGGACGGGAGGTATTGCCGCCCGAGCAACTGGTGTTGGCCCGGGATTACACGTTCGATGCGACGCAGGTGCTGGGCAAGTCTGCCGAAGAGCAGGTGCTGCGGCGCGCCATCGTCGCTGACCTCGTCAACCTGGTGATGCGCAGGCTCGTTGCGCTGGGCTGACGGCTGGCCGCTCCCCGGTCGACCGGCTACAGCTGCGTCGGGTTCGGCGCGTCGCCGTAGACTTCCACCGGGTCGAAGACCTTGGACGTCTCGGTGAAGCGCAGACGGGGTGGGCTGGCCTGTGCGCCCTGCTCCCCGACCGCCACTTCCCGGTAGAAACACGAGCGGTAGCCGACGTGGCAGCTGGCACCACCGGCGACGTCGACGCGCAGCCACACGCAGTCCTGGTCGTCGTCGATCAGCAGTTGCCGCACCGTCTGCACGAGGCCGCTGGTGGCGCCCTTGTGCCAGAGGGCCTGCCGGCTGCGGCTGTAATAATGGGCCTCGCCGGTCTCGATGGTGCGGGTCAGCGCCTCGGCATTCATGTAGCCGACCATCAGCAGTTCGCCGCTGCTGAAGTCGGTGGTTACGGCAGGCAGCAGGCCGTGCTCGTCGAAACGTGGCGCGAGTTCGTCGCCTTCCTCCACCTGCTCGATGGTGCGACGCGGGGAGAACATTGCGGCGGGGTCCATGGAAGGCTCCTTGGTGTACCGGTGCTTGTGTCACCGGGTGGCGAGGTCGCGGCCGGGACGGAGTTGCTATTATACCGGCCCCGCATACCCGGCCGACAGCATGACCCTGCAGCTCCACAACACCCTGACACACCGCAAGGAGGCCTTCTTTCCGGCACAGGAAGGTGTCGTCACGATGTATGTCTGCGGGCCGACCGTCTACAGCCACCCGCATATCGGCAATGCCCGCCCGGCGGTGGTCTTCGACGTCCTCGCCCGCCTGCTGCGCACGCGTTATCGACTGGTGTACGCGCGCAACATCACGGACATCGACGACAAGATCAACCGGGCCGCGGCTGAAAAGGGCGTGCCCATCAGCGAGATCTCCGCGCGGTATGCGAGTGCCTATCACGACGACATGGCGGCACTGGGGGTGCTGCCGCCTGACATCGAGCCGCGTGCCACCGAGCATCTGGGTGAAATCATTGCCATGGTGGGGTCGCTGGTCCAGGCGGGGCATGCCTACGTGGCGGAGGGCCACGTGCTGTTTCGCGTCCGGTCCTTTGAGCGCTACGGTGCGCTGTCGCGGCGTGATCCCCGGGAATTGCTGGCCGGGGCCAGGGTCGACGTGGCCCCCTACAAGGAAGATGCGGGGGATTTCGTGCTGTGGAAGCCCTCGCCGGCGGAACTGCCCGGCTGGGACAGCCCGTGGGGTCGCGGCCGCCCGGGCTGGCATATCGAGTGCTCGGCGATGGTCGAGCGCCATCTGGGACCGACCATCGACATCCATGGTGGTGGCAATGACCTGATCTTTCCCCACCACGAAAATGAAATCGCCCAGAGCACCTGCGCCCACGGGGGTACGCTTTTTGTCCGCTACTGGGTGCACAACGGTTTTGTCAATGTTGACCACACCAAGATGTCCAAGTCGCTGGGCAATGTCCTGCTGGTCCGCGACCTGCTCGCCAGTGCGCCGGGTGAGGCAATCCGCCTGGCGTTGCTGTCTGCGCATTATCGGCAGCCCCTTGACTGGACAGGTGACGTTCTGGTCGAGGCACGGCGCAAGCTCGACCGCCTCTACGGCACGCTGCGTGATGTCGACGGATGGCAGCAGGTCGATTCGGCGCCCGATGCCCGGCTTGTCGTGGCGCTTGACGACGACCTCAACACCCCGCGCGCGCTGGCCGTGCTGTTCGATCTCGCCCGCGAAATCCATCGCAGCAGCGATCCCGGGCGCCGCGCCGCGCTGGCGGCGACGCTGCGCGCCAGTGCCGGCCTGATCGGTGTCCTCGGCATGACGCCCGAGGCATGGTTCACGGCCGGCCAGCCGATGGCGCTTGGCGAGCCGGAGGTCGACGCCCTGCTCGCTGAACGCCAGCAGGCCCGCCTGCAACGCGATTTTGCCCGCGCCGACCAGATCCGCGACGAGCTGGCCGCCCAGGGCATCATCATCGAGGACCGGCCGGAGGGCGCCCGCTGGCGGCGGGCGGGTTGAGCCCGTGCACAACCTGCAGGACATCGAGGCGGCGGAGGCGGAACTCATCGGCGAGTTCAGCCTGTTCGACAACTGGATGGATCGCTATCAGTACATCATCGACATGGGTCGCCGTCTGCCGGATTTCCCCGATGCACTGAAGGCGGATGAGTACCGCATCAAGGGGTGTCAGTCACAGGTCTGGCTGGTGACGGAATGCGCGGACCACCGGCTCAGGTTCCAGGCCATCAGCGACTCGGCGATCGTCTCCGGCCTCATCGCTGTACTGATGCGTGTCTACAACGACAGGGAGGCCGCGGTCATCGCGGCCAAGGCGCCGGATTTCATCGCCGCGCTCGGCCTCGACCAGCACCTCAGTCCGACGCGAAGCAATGGACTGCATGCGATGATCGGCGAAATCAAGGCCGCCGCCCGGCGTTGCGTGGCTGCCGATGAAAGCTAGTCGGCCGGGCATCGCGGCCAGCGTGGCCATCGGCATGGTCCGCGGTTACCAACGGTTCATTTCGCCGTTTTTTGGTGCCAGTTGCCGTTATGACCCGACCTGCTCGGAGTACGCCGTGATCGCCATCCAGCGCCACGGCCTGTGGTGCGGCGGCTGGCTGGCATTGCGACGCATCCTGTCGTGTCATCCATGGGCCGCCGGCGGCGACGATCCGGTTCCCGACGCCTGCTGCAAACGCCCCTGGCTCCGTCCCTGACGGCCCTTGCAGGCGACGGGCGGTGCATGCCCGTGTGCTATATTTTGCCCACGTCGCGGTCTGGTGCATCCGGTGCCGGCCGTGCCGGCGGAGCGCATGGACAAGAACCTGCTGGATATCATTTGCTGCCCTGTCACCCGGCTGCCGCTGCAGCCGCTCGAGGGTGCGCGCATGGCCCGCCTCAACACGGCGATTGCCGCAGGTCAGGTCCGCAACCGCGGGGGCCAGCCGGCCTCCGGACCGCTCGCCGAGGCGCTGGTGACGCGCAACGGCCGGCTGGTGTATCCCGTCAGGGACGGCATCCCCCTCCTGCTGGAAGAGGAGTCCATCGACTGGCAGCAGGTCCCGGATTGAGGCGGAAGAAAGCGTGTCGCCGGTGAAGCTTCGTCCGGATCAGCTGTCTGGTCAGCTGGCATCCGGGCTGTTGCCGGTATACATCGTTTCCGGAAACGAGCCGCTGCTCGTCGACGAAGCCGTCGGGCTGATCCGCGACCGGGCCACTGCCGCCGGTGTCGGGCCAGTCACGACCCTCTTCGTTGAGCGCCATGTCGATTGGTGGGCCGTTCGTGCCGATTTCGGCAGTCCGTCGCTGTTTTCACCCGGCAACCTGCTGGTGCTGCGCCTGTCTACCCTGACCCCGGGCGATGAGGCGGCCCGCCATCTGCGCGAACTGGCGGGTCGGCCATCGGACGGGAACGTGCTGCTCGTCGTCATGCCCAAACCAATGCAACGCACCGAACAGGCAGCATGGTTTCGAGCGCTTGCCCAGGCGGGGGCGTGGGTCGATACCCGGCCTCCGTCGGCAGCGGACATGCCGCGGTGGGTTGCGCAACGCCTGCGCAAGGCCGGGCTGGGTTGCGCCGACGATGCGCTTGAGGTGCTTGTCTCGCGGGTCGAAGGCAACCTGCTGGCCTGCCAGCAGGAAATCGACAAGCTGGCGCTGATCCATCCTCCGGGCACGGTGTTGTCGCTGGAGCAGGTCAGGGAGGCCGTGGCCGACGGTGCGCGTTTTGATGTCTTCCAACTCGGCGAGGCTGCGTTGGCTGGGGATCTCGCCCGCGCCCAGCGCATCCTGGCAAGCCTTGAAGAAGAGGGGGTGACGGCGCCGCTGGCGCTGTGGTCACTGGTGCGTGAGGCCACCACGCTCGTCGATGCTGGTGCGCGGGTTGCCTGTGGCGAGCCCACCGCGCGCGCGCTGACCGGCGCCGGCGTTCGAGCGTGGCGGACGGAGCCCTATGCCCGGGCGCTGGCGCGGCGCCAGCCCGGGACCCTTTCGCGGCTGCTGCGCATGGCCCGCCACGCCGACGAGGTGGTCAAGGGCGCCCGCCGGGGTGACCCATGGGGGGCCCTGGGTGAGCTGGCTGCGGCGATCGCCGGTCATGCAGGCCCCGCAGCCATCCTCGCCAGTGAGGAAGACAGGTGATGACTGCGGGCAACTGCGGCCCGCCGACCGGCATTTTTGGGGGCAGCTTCGACCCTGTGCACCTCGGCCACCTGCGCACCGCGTTCGAGCTTTGCACCGCACTTGGCCTCGGTGAAGTCCGGCTGGTCCCGTCCGCGCGCCCGCCGCACCGTTCGCCCGCCGTGGCCCCGGCCGCGCTCAGGTTGCAGATGCTGACGTCTGCGGTGGCCGGGGTACCCGGCCTCGTCGTCGATGACCGCGAGCATCATCGGGGTGGTCCGTCATGGACCGTCGATACGCTGCAGAGCTTCCGTGATGAGGCGCCGGATCGGGCCCTGTGCCTGATCGTCGGCATGGATGCCTTTCTCGGTTTGCCGGGCTGGCATCGCTGGTCGCACATTTTCGAACTCGCGCATGTCGTCGTCGCCTGCCGTCCCGGTTGGCAGCGTCCGACGCAGGGGGTGATCGCGCGCGTGCTGGATGCGCGCGGTGTCGATGCGGTGGGCGCACTGCACCAGGTGCCGGCCGGCTGCATCCTGATCCACGAGGTGACGCAATTCGAGCTGGCGTCCTCGGCCATCCGGCAACTGGTCGCCGGAGGCGGCGACCCCCGTTTCCTGGTTCCTGACCCGGTCCGGCAGCTGATTCTCGACAGCGGGTGCTACCGCGCCGGGGCCCTGTCCATCGATGACATCGCGGAGGATTCCCCGAGTGCATAGCAGGAAGTTGCTCGCCCTGGTCGAGGATGCCCTGACGGATATCAAGGCCCGCGACATCCGGGTCATGGATGTGCGCAAGCTGACCACAGTGACGGACTACATGATCATTGCCAGCGGCACATCGGAACGTCACGTCCGATCCATCGCCGACCATCTGGTCGAACGGGCTTCTGCAGCGGGCTGCGAGCCGCTCGGAATCGAGGGGCAGGGGAGCAGCGAATGGGTGCTGGTTGACCTGGCAGATATCGTGGTACACATCATGCAGCCCCGCAGCAGGGCGTTCTACAAGCTCGAAAGCCTGTGGGACGTCGGTGCTGCCGTGACGGCGTGATGGTGGGACGGCCCCGGCGACATGGGCGGAGGTTGCCCACCGGTATGGTTCCCCTGACGGGATGAAGATCCGTTTGCTGGCAGTGGGGACCCGCATGGCGTCGTGGGTTCGCGACGGGTTCGAGGAGTATCGCCGGCGGATGCCGGCATGCCTGATGCTGGAGCTGGTCGAGGTGCCGTTGGCGCAGGGCGCATCGACCGGCAACGCCGCGGTGGTCCGGCGCCAGGATGCGACGCGGCTGATGGCAAGGCTGGCCGCGCGGGATTTCGTCGTCGCCCTCGACGAACGGGGGGAGTCCTGGTCTTCGGCGGAACTGGCCCGGTGCCTCGCCCGCTGGATGCAGGTGCACGATGGCGTCACGCTGGTGGTCGGTGGCCCGCAGGGTCTCGATGAAACGGTGCGCCGCCGGGCCAATGCGTGCTGGTCATTGTCGCCGCTGACCTTCCCTCATGGGCTGGTCAGGATGATCGTCGCCGAGCAGTTGTACCGGGCATGGACCATTCTCGATGGCCATCCCTATCACAAGGAATGACAGATGAGCGATGCCGGCCCGCCGCCGTTCGTATACCTCGCATCGGCATCGCCGCGCCGCCGGGCGTTGCTGACACAGATCGGTATCGATTGTCAGCTGCTGGCGACGGATGTCCATGAAACACCCCGTCATGGCGAGGGGCCTGCCGATATGGTCTGTCGGCTCGCATTGCTGAAACTGCGTGCCGGGCTGTCGGTGCGAGGTCCGCATGCCGTACCCGTGCTGGCGGCGGATACCACCGTCAGCCTGGGCGGCGAGGTGTTCGGCAAGCCGCTCGACGAGGCCGACGGGCGCCGCATGCTGCAGCGGCTTTCCGGGCGCACGCACAAGGTCTATACCGCCGTTGCGGCCGGCGACGGCCGTCGCGAGCGGGTCGAGCTGTCGTGCACCGAGGTCAGCTTTCGTCCGCTGGGGGAGGCCGAGATCGGCCGGTACTGGCGCAGCGGAGAGCCCCTGGGCAAGGCCGGCGGATATGCCATCCAGGGTATTGCCGCAGCCTTTATCCCGGCCATCCGTGGCAGCTATTCCGGCGTGATGGGGTTGCCGCTCTTCGAGACGGCGCGGTTGCTCGAGGCGTTTGGTCTGCCTGTGGCAGGTGTCATCGCCGATGCGTGAGGAGATCCTGATCAACGTCAGCGCGCGCGAGGTGCGTGCCGCCGTCCTTGCTGACGGCGTTCTCCAGGAGGTCTTGGTCGAAAGGGCCTCGCGCGGCAGTCTGGCCGGGAGCATCTACAAAGGGCGCGTGGTGCGCGTCCTTCCCGGCATGCAGGCTGCGTTCGTCGATGTCGGGCTGGCGCGCACAGCCTTCCTGCATGCCTCCGACATCGCCACGGCTGGCAGCGATGCCGGCGCTGAGGCGGATATCCGCAGCCTGGTGCGTGAAGGCCAGGAAGTCATCGTTCAGGTGCTCAAGGACCCGATCGGCGGCAAGGGGGCGCGACTGACGACGTTCATCACCATTCCGTCGCGCTATCTCGTGCTGTTGCCGGGGGCTGGCAACATCGGCATCTCCGCGCGCATCGAGGATGAGCAGGAGCGCGAGCGGTTGCGCGACATCATTGCCGGGCTGAACAGTGACGGGGAGGGTGACGGGTTCATCGTCAGGACGGCGGCCGAGGGTATCGGCGCAGAGACCCTGAGGGGCGACATGTCTTTCCTCAGGCGATTGTGGCAGGCCATCGGTACGCGGGCGGCCTCGGCTTCGGCACCGGCGCTGGTTCACGAGGATCTGCCGCTGGCCATCCGCGTGTTGCGTGATCTCTTTACCCCCGCCACGGGACGTGTCCAGGTGGATTCCGAGGGTTCTTTCCAGCAGTTGCGCGAGTTTGGCGAACGCTTCATGCCGATCCTCACGCCGCAGATCGAGGTCTATGCCGGTCCGCGCCCCATATTCGACCTCTACGGCGTGGAAGATGAGATCGGCAAGGCACTGGATCGCAAGGTCGATCTCAAGTCCGGTGGCTATATCGTCATCGATCGGACGGAGGCGATGACGACCATCGACGTCAACACCGGCGCCTATGTCGGTCGCCGCAATCAGGAGGACACGATCTTCCGCACCAACCTGGAGGCCGCCGTTGCCATCGCCCGGCAACTGCGTTTGCGTAACCTTGGCGGCATCATCATCATCGACTTCATCGACATGCAGGATGAGTCGCACCGCCAGCAGGTGCTGGAGGCGTTGCGCAGTGCGATGGCCAGCGACCATGCCAGGCCGCAGATCGCCCAGGTTTCGCCGCTCGGCCTCGTCGAGATGACACGCAAGCGGACCCGTGAAAGCCTCGAGCAGATCATGTGTCGCCGGTGTCCCACCTGTGATGGACGTGGCCGGGTGAAGACCCCGGAAACGATCTGTTACGAAATCTTCCGGGAAATCCTCCGCCAGCATCGCCAGTTCAGCTTCCAGGAAATCATCGTCCTGGCCCACCAGGACGTGATCGACCTGTTGCTGGACGAGGAGTCGGCGAGCGTCGCCGAACTCGAGGAGTTGATGAGAAAGCCCGTCCGGCTGCAGACGGAGGCCAACTATGCCCCCGACCAGTTCGACGTGGTGCTGGTCTAGGGAGCGCCGCCGATGAGGCCTCCGGTGACGCTGCGCCGCTGGTTGGGTCGGCTTGCCGCCGTCGTTTCCGCACTGCTCATCACCATGGCCGTCATCGTCGGCCTGGCGCGGCTGCTGTTGCCCCTTGCGGCCGATTACCAGGACGATATCCGCCATCTGGCCGGCCAGGCGACGGGCCTGCGCATCGAGTTCGGACGCATGGGCGCCAGCTGGCCGCTGGCCGGCCCGGAACTGCGCCTCTACGACGTGCGTGCAGCCACTGCAGACGGCCAGCCCGTGCTGGCTGCGGCCGAACTGGTCGTCGGCATCAACCTCGCGCAGGCGCTGTGGAACCGCCAACTGCTGCCGGGCCGGCTGGGCATCAGCGGACTGAGCGTGACGCTCGAACGTCGAGCCGAAGGCGACTACATCAACGGCGTGCCCATCGCCGAGCTGTGGCCACGGCGCGAACCGGCCGCCTTGCCCCGCATGACCATCGACCTGGCGGCCATCAGGGTGCGTCTCGCCGATGCGCGCCGCTTCGTGCCGCAGGTCATGTTCACCATCGAGACGCTGCAGGTCGGGCTGAGCCCGGAGACCGTGCGTGTCGATGGACGTTTGCTGCCTGAAGGCAGCCTGGCGCGCACGGTCGGCATCTCCGGCAGCGTGCCGTCGACCTTGCTGGCGGCGCAGCCACGGGTTACTGCCGAGGCGCGATGGGTCCTCAACGTGGATGCCCGCGGGGCCAGCCCCGGCGAGTGGTGGAGCCTGCTCCGGGGTGAGCCCGGGATTCTGGCCGGTGGGTTGGGTGACCTGGTCTTTCAGGTCGAGTTCGCGGGCATGCACCCGCGTGTGCTGGCCGCCAGTGCCGACCTCAAGAACCTGCGACTGGTGCAAGCCGACGGCATGGAAACCACCTATCGCCGCTTGGGCGGGCGAGTCGAGTGGTCGGCGACGACCGATGGCTGGAAAGCGGCACTCGGCGATCTCACCGTCCAGCAGGATGCGCGCGTGTCGCCGGCGATGCGCGCTGCATTGACCTACGAGCGGCAGGCCGGCGCCGATGGCGGTGCCCTGTTGAAGCTCGACGCGCCGCTGCTGCAGCTCACCGAGCTCTATCCGGCGATCCGTGCCGTGCTGGCTCTCGGTACGCCTCCGCTGATCGTTCCCGAGTCGGTGCGTGGCGAATATCGCGGGTTGTCGCTGACGCTGTCGCATGACGGGAAGACATTCGGGTTGATCGAGGGTGCGGCACAGTTGCGCGACGCCGGGGTGATGCTCGCGCCGACATCGACGCAGCCGGCCATGGGAGTGAACGGCATCAGTGGTGAGGTCCGCTTTGAAGCCGGTGGCGGGCAGCTGGATCTCGACAGCCGCAACACCGTCGTTCGCCTGCCGCGTATCTTTCGCGCCGACGTGGGGGCTTCCACGGCCCGCGGCACGCTCATCTGGCAGGTGCTGGCACGCGGCTACCGCCTCACCACCACCAACCTCGAGGTCGTCAGCGGGGAGGCCGGCAGTGACTGGCGCATCCAGATCGACTGGCCGGCGGAAGGCAGCCCACTCCTCGATATCAGCGCCCGCATTCGCGCCATCCCGGCCAAACAGGCGCTCGAATACCTGCCCCTGCAGAAATTCGGCCGTGGTGTGGTCTCCTGGCTGGACCGGGCCATCGTCGCCGGACAGGTTCCCGAGGCCAGGTTGTTGTGGAAGGGCCCGCTCGCCGGCACCCCCTATGCGGATGGAGGGGGGCGTTTTCGCGTTGACCTCGATATCAGCGATGGAATCCTCGATTACGCTCCGGGCTGGCCGCGCGTCGAGGTGGCGACGGCACAACTGGTCATCGATCGTGGTGAGCTGTATTCGAGCGAGAACCGGGGTCGGATCGGGGGCGTCTTCTTCGAGGATGCCGAAGTGCGTATCCCCAACCTGAGCCGGAATGCAGAACTCGTGGTGCGCGAGTCGGGTGATGTGCCGCTGGCGCGCCTGCTGACGTTCCTGCGCCAGACGCCGGTGATGCGCGGCAGTGGTCCCCTGCTGCAGTCGCTGACCGCGCGGGGCAGCGGGGCGACCCAGCTTTTCCTGCGCCTGCCATTGGCCGACCCCGATCGCTACCGGTTGGAGGGTCGGCTGATGCTCGAGAATGGCAGCCTCGGCCTGGGCGAGGCGGACCTCGAAGTCAATGCCCTGAATGGTGAGCTGGTGCTGGAGAACACACGGCTTTCGGCCCGCGACATCGAAGGATCGTTCCTCGATGAGCCCGTCACCATTGCCCTGCAGCCGGCGACACTCGGTGAGGACAGGCGGGCGCATGTGGCGTGGATCACCGGGCGTACGCCGGCGGCCAAGCTGGCCGCAGCGTTTGCAATCCCGTTTGCCGATCAGTTGGGCGGCAGGGTCGGCTGGCAGGCCATGGTCCGGTTCCCGGGCCCCACGTCGACGCAGCCGCCGGGGATGCGGATCGAGTCGGACCTCCTGGACCTGACGAGCACCATCGCACCCCCACTGGCCAAGGTTTCTGGTGTCGCCGAGCCTCTCGAACTCGAATTGACCTGGCCCGATCGTTCGGTGATGAACCTCAACGGCAAGCTGCAGCGGGGCATCGCCATGGCGATCCGCCTTGAGCGCCAGTCGGGGAGCGGCTGGCGCCTGGCGCGCGGGGTGGTGCGAGGTGGAGGCGGGGCGGCCAGCCTGCCGGTCGATGATGGCCTTTCGATCACAGGCGCCTTTCCCGCACTGCGTCTCGAGGACTGGTTGCCCGGCCGGGAAGGTGAGGGGGACGTCGGCGCCACGCCCCTGCGTCGTGTGGATCTCGATATCGGCACGCTGCAGGTTCTCGGCAGGCCCCTCGAAGACGTCGAGATCGATGCCGAGCGCGATGGGGCGCTGTGGCGGGCGAGGGTCGGTGGCCCGGCGGCGGAAGGCGCCATCGAGGCGTCGCTGGCGGCGGGACGGGTCTCCGTCAGCGTGGACATGCTGCGCCTGTGGTTGCCGGATATGCCAGCCGATGAGGGGGATCAAGCAGCGCCGGCCGACCCGCGCGACATCCCCTCCATGCGCATCAACATCCTCGACTTCGCCCTCGGCGCGATGCGCTTCGGACGCCTGTCAGCCGAAGTGATCCAGCGCGGTGACGGCATTTTCGTCGAGCCGCTCGAGACCCGGTCGCCGGCATTCAGCCTGTCCGGCAGCGCCCTCTGGGTGGTGGCCGGTGGCGATCCCGATGCACAGCGCAGCGAACTGCGGCTGGCCCTCCAATCGAGCGACATCCGTTCGGCATTGCTGGCACTGGCCTACGATCCTGTATTGAGCGGCCGTGCGGCGCAACTCGATGCTGACCTGCACTGGCCGGGTGGCCTGGCAGGTGATTTTCTCGAGCGCGCCAGTGGCCGTGTCGCGGTTATGATGGAGGGCGGTCAGGTGCTGGCAGTGGAGCCCGGTGGCGGCCGGTTGCTGGGTCTGCTCAGCATCACGGCACTGCCGCGGCGTCTGGGCATGGATTTCCGCGACGTGCTCGACAAAGGCCTGGCCTTCGACCGCGTGCAGGGCGACTTCCGCTTCGACAAAGGGTCGGCATTGACCTGCAACCTCGGTCTCGAGGGCCCGGTTGCAGCGCTTGGTGTCGTCGGCAGGACGGGTTTCCGCGAGCGCGAATATGACCAGCTCGTCGTTGCGCGTTCCAATGTCTCGGACGTGCTGGCGATCGGTGGCACGGTCGTCGGAGGGCCTGTGGTCGGTGGGGCGGCGTTCCTCATCGGTCAGTTGTTCCGCAAGCCGTTGGGGGCGCTCGGCGAGAACTATTACCGTATTTCCGGGTCATGGGAAGACCCGGAAGTCCGGCGTCTGCAGCGGGCGGATGTCGATACAACGCCGTTCCGCGACTGCGAACGATATTTTTCCGAAGTGGTGAACGAATGAAGACGATCCGGCTTGCGGCGATACAGATGAACTCGGGCGACGACGTCGCAACCAACCTGACGCGCGCGCGCCGCGCCCTGCGCTCCGCGGCAGCGGATGGCGCCACGCTGGCCGTGTTGCCGGAAAATTTCGCGCTCATGGCACGCCGGGACGCCGAGCGCGTCGCCGTGACCGAAGACGATGGTCACGGGATGCTGCAGGATTTCCTCGCCAACGAGGCCGCGCGCTGCGGCATGTGGCTCGTGGGTGGCACCATCCCCCTGCGCAGCGGTGACCCGAAGCGGCCCTATGCGGCCTGCCTGGTCCATGACCCGGGCGGGAAGCGTGTCGGTCGCTATGACAAGCTGCACCTCTTCGACGTCCGCGTCCCTGAAAGCGAAGAGTCTTACTGCGAGTCGAAAAGCACGATGCCGGGGGCAAGGCCGCTGGTGGTCCGCACGCCCTGGGGAAATCTCGGCATCGCGGTGTGCTATGACCTGCGGTTCCCGGACCTGTTCCGCTGGATGTCGGCCAATGGCATGGATGTGCTGGCCCTGCCAGCCGCCTTCACCTACGACACGGGCGCTGCCCACTGGCAGGTCTTGTTGCGCGCCCGGGCCATCGAGAATCTCTGCTACGTGGTGGCGGCGGCACAGACCGGCATGCACCCGGCCAAGCGCCAGACCTACGGCCATTCGATGGTCGTCGATCCCTGGGGCGGCGTGCTTGCTGACCGCGGCGCCCGGCCGGGTGTCGTCATGGCCGAGGTCGATACCGCGCGGCTGACGAAGCTCCGGCAACGTTTCCCGGTGCTCGACCATCGCCGCTTCAGGACTGCGCGGCTGCAACCGCTGGAGTGAGCATGCGAAACAAGGATCAAGACCCCATGGCCATCGCCATGGCCACCTTGCTGGCGCCTGCCGGGATCGACGAGGCGGCGCTTTCCCGGGCCATCTCGACCCTGATGCGCAAGGATGTCGACCATGCAGACCTGTATTTCCAGGTGTCGCGCCATGAGTCATGGACGCTCGAGGACGGCATCGTCAAGGAAGGCGCCTACAGCATCGAGCAGGGTGTCGGCGTGCGGGCGATCGCCGGAGAGAAGACCGGTTTTGCCTATTCGGACGAAGTGATCCTGCCGGCGCTGGCCGATGCCTGCCAGGCGGCCGGCAGCATTGCGCGGGCCGGTGGCAATCGCAGCGTGCAGGTCTGGCATGCGCGCCCGGGGCTCGGCCTCTACCCGCCCATGGATCCACTGCCGACACTGGATGACGAGGCGAAGGTGGCCCTGCTGCGGCGTATCGATGCCGACACCCGCGCCTGCGACCCCCGGGTCAAGCAGGTTGTTGCCAGCCTTGCCGGTGTCCACGAGGTCATCCTGGTCTGCGACAGCGATGGGTTGATGGCCGCGGACATCCGGCCGCTGGTGCGGCTCAACGTTTCGGTGATCGTCGAAGCCAACGGCAAGCGTGAGCAGGGCTACGCGGGTGGTGGCGGGCGGCATGGTTACGAACGCTTTCTGGATGAGGGGGTGGCCATCGGTTACGGGCGGGAAGCCGTGCGTCAGGCACTGGTCAACCTTGACGCCGTGGCCGCGCCTGCCGGCGAGATGGTGGTGGTGCTCGGTCCCGGCTGGCCTGGGGTATTGCTCCACGAAGCCATCGGCCATGGGCTCGAGGGTGATTTCAACCGCAAGGGCACCTCGGCATTCGCCGGCCGCATCGGCGAACGGGTCGCTGCCGCGCAATGCACGGTGGTCGACGACGGCACACTGCCCGGTCGGCGTGGTTCGTTGAGTATCGATGACGAGGGCACGCCCGGCGGCCACAACGTCCTCATCGAGAATGGCCGGCTGTGCGGTTACCTGCAGGATCGGCTGAATGCCAGACTGATGGGCGTGCCGCCGACCGGCAACGGCCGGCGCCAGTCATTTGCGCATTTGCCCCTGCCGCGCATGACCAACACCTACATGCTGGCGGGCAGCCATGACCCCGGGGAGATCATCGGTTCGGTCTCGCGCGGCATCTATGCGCGCAACTTCGGTGGTGGCCAGGTCGACATCACATCCGGCAAGTTTGTCTTCTCGGCCAGCGAGGCTTACCTGATCGAAAACGGTCGAACCACGGCACCGATCCGTGGCGCGACCCTCATCGGCGACGGGCCGACCGCGCTGACCCGCGTGACGATGGTCGGCAATGACCTTGAACTCGATGGCGGCATCGGTGTGTGCGGCAAGGAGGGGCAGTCCGTTCCGGTCGGTGTCGGTCAGCCGACGCTGCGCATCGATGGCCTGACAGTCGGTGGTACGGGCTGAGACCGGGCATGGCGATCTGGCTGTCGAAGCCGGTGTACATGCTGCTGCCGTATTTCTACGCGGCGGCAGGACTGGCCTTTCTTGCAGCGGCACGCTACCTCGATGACTGGTACTGGCCGGCCATCGGCACGGTGGCGGGTGTCGGCTGCCTCGCGGGCGCTGCGTGGACGTGGTGGCGACGGCATTGATGTTGATTGGGTGCGGAGATGGCAACGGCAATGGAAAAACGCAACGAGCCGCAGGTCGCTGACCTCGAGCAACTGGTGGCCGATACGCTGCGCCGTGCGCGCGAGGCCGGGGCCAGCGCTGCCGAAGCGGCGGCGAGCTTTGGCAGCGGATTCTCGGCCAACGTCCGCATGCGTGAGGTCGAATCGGTGCGCCACCAGCGCGACCAGGGGCTGTCCGTCACCGTGTGGCTGGGGCAACGGCGCGGCAGCGCCAGCACGTCCGACCTGCGTCCCGCTGCCCTGGCCGAGGCGGTGACCAAAGCCTGCGCACTGGCGCGCCATGCGGCCGAGGATCCCTGCGCGGGCCTGGCCGACCGCGAGCGACTGGCGACGGCCATCCCTGACCTCGACCTCGACCACCCGTGGGAAATCGACCCGCCTGGCGCGATCGCAATCGCCACGGCCTGCGAGGCTGCGGCGCTGGCGGCCGACCGGCGTGTCGATAATTCAGAGGGTGCGGCCGTGTCCACCAGCCGGGGTTGTCGTGCATACGGAAACTCCAACGGCTTCCTCGCCGGCTACCGCGAATCGGAGCACAGCATCTCCTGCGCCGTGCTGGCCAGTGAGGGTGGACAGATGGAGACCGATTACGAGTACGACGTCGCACGCGACCCTTCCCTGCTCATGGCCGGTGAGGTGATTGGCCACGAAGCCGGTCGGCGCACGGCTGCCCGGCTGGGGGCGAGGAAGCTGTCGACGCGTCAGTCGCCGGTGCTGTTCCCGGCTCGCGTCGCACGCGGACTCATCGGCCACCTGCTCGGCGCGATCGGCGGCGGTGCGCTGTATCGCAAGGCTTCTTTCCTGGTCGACGCCATCGACAGCCCGGTCATGGCCCCGTGCGTCGATATCGATGAGCAGCCGCACCTGGCCAAGGGTCTGGCCAGCGCACCCTACGACAACGAAGGTGTCGAGACCCGGGCGCGACGGCTGGTTGAGGCCGGTACGCTGCGCGGTTACCTTCTTGGCAGTTACTACGCGCGCAAGCTCGGCCTTGTCACCACCGGCAATGCTGGTGGTGCGCACAACATCATCGTTGCCGACACGGGAATCGACTGGGCCGGGCTGGTGCGTCGACTTGACCGCGGCCTGATCGTCGCCGACCTCATGGGCAGCGGCGTCAATGCCGTCACCGGCGACTATTCCCGCGGTGCCGCCGGGTTCTGGGTCGAGAATGGCGAGATCTGCCATCCTGTTTCGGAGATCACCATTGCCGGTAACCTGCGGGACATGTACCGGGGGATCCTCGGTATCGGCACCGATGTCGACCGACGCGGCGGCGTGCAGTGTGGTTCGATTCTGGTCGAGCACATGACGATAGCCGGTAATTGATCAATCCGGGGGGTGGCCAGCGAGGTCGCCGAGGGTGTCCTCGCCAAGCGCCTCTGCGATGCCTCGCCGGACGCGCGCCATGGTGGCCGACACCTCCGGCGGAATCGGGCCGCTGATTGCCACGTCACCGGTGCGTGGCTCGCGCACGGCATCGAGGATTTCCGTCAGCCGGATATTGGCCGGATCGCGGTCCGGCAGCAGGCGTCCGTGTTCGTCGCGCGTCAGCAATCCGGTGGCTTCAAGCCGTGCGGCCACCGGTGTGAGGGCGGCGATGGGCGCGTCGATGAGCGCCGCCACCTCGTCGAGGTCGGGGTGCGGCGTGCCGTGCCTGAAGGCGTGTGCCGTGCGCCACATCAATGCCATGGCGAGGGTCTCGCGTTGCTGGCCACTGATGCCCAGCGGGCGATAACCGACGGGCAGGTACCCCGGATTCTGGGCGTAGAAAGCCACCTGGGCGCCGACCAGCAAGGTCAGCCAGCAGAAGTAGAGCCACAGCAGGGCGAATATCACCACGGCAAACGTCGCGTAGATGGTCAGCGTCTGGCTCGAGGACACCACGAACCGCGTGAAGAGCACGCCGGCAAGCGTCCAGAGCACGCCACCGACGGTGCCGCCGATCAGCGCCGGGCCGATGTTGACCCGGGTATTGGGCACGAACACGTAGATCACCGTGAATGTCGTGCAGATCAGCAGCCACGGCGCGACCTGGCCCCAGAAACCGTACAGCAAGGCAATGGGTGCCCACGCCGTGACCTGCCGAAAAATTGATGTGTCGGCGAGCATGGTGATGAGGCCCAGCGCGGTGACCACCACCACCGGTCCGACCAGCAGCACCACGAGGTAATGGCTGATGCGCCTGGCGAGGGTGCGGGGGCGGTCGACGCGCCAGACGAAGTTGAAGCTGTCCTCGATACGGTCGGCCATCGAGATCGTCGTGATGAACAGCAGCACGAGGCCGATGCCGGCCAGCACATTGCCTTGCGTGTTGTCGACGAAACCGATGATATTGGTTGTCAGTGTCGCGGCCTGCTCGCCCAGCGGCTCGAACAGTTGCATCAGGGCCGGTTCCATGCCGCGGTGGAAGCCGAAAGCCTTGAGCACCGAGAAACTGATGGCGATGATGGGCACCAGCGACAGAATGGTGACGAAAACCAGCCCGGTGGCGCGCAGCGTCAGGTGACCGGACGACAGGTCGCGGATGATCGCGCAGGAAAAACGCAGCGGGTCGAGCAGTGCACGCGACGGCCATGCCGCCGGCCGCCGCCAGAGCCGCTGCATGACCCGTTCCTGCCAGGAAGCTGATGATGCCATCGTATCGCCCCCCTGCTGTCGCAGTCCGTCGTCAGGGGCCTGACAGGGCCGGGCCGGTCAGGAGGTCGAGGGCCTGCTGGTACTTTTCCGCAGTGCGCCGGATGATCTCCGCCGGCAGGTGTGGGCCCGGCGGGCGCTTGTCCCAGTCGAGGGTTTCCAGCCAGTCGCGCACGAACTGCTTGTCGAAGCTCGGTGGGCTGATGCCCGTACGATAGCCGTCTACCGGCCAGAAGCGTGACGAGTCGGGCGTCATCACCTCATCGATCAGATGCAGCGTGCCGGCCGCGTCCAGGCCGAACTCGAACTTGGTGTCGGCGATGATGATGCCGCGCTGGCGTGCGTGCTCGGCCCCACGGCGATAGATGCGGATGGCCAACTCGCGTACCCGTGCCGCCAGCGTCGGGCCGAGCAGCCCCTCGGCGGTGGCATAGTCGATGTTCTCGTCGTGTGCCCCGGCTTCGGCCTTGGTGGCCGGGGTGAAGATCGGTTCGGGCAAGGCCGCCGCCATCGGCAGGCCGGGTGGCAACGGGATGCCGCAGAGGCGGCCGTGAGCGGTGTAGTCCTTCCAGCCGGAGCCGATCAGATAGCCACGGACCACGGCCTCGATCGGCAGGGGCTTCAGGCGCTTGACGACCAGCGACCTCGATGCAAGCCCGTGCTGCCTTGCGTCGGCGGGCAGAACGGCCTCTGGTGGTCGACCGGTGAGGTGATTGGGCACGATATCGGCGGTATGCGCGAACCAGAAGGCGGAAAGTGCCGTCAGAATCCTGCCCTTGCCGGGGATCGGGTCTGGCAGGATCACGTCGAAAGCCGACAGCCGATCGGTGGTCACCAGCAGCAGATGCTCGTCGTCGATGGCGTAGAGGTCCCGGACCTTGCCCCGGCCGAGCAGTTCCAGGCCGGTGAGGTCTGACTGGTAGAGGACGTCGTCGGCCATCGCGTCGTTTATCCGGCTGGGCGGGGCGATTATTCTAGCAGTGGCCGTCGGGCGGTGAGCCGCGGCATGCATCCATGGCGATTTCGGAGTGGTGGTGGCAGCAGGGCGATGAACTGGATTGGCAAGGCCACGGGAGGTGTGCTGGGTTTTTTTGCCGGTGGTCCGGTCGGTGCGTTGCTTGGCACCCTTATCGGCCATCAGTTCGACCGTGGAAGCGCGGAGGTGCGCGAGTCGGCACAGCGCCGCGACTGGCGCTGGCCGGAGGGCCATGCTGTCGACCATCGGCCGCTTTTCGTCGAAACGACCTTTGCTGCCATGGGATACCTGGCCAAGCGTGATGGAAGGGTATCGGAAGATGAAATCGATGCCGCCCGTCGCGTCATGGCGCATCTGGCGCTGTCACCGGATGAGATGCGTCGTGCCATCGAGGCGTTCGGTACTGGCAAGCGGCCCGGCTTTCGGCCCGAGCCGCAGGTGGCCGTGCTGCGTGCTGCATGTCAGGGTCGATCCGACTGGCTCAGGCGTTTCCTCGACGCGCAGCTCGAGTTCCTCGCCGCGCGGCCGGTCATCGCCGATGTCGAGCGACAGGCCGTGCTGCGCATGGCCGGGGCACTGGGGATGGATGCGGCCGGACTCGCGCATGTCGATGGCCTGCTCCGGGCCCGCGGGGCCCGTCAGCGCGTCGGTGTGCCATCCGGGCCCACGCCGGCACAGGCGCTGCACATCCTCGGTGTCGGCCCCGACGCCACCAACGATGAGGTCAAGCTCGCCTACCGTCGTTTGATGAATCGCCACCATCCGGACAAGCAGCAGGCGCGGGGGCTTTCATCTGCGGCGCTTGCCTTGGCCGAGGAAGAAACGCGGCGGATCCGGGCTGCGTTCGAGATCGTGCGTGCCGCGCGCGGCATGCGCTGAGCGGGGGCCGGACCGGGCGCATGCTATCCTCGCCGCCGCAGCCCGGCCGTGGCGGCCGGTTTGGAGGCAGCATCATCGTCATGTCAGGCCAGTCCAGACCCGCATACCTGATTGCACCATCGATTCTCAGCGCGGACTTCTCCCGTCTCGGTGATGAAGTGGAGGCTGTGCTCGCTGCCGGCGCCGACATCATTCACTTCGATGTCATGGACAACCACTATGTGCCGAACCTCACGGTCGGACCGCTGGTCTGTGCAGCGTTGAGACGGCGCGGGATCACCGCACCGATCGATGTGCATTTGATGGTCGAGCCGGTCGATGAACTGGCGCGGGCTTTTGCTGGTGCCGGGGCGAGCTGGATCAGCTTCCATCCCGAGGCCACCCGTCACGTCGACCGCACCATCGCGCTTGTCCGTGAACTGGGCTGTCGGCCGGGCCTGGCGCTCAACCCCGCCACTCCGCTGACCCCCCTCGACCACACGCTGGAATCACTCGATTTCGTGCTGGTGATGTCGGTGAACCCCGGTTTTGGTGGCCAGCAGTTCATTCCCGGCAGCCTGGCCAAACTGCGGCGGATCCGCGAACGCATCGGTCAATCGGGTCGCGAAATCCGCCTCGAGGTCGATGGTGGAATCAAGCCGGAGAATATCCGCAGCGTCGCCGAGGCCGGTGCCGACACCTTTGTCGCCGGGTCGGCGATTTTCTCCGCAACGGATTATCGCGTGATGATCCGGCGGCTGCGCCACGAACTGACCGCCGCCCAACCGGCAGGTGCCGCCCCGCCCGCAGGCTGAAGCGGTACCACCGGTGGGTGCCGGGCGTCAGAGCGAGACAGCCTTGAGTCTTGGCTTCGGCCGCGCGTTGTAGACGACGATGGTCTTGCCGCTGGCCGTGATCAGGCCCTGGTCTTCGAGTACCTTCAGTACCCGTCCGGCCATCTCGCGCGAACAGCCGACCAGCCGCGACAGTTCCTGACGGCTGACCTTGATCTGCATGCCGTCGGGGTGGGTCATGGCGTCGGGTTCGTTGCATAGGTCCATGATCGCGTGAGCGACCCGGCCGGTGACGTCGACGAAGGCGAGGTCGCCAAGTTTGCGATTGGTGCGGTCGAGGCGGGTGGCCAGTTGGGTGGCCAGCTCGAAGACCAGCCCCGGACTCTCGCTGGCGATCTGCCGAAAGCGGGGGTATGTCATCTCGGCGATCTCGGATGCCACGCGGGTGCGCACCCAGGCGCTGCGTGCCGGCTGTTCATGGAACAGGCCCATCTCGCCGAAGAACTGGCCCTTGTTGAGGTAGGCCAGCACCATTTCGTTGCCGTCCTCATCCTCGATCATCACTTCGACCGACCCGTCGATGATGTAGTAGAGGCTGTCGGGCAGGTCCCCGGCATGGATCATCACGGTCTTGCCGGGTACCGTGCGTACCCTGCAGTAGGTCAGGAAACGGTTGATCGCCGGTATCTCGCTCAGTGCCTTTCCAGTCGTGGTCATGTGGAGTCCCTCCCCAGTAAGCCCTTGGTTTGCACACCCGGTACCCGTGAAATGCCACGGGAAATATGTTCAATGGATAGCGAGCCTAAGTCATCGGCAGGACGCCGCAAAGCCCGATTGACGGGAAATGTGAAGCTGCTCACAGGGACCGGCCAGGCCATATGTGACCGATTTCTCAAATATGCCGGGACAGGGTCGTCATCACCCGTGCGGCGAGCTTCATCAGGCCGGGGACCGGCGCTGGCAGCGGTACACCGCCTTGCCGCATTGCCTGTTCGCCATGACGCATCTCGTCCTCACGCATCGCGGTGACGATCTGTCTGCTGGCATGGTCACCGCGAGGGAGGCGGTCGAGATGGTCCTCCAGGTGCTCGGCCACCTGTCGTTCTGTCTCGGCGAGGAAGCCCAGGCTGGCGCGGTCGCCGGCCAGCCCCGCCAGCAGGCCTGCGGCAAAGCCGCCCGCGTACCATGCCGGGGCCAGCAGGCTGGTGTGACCGTCCAGTGCCCCGAGTCGTGTGGCGCACCAGGCGAGGTGGTCCGATTCCTCGTCGGCGGCGGCCAGCAGCCGGTCGTGAAGCGCCGTGTTGCGGGCGACCAGTGCCTGGCCGCGATAAAGCGCCTGGGCAGCGATCTCCCCGGCATGGTTGACGCGCATCAGCCGGACCGATGACTGGCGATCCCGTTCGCTCGGCGATTCACCACCACCGGCGGCCGGAGCCGGCCGTCGTGCATCGGCCGGCCCGGCAAGAATGCGCAGGGCAGCTTCGACCTCGGTGAGGATGCGGCAGCCGAGCCCGATCTGGCGGTCATCCATTCTGGTGCATCCGTCGAAAGGCCCACCCGATGCCTTCGGGCCATTATCATCCCGTCTTTGCCGGCGGGTAAACCGCGTTCAACCAAGGAGTGCCACCATCATGTCCCGATATCGCCTCGCCCTGGTTCTGCCTGCCGCGCTCTGCGCGTTTCCGGTCATCGCCGATGACCGGGGACTGAGCGGCAGCGTCAGCGGCGGCTATGTGGCCACCAGCGGCAACTCGGAAAGCTCGGCCGCCAACCTCAAGGTTGCGACAGGCTATCGGGCGGGCAAGTGGCGGCATGATCTGACGGCGTCGGCCGTCAGTGGTGGCCAGAGGGATGACTCGACGGGGTTTACCCGGGGTACGGCGGATGCCTACAGTGCCGGCTTCAAGACCGCCTATGACCTCTCCGTGAACTACTATGGCTTTGCCTCGGCCGATTGGCTCCGGGATCGGTTCAGTGCCTATGACTTCCAGCTCTACGAGACACTGGGCATCGGGCGGCATGTGCTGGCGGGGCCCGTGCACAAGCTTGACCTCGAGGTTGGTGTCGGCGCCCGCCAGTCCAAATTCCAGTCGACCCCCCCTGGTGAAAGCGACCGGGACCAGAACGAGCTGGTCGGCCTGCTGCGCGGCGTCTATACGTGGCAGATCAGCGAGACGGCCTCATTCGTGCAGAAAGCGTCGGTGGTCTCCGGTTCGGACAATACCTATATCGAGACCAATACGGAGCTCAAGGCCGGCATCGTCGGCAATGTCGGCCTGGTGGTTGGCTATACCGTCAAGCACAACAGCGACGTATTGCCCGGCCTGGACAAGACCGACACCTTCACCACCGTCGGGATCGACTACAAGTTCTGAACCGGCGGCTCCCGCCAGGGGCGCGGGCCTGGGGGTGGGCCAAAACGCCGGATACCGCGCCGGTTTGAAAATCCCCGCCCGCCGGCCTAGAATCACGAGCTTTTCGCCGGCCGGCCCCGGGTGACCCGGGCACCGGCCCCACTCCCGGATTTTCAGGTGAACCAATGGGCACGTTTTCCGCCAAGGCCAGCGAAGTCAACCGCAGCTGGTATGTCGTCGACGCCACGGACCGCACCTTGGGCCGCCTGGCATCGGCCATCGCCCACCGCCTGCGCGGCAAGCACAAGGCCGTGTATACCCCGCATGTGGATACCGGCGACTACATCGTCGTGGTCAATGCCGACAAGGTCCGCGTGACCGGCAACAAGCTCCAGGACAAGGTCTACCAGCGCCATACCGGCTATATCGGCAACCTCAAGACAGTGCCGCTGGGCAAGCTCATGGCGAGGCACCCCGAGCGCGCGCTGATGACGGCCGTCAAGGGCATGCTGCCCAAGGGCAGCCTCGGCAGTGCGATGCTCCGGAAGTTGCGCGTCTATGCCGGGCCGGACCATGACCATGTGGCCCAGCAGCCGCAGAAGCTCGAACTCTGAAATAACGTCAGTTACGGTAGTACACAATGACCACAACAGCTGAACAGTACCTGGGCACGGGCCGTCGCAAGGCATCCACTGCGCGCGTCATCCTGAGGCCGGGCCGTGGCGATATCACGGTCAACCAGCGCCCGCTGGATGAATTCTTCGGGCGCAAGACTGCCTGCATGATCGTGCGCCAGCCCCTTGAGCTCGTGCAACTCGGCGAGCGTTTCGACATCCACGTCAATGTGGCCGGCGGGGGTATCACGGGCCAGGCCGGTGCCATCCGTCACGGGCTGACGCGTGCGCTGATGGCCTATGACGCCAGCCTGCGCGGCGCCCTGCGCAAAGCGGGCTACGTGACGCGGGATGCGCGTGAGGTCGAACGCAAGAAGGTTGGTCTGCGCAAGGCCCGGCGTGCGACCCAGTTCTCCAAGCGTTGATGGTTCGTGTTCGTACGCTCATGTCTGTAAACGTATGATCGAGCCCGTCCACTGGGGGATCGTCCAGCGGTAGGACATCGGACTCTGACTCCGAGAACCTAGGTTCGAATCCTAGTCCCCCAGCCAGACCAGAGAGGCCCGCGAATGCGGGCCTCTTTTTTTCTAGCGACGATCCATGCGACGAATCCCCTTGTCGTCGGCGATCAGCAGGATGTCTGCAGGCCGGTGGGCGAAGATCCCGACCGTCACCACGCCGGGAATCAGGTTGATGCGGGTCTCCATCTCGACCGGGTTGGTGATCTGCAGGTTGTGTACATCGAGGATGTGGTTGCCATTGTCGGTGACGAAGCCTTCCCGCCAGACCGGCTGGCCCCGCATCCGCACCAGTTGCCGGGCGACGAAATCCCGTGCCATGGGGATGACCTCGATGGGCAGCGGGAAGGCCCCCAGCACGCCCACCCATTTGCTGTCGTCGATGATGCAGACGAAGCGCCGGGCGGCACCGGCAACGACCTTTTCACGGGTCAGGGCGCCCCCGCCCCCCTTGATCAGGTGGAAGTGCTTGTTGGCCTCGTCGGCGCCATCCACATAAAGGTCGATTTCCCCTGCGGTACCCAGTTCGCTGACCTCGAAACCGGCAATACGCAGTCGGGCTTCAGTCGCCCGCGAACTGGCGACCAGCGCCGCCGGTTGCACCCCTTTCCCGCGCAGACCCTCTATGAAGCAGTTGGCGGTCGACCCCGTCCCGACGCCCAGCACGATCCCGGGCTCGACAAATTCAAGCGCAGCCTCCGCCACCCTGCGCTTTTTCTCTGCCTGGTTCATCCGGTGCCCCCCATGTCCGATGACGACGCGCGAGGCAGCGATTATAAGGAGGTAAAAAAAAAGTGCCCGCTGTTCGCGGGCACTCATCTATCGGACCATCCCCTTTCGGGGAGCGGCGCGGTGCCTTTGGTTGACACCTGCACCGCCGCGCGTCGTTAGCGCTTCTTGGCGGCCTTCTTACGAGCCTTCTTCTTGGTGGTCACCTTCTTGGCGACTTTCTTCTTCGCCTTCTTGGCGACCTTCTTGGTTGCACGCTTCTTCGTAGCCATAGTTCACATCTCCGTGTCGGGGTAGACGACGCTGAGTATATACAAGACTTTACAAAAAGCCAGCAAGAGGGGTGACGGGGTTATCAGTTCGCGACAGGCACGGTCAACGTGTGATGAACCGTGTCAGCAACCCGGATGTGACGGCGCCGGTGTACTGCGTCGATGGAGAAGCACCTGCAGGGGAAACCTGCGCGCTGATTTTTCCGTGACGACGCCGTGGAGTGGAACATCCCATTCCGAGGTACCGAGGACCTCGACCTGCTGGAATGCGTACGCAACCCCTATAAATAAAGGCTTTCGCAGTACACGTTGCCGACGCAGAAATGCCAGTGTGCGATCGTAGTAACCGCCACCCATGCCCAGTCTGTTGCCTTCGGCATCGAAGCCGACCAGTGGCGCCAACACCACATCCATGTGCCGTGCGTTGCATGCACGGCCGTCGCTGTGCACCGGTTCATCGATGCCGTAGCGGTTGGGCTGCAGGCGGGTATGGGGCCCGAAGGGGCGGAACAGGAGACCGTGCGGGGTGATACATGGCAGGTAGGGCGTGCGCCCATCGCGCCAGAGCGCGGTGATCAAGGGCCAGGTGTCGACCTCGCCGGAAATGGGCAGGTAGCAGGCGATGCGCCGCGCGGTGCGTATCGCCGGCAGGCGCCACAGCCGCGCAGTGATGACTCGTGATGCACGGTGCGCGGCCCGCGCGGGCTGCAGGTTGCGCCGCTCGCGCAGGACGCGGCGAAGCCTGGCGCTGTTCGTATCGGTCGAGGAAGTCATGGTGCGGCTTCAGGAAGAAGGACCCTCCCGCCGGTGCCGGTGCGGCCCGTTGCTCTCCGACCGGGAGCATCAGGTGGGGCCAGCAGCGACAGGGCAGGCTTTCCGCTCGCGGCGGTCATGCACAAGCTGTCATCAGCCAGCGGCCCCAGAAGTTTGATTAAGGGTCGGGAGACCTTACAGGCGGCTGTCGAACACCACAGGAGGATCCTGCGGGGAAGTATAAACCGGCTGATCGGCAAAACCGTGACGCGGCGCACCAGCGGCGCCAGCCGCTCAGCGTTTGGCCGGGAGTGCGCTCTCGACACGCTCGCGCATGCGGGCCAGGCGTTGTTTTGCATCGGTTTCGAGCACATCGCTGCGACCGGTGGCCTGCAGCAGCTCGTTGGCCATGTTGAGCGCTGCCATCACGGCGATGCGGTCAAGGCCGATGACCTTGCCACCATCACGAATCTCGCGCATCTTGGCGTTGAGGAGTTCGGCAGAGTTGAGCAATGCGGCCTTCTCGCTCGCCGGGCAGGAAATCTGGTATTCCTTCTCGAGAATCCTGACGTTGACGTGTGCGTACATCTCGGTCATGACCCTTGTTCCATGGCCTTGAGGCGTCCGATCATGGCATCGACCCGGGCACGAACCTGTTCGTTCTTCTGCAGCAAGGTGGCGCGCTCGGCGATCAGGCTGTCCTGTCGTGTTCTGAGCGACCGGTTTTCTTCCTGGATCTGGCCACAGATCACCACCAGTTCGTCGATGCGCTTTTCAAGCCGTTCGAGCTCCCCTGCAAAGCCCTTGTCTGTATTGCCCGTGACCATGCCGGCAATATAGATTCGACGCGCCCGCAGGGTCAAATGCAGGAAAGCGTCGGCCGGTGCTAGGATGGCCGTGCGGCCCACCGGTCTGTCAAAAGGATCGACGTGTGCCGCCGAGTACCGGTCGGCAACCTGTCCCGACCCCCGCCAGAGGCCTTCCCGGATGCCGGATACGCCAAGCTATTCAGTTCTGGAGCAGCTGCTGCGTGACGCAGGGTGCCCGCTGGATGTGGCAGAGGTCCACGGGCAGTACTGTGGCCTCGCCTGCGTTCTGGGCGATGGTGCGGCGGTACCGTGGCTGGCCGATATCCGCGAGTCCTGCGACGTGCCGGAGGCCGATCTCGACGGCGTCGGGTCATTGATCGGCGCCAGCTGCATGGCCATGGCATCCTGTGACCTCAGCTTCAGCCCCTGTCTGCCTTCGGATGATGAGCCGCTCGCCGACCGGGCCATGGCGCTGGGCGCATGGTGCCGGGGGTTCACCGCCGGGCTGGCGACGGCGGCCGGCGACCGCGGCGTGATGCCACGGCTCGACGACAGCGAGACCAGCGAGATCATCGCTGACTTCACCGAGATCGCTCGCGCCTGGGCCGGTATCGATGACGGTGAGGCAGGCGCCGAGGCCGCCTACGCCGAGCTGGTCGAGTATGTACGCGTCGGTGTCCAGCTGGTCTTCGAGGCGATGCATGATCTCAGGGGGGCGGGACCCCGCCCCGTGCTGCACTGACCGGGGTGCCGATGAAACCCGGCGAGTTCTCCCGTCGCCGCCGCCAGCTGATGCGCATGATGGGCCGCAGCAGCATTGCGATCCTGCCGGCGGCCCCGGTACGGGTGCGCAACAGGGACGTCGTCTATCCCTATCGGCAGGACAGCGATTTCTACTATCTGACGGGCTTCGCCGAGCCCGATGCGGTTGCGGTGCTGATGCCGGGGCGGCCGGAGGGCGAATACCTTTTGTTCTGCAGGGACCGTGACGCCACACAGGAGACATGGCACGGTACCCGCAGCGGTCCCGGCGATGCAGTGGCCAGTCACGGTGCCGACCAGGCGTTTCCCATCGCGCAGCTCGACGACCTGCTGCCCCGACTGATCGGTGACCGCGACCGTGTTTACTACACGATGGGCGCCAACCCCGACTTCGACCATCAGCTCAGCGGCTGGGTATCGGCCATGCGTCTACAGGGCCGCGCCGGACTTCACACGCCCGACGAGTTCATTGCCCTCGATCACCTGCTGCATGACCTGCGCCTGTACAAGTCGCGAGACGAACTGGCGGCAATGCGGCGCTCGGCGCGCATCGCCGTACAGGCTCACCGGCGGGCGATGAGCCGCTGCCGCCCCGGACTCCACGAATACCAGATCGAGGCGGAGTTCCTCCACGAGTTTCGCAGCCAGGGTGTCCGGCCCGCCTACCTGCCGATCGTCGGCTCGGGCCCCAACAGTTGCGTATTGCACTATCACGCCAATGATCGCCAGATGCAGGACGGCGACCTGCTGCTGGTCGACGTCGGCTGCGAGTACGACTACTACGCCTCCGACGTGACGCGCACCTATCCGGTCAACGGGCGTTTCAGCCCCGAGCAGCGGGCCATCTATGACATCGTCCTCGAGGCCCACGCGGCGGCGCTGGCCTGTGTGGCGCCGGGGCGGTCGTGGAGCGAGCCGCACGATGCGGCGGTCAGGGCGGTGACACGGGGGCTGCGCAGGCTCGGGCTCCTCGAGGGTGCCTTGCCGGCCCTGCTGCGCGACGGGGCCTGCCAGCGGTTTTTCATGCACCGCACGGGGCACTGGCTGGGAATGGATGTCCATGATGTCGGCGATTACAAGATCGCCGACCAGTGGCGGGTGCTGGAGCCAGGCATGGTGCTGACGATCGAACCGGGGGTGTACATCCCGCCAGCGATGCGTGGTGTGGCCCCGCGCTGGGCTGGCATCGGCATCCGCATCGAAGACGATGTCCTGGTGACAAGGCACGGCCATGAGGTGTTGACCGCCGATCTGCCCCGTGACCCCGACACCATCGAGTCGCTGGTCGGCATGGCGGCGCTGCCATGAGTCGGTGCGATGACGTGCCGGACGAGTGCGACGTGCTCATCGCCGGTGGTGGCATGGTTGGTGCCAG
Organism: uncultured Chromatiaceae bacterium; assembly: GCA_964417725.1. Taxonomy (GTDB): domain Bacteria; phylum Pseudomonadota; class Gammaproteobacteria; order Steroidobacterales; genus SHZI01. Next base: position 36,064 of record CAYQIV010000004.1, read on the forward strand.
CCTGGCTGTCGCCTTGTCGGCGCTGTCACTGCGTGTACTGCTGGTGGAGGGCGTGCCCTTTGCGGCTCCCGGGCAACCGAGCTTCGATGCGCGCACCATCGCCCTTTCACGTGGCAGCGCGCGCATCCTCGATACCCTTGGTCTCTGGCAGGCGGTGGCGCCGGTCGCGGCTGCCATCCGCCGGATCCATGTCTCGCAGCGCGGCCGCTTCGGTTGCGCGCTGATCAGCGCGGCCGAGGCCGGCGTGCCGGCCCTGGGTCATGTCGTCGAGAATCGCGTGCTCGGCGAGGTGCTCTGGCAGCGGCTTCGTGCTGCAGGTCCTTCGCTGGCGGTGAAGGTGCCGGCCACGGTCGCGGGTGTCGAGGGGGCTACCGAAGGCTTCCATGTGCGGCTCGACACCGCCGAGGGTCCGGCAGCGCTGCATGCCCGACTGCTGGTGGTTGCCGATGGTTCGCGCTCCCGGCTGCGTGAGGCGCTCGGCATCGCGGCGCGTGTCCGTCCCTATGGCCAGACGGCGATCATCGGCAATGTCGCGGTCAGTGGCGGAGATGCGGACGACGTCGCCTATGAACGCTTCACGCCGGAAGGGCCGCTGGCGCTGCTGCCGGCTGGCCCTGGTCGTGTGGCCTTCGTGCTCACGCGACCGACTCGCACTGCTCCTGCGGTGATGGCGCTGGATGACGAGGCCTTTATCGGCCTTCTGCAGCGTGAGGCGGGTTACCGGGCGGGTCGTTTCACGCACCCCGGTCGCCGGGTCGCCTACCCGCTTGACCTCGTCCAGGCCGCGCGCATCACCGCCGGCGGCGCAGTGCTGGTCGGCAATGCGGCCCACGGGCTGCACCCCGTGGCCGCACAGGGCTACAACCTCGGCCTGCGCGACGTGGCAGCGCTTGCCGAACTGATTGCCGACGGCCTGTATCGGGGTGGTGCCAGGGTCGCCTGCGGACGGGAAATGCTGGCCGGCTATGCGCAGTGGCGCAGGCGTGACCAGCGCGCAGTGGTCACGTTCACCGATGGGTTGGTGCGCCTGTTCGACCTCCCGGGCGCGCCGGTTGCCCACCTGCGCGGTGTGGGCCTGCTGGCGTTCGGCATGTGGCCTGGTGCCCGGCGCTGGTTGGCGCGGGAGACCATGGGGCTTGGGGGTCGGCTGCCGCGCCTCGCACGTGGATTGCCGCTATGAGGACGGGTGATTACGACGTACTGGTGCTCGGTGCCGGCCTGGCCGGGCTCACTTGCGCCACTCTGCTCGCTGCGCGCCCGGCGCTGCGCATTGGTGTCGTCGACCGTATCGCGCCACCGCCGTTCGATGGTGCCGCCGACATTGGCCTGCGCGTACTGGCCATCGCGCCAGGCCCCCGCGCCGTGCTTGAGGCGTGCGGCGCATGGCCGCTGCTGCCGGCGTCACGCCTCGCACCATACCGGGCCATGCATGTCTGGCAGGGGGCGGGCGGGGCGTATGGCCCGCGTTCGATCCATTTCGACGCCGCGGAGATGGGCCGTGCCGAACTCGGGCACATCGTCGAGCACGATGCATTGCGGGACGCGTTGACCCGACGCGCAGCCACCGCGCCGAACATCGAACTGGCGTATGGCTGCGAAGCACGGGCGCTGTCCCCGGGCCGGCAGCGCCTGTCGATCCACTTCGAGGATGGTCGGGTGCTGGCGGCACGCCTGGTGGTCGGTGCCGACGGCGCGCAATCATGGCTGCGGCATGCGCTGCGTGTTCCCGTGAACGAGCACAGTTACCGACAGCGTGCACTGGTCACGCACGTGCGCAGCCGCGCATCCCACCGGGAAGTGGCCTGGCAGTGCTTTACGCCACAGGGCCCGCTGGCCCTGCTGCCGCTGGCCGACGGGCGGTATTCGGTCGTCTGGTCGACCGCCGATCGCGTCACGACGGAATTGATGGCGCTCGACGACGCAACGTTATCGGCGCACCTGAGCGATGCCATGGCCCCGGTGCCCGGCCCGCTGGAGGTCGTGGCGCCGCGCGCCACCTTCCCGCTGGCGGCCCGCCATGCCCGTCGCTACACTGGCGCGCGTTTCGCGCTGATCGGTGATGCGGCGCATCAGGTGCATCCGCTGGCGGGGCAGGGTATCAACCTCGGCCTGCTGGATGCCGCCGTGCTGGCCGGCTCGGTGCTCGGGCATCTCGGCGCGGAAGGGGGAACGGACCCCGGCGACGTGCGTGCACTGCGGCGCTATGAGCGGGGCAGGAAGGGGGCCAACCAGAGGACACTGGCAGCCATGGACGCCCTGAATGCGTTGTTTGACCAGGCGCATCCGTGGCGGGCCGGTTTTGCCGGCAGCGGCATGGGGGTCGTCGACCGCTTGCCGGCGGTCAAGCGCATGCTGGCGGCGCAGGCCATGGGACTGGATGCCGTGGCGGGTGGCAGGCCGATCTTTCCTTCAATGACTTGATTGCCGGCGTGCCGGCTCCGAACAGGTGACCATGCAGCGCTACAAGGTCTATATCCTCGCCGTCTTCCTCGTCATGGCCAGCGGTGCCGTGTTCCTCTACAAGTGGCGTGGCCTGGGGTATCCGCTGTTGCCGGACGGGGACATGCGTATCTGGACCGTCGAGGTGACGCTCGGCTTCGATGCCGGCGAGACGCCGGTGCCGGTCAAGGCCAGCCTGCATATCCCGGCGCTGACGCCGGGTTTCGCCATCCTCGATGAAAAGTTCATTTCGCGGGGGTTTGGTTTCACCACCCGCTATGTCGATGGCGGTCGCCAGGTGCAGTGGGCAGTTCGGCGTGCGCGCGGTCCGCAGACGCTCTATTACCGTGCCGTCGTCTACAAGGACCCGAGCCGCATCGAGGCGGATACCACGCCGCCATTCCCGCCCGTGCCGCAGCTCGGGGAACCGTACGACATGGCCCTCCAGGATCTGGTGGAGCAGGTTCGTCGTCAGTCGGCAGACCCGGTTTCGTTCACCGCTGAATTGCTCAAGCGCCTCAATGCCCCCGGCCTCGACCAGAGCACGCTGTTGCTGCTGGGTGAGCGACCAAGTGCCACGCAGCGCGCACGAACTGCCATCACCGCGCTGGCGCTGGCGCAGGTGCCTTCGCGCCTGTTGCACGGGGTCGTATTGGTCGAGCGTGAACGCCAGGCGCGCAGCGTGCCCTGGCTCGAAATACATGATGGAGAACGCTGGCTGTCCTTCAATCCGTCGACCGGCGAGCAGGCATTACCGGACAACTTCCTCATCTGGTGGCGTGGCGAGGCACCGCTGTTCACGGTCGATGGTGGCAGCAATGCCGAAGTGCAGTTTTCCGTGCAGCGCGATGAGGTCGACCCGGTGCTGGTCGCTGAACGCCGGGCCGAGACATGGCAGTCCCGGGTCGCCGATTTCTCGCTTTTTTCCCTGCCGATCCAGACGCAGGCCGTTTACGGCGTGCTGCTGATGATTCCGATCGGTGCACTCGTGGTCGTCATGCTCCGCAACCTCGTCGGGGTGGCGACTTTCGGCACCTTCATGCCCGTGCTGGTCGCGCTGGCCTTTCGCGAGACGCAGTTGCTGGCCGGTGTTGCCCTGTTTTCGCTGGTGGTGGTGCTCGGACTGCTGTTCCGGTTCTTCATGGAGAATCTGCGCCTGCTGCTCGTGCCGCGGCTGGCGGCGGTGCTGATCATCGTCGTCCTGCTGATGGCCTTCATCAGCGTCGTCGGTCATCAGCTCGAGATCGACATCGGCCTGTCCGTCGGCCTGTTCCCGATGGTCATCATGACGATGACCATCGAGCGCATGTCGGTCGTCTGGGAGGAGCGCGGGCCGGGTGCGGCCATCCAGCAGGGCGTCGGCAGCCTGGTGGTCGCTGCGCTCTGTTACTGGATCATGGAAATCGACGTTCTCAAGCACATGGTGTTCGTTTTTCCCGAGTTGCTGCTGTGTGTACTGGCGCTGGCCCTGCTGCTGGGCCGGTACAGCGGTTATCGGCTGCTAGAGCTCCTGCGCTTCCGCTCGCTGGCCGGCTGATGCTGTCGATCGCACGCAAGCTGTCCCGCAGCGGGGTCCTCGGGCTCAATGCCCGCAACTGCGACTACGTGCTGCGCCATAACCCGCGGCGCCTCTATCCGCTGGTCGACGACAAGTTGGCCACCAAGCGCCTGGCGACCCCGGCGGGCATCCCGGTGCCAGAGCTTTACGGGGTCATCGAGAGCTACCACGACATACGCCGCCTGCCGGTGATCGTCGAAGGTCATCGCGATTTCGTCATCAAGCCGGCCCACGGGTCGGGCGGCGATGGCATCCTTGTCGTGTCCAGCCGGACCCGCGACAGCAACGTCTATCGCATGGTCGATGGCACGCTGATGAACGGCGACGACATGGCCCATCACCTGTCGAACGTCATCAGCGGCCAGTACAGCCTGGGCGGCCTGCGCGACGTGGCCCTGGTCGAGTACTGCGTCAAGTTCGACAGCACCTTCAGCGAACACTCCTTCCGTGGCGTGCCCGACATCCGCATCATCGTCTTCAGAGGGTATCCGGTGATGGGCATGGTCAGGTTGCCGACCCGCAGTTCGCATGGCAAGGCCAACCTGCACCAGGGTGCCGTCGGCGCCGGGCTCGACATGGACACCGGGCGTACCACCTGGGGCGTCAGCGGCAACCGTAACGTCAGCGAACATCCCGACACGGGTGCCGCGATCGCCGGCCTGCAGATCCCTGGCTGGCCGGATCTGCTGACCCTGGCGGCCCGCTGTCACGAGCTGACGGGGCTCGGGTATATCGGCGTCGACATCGTCCTCGACCGTGACCGGGGGCCACTGCTGCTTGAGCTGAATGCGCGGCCCGGCCTCAACATCCAGATCGCCAACCGCTGCGGTCTGCGGTCGCGTCTCGAGGCTGTCGAGAGCCAGGCTGCGGGGCAGCCCGTCGCGGCACGCGTGGCATTCGCCCGTCGTCACTTCTCCAGCCCGTTGCCCGAGGTTTTGCCTCCATGAGCCAGACACCTGCCGGTTTGCGCACGCCGCTCTACGACCTGCATGTCGAGGCGGGTGCACGCATGGTGCCGTTTGCGGGTTGGGAGATGCCGTTGCATTACGGCTCGGCCCTTGGCGAACACCACGCCGTGCGTCGAGCGTGGGGAATTTTCGATGTTTCGCACATGACGGTCATCGATGTCGTCGGTCCCGGTGCCACGGCATTTCTCGGCCGGCTGCTGGCCAATGACATCAACAAGCTTGGGGAGTCTGGCAGGGGGCTCTACAGCTGCATGCTCGATATGCAGGGTGGGGTGATCGACGACCTGATCGCCTACCGCACTGCGGATCAGGGTTATCGCCTGGTCGTCAATGCCGCGACCCGTGACAAGGACCTGGCATGGGTTTCCGCCATGGCGGGGGATGACGATGTGACGGTTGCGCCGCTGGCCGGTGCCGCCATGATCGCCATCCAGGGGCCGGAGGCCCTGATGCGGGCGGCGACGTACCTGCCGGATGACGTCGGTGGCAAGGCGCTGGCACTGGCGCCATTCAGCTGCGTCGCCGCCAACCAGGTGTTTGTCGCCCGGACAGGCTACACCGGCGAGGACGGCTGGGAGGTGATCCTCCCGGCGCATGCCGGCCGGGCGCTGTGGCAGGGGCTTTCCGCAGCCGGTGCGGCACGGTGCGGTCTGGCCGCACGGGACACGCTGCGCCTTGAGGCAGCCCTCAACCTGTACGGCCAGGACATGGATGCCGACACCTCGCCGCTGGTCGCGGGCCTCGGCTGGACGGTGGCTTTTGACCCGCCAACGCGCGCCTTCATCGGCCGCGAGGCGCTCGAAGCACAGCGTGCTGCCGGCGTGCCCTGGCAATTCGTCGGCCTCCTGCTCGAAGAGCGCGGTATCATGCGCCACGGTCAGGCGGTCAGGACCGACGCCGGAGACGGCGTCATCACCAGTGGAGGCTATTCGCCGACGATGGACCGCTCCATCGCGCTGGCCCGTGTTCCCGTGGCCGCCGGGGACGCGTGTGAGGTGGCGATCCGCAACGACTGGCGTCGCGCGCGGATCGTGCGGCCGCCATTCGTGCGGCATGGCCGCGTTCTTGTGGATCTGGGCTGACGGCACCGAGCCGTCGAGGAAGCAGTGAGATGACTGACGTGCCGGAGGGGCTGGCGTATACGCAGGACCATGAATGGGTCCGGCTCGGAGACGACGGCGAGGTGGTGATCGGCATCACCGACCATGCCCAGCAGCAACTCGGTGAATTGGTCTACATCGAGTTGCCGGAAGTCGGCAGGATGCTTGCGGCCGGCGATGCCATGGCCGTGGTCGAGTCGACCAAGGCTGCGTCCGACGTCTATGCGCCGGTGGCCGGAGAGGTCGTCGCCATCAACGGCCGGTTGAATGATGAGCCCGGGTTGGCCAATGCCGCGCCGTATGCCGAGGGCTGGCTGGCACGTCTGCGCCCGACAGGCCGGCTTGAGGGCCTGCTCGATGCGCAAGCCTATGCGGCGCTGCTGGCCGGGTCCGCCGACTGATCCGACTGCTGCATGCCCTTCATTCCGCACACCCAGGCCGATATCGACGCCATGCTTGCGGCGATCGGTGTCGACGACATCGAGGCACTCTACGACGAGATTCCGCCGGGCCTGCGCATGGGCGTTCTGGAAGGCGTGCCCGGCAGCCTCAACGAGGCCGCCGTGACGCGCCTGATGCACGAGCGTGCGGCGCAGAACGTCCCGGCGCTGTGCTTCCTCGGTGCCGGAGCCTACGAACACCACATCCCCGCCGCAGTGTGGGAGATCGCCACGCGCGGTGAATTCTACAGCGCTTATACCCCCTACCAGGCCGAGGCCAGCCAGGGCACGTTGCAGCTCATCTACGAATACCAGTCGATGATGGCGGCGCTGACCGCACTCGATGTCTCGAACGCCTCCCTGTACGACGGGGCGACCGCCTTCGCCGAAGCCTGTCTGATGGCGGTTCGCGCCAACCGCCGCACCACCTCGCGCCGGATTCTCGTGCCGCGCTACCTCAATCCGGCGTGGCGCCGCGTGGCCCGGTCGCTGCTCGACGGGCAGGGCATCGAACTCGTCGAAATGCCTGCCCTCGACGGCTGTACCGACGTGCAGCGGCTGGACGAGGTTTGCGAGGGGGAGTTCGTCGCCACCTGCATCGCCCAACCCAATTTCCTCGGCGTGCTGGAACCGGTCGATGCGCTGACCGACTGGGCCCACGCCCGCGGCCAATCGGTGATCGCGGCATGCAACCCGACCGCGCTCGCGCTGCTCAAGCCACCCGGGATGTGGGGTGTGGCGGGCGCGGACATCGCCTGCGGCGAGGGCCAGCCGCTCGGCATACCGTTGGCATCCGGTGGGCCGTATTTCGGCTTTCTGGTCTGCCGGCAGGCAATGATGCGCCAGATGCCCGGACGGATTGTCGGCGGCACGGTCGATGCGGCCGGGCGGCGTGGCTACACCCTCACGCTGCAGGCCCGTGAACAGCACATCCGGCGCAGCAAGGCGACCTCGAACATCTGCACCAACCAGGGGCTGATGGTCACTGCGGCGACGATCTACATGGCGCTGCTGGGCGGGGAGGGCCTGCGTCGCGTGGCCGCAGCTTGCCATGACAACACCCGTGCGCTGGTTGCGGCGCTGACGCGCTGTGCCGGGGTTGCGGCCCCGTATCCGGTGTTCTTCCATGAGGCCGTGCTGCGGTTTGATCGCCCGGTCAAACCGGTGCTGGCGGTGCTGGCAGCGCAGGGCATCCTCGGTGGTTACGACCTGACGGTGGATTTCCCCGAACTGGGGCATGCGTTGCTTGTCTGTGCCACGGAATTGCGCACGGCGGCGGACATCGCCCGGTATGCGGGTGTACTCGAAGCCGCGCAAGCCGATGGGGTGTGTCAGCATGCCTGAGCCGCTGATCTTCGAATTGTCGCAACCCGGCCGACGGGCGACCGCGCAGGCGCCGCTGGACGAAGGCGTCGTCGCCGGGCTGCCGCTCGACCAGCTGCGTGTCGGGGCGGCCATGCTCCCGGAGGTCTCGGAACTGCAGGTCGTGCGCCATTACACGCGGCTCTCGCAGCTCAATTTTTCCATCGACACGCACTTCTATCCGCTCGGCTCCTGCACGATGAAGTACAACCCGCGGGCCGCCAACCATCTGGCGATGTTGCCGGGGTTCACCGCCCGCCATCCCCTTGAGCCGGCCGGGCACGCCCAAGGGGTACTGGCGTGCTTGTGGGAGCTGCAGGAGATGCTGCGCGCAGTCACTGGCATGTGCGGGGTGTCGCTGACCCCCATGGCTGGCGCACAAGGTGAGTTCGCCGGTATCGCCATGATACGGGCCTACCATCGTGCGCGTGGCGATGATGCGCGCCGCGAGGTCATCGTCCCGGACGCCGCACACGGCACCAATCCGGCCACGGCGACGATGTGCGGTTGCGATGTGGTCGAGATCCCGACGGGCAGCGATGGCGACGTCGATATCGAGGCCCTGCGAGCCGCGGTCGGGCCGCGGACCGCAGGGATCATGCTCACCAACCCGTCGACGCTCGGTGTGTTCGAGCGGCGCATCGCCGAAATCGCCGCCATCGTCCATGAAGCCGGTGGGCTGCTGTACTACGACGGTGCCAATCTCAACGCGATCCTCGGCCAGACTTCGCCGGCGCGCATGGGGTTCGATGTGGTCCATATCAACCTGCACAAAACCTTCTCGACACCGCATGGCGGTGGCGGCCCCGGTGCAGGGGTCGTTGCGGTCGGCGAACGCCTCGAACCGTTCCTTCCGGTTCCTTTCGTTGCACGGGGCGCGGATGGCCGCTTTGCCTGGGTGGATGAGGGGATGCGGCCAGGGAGCATCGGGCGGCTGTCTGCCTTCATGGGCAATGCCGGCATTTTGCTGCGCGCCTGGGTATACATGCGCATGCTGGGTGCCGAGGGCATGCGCCGCGTCTCTGCCTTCGCCACGCTCAATGCCAATTACCTGCTGGTCAGGTTGCGCGAGGCCGGTTTCACGCTGGCCTATCCCCGGCGGCGGGCCAGCCATGAGTTCATCATTTCCCTGAAGGACCTCGCGCGTGAAACCGGCGTCACGGCCATGGATTTCGCCAAGGCGCTGCTCGACCATGGGTTCCATGCGCCGACGACGTATTTCCCGTTGCTCGTCGCCGAGTGCCTGCTGATCGAGCCGACGGAGACCGAGTCCAGGCAGGAACTTGATGCCTTCGTCGATGCCATGGTTGCAATTCGCGCCCAGGCGCGCCGCGACCCGGCGGCCGTCAGGTCGGCGCCGCTGACGATGCCGGTGGGGCGCCTCGATGACGTGCGTGCGGCCCGCCAGCCCGACCTGGCCTGGCATGGCCGGCCGCAGGCCACCAGCAAGACGGCAAATTGAGGAGAAGACGTTGCCAGCACTGATCTGCGGCTCGATGGCCTATGACAACATCATGGTTTTCCGCGGTCGCTTCAAGGAGCACATCCTTGCCGACCAGATCCACATCCTCAACGTGGCTTTCCTGGTGCCCGAGATGCGCCGCGAGTTCGGTGGCTGTGCGGGGAACATCGCCTACAACCTGAAGCTGCTCGGCAGCGAGCCGTTGATCATGGCCACCGTCGGAGGGGACTTTGCCCGCTACCGCGACTGGCTGGTGGCGCACGGACTGGATGGACCCTATATCCGCGAGGTCTCCGGCGCCCTGACCGCACAGGCCTACATCACCACTGACCTCGACGACAACCAGATCACCGCCTTTCACCCTGGGGCGATGGATCATTCACACGAGAACGAGGTTCCCGCCGATGCCGGCATCCGCATCGGCATGGTCTCGCCCGATGGACGCCAGGGCATGATCGAGCATGCCGAGCAGTTCAGGGCCGCCGGTATCCCCTTCATCTTCGATCCCGGGCAGGGTTTGCCGATGTTCTCGGGCGACGAATTGCGGCACTTCCTGCGCCTGGCGACATGGGTGGCCGTCAACGACTATGAAGGTAAGCTGCTGGCGGAGCGCACGGGCCTGTCGATCGCTGAACTGGCGCGCGAGGTCGAGGCGCTCATCGTCACGCGCGGCGCCCAGGGGTCAACCATCCACACCGCCGGCGGAGACATCGAGATTCCGCCGGTGCCGGCCCGGCAGGTCGTCGACCCGACCGGCTGTGGTGATGCCTACCGTGCGGGCCTGTTGTTTGGCCTCATGCGCGGCCTCGACTGGTCGGACACTGGCCGGCTGGCTTCGCTGCTGGGGGCCGCCAAGATCAGTCACCGTGGCACACAGAACCACCGCTACACGATCGACAGCATCGCGACCGAATTCCGCCTGGCCTTCGGTCGCGAGTTGCCACGGTAGGCCCCGCCCCGTCAGGGATCAGGTGACAGCGCCGAGAATGCGCTGCGCCAGTCGCTGACCGGCGGGCCCGCCACGCTGTGGGTCTCGAAAGTGCGGTTTCGGGCCTCCGGGTGCTTCAACGCCTGTACGCACAGTTCTGCGACGTCAGCACGGGCGATCGCGGTTTGCGTCGTCACCGTGTCCCCTTGCTGCAGGATGATCGTCTTCTGCCCACCTGGCGCATTGAGCAGGCCGCCTGGCCGGATCACGGTGTAGGGAACGCCGCTGGCCCGCAACGCATTCTCGCCCTTGAGCTTCCACTTGAGGACATCACCGAACATGCGGTTCAGCGGGTGGTCTTCCTGGGTGACCGACCGTGATGACACCAGCACGAAGTGGCCGACGCCGGCCTGGCGCGCCGCGTCCACCATGTTGCGGACACCTTCGTAGTCGACCGCCTCGGGTCTGTCGGGGCCCTTACCCGACTTGGCGCCGACGGCCGATACCACGGCGTCGATGCCGGTGAAAGCAGCTGTCAGGCTGGCCGGGTCCTTGATGTCGCCGGTGGCATACTCGACCCCCGTGCTGCCAAGCAGTGCTTCGGCGCGTTCAGCGTCCCGGACCAGGGCGCGGACCGCAAAGCCTTCCTCGACGAGGCGCTGGACCACGATGCGGCCGGTCTGGCCGGTGGCGCCCGCAACGAGCACGGTGCGCGGGCGGTCGCCGACCGTCGTGCATCCAGCGGCGAATGCCGCCAGTACAGCCGCCGTGATGATGGACCGTCGTGTCATGTTCATCGCCATGCTCCCTGTGCACTGTCTGGATATGGGTGGGTGACGGATCCGGATCATACCGTCAAAGGCGCCTATACTGGGCCATCGGGATCCGGTGACGGGATGCGGGATGAGCGAGTGGCAGGAACGGGTGTCGGGCGAACGTCGCCGACTCAAACAGGTGCGGCAGCTGTTGACGGCTGCGGTGGCCCGCACGTCGGGGGGCGACCCCCGCTATGTGCCTTTTTACCTGGCGCTGGCTGACTACATCGAAACCGCGATGGCCCGACTCCACGCCCAGGATGTCCGCATGGGCGACATGATCCGGGCCAGGATCAGCCCACCGGATGCCGAAGCGATGCAGGCACTCGCCGAACTCGACGACCGGCTCGCCGGCAACCAGCAACACCTCGGGCGATTTGCCCTGGCCCGTAAGGCGCTGGCCGTACACGGGGTTGGTGCCCTGGGGGATTTCGAACGGGTTGCGGCGGACTATACCGCCTACATCGTCGCCAACATGGGACACCACGGTGCCACGACGATGCTGGCGCAACGCCTGTTCTCCGCCGATGACTGGCAGCACATGGCGGCCACCACCGATGAGGACACGCGTCGGGAAGCCCTGCTCCATGGGCGCGTCGAGGCCACCCGGCCGCCGGATCTCGCCCCGTAGTTGTCGGTCCGATATACGGGCAGGTTCACGACAATGCCTGGATCACCACCAGCGGCTGCGTGTGTTCCCGGTCGTAGTCGGTCACCCATCGGCCAAAGACATCGGCTGGCATCGGCTTGCTGATCAGGTAGCCCTGAGCTCGCTCGCAGCCCTGGTCCTTGAGCCACGCCAGGGCAGCCGGGTTTTCCACGCCTTCGGCAACGACCTCGATCCCCATCTCGTGGGCCAGGCGGATCGAGGCGCGAACGATGGCCATGTCGTTGCGGTCTTCCGGCAACGCCATGATGAACGCGCGATCCAGCTTCATCTCATCGACCGGCAGGTGTTTGAGCTGTGCCAGTGACGAATAGCCGGTCCCGAAGTCGTCGACCGAGATGCGGATACCGAGATTGCGCAGGTGGTCGAGCATGCGTGTGGCATTTTCCGGGTCGTCGACCACCGCGGCCTCGGTGATCTCGAGGATGAGGAAGCGTGGCGCGAGGTCGTGGTCGCGCAGCAGGTCGAGGATCAGCGTCGGGAGGCGGGGGTTGCGCAGATCCTGACCGGAAAGGTTGACGGAAATGGGTAGCTCCAGGCCCTCTTCTTGCAGCAGGCGACATTCGCGAACTGCCGCGGTCAGTGCCCAGCTGGTCACCAGCGAGATATTGCCCGATTGTTCGGCGATCGGAATGAACTCGTTCGGCGACAGGAACCCCAGCGTCGGGTGTTGCCAGCGGACCAGCGCTTCTGCGCCGCAGATACGGCCGTCGGCAAGGCGCAGCTTGGGCTGCAGATAAAGTCGCAGCTCGTCATGCCTGGCTGCACGGCGCAAATCGGCGAGGATCGTCAGCTGGCGCACCTGCCGCGCTTCGTTGCCGGGCTGATAGACCTGGATTACGTTACGACGGTGACTGGCCTCGTTGCGCGCCACGGCCGCGCGCTGCAGCAGCAATTCGGCCTCGTCGCCATGCTGGGGAAAAGCTGCCAAACCGATGACGACCTCGCAACCGACCTGGACGCCGTGCACCGACAGCCCGGCGTCCAGCAGGCGCAGCAAATCCTCGCCGATGGCGACGGCATCCTCGGCATGGCGGTTGCGGAGGATGGCCATGAACTGGTCGCCGTCGAGGCGGGTCAGCACATGCTGCGTGTCCAGTCCTGCACGCAGCCGCTCCGCGGCTTGGCTCAGCAGGGAACCGCTGATGTCATTGCCCAGCGATGAACCGAGTTCGCTGATGCGGTTGAGATCGATGACCATTACGCTGAGCGGCATGTCGTGCTCGCGGGCCAGGGTCAGGGCCTCGCCAAGGGCCTCGATGCCTGCCAGTCGCGAGGGCAGCCCTGTCAGGGTGTCAAAGCGGGCCTGCCACGAGATATGGGCTTCGCGCTCGGCGATGTTTTCGCGCATCACGTTGAGCGCCATGGTCAGTTCGGCGACCTCGCCCCTGGCGGCGACGTGGATCGGCTGATGGTAGTCGCCGTCGCTGATCCGCCGTGCTGCGGTGACCAACTGCTGCAGGGGGCGGATGATCGTGCGCGACAGCAGGATGCCGCCAAGTACGGCCAAGGCAAGGGCCAGTGCCGAGAGTTGCAGCACGGTGACGCGCAGGCTGTGATAGGGCGCCATGATGCTGTCGACGGGCTCCGACAGCAGCACTTCGACATCCGGCAGCCCCGGAATCAGCGGCATCGCCGTGGCGAGGATTTCGCCATTGCCCGAGGCCACCGTGGCCGGTTCAAGCATCGCCATCCCCGAGAGGCCGACGCCATCCAGGAGGCGGCCCTCGTCGATGTCGGTGATCGAACTGGCGAGTACCCGCCGGGCACTGCCGTTTTCGATCAGGGTGATGTCAAGCCCGGTGAGCGCGCTGGTGCGCTCGGCGAGCTGCTGGTTGATCTGCAGACCGGTGGACACCCATGCGTCGCCGGTACGGGTCCGGATCGGTACGCTGACCATTTCCAGTACCTGGCCGTCGGTGTGCATCAGGGTGCGCAGTGTCGACGCGCCGGTCGCATCGCCGACCAATGCCGGAATGCTGTGTCGCTCGGGGACGATGGCTTTGCTGGCCGCAAGAATTTCACCGTTTGTGCCGAGGATCATGATGAGGTCGACCTCGGCCTGCTGCTGGCTGGCGTCGACCAGTGCCTGGATGTCGCCGCCGACCGTGCTGGCGATGGCGTCCTGCAGGGCATCGGAGACGGCCAGCAGCCGACCGACGTTCTGCAGACGTTGGGCACGGGCCTGGAAGAGCTGTGCCGAGACACCGGCCGCGCGCTTCAGCATGTGGCGGGCACGCGCCTCGACGTTCTGGTTGGTGGCATAGAGGACGGCGCCGATCGTGCCGATCTGGGTCAACAGGACGAGGAGGGCCGCCAGGCCGAGGATTTTGATGCGCAGGCTCCGCATACGACGGTTTTCGGCCGCCGGCACGCCGACTTGACCCCGGGGGGATACGACTGCCGATAATCCATGGCGAATCGTGAGCGGCGTCTCATATTATGCTGTTGCAGGGATGGCCGCATTCACGCCCGCAGCGCCATTTGGGGAGTCAAGCCAGTGACCAAGAATTCGACAATGAAGCCGTTCGCGCCCGGCGATATCTTCCTGGGCTGTACCTACCTGATGAATGTGCCCGGCGATGACCATGCCGGCGAGGGCCGCATCCTCCAGTACGACCGCAACATGGTACCCAAGGGGACCCTGTATACCGAGGGAACCACGCACCTCATCGTCAATCTGCGTTTCGGCCCTGATGGTGTCCTGTGGGGCTTCGACCCGTTCTCCCATGCGGTGGTCCGTGTCGGCCCCGATGGCCGTCAACTGCCCCCCGTGAACTTTCCCGACCGGGGCTGGGGCAGCGTCTGCTTTGGCCACGATGGCAATGTGTTCCTTTGTGAGTATCTGAAGGGCAACAAGCCCTATCAGGGCGGCGACATGCGCCTGCTGCCCGGGACATCGGTGGTCGGTTACGGGCGGATCGCCCAGTTCACCAGCGATTTCAGGCTGGTTCGTGAATTCGACAACGAAACCGCCGAATCGGTGACCGGATTTCACGGGGTCACGCATTCGGTGATGCACCCGTCGGGTCGCTTCATCAGCTATATCACCGACCTCGGCATGCGTGTGCTGCGCTTCGATGTGGCCAGTGGGCAGCAGATGCCCGACCTCGTGACCTACCCGGGCGGCCCGGAATACATGCGCAAATGGACGACCGGCGTGGCTTATCTCGATGACGGCACGTTGCTCCTGCTGCGCGGCAGTTTCATCGACTTCATCGACGCCGAAGGCCATTCACTGCGCACGATCGCGCTCGATGAGTACGGCTACGCGATGATCACCATGTCCACCGACCAGCGCCATGTCTACTGCACCAACATCTTCACCGGCGTGATGTCCAAGATCGATATCGAGGCCGGCAGGATCATCGGCCAGATCGATACCGGGCTGGCCAAGCCGCAGCGCAGTCTCGCAGGCGTCGCCGAATACCTTCCCCGGGGTTGAGCGCGTGGCGGCCAGCGCCCTCCGGCTGCGTGATTTCTGGCAGCCGCGTTTCTGGCCGCTGTGGCTGGGTTTCGGATTCCTGCGTCTGGTCAGCGCACTGCCCGCCCGCGGGCGGGCAGTGGCTGGCAGCCTGATCGGCCGGCTCCTGTGGTGGGGCTTGCCCCGCCGGCGCCGGGTGGCTGAGATCAATCTGCGGCTGTGTTTCCCCGACCTTTCGCCCGCCGAGCGCCATGGACTGCTCGCCGGTCACTTTGCCGCGCTCGGCCACGGGTTTGTCGATTTCGGGCTGGCGATCTGGGCGAGCGATGCGCAGATCGCGCAAATGGTGCGCATCGAGGGCATCGAGCACCTCCGGCCGCTGGTCGCGGCCGGTCGTGGCATCGTGCTGCTCAGTGCGCATCACGGTTCGCTCGAGGTCTGCGGGCGCCAGCTTTGCCAGGTGCTGCCCCGCTTTGCTGCGCTGTACCGACCGAGTCGCAACCCCTGGATGGATGCATTCTTGCGCTGTGTGCGCAGCCGTGGTGCGCATACGCTGATCCCGAAGGATGACATGCGCCAGCTGGTGCGTCGTCTGCGTCAGGGGCATGCCGTGTGGTATGCCCCGGACCAGGCCCACCGCCGGGGGCATGCCGCGCTTGTGCCTTTCTTCGGTGAGCCGGCCATGACCAACACGGCGTTGTCGGAGATTGCCCGGCTGGGGCGTGCGGCCGTGGTGCCCCTCTACACCCGGCGCGAGGCTGGTACCGGCCAGTGTGTCGTCGAGATCCTGCCTGCGCTGGCCGACTTCCCCGGCGCCAGTGCGGAAGCTGATGCCTTGCGCACCAACCAACTGCTCGAGGCCTTCGTGCGCAAGGCCCCCGAGCAGTACTACTGGATTCACCGTCGCTTCAAAGGCCGCCCCGCCCCGCTGCCGGACCCTTATCGCTGAACGGCCCGACGGGCATCCTGCCCTCCGCGATATAGGTATTTTGCGCAATCCCGGCGCCGCGAAAATCCGTGGAGGGGCCGTTTACTCATCCCGCCCGAAGGGTGACAATGCCCGCAACCGGTCTGTGGCGGCCTGCCGCTACCCGACTTGATCTAGGACAAGAACCGGTTCCCCGAATTGGCCGATGATCGCGACCGGATTCGGCCTTTTTCCGAAAAGCAAGAGGTGTGACGGCTATGTATATTAATTTCTGGTATCCCATCATACGCAGCGAGGACCTGGGGCCGGGCAAGCCCGAAAAGGTCAAGGTGCTGGGCTGCAATCTGGTCGCGTTCCGTGACCAGGAAGGCAAGGCCCGCGTCATCAGCGACACCTGCACGCACCGCGGCGCGTCCCTGGGTGGCGCCTGGTCGGCCGGCACCGGCGGCGTCCAGCGCATCGTCAACGGCTGCATCGTCTGCCCGTACCATGGCTGGGAGTTCAATGGCGAAGGTGAGTGCGTCAACATCCCGTCGATCGGCTACGGCACCAAGACCCCGCCGCGCGCCAAGGTTGATGCCTATCCGGTCCAGGAAAAGTACGGCATCGTCTTTGCGTTCCTCGGTGACCTGCCGGAGAACGAGCGTCCGCCGCTGCTGAACGTCGAAGAGTATGGCCAGCCCGGCTGGCGGGCCAATTCGGTGCTCGTCCTCGAGGTCGACTATTACTACGAGCGTTCGATCGAGAACGGCCTGGATCCGGCCCACAACGAGTTCGTGCACCCGACGCACGGCCACCAGGGCAAGAACCGCGACACCTACAAGGTCAACGAGATCGAAATCGAAGACCATCGGCAGGGCTGGGGTTTCTGGTTCTGGCACCGCTTCGACGCGCCGCCGCTTCCCGATGAGCAGCACGAGACTGCGCCGCTGTCCGGCGGCAAGACCCCGTGGAAGGATGCCCGCACTGAGCGCGGCGACATCTATGCCGGTGGTGGTACCTATGGTCCGAACATGATGCCGACGTACATCAACATCGGTAAGGGCCAGATGTTTCGCCAGTACTTCTTCGAACAGCCGGTCGACGAGGGCAAGACGCGCATCTTCTTCCTCAACATGCGCAACTTCCTGCTCGAGCCGGAGAACGACGGCCCGATTCACGCCCGCAACAAGGTCATCGCCGGCCAGGACATCCAGATCCTCCTCACCGTCATTCCGAAGCTGACCCCGCTCAGCCCGACCAAGGAGGTCCTGATGCCCGCCGACAAGCCGATCGCGACCTACCGCGCCTGGCTGGAGAAGTTCGACGAGAAGGGCTGGCGTATCGACTGGCCCGAGTTCCAGAAGCGTCACGAGAAGGACAAGGTCTACACCATCCCGAGCCCGGCCCGCCGCACTTCCGGCAACTGGGTTCTGGAGACCGTGCCGCTGCTCAAGAACCGTGCCGAGCGCATCAAGAAAGACGAGGAAAAGGCGGCCTGAGTCCCCGCCTGTCGTCCGAGACCATGGACGGAAAACGGGCCCCTTGCGGGGCCCGTTTTTTTTCGGTCGGGTGAGGCCGCCGGCTCAGCCCGGTCGGCGCAGCATCTTCTCGATGTCGCCGGCGTGCTGCTCCTCGGCGGCGATCTGTGTGCGCGCATACTCCTCGAGCATGACCGAGCGGCCCTCGCTCTGGGCGAGAAGCTCGCGATAGATTGCCTGCGCGCCCCGTTCGTGCTCGAGCGATTCACGCAGGATGTCACCGACATCATGCTTGTGACTTTCGAGCAGTGCGCCGATGCCCAGCGAGGGATGACCGCCGAGGTGGGTGATCATCTCGCCGGCCTGGCGGGCATGGAGCAGCGACTCATTGGCCTGGGCCTCGAGCCAGGAGATGATCGGGATACGGTTGTAGCCAAAGACCATGAATGAGTAGTGCGTGTAGCGCACCACGCCGGCCAGTTCCGCCTCGAGGATCCTGTTGAGTGTGCCGAGCACCGCCTTGTGGTCGATATCCTGGTGTGTCATCGCTTCCTGCTCCTGAGGGGGGGTTGGTGGGAGGGGTGGATTGTAAGCCGGTCTTGCCGGGTCAATGCCTTGGCCGGTTGCCTGCCGTCCGGCTGATGGCTCAAGGCGAACCGCGCCGTAGCGCGCGATCCGAGACGAAAGGGTTGCTGCGTCGTTCTTCGCCGAAGGTCGAGGTGGGGCCATGACCCGGCACGAATTCGACGTCATCTCCGAGCGGCCATAGCCGCTCCGTGATCGAGGTGAGCAGTGTAGCGGTGTGGCCACCGGGCAGGTCGGTGCGCCCGACTGACCCGGCGAACAGCACGTCGCCGACAAAAGCCAGCCGGTCGGCGGCGCTGAAGTAGACGACATGGCCGGGCGTGTGCCCCGGGCAGTGGCTGACCTCGAGATCGACCTCACCGATGCGCACCCGGTCGCCGTGCTGCAGCCAGCGGTCAGGAGTGAAGGCACGGCCCGCCGGAAGGCCGAACATTCGTGCCTGGTCCGGCAACTGTGCGATCAGGGCCTTCTCGGCCGGGTGCGGCCCCTCGATGCGCAGGTCAAGCCGTTCAGCCAGTGCTGCGACGCCACCGGCATGGTCGATATGACCGTGTGTCACGAGGATGGTGGTGAGCCGCGCTGCGTGGGCCTCGGCCGCGGCGATGATTTCCTCAAGGTCACCACCCGGGTCGATGACTGCCGCTTCGCCCGTCCGATTGCAGCGCGCCACCGAGGCGTTCTGCGCGAAAGCAGTGACGGGGATGATGGTGACCGACAATGTCATCTCAGCGCCTGCCCCGGGTCGGGTGGTTGGCGTGGGCGCGCGAGGATGGGGATATAGACCGCCAGGAACACCACGAAAACCACCACCCACAGCAGGGCGGCGCCGTCGATGGCCACCCTGTAGGCCCCGGGGATCGCCGGGCCAAGGCTGCGGAGCAGTGCCGCCCCCGCGAGCAGCAGATAGGCCGCCGCGATGGAGCCGGCGGCAGCCAGTGGCCGGCCGGTATGACCGAGCGCCACGCGGGTCATCATGGCGAGAATCACCCCGCCGACGCCACCGACCGTCACCATGTGCAGGGCCGCGCTGCGCGGTAGTGGAGCGCCGAGGGCCGCGACACCGAGCAGCAAATAACCCGTGGCAAGCGCCGCAAAACCGATATGCAGCGACCACAGCAGCGGGTTGCGGGCCGTCAGCGTGCCACGCCAGGCGGCCAGTCGCCACAGGTTGGTGCCACCGGCAAGCAGGCAGAGTGTGCCGCTTGCCGCGCTGCCCGGCATCAGGCTGTCGGCCAGCCCGGCCACGGCGAGGAGGGTCACGGCCAGCCGGTCAAGGCTGGGCTGCACGCGTGGTACACGGGACTCGCCGCGCGTGCGCAGCCAGTTGCCGGTGAAACCTGGTATTACCCGCCCGCCGATCACGGCGATGAGCAGCGCCAGCAGGTGGACCATGCCGGCCGTCGACACACGCTCGCCCCCGCTGATGACGCCGGCGGTGCCGAGGTGGTAGAGCGCGGTCAACGCGGCCAGCGTCCAGGTGATCGCGGCGATGCCGTAGTTGCGCCGGCTCATGCCGATGACGATCTCGCGCGTCGCAAGACCGGCGAGAATGATCGGGAACAGCAGGTCGACAGTAGCGACGACGGCCACCGGGGCCGGGCCGGGAAAGTTACCGACGAGGCGGCCAGCGAGCCAGGCGGCGGTGAGGACCATCAACCACGGCCCGCGGACATTCGGCCGGCCGGTCCAGTTGGCCACCGCGGTCAACAGGAAGCCGGCGACGACTGCACCGCCGAACCCCAGTGCGACCTCGTGCGCGTGCCAGTATGGCGAGAGGGCTGCCGGTGCCGCAGGCCAGCGGAACCCGTGGAATCCCAGCAGCCACAGGGCAATGGTCAGCACCGCATAACTGCCGGCACAGAGAAAAAAGATGCGGAAGGCATAGCTGAACAGAACCGGGGGAGGGTGCGAGGTCATGGCGTTCGGGTTGGCGCAGCAGCCGGACGGAGGCGCATTGTCGGCGAACAACATCAGCGATGCCAGCGCAGGACAGGCTGCAGCTTGACATGGGACAGCCCGGCCGGGCCCGGGCCGGGCGACAATGCCGCCCTCCCTTCCGCCATTTTGAGGACGCGCTCGATGATCAGGGACTTCATGACCAGCAGCCACCGTGATTGTGATGCCATCTACGCGAGGGCCGAAGCGGCCGCCGGCGACGGCGAGGCCGTGCGTGCCCGTGATGCGCAGGCCGAATTCGAGGCTGCCCTGGCCCATCACCTGGCGATGGAAGAAACTGTTCTGTTCCCCGAGTTTGAGGACCGGACCGGCATGCGTGCCGGCCCGACAGCCGTGATGCGCATGGAGCACGGGCAGATGCGTGCGCTGCTGGCGCAGATGAACCAGGCGCTTGAGGGTGGTGATCTGGCCGCCTACCTCGGTGCCGGTGAGACCCTGATGATCCTCATCCAGCAACACAACATGAAGGAAGAGCAGATGCTCTACCCGATGGCCGACCGCGCACTGTCCGACAGTGCCGGTGATGTGCTTGCACGCATGCGGGCCGTCTGAATGACGGTGCTGCGCGAGGTGACGCTTGACGTGCGCGGGCTGGTGCCCTGTGAGCCGATGGCGCGCATCCTTGCCTACCTCGACGGCCTTCCTGCCGGAACCCGCCTGTGCGCACTGCTTGATCGCGAGCCGTTACCCCTGCTGCCGCTCCTCGAGCAGCGTGGTTGGGCCTGGCAGATGGATCAACCGCAGCCCGGGTGCTGTGAGTTGCGGGTCTGGCGTCGCGATGCGCCTGCCGGGCAGGCCAGGTCATGACGGCAGCGCTGTCGCTGGAACAGGCCCCGCCACTGTCGGTGCCGTTGCGCTACTTCCTCACGGCGCCGCTGTTCGGCGTGGCCGCTGCGGTGCTGCTTTTCTGGCAAGGGCCGGAGATCGTCATCTCGCGCTGGATGCCTGCCACGCTTGCGCTGACGCACCTCATGGTGCTCGGTGTGCTGACCATGGTCATGTGCGGTGCGCTGTTCCAGTTGCTGCCGGTACTGGCCGGCGTGCGCGTCACGCACCCCGTGCGGGTTGGCGGGCTTTGCCACGCACTGCTCGTCTCCGGCAGCATTGCGCTGGCTGTGGGGTTTCTCGGTGGTGGTGCTGTTGCCTTTGGCGTGTCGATCGTCATGCTGGGCGCTGCCTTCGGCCTGTTCGTCTTCTTCGTCGGCAAGGGCGTCCGGGCAGCGCCCCACCGCCACGACAGCGTGCGTGGCATGGGCCATGCGTTGCTTGCCCTGGCCATCACCGCCGTGCTCGGACTGATGCTCGCTTGGGGGCATGCCCGCCATGGCCTGCCGCCATGGCGGGTGCCCCTGACCAACCTCCATGTGGCTTGGGGGCTGCCCGGCTGGGTGCTGGTCCTGATGGCGGCGGTGGCATGGCAGGTCGTGCCGATGTTCCAGATGACTGCCGAATATCCCGCTGCGCTGCGCCGCGGGCTGACGGCACTGCTCGTCCTCGCCGTGACTGTCCTGTCGGCGCTGAGCTTGCTGGCGCCAGCATGGACGGCCGTGCCGGTGGGGGTGCTGGCACTCCTGGTCGGCACTTTTGCGCTGCGGACCCTGGTGCTTCTGGCCCGTCGTCGACGCGCCCGCGGCGATGCCAGCCTCGCCTTCTGGCGGCTGTCGATGGTGTCGCTGGCACTGACGTCGGTTGCTGCACCCCTCGGCCAGATGTTGACCGGGCCGGCGGGTGATGCTGCGGCATTCTTTGCCGGCGTGCTGTTCATCGCCGGTGCCGCCACTTCCGTGATCCACGGCATGCTCTGCAAGATCGTACCGTTCCTGGTCTGGCTCCATCTCCAGCAGCAACTCGCGGCGTGCCCGGGGGCGATCGGTCGTTTCACGCCGCCCAACATGCATGCGGTGCTGCCCGAGCCTCGCGCCCGCATCCAGTTCATGGCGCATGCTCTGGCGCTGGTGCTCTTGCTTGCCGGCCTGTTCTTTCCCGCATTGCTGCGCCCGGCCGCGGTGGTTTGGCTGGTGTCTTTCGTGATGTTGGGCGCCAACCTTGTCCTGGCGGCACGCCTGTATCGTGATGCGCAGCAGAGGATGCGTGCTTCGGCGTCGTAGGCGCCGGCCTGCGTTGGTAGGCTCGGCGCCGTCAGGGTCGGCGGCGTATGGTGATGGAAGCGTGTCAGCGGGTCAGCAGCATCACGCCGATTGCCACCAACGCAGTGCCGCCGGCCCGTGCCAGCGTTTGGGTGCCGCGCTGCGCGGGCTTGAGTGCGAGCCCGGCGAACAGGCCGGACAGGTGCAGGATGATGGTGGTCGCGATGAAGCCGACGGCATAACCGGCGAGATTCCCGCCGGTGGGGGCCTCGGTGCCATGGGCATGACCATGGGCGAGCGCGAAGGCGGCGATGAGCGGGGCACCGAGCGCCAAAGGCAGGTACACGCCACCTGCGATCAAGGCGCCGAGCACGATCACCGACAGTGCGATGGCCGGCTCAACCAGCGGGAGTGCCAGGCCATGGAATGCGAGAGCGGTGCCGACAATCATCAGGGCCGGGAACAGGGCCGGCAGCAGCCAGGCCGCCCGCCCGCCGAGTTGACTTGCCCACAGGCCGACCGCGAGCATGGCGAGCAGGTGGTCCAACCCGGTGAGCGGGTGCAGGATGCCCGCCGTGACGCTGGCCGCGCCGAGGGTGGCGACATCATGGGCCACGGCGATGCCGGGGGCCAGCAAGGTGGTGAACAGGCCAAAGATCAGGGCGGCGTGCCCGGGTGCTCGGTGCATCGATCGGCTCCATCAGTATGATGAAATCGTATATTCGTCATACCAATGACGTCAAGGCTGGGGAGGATGGCCGGTGCAGCGCGTGACCATTACGCTCGACGATGAATTGCTCGGTGAACTCGATCGCTACTCGGCGGCGCGTGGCGACGGCAACCGTTCGGAAACGGTGCGCGACCTGGTGCGCAGCGGCCTGCAGCAGGTGGCTGCAGATCGTGTTGGAGGTGAGGAGTGCGTGGCAGCACTGGTCTACGCCTACGACCACCGTGCACGTGAACTCGCTGGCCGGCTGACGCGCGGCTTTCATGACCACCACGACATTGCGCTGTCGACGCTCCACGTCCACCTCGACCATGACAACTGCCTCGAGGTTGTGGTGCTGCGCGGGCCGACCGGCAGGGTGGGCGACTTCGCCACGCAGGTTGCCGCAGAGCGTGGTGTGATCTACGGGCGGTTGGTGATGATGCCCGCGCATGTGGCCGACGAGAAACACCCCCACGGCGATACCGCAGCGCATCCGCACGCACACACGAGAATCAGGAAATAGCGGGCCGGCCGGATGTGCCTGTGCTGAGCTGTGTCAGCCCCGGCCTATGGCGATATCGCAGAAGATCCGCCGTTCCATGAGCTTGCCGTTCTCGTCGAAGTACTCCCACAACCCATCCTTGTGGCCGTCGGCATAGATGTGTCGTTCGCGGAGCTGGCCGTTGTCGTAGAAGAACTCCCACAGGCCTTCCTTGAAGCCGTCCTTGTAGTAGCCACGGGCCTTGAGTTTCCCCTGGGCGTTGAATTGTTCGAAGAAGCCGTTGCGTTCACCTTCCAGGTAGAAAAGCCTCTCCCAAAGTTGCCCGTTCTCATGGTAGCGCTCGAAGCGCCCCGCGGGCTTGCCGTCGATCGAGCGTCCCTTGACCTTCAGTCGGCCGTTGCGGTGCCAGATCTGCCAGACACCATCGCGTTTGCCATCCTTGAAGTTGCCGCGAAACTCGATCTGGCCGTTATCGTAGTATTGCTCGCAGGGGCCGTCCTCGCGCCCCTTGCGGTATGTCCCCTTGAACTTGAGCTGGCCGTTGCGGTGGAAGCGCTCGGTCGGGCCATCGGGTGCGCTGAGCCCGGCGAGGAATTTCTGCAGTGAGACGAAGAACTGGATCACCGTGGTAACCCTCCTGGCCCGGTGCTATTGCCGGATGCCTTTCTTGAAGTGCCCTTTTTCCTTGAGCGTGCCATCTGCTTCGTACCATTCGTAGGGGCCATCCGGTACGCCTTCCTTGAATGTGCCTCGCGTGCGCAGCTGGCCGTTGTCGTGGTACGTCTCGTAAACCTGGTCGGGCTGCCCGTTCTTGAACATCGCCTTCGTGTGCAGCTGGCCGCCCTCGCGGAACTCCTCGAGCAGGCCGTCGCGCTTGCCCTGCCGGTGATGCTCGCGGGCGCGCAGTTGGCCATTGTCGTAGTAGGTTTCCACCACGCCGTCCATGAGGTCGTCCTTGTAGGTACAGGACTGGGCCAGCCGGCCATTGGAATGGAAATATTCCCACGGCCCGATGCGCTGGCCATCGCCGAAGATGCCCCGGGACTGGACCTGCCCGTTGTCGTAGTAGGACTCGTAGGGGCCGTCGCGCTGGTCGTCCTTGTGGGTACCGCGCGAACGCATCTCACCGTTGGGATAATAGACCTCGAACGGCCCTTCGCGCCTGTCATTGCGGAAATTGCCGGTCGAACGCAGTTGGCCATTGTCGTGGAACATCTCCCAGCGACCGTCCTTCCTGCCATCTTTGTAGGACTGCCGTTCGCGGATCCGGCCGTTCTTGTGCAGCCATTCCTGCATGCCGTCGAGCCGACCGGCCCGGTAGGTGCCGCGAAATTCGAGAGGGCCCTGCCGGTAATAAGTCTCGTAGGGGCCGTTGAAGCGGCCCTCGAGGTAGGTGCCCTTGCAGCGGCGCCCTGTCCTGTCGACCTGATCGAACGGGCCGTCGACCGGTCCGCGTTTGCCGCCCGACAGGGACTTGAACCAGGAGAAGATGCTCATTCCATTTCCGTGGTGTGCCCGGCGGGGCCGCACTGACCCGCCGGACCAAGTAGAGAAACCGCCAGCGGATCCCCGACCGGCCGGTGCGGTAGGCCTGCGCACGGACCCACTTCCGGGCGCGGATGGCTGCGGGCCGCGGCCGCACCGACGCGCACGCCGCCGGACCGACGCCCTCCCGACCGCCTCATCCCCCGAACGAGGGTGCTGCAACCGCTCCGGCACCGGCAGGGCACGCATCGTACACAGCGCCACGGAGGGCGATCAAGCAATCCCGGGTACTGGCATACACCCGAATAGGCGAGTACTATCGCGCCCCGAAAACCCGGCAATGCTGGCCCGGGTGAGTTGTGGGTGAATGGGTTAGGTATAACTACCTATTTGTCAATTAAGGTGCCTATCCTGCAGAATCGCTCCGCAGGGGGGGGTGCCGTTCCGATGCCGACTTGATTTAGGTCATTTACGCAGGGGGCGAAGCTTTACAAGCTATGACCAGCCTGGTTCTGGCGTACGTGGTAAAGGATTCGTGGTGAAGGATTTAAGGAGCCGATTGAAATGAGCGCAAACACCATCGAAAGTTCAGGCAAGGAAAGCAACCTTGCCCTTTGGTTGCTGAACAAGAAAAACTGGGTCACGCACTTTCTGATCGTCACCGTGATCAGTCTGGCCGGCCTGGTCTATCTCGGTCAGCAGACCTACAGCGGAGCTCCGCCTCTGGTCGACTACGTCGATTCCAAGGGCCAGGTGGTGATCTCCGAGGCCGAGATCAAGAAGGGCAAGGAGCTCTTCCTGCTCCGCGGCCTGATGGCCTACGGCTCCTTCTGGGGTGACGGTGCCGAGCGCGGCCCCGACTTCACCGCCGAGGCGCTGCACCGCACGGTGGTGTCGATGCGCGCCTACTACGAGGCGGAGATGAAGGCCCGCACCGGCGTCCAGGAGCTCACCGGCTACGAGCAGGATGCCATCGCGCAGCGCGTCATCCGCGAACTGAAGAACAACACCTACAGCCCCGAAGCGGGCCGCATCGTCCTCAACGATGCGCAGATCTTTGCCTTCAACGAGCTGCTGACGCACTACACGCGGATGTTCACCGATCCGACCTACAAGGACCGGATGGAACCCGTGAACCAGCTCAGCGGTGCGGAAAACCTGCGTGCGGTATCGTCGTTCTTCTACTGGGGTGGCTGGGTTTCCGTGGCGCAGCGCCCGGGCAAGGACTACAGCTACACGCACAACTGGCCGTATGACCCGGACGCCGGCAACTACGCCACGACTGATACCTTCATCTGGACCTTCATTTCGATCTTTGCGCTGTGGATCGGCATCAGCGTGGTGCTCTATGTCTACGGCCAGATGAAGATGCAGCCGATCGACGTGTTCGAGGCCCACAATGGCGTCAATGGCCATTCGCTGACCACCTCGGACCTCGAGAACGGCTACGTCCGCCCGACGCAGAAGGCCACCTACAAGTTCTTTGCCCTGGCCATCGTCTGCTTCGGCCTCCAGGTCGTCGCCGGCATCATCGGTGCCACGGACTTCATTCGTCCGTTCGGCATCAACCTGAACGAGTTGATCCCGTTCACCGTCGCCCGCAGCTACCACACCCTGCTGCAGATCTTCTGGTTCTTCATGTGCTGGGTGGGTTACACGATCTTCTTCCTGCCGCGCCTCTCGAAGGTGCCGGCTGGCCAGAAGTTCCTGATCAACCTGCTGTTCGCGATGGCTGTCGTGGTGGCCCTCGGTGCCGTGTTCGGCATCTACATCGGCCAGCGTGGTTATGTGAACGACACGATCGCCTACTGGTTCGGCAGCCAGGGCTGGGAGTTCATCGAGCTGGGTCGTTTCTTCCAGCTGTTGCTGCTTGCCGGCTTCGTGCTCTGGATCTTCATCATCTACCGCGGTGTCAAGCCGTGGCTGACGCGCAAGAACGTGTGGTCGGTCCCGGCCTGGCTGCTCTACGGCAGCGGCGTGATGGTGGCGTTCCTCTTCTTCGGTGTGCTGATGCTGCCGACGTCGAACTTTGCCATCTCCGACTACTGGCGCTGGATGGTGGTGCACATGTGGGTCGAGGTCACCTTCGAGGTGTTCACGACCGTCATCGTCGCCTACCTGCTGGTCCAGATGGGTCTCGTCACCCGCCTGATGGCCGAGCGCACGGTGTTTCTCGCCGTGATGCTGTTCTTCGTCACCGCCATCAATGGCATCTCGCACAACTTCTACTGGATCGCGAAGCCCACCGGCATCATCGCCGTCGGCAGCGTGTTCTCGACCCTGCAGGTCCTTCCGCTGCTGCTGCTCACGCTTGATGCGTGGCAGATGCGCCAGGAAGGTGGCCGGGCCAACGAGTTCCGCGTCCAGGGCAAGCAGGTGCATGTCATGGAAGGTGTCTGGCTGTTCATCCTCGGCGTGAACTTCTGGAACATCTTCGGCGCCGGTGTGTTCGGTTCGCTGATCACCCTGCCGCTCGTCAACTATTACGAGCATGCCACCTACATGACCGGCAACCACGCGCATGCCGCCATGTTCGGTGTCAAGGGCAACGTCGCCCTCGCCGGCCTGCTGTTCTGCTGCCAGCACCTCTTCACGCAGTCGGCGTGGAACGAGAAGCTGGTCCGGACGGTCTTCTGGTCCTTCCAGATCGGTCTGGCGATGATGATGTTCCTCGACCTCTTCCCGGTCGGCCTCTATCAGATCTACCTCGTGCTGACCGAGGGCACTTGGTACGCCCGTTCCACAGAGGTGATCATGGGCCCGGTCTTCGCGACCCTCACCTACCTGCGTTCCATCGGTGGTGCGGTGTTCGTCTTCGGTGGCCTGCTGCCCCTGATCTGGTTCATCCTCTCCCGTGCAGGCCAGCTGCGCGCCGAGACGGATGTCGAGTCGGACGAGTGGAAGGCCTATCAGGCGGAGTACGGCAACGAGTACGGCAAGGAGTGGTCTGCCGAGCCGGAGCCGACCGTCAAGTAACGTCAGTCACCACTGACTGAGACCACAGGGCCCTGTGGTGGCGATCCGGAACCGGGTCGTCGCCACGGGGCCCTCTCTTTTCCAGCCACCGATGCGGCCTGTCGAAGCCGGCCGCGCCGCGTCCCCGGGACTCATGCGCATGCGACCGGTTCCCATCCCCGCACCAGGCTGCGTCATGGCGCGAGCGAATACCAACGGATCGCGGTGAAGCAAGAGCACCGGTTATCGGGATGCCCGTGCCGCAACGTCAGCAGTGAACGCGATCCGGGGGCCGTCGATATCAATGGCCTTGCGGGTGGCCCTGCGGGCCGCGGTGAGGCGCGGCTTCGCGGATCCGGCCGACAGAGGGGCGAGGTGGGCTTGATGTCGGCGGCGTCGCGGTGTCCGTCAGCGGTCTGGTCTACGCGTGGCCGTGAAGGGCATGGGTCGAGCCGCGAAGGACGGCCGGGTTGATGCGGTGATGCGGGTCTTTGCGACAGGTTGCGGGAAGGGGGGTTGCTGCAGCCCCTGGGATTCTTCGATGGTCATCGCCTCGCCGATGTGCCGGACCCTGGAGAACGTCGTGCCGGGCAACGGCAAGATCTCCTACGGGCTTCAGGGCTTCTTCGCCGGACCGGGCCGACTCGTTGCGACCGGATGAACGGGGCGTGCGGCATCGTCGAGGTAGTGGCGCATCATCTGAGGAATGAGCGCCTTGAGCGCCTGCTCACGGTTGCCGGGCGCAGGGTGGGTGCTCAGGAACTGGGGCGGTACACTGCCGCCGACCTTCGCCATCTTTCGCCACAGGGTGACCGCTGCGTTGGGGTCGTAGCCGGCCCGTGCAGCCAGCTCAATGCCGATGCGATCGGCCTCGGCTTCGCCGGCACGGCTGTTGGGCAGCGTCAGGGCCAGGGTTGCCGCCAGGGCGGTGCCTGCCACTGCAACGCTGGAGTTGTCGGAGGCCACGCCCGCCGCCACCATGCCGAGTTGCGTGGCCATCGCAATCGACATGCGCTCGCTGGTGTGGTTGGCGAGGGCGTGGGAGATCTCGTGACCCATGACCTGCGCAATTTCGTCGTCCGTGGCCTCCAGCTTGTTGATCAGTCCGGTGTAGATCGCCATGCGACCGCCGGCCATGCACCAGGCGTTGACCATCTCGGGGTCATCGATGACCTCGACCGTCCACTCCCAGCTCTGTGTGTCGGGGCGCATCACGATCGCCTGGGCCACCAGACGGCTGGTGATGCCGTTGACGCGGTTGAGCAGGTCGGGATCGGCGGCCAGTTTACCTTCAGACTGCAGCTTGCCGATGGTCTGCACGTAGGCCTGCTTTGATGCCTGGATCGCCTGGGATTCCGAAACCAGCATCAGCTGGCGTCGGCCGGTCGGGCTGGTGGCGCAAGCGGCCAGGCCCAGCACGACAATCAGGGCGATCGACAAGCGTTTGCTGCTTTTCATCCACCTGCTCCGCGGTAGACCCCGGGGTCGAGACTGGAGTCTATGCCAGCCACGCGTGGCTGAAAATCGTTTGAGGTCAAGTCACGGCCGGTGTACCGGATCCCGATATGGTCCGCCGGCCGCCGCCGGTGAGGCCGGTCAGGGTGTGTCGAGCTGTGCGAGCAGGCCGGTATCCCTTTGCCGGAAAAGGGCCGCGACGGGCAGGGCCGGGTAGCGCCGGCGCAGTCGCGCGGCTTCCGCAACGACCGCGCTGGCGGGATCCCCGGTTGCGAAGAGGTCGTGCCAGTGGTCGAAATGCTGCTCCGCCGCGGCGCGGGCCCAGCCGCCCGTCGCAACCAGTCGCTTGATGAACGACTCGCGGTGTGGCGCAAGGTCCGCCATTCCGCAGTCTTCGTGAGCGACGAGGGCGATGGCCGATACGCCGGCCACCCCGATGGCCCAAGAGACCTTGAAGGGGACGCGCTTCAGGCTGGCCCCGCCCGTGGCGAGCGCCACGGCAAATCCGACCGGGATGCGCAGCGCGGCCGTGGGCTCCATGCAGGTCGCCACCAGCAGTTCCGGCCGGTCGTGCCTGGCCGGATTCATGCCGAGGTTGTGGTAGCGCAGCAGGGTTTCTATCGGTGTACCACGCCAGGCCGGCAGGATATCCGCCTCACTGCGGACCACGATGGGGGCGTTCATGGGGCGGGTTCTTCCTTCTTTTTATCCATGGCGGCAAAGGTGTTGGCAGCGAGGCCCACACCGGCCTCGTTGAAGAAATTGTAGGCGACATCGGCCCCGGCGCCGAGGATCGGCTCCCGCTCGTCACCAAAGGTATAGCTGGCGCTGATGAGGCCTTTGAAGCCGCGCCGGCGGAGCTGCTGGCTGGCCAGGACCTTGGCCTCCTGGTCCGGTACCGCGAGGACGATGACGCGGATGTCGTCGAGGCGCAGGCGATGCCAGAGCCCAGGGTCCTCGGCGTCGGCATAGACCACCCGCCGCCCCGCCTGCAGGTGTCTTCGTACCTTGCCCTGATCGCTGTCGAGGCCCACGGTTTTCCAGCCCAGCGCCTTGCTGTGGTCGTAGGCACCGGTGCCGACGCGCCCCATGCCAACGATCACGACCTCGGCCTTGCCCAGGGAAAGCGGTTCGTCATCCGGGTGGCGCCTGCGGCGCTCGAAAGGGCGCAGGAAGCGCTCCACGCGGGGGTACAGGTCATGCGAAAGCCGGTTGAGCGGTGCGGCGAGGGCGAAGGACACGGCCACGGCGATGGCGGTGGCCATGAGCCACTCGGCCGGCAGCAGCCCCTGGTCGACCGCTGCGTCCATGACGATGAGGCCGAACTCGCTGTAAGTGGCAAGACTCAGCCCGGCGAGGAACCCGGTACGGGCCGAGACACCGAAGGCCTGGAGCAGCAGGAAATAAACGAAGACCTTCACGGGCAGCAGTGCCAGCGGCAGCATGGCCATCTCGAGGGTTTCCCAACTGGGCAGGCCGGTCAGACCGATGCTGAGGAAAAATCCGACGAGGAAAAATTCCTTGATGCCCCACAGGGCGCTGCCCAACTCGACGGCGCGCGGATGTCCGGCGAGCAGCATGCCGACCAAAAGCGCGCCGAGGTCGGGCGAAAGACCCAGCAGTTCGAACCCGTAGCCGCCAAGCCCGAGTGCGAGCACCGCACCGAGCAGGACCAGCAGTTCGCCATGGCCGACAAGGTCGAGCAGGCGCCGAAGCACGGGGCCCATGAACAGCAAAAGCACGGCCAGCAGCGCGACCCATGACAGCCCGTCGCTGCCGTTGCCGGCCAGGATGCCGACGGCGATCAGGTCCTGGAAGATGAGGATGCCGATCACGACCCGGCCATGAAAGCCGCGGATCTCGCGCTTTTCCTCGAGGATCTTTGCCGCCAGCACGGTGCTCGAAAAGGCAAAGGCCCCGGTCAGGGTGAGCAGCACCAGAAATGGCATGCCCGGTTGCAGGCGGGTCATACCGGCCATGACCGCCAGCACCAGCAGGAATTGCAGCAGGGCGACGCCCCACACCTCTGACTGCAGCAGGATGCGCAGCCGCAGCTTGAGGCCGACGGTGAACAGCAGCAGCAGGACACCCAGGTGGGCGACGTCATCGAGCAGCGGCGTCATCTCGACCCCGGCCGCCTTTAGCAGGAAACCCGCGCCGAGAAAGCCGACCAGCGGAGGCAGCCCGACCTGACGGGCGACCAGGCCGAGGACGAAGGCGACGGCGATCCAGAGTGGTGACATCAGGCAGCTCGAGACATGCGGGTTCGGGGATTGTCGCTTAATTACCCGCGAGGCTGCACACCTGGACATCCTCCTGCCGGTTTCACCGAGCCTGGATCGTGTCCGCTGACCGGCTCTTCAGTAGACTTGGCTCGCATGCCGGTTGACCGGCGCCGGTCGGAGACTGTCCAGATGAACGCACTTCGCACCGCATCACATCTTTCGCTCGTGATCCTGCTGGCGGTGTTCTGGTCCGGTTCCATCGCGGCAGCGCCGACCGCGCACCTCGTCGATCCGGCCAGCCCGACGATACTCATCACGGGCGCCAACCGCGGGATCGGCCTGGGGCTCGTCGGGGTTTATGCGGCCAACGGCTGGAACGTGATCGCCAGCTGCCGGGACCCGGCGCGGGCATTGGCGCTGCGGGCACTCGCGCAGGACAACCCCAAGATCCTCATCGAAACCCTCGATGTGACCGATCAGGCGCAGATCGATGCGCTGGCCGCCCGTTACCGCGATACGCCGATCGATGTGCTGTTCAACAATGCCGCCGTGCTCGGCGCACCGCCCCGCCAGCAGATCGGCGATCTCGATGCGACGCTGTTCGCCGAGGTCATGGCGGTCAATGCGCTGGCCCCATTGAAGGTTTCGCAGGCCTTCGCCAGTCATGTTGCCGCCAGTGGGCAGAAGAAGATCATCGGCATGACCAGCGGGCTCGGCTCGCTGTCGATGATGGGGAAGATGTCGCGTTTCTACTATTACCAGATGAGCAAGGCAGCGCTGAACATGGGCATGAGGGCCCTGCGCAACGACCTGCGCAGCCGTGGGGTCATCGTTGCATTGCTCGCGCCCGGCATGGTCGAGACAGACCTGCTCGCGGCATCCGGATTCCGCGGCGAGGCGCTGGGCGTCGAGGACAGCGCACGCAGTCTTTTCGCGCTCGTGGCCGGGCTGACCATCGATGATCCCGGGCAGCCGCTCAACCACGATGGCAAGCCGATTCCCTGGTAGCCGCGTCGTGGCCATTACCCGTCGCCGGCTGGTCCTCGCCAGCGTCGCACTCGCCGGTGGAGGCCTGTCGCTTTCCTGGCTGCGCCCCGACGCCGAGGACCGTCGCCTGGCGAGCGACGATGCGGTTTTCGAGCCCAATGCCTACCTGCAGGTGACGCCGCAGGGCGAGTTCATTCTGCAGGTCGACAAGACTGAAATCGGACAGGGCGTGATGACGGGTTTCGCGACCCTGGTCGCCGAGGAGCTCGACGTCCCGCCGTCACGCCTTGCTGTGCGCCAGGCCCCCATCCACCCGCTGTTCCAGGATCCTCTTCAGCTGACCGGCGAGAGCAATGCCATGCGCACGCGCTGGGAGGTGCTGCGCAGAACCGGGGCCACGGCCCGCCTGATGTTGCTGCAGGCGGCGGCGCGACGCTGGGGGGCAGCCGTTGATGAGCTCGATACGGATGGTCAGGGCGGGGTCGTCGATGCCGCAGGCGGGCGTCGTTTGGCCTATGCCGAACTGGCCACGGATGCTGGCAGATTGCCCGTGCCCCGGCGTGTCGGCCTGCGTGATGTCGGCGGATATCGCTACATCGGGCAACAGGTGCCGCGCCTGGATATCCGGGCCAAGGTCACGGGCGAGGCTGCTTATGGCATCGATACCCGGTTGCCGGGTCTCAAGGTGGCGCTGGTCCGGCGTCCGCCGACCCTCGGTGGCAGCGTGCGCATGCATGACGATGCGGCGGCGCTCGCCGTGCCGGGGGTCGATGCCGTGTTTGCCATCCACTCGGGTGTCGCGGTGGTGGCCGATGGTTTCTGGCAGGCCATGCAGGCGGTACGTGCGCTGGATGTGCACTGGGAGGACGGGCCGCTGGCGTCGGTGTCCACGGCTGCGGTGCGCGACGGCCAGATGGCGGTGCTGGCGCGCGAGCCCGGCCAGCGCGTGCGGGACGAGGGTGACATGGTTGCGGCCCTGCAGGGTGCCGGGCGGCACGTCGAGGCCCGGTACTGGCTGCCATACCTGGCGCACGCCACCATGGAGCCGATGAACGCCACCGTCTGGTTCCACGACGGCCGCTGCCAGGCCTGGGTGCCGAGCCAGGCCCCGGACCTCGTGCGGCAGGTGATCTGCGACATGAGCGGCCTGTCACGCGAGCAGGTTGACGTGCAGACGCCCTTTGTCGGCGGGGGCTTTGGCCGCCGGGCGACGATGGAGTATGTCGTCGAGGCGGTGGAGATCGCGCTGCGTGTGGCGCACCCGGTCAAACTGGTGTGGACGCGTGAAGACGACATGCGCCATGGCCTGTACCGCGAGGCCACGTCGCACCAGTTGCGCGCCGTGCTCGACGAGGTGGGCGATCCGGTGGCATGGCAGCATCGCCTCGTGGCGGCCACTTTCAATGCGCTCATCATCCCGCTGGCGGTGGCCGCCCTGGCGCCAGGCTGGATGCCCCGCCGGCTGGTGTCGGGGGCATCGCAGGGGCTGGTGGCGGCAGCCGACCGCTTCGGTGGTTCGCTGTCGGCGCGGACGGCCGCGGAGGGCTTTGCCTATGCAGTGCCCAACGTGGCCGTTGACGTCTGCCCGTGGAACCCCGGCGTGCCGGTGACGATCTGGCGCTCGGTGGGTTATTCCTACGTGACCTTCGTCATCGAAAGCTTCATCGACGAACTGGCGGCAGCGGCCGGCAGCGATCCGTTGGCCTACCGGCGTCGTTTGCTCCTTGAGCAGCCGCGCCATCTCGCCGTGCTCGACCGCCTGGCAGAGGCCTCTGGCTGGCAAGGTCCCGCCCCGGCCGGCCGCCACCGTGGTGTCGCGATCCAGCTCGCGTTCGGCACGTTGGTGGGCCAGGTGGCCGAGGTGTCGGTCGACAACGAAGGTGGGGTCCGCGTCCACCGTGTGTGCTGCGTCGTCGACTGTGGCACGGTGATCAACCCGGATATCGTGCGTCAGCAGATGGAGGGGGGAATTATCTTTGGCCTGTCGGCCGCGTTGCATGGCGAGATCCACATCGATGACGGCGCCGTTCGCGAGAGCAATTTCCACGACTATCCGGTCGTCAGGCTCGCCGAGGCGCCGGCGATCGACGTGCACATCATCGCCAGCGATGCAGACCCCAGTGGAGTGGGTGAGCCGGGGGTACCGCCGATCGCGCCGGCCGTCGCCAATGCCGTGTTTGCGGCCACTGGCCGTCGGCTGCGTGAACTGCCCCTGCGGCTTTAACCCGCGGATACCCGCCTTGCGGTGCGGTATGCCGGCGATGCTCGCCGTGCGGTGTGTTACCGACGGCGGCGCCGGTCGCGGGCCAGCTCGCGATAGATCGGTGCGGGGTCCAGGCCCGAGCCGTCGGGCCAGACCAGCGCATTGAGTCCGCGATCGATGCGCAGGCCGCGGAAAAGCGTGAGATCGCGCAGTGCCGGCAGCTCGCGGCCAACGGGCCGTACGCCGAGATCGACGGCCCCCTCCACGCCGTCGGCGAAGGCCACCCAGACCTCATAGTGCTCGAGCGGCCAGGCGGCGATGAGCTTTGCAACCATGGTTGCCATGCTCGGTAATCGGGGCCTGCCCGGCAAGGCGCCAATCTGGCGCGTAGCACCGCTTATGGCTGTGCGGCCCGCACCCGTCTGCGCCACTGTCCGAGGCGGTCGTGGATGGCGGCTTCGATTTCCTGCCAGTTCTCGGCCCGGGGTCCGGGCAGGGTGCGGTTGGTCGAATTGACGACGATGATCACCTCGTGGCCCGCGGCGCGCAGCGCGCGGATGTTGTCCGGGCTGTCCTCGAGGTAGAGGTCGGCGCCGACGGCAGCCTTGTCGCGCATGAAGCAGATGTCCCAGTAGGGGATGCCATGGTGTTCGAGCCAGTCGGTCGTCTGCCGGATGGCTTCCTTGTGAAACCAGTGGATGTAAAGCCGGTGGGTGATGATGCGGATGCGCACGTCCCTGAGTGCGCTGATCCGGCGCAACGCCGCCGGCGCCCCCGCGATGGGCTGCAGGTTGGCGAACAGCTGCCGCTCCTTGACCGCGAAGCGGTGCAGGGCATCGTAGCCACCCGCTGCATCGAGGTTCCACTCCAGGAAGCCGTAGCTGATCTCGTCGGTCAGCGTGCCCGGCGGCACGCCCAACCATTCGGTGGCGATGGGTTTCAGGCCGCGGGCGAAGTCGGCCACGACCCCGTCAAGGTCGACACCGAGGACGAAGTGGTGATCTGGAGCCATGTGCGTCGCCATGGTGGCAGAAGGAGGCGGTCAAGCTAGCCCAAGCCTGTCGGCGGGGCAATCCCGTGTACACCCGGGGCCTTTGGACTTAATGCCGGTAAATGTCGCCGCGGCAGGGGCGGAACGCGGAACCGGTCACAGCCGCTCGACCGCCGCTGCGGCATAGTCGCCGGCGTAGGACTGGGCCAGGAGGGCGCCTTTGTTGCACCCGATGACAATCTCGGCAGACCACCAGCGCGGCTATACGCTGGTCGAGCTGATGATGACGCTGGGCGTGCTGGCCATCGTCACCGCCGTCGCCGTGCCTGGCTTCCGGGATTTCGTCCAGAACAACCGCGCGGCTGCCGATGCCAATGCCTTGCTCGGGGCGCTCCACCTGGCGCGTAACGAGGCCATTACGCGGGGTGTGCCCGTGTCAGTCTGTGCGAGCAGCGACAACGCCACCTGTGCGGGCGCCACCGATTGGAGCACGGGCTGGATCGTCTTCGGCGATACCGAGGCGCCACTGGGCAGCGTCGAGGGTGGCGACACCTTGTTCCGGGTCTTTGATCCCGTCGGCCAGGGGTCGGTGCTCGGCGCGGATGCCACGGCCCTGACCTATCGTGCCAACGGCTTCCTTGCCGGTGCCGCCGCCGTCGAGTTCACGCTCACGGTGCCGGGTTGTACCGGTGACAACGGCCGGGTGATCACCGTCAGCCTGCAGGGGCGAGCGGGGGTCGCGCATGCCGTATGTGACGAGGGGTAACCTGGTGCGCCGGCCCTCAACGACCCCGCGGCACAGTCTCGAGTCGGGCAGCACGCTCGTCGAGGTGCTGGTCACCGTCGTGCTGGTTTCGGTCGGGCTGCTCGGTCTGTCGGCGATGCAGGTCGCCACCGTGCAGACCACCAACAGCGCCAGCCAGCGCTTCGAGGCGACATTGCTGGCGAGGGATATCCTTGAGCGCATGCGCGCCAACCGGACGCAGGCACTTGCCGGAGGCTACGACATTGCCATCGGCGCCAACCCTGTCGCAGGCAATCTGGCGGATGATGACCTGGTGGCATGGAAGGATGCCCTTGCGGCACTGCCGGGCGGGGATGGCGCGGTTGAAGTCGATGGCGGCGTGGCGACCATCACCGTCCAGTGGACGGATGCCTCGGACCAGAATGCCGGTGACACCCGCGAAGTCGCCGTCTTTCTGAGGACGGACATATGACGACGTGGCGCTCAAACACCGCAGAGCGCGGCTTGACGCTCGTCGAACTGATGATCGCCATGGTCCTTGGCTTGCTGCTGATGGCGGCCATGGTGCAGGTCTACGTCGGCAACCGGCGCAACCATAACCTGCAGGAAAGCCTGACCGGGCGCCAGGAGACGGCGCGCTACGCCGCCCAGACCATCCAGCTCGACGCCCAGATGGCGGGGTTCCGCGGCTGCCTGCGCGATGCCGGGTTCGTCACCAATACGCTCAATGACGACACCGATTTCCTCAATAACTACGCCCAGCACGTCACCGGCTTCGAGGCCAACGGCGCCAACTGGTCGCCGGCCCTGCCGGCGGCGCTTGCCGGTGCCGGGCCGATTGCCGGCAACGATGTACTGACGCTGCGCACGGTGGATGACCCCGGCACCTTCGTCACGGTGGACATGGCCAACAGCTCCGCTGCCGTGGTCACGCGCGACGACCTGGTGCCCGACCCGTTTGCCGCCGGCGATATCGCCCTGGTGGCCGATTGCGGGGGCGCAGCCATCTTCCAGGTGACAGCATTCGATCCGGTTACCGGCACGCTCAGCCACGCTGCCGGTGTCGGCGCACCGGGCAATGCCACGGTGAACCTCACGCGGCGCTATTCGGCTGGTGCGCAGATTTTCACGCTGCGCACCACCAGCTATTTCATCGCCGACAGCGTCAACGGCACCGGCCCCGCGCTGTGGCGCCAGATCGGTGACGCAGCACCCCAGGAGCTGGCCGAGGGCGTCGAGAGCCTGCAGGTCCTCTACGGCGAGGATGACGATGGCGACCTGTCGCCCGACGCCTACCGCACGGCAGACCTCGTCACCGACTGGGCAGATGTCGTCAGTATTCAGGTGGGCATGCTCGTCGTCGGCACGCCGGAGCGTGTCACGGATGGTGAGCCACGGCGCTTCACCGTCCTCGACCAGGTGGTGCCGGCCGCAGCCGATGACCCGTTGACCGATGGCCGGCTGCGCCGTGTCGTCACCTTCACCGTGGCCCTGAGGAATCGCCTGTCATGAACGGCCGATACATGACGCCGGACGCCCGGCACCAGGTGGGTGCGACACTGATCATAGCCCTGATCCTGCTGCTCGTCCTGACCCTCCTCGGCACCGCGACGGCGCGGATGACCTTGCTTGAGGAGCGCATGACTGGCAACACCCAGGACTGGAATGTGGCCTTTCAGGTGGCCGAGGCAGGTCTGCGGGATGGTGAGACTTTGCTGCGCCAGGCGGTATTGCCCGATTTCGATGGTACGGACGGGCTTTATACGCCAGCCGATGCAGACGACGAACCGCTGTGGCTGACCGTCGATTGGAGTGACGGCACCCAGGTTCGCGAGTATGCGAAGCTCAACGATGCACCAGGCGCGGTGAACAATGCCCGGTCAGCGTTCCTTATTGAGGAACTGCCCAGGATTCCCACGCCGGGTGAGTCGCTGTCGGCCGATGCCCCTGTCGACGAAGCATCCTTCTACCGCGTGACGTCGCGTGGTTTCGGCGTGGCAGGCAATGTCGTCGTTACCCTGCAGACGACATTCAAGCGGTGAGCTGCCGATGATGACCCACACCCAGGATGGAGCGACCCCCATGAAGTACCGGACCGTACAACGGTTGATGTACCTGATCGGCGGGATGTTGCTGGCCGTTGCCCAGGGCGCCGGCGCGGTCGCCATTTCCCAGGTGCCACTGTTCATCACATCCAGCGTTACGCCCAATGTCATGTTGATGGTGGACAACTCCGGCAGCATGAACAACGTCGTTTGGGCAGACGAGTACGACGGCAAGGTCACTTATGACGACTGGAGCCCGCTGGTCAGCGGCAACGAGGTCTGGACGGCGCAGGACGGTAACGTGACCTTGAGTTATCTCAACAACAGCACGCGCCGCGGCAGTTGTGCCACCGACTGGGTGCGCGGCGTCAACGCGGCCGGCACGACCACCAAGTGCCTGCGCTTGCCGGATCCCGTCGGTGGGCGTGCATCCCGCTACGCCGGCAACTACCTCAACTACCTGTTCTCGACGTATGCACACAATACCGACCTGCGGGGTGGCCAGATTCCGTCAGATTACCGGATGAATGTTGCGCGGAACGTCGCCACCAACCTGGTCAACAACTACACCAGCCTGCGTCTCGGCTTGTCGTCCTTCAATCCGCCGGGGTCCGACCCGGCACCCGGCGGGAAGATCAATGCGGCATGTGGCAGTAGCCAGGCCGCACTTCTCAGTGGCATCTCGAGTTTGGCGGCCACGACGTGGACGCCATTGGCCGAAACCCTCTACGAGATCACGCGATACTTTCGCGGCATGACGTCGTACTACAACACCGCGACGTTGGCTTCGGCGTACACGAGCCCGATCCAGTACCGTTGCCAGAAGAATTTCGTCATCATCATCACCGACGGTTTTCCGACCAACGACAGTGGCATCCCCCTCGATGACCCTGCGGATGTCGCCGATGCGTCGCGCAGCCTGCCGAACTGGGACGGCCTGGCGCCGGAAACGACGGCAGACCAGTATCCGAATTTTCCCCAGTACTCCGACGGCTTCCAGGGCGGACCCGATTCGGCGGAGGGCAATACGCTTTACCTCGATGACATGGCGAAGTTTGCCTACGACATCGACCTGCGCACCGGCGGCTATGACGATACAGGTGTCAGCTTCGATGACCCGGCGCATCTGCAGCAGAATCTCGTGACCTACACCGTCGGTTTCGCGGCGGAAAACCAGATGATGGCCGATGCGGCCGAGCACGGCACCGGGTACTACTATACGGCGAGCAACGAGGACCAGCTGAACGCGGCACTGCAGGCAGCTTTCTCCGACATCATTGCGCGGACCAGTTCGGCTGCCTCGGTGGCGACCAACTCGACGCGTCTTGCCGCCGATACCTTCATCTACCAGGCACGTTTCTCGAGTGCCGACTGGGGTGGGCAGTTGCTGGCGTATCCGATTGCCGGTGACGGCAGCATCGGCAGCGTGGCGTGGAACGCGGCTGACAAGATCCCCGCGCCCCCGGCGCGGAGTGTCTACACTTATGACCCGACCGCCGCCGTGGGTTCGCGGGGGCGTGACTTCCTCTGGGCTTCGCTGAATGCCGCGCAGCAGGCCCTGCTGAACAAGGATGCCAGCGGCGTGACCGATGCACTTGGCAGCCAGCGTCTCGATTACATCCGCGGCGATCGCGCCAACGAGGCGCCGTCGGGGGTCGGTTTCAGGACGCGCAGTTCGGTGCTCGGTGACATCATCAACTCGGATCCGTTGTTCGTGTTCCGCCAGAACTTCGGTCTTGAGGCGTTGCCGGGCGCCGAGGGTGGCAGCTACAAGGCGTTTCGAGGCGGCTCCACCTACACGGGGCGCCGGCCGATGGTCTATGTCGCGGCCAATGACGGCATGCTGCACGGCTTCGATGCCAAGACCGGCGACGAGGTCTTCGCCTACGTTCCCGATGCCGCGATCGGCCGGTTGTCGCAGACCACCGACGCGGCCTTCAATACCAGCCACCAGCTGATTCACGACGGCAGTCCGCGGGCCATGGACGCTTACATCGGTGGGTCATGGAGAACGGTACTGATCGGCTCGCTGGGCGGCGCCGGCAAGGCCCTGTACGCGCTGGACGTCACCGATCCAGATGGATTCGGCACCGGCAAGGTGATGTGGGAGTTCAGTGCAGCGGACGACGCCGATCTTGGCGACCTCGTGCCGCAGGCGACCATCGCGCGGCTCAACGATGGCAGTTGGGCGGCCATCGTGCCGAACGGTTACAACAGCGTGGGCCAGAAGGCGGTGCTGTTCGTCCTCGACCTGGCCAGTGGTGCCGTGCTGGCAAAGTTCGATACCGGTGTCGGTGGCGACAATGGCCTGTCGGCGCCCGTGCCGGTCGATGTCGACGGCGACCGCATCACCGACTATGTGTATGCCGGCGACATGCAGGGCAACCTGTGGAAGTTCGACCTGACGGCAAGTTCCGCCGGCAGCTGGAAGATCGCCTTCGGCACGGCGGGCAGCCCCGAGCCGCTGTGGACAGCCTGCAGCGCCGACCCGTGCAGTGCCGCGAACCGCCAGCCGATCACCGCCCGGCCCGAGGTCGGCATCAACCCGCCGGAGGGCTTCATGGTCTACTTCGGGACCGGACGATATTTTGCGGTGGGCGACAACGCGGCGGGTGGCAACGTCAACACGTTCTACGCCATCCGTGACCGGAACGACAAGGACACCGTGAGTCCGCTGCCTCCGGCGGGGGGCAGGGCAAGCCTGGTCATACAGGAAGTGATCTACGAAAACACCAGTTACGCCTTCGACAATCTCGATGACGAGGGCAATGTCCTCAGCACGACGATCGAGGGCATCCGCGTGACGACGAAGAACCCGATCGTGGACAGCGATAACGGCTGGTATATCGATCTGCCGTCGAGTGGCGAGCGGCAGGTCAGCACACCGATCCTGCGGGGCGGCAAGATCATCTTCACGACGGTCATCCCGTCGGGGGACGCCTGTAGCGCCGGGGGTGACAGCTGGCTGATGGAAATGGACGCGCTGTCGGGCGGAAGGCTCGATTACACACCCTTCGACCTCAACCGGGACGGTGAATTCAACAGCGAGGATTTCGTCACGATCATGGTCGATGGCGAAGAGATCAAGGTGCCGGTCAGCGGCCGCAGGTCGCTCGAGGGCATCATCAAAACCCCGGGCATCATCACGGATTCGAAGGGTGACCGGGAGTTCAAGTATGCCAGCGGCAGCAGCGGCGGCATCGACCAGACCGTGGAGAATGCTGGCACACTGCGCGGCCGCCAGTCGTGGCGGCAGGTCCAGTGAGGGTATGGTCATGAGGTTCGGGCGTATGTTCTCGGTGCTTACCCTGGTGGGAGGCATGGCGCTGACGTCGGCGACGGTTGATGTGGCCCGTGCCGGCAACGAGATCGAGCCCGAGACCGTGGTCATCGATGCGGTGGATGTCGCCGGGCGGCGGCTCATCGTCGGCATGCAGGGCTATGCGCTGAGCAGCACCGTGCGTATCGAGTGGTGGTCCGGTGACCGGACGACCCTGTCGGCCATTCCTCCCGGTACTCGCGCCGATCTCTACCCGGTATCAGCGCCGGGTGAGGTGCCCGTGACGCTCGGCCGGGTCGTCCTTCATGTGG
This sequence comes from uncultured Chromatiaceae bacterium, assembly GCA_964417725.1. Taxonomy (GTDB): domain Bacteria; phylum Pseudomonadota; class Gammaproteobacteria; order Steroidobacterales; genus SHZI01. The sequence goes on from CAYQIV010000004.1 coordinate 78,136, forward strand.
ACTGAGCGGGAGCGGAACGTCATGCGTGGTGCATCACCAGACAGGCAACGCGGTTTCACGCTGATCGAACTCATGATCGTCGTCGTGGTGCTGGCCATCATCAGCGCCCTCGCCGTCCCGGCCTATCGGGACAGCGTGGTGCGTGGCCGGCGCACCGATGGCCGCGTGGCGCTGATGCAGGTCGCGCAACGCCTCGAGCGCTGCTACACGCAATTCGGCGCCTACGATGCGGCTGACTGCGGCATCGCCGTGGATGATGTCTTTGCTTCTGCGGATGGCCACTACGAGGTGACCGTGGCGGCGCTCGATGCCAGCACATTCACGCTCAGTGCCGCGCCGCAGGACGGGCAGGCCGAAGATGCCGAATGCGCCGACCTCGGGTTCGACAACGCGGGCGTGCGTTCGGCCACCGGCACGACGCCGGAAAAGTGCTGGTAGTACGAGGCATCGGCGCCCGGGCGGTACCGTCAGGTGGTTGATGCCGAGGGCTGTCCCTTCCCGATGCAGGCCGTGCTGCTTTCCTGCTAGTCTGCTCTCCGGTCAAACCACATGCCGGAGGCGCCGATATGGCGGCAACATGGGTCATGGTGGCGAATGGTGGCGCAGCGCGCCTGTTCCGGGCCGAATCACCCCTCGGCGTGATCACCGAGCTGGAGTCGATCGTCCACCCCGAAGGCCGGATGCGTGTGCAGGACCTGACCAGTGACATCCCAGGACGCGCCTTCGACAGTGCCGGCCAGGGCCGCCACGCGATGGAGAGCGAGGTGGGTCCGCGCCGGCAGGCGCTGCGCGAGTTCGCGGGGCAACTGGCCGCACGCCTTGAGCGTGCGCGGCGAAATGGCGAGATGGGCCGCCTGGTGATTGCCGCAGCCCCTGGCTTCCTCGGCGAGCTGCGCAAGGCGATCAGCACCGAAACCCGGCGGCTGGTGGCCCACGAGATCGACCGCGACCTGGTCAGGCTGTCGCCCCAGGAAATCCGCGCACACTTGCCGGAACGGCTCTATTCGACCCTCGGCCGCTGAGCACCGTTGGCCAGCAAGCGGAATTCACCCGCCGGTGCTCGAGAATGCCACCCAGGGCCTGCCGGAATTCGCAGCCGGAAAACCACACGTTTCATTGACCGGTCAGGTGTGATTGCGGGCGATCCAGCGCTCGAGGTGGCTGACGTGGCCCGATTCTTCCTCGGCGAATGTCTGGGCAACTTCCTGGACCTCTGAATTCTGCGACTGGTTGGCGACGGCACTGTAGAAATCGCAGGCCTCGCGCTCCATGCGCAAGGCGATCTGCAGGGCCTGGTTGGTGTTGATGTCGCTGGCCGGGTGGGTTGCCCGCGGGTCCTCCGGGCTGTGCCCATCGGGCCAGCGATAGGCTGATTCCGGCAGTTCGACGAATTCCCCGGCGACCTGCCGGTAACGTTCGATGATCTCGGCCCTGTGCATGTGTGAGAACTCGCCGAGCTTGCGGAACAGTGCAGCGACCTCGGCGTTGCCCTCGTTCTGCATGAAGTCGGCCAGCCACTCGTAGCCTTCGGCGGCATTCGTCTCGAGACGCACCGCGTGGGCGAGGAAGTCCTTGAGGCTTTCGATCATGAGGGTCCTCCCGGGGGACCGGCAGCCGGCTGGGGCAGCAATTGCATCGCGACCAGCAGCAGGATGAAGAAAATGCCGAAGAAGAGCACGCTGCGCCAGATGCCCATGGGCTGCCCGTACCAGCGCTCGGCCTGCATGGTGATGACATGGGCGATCATGTAGATGGCGACGACCAGTGCGCCGAACAGCAAGATATTGATGATACCCATGGTGGGCTCCAGAACCTGGTGGTCAGGCGGTGCCGCCACGCCGCCGCACGGTGCCGATCACCGCGAGCAGGAAGAGAATGCCACCGATGACGGCCACAAAGCCACCCACCCCCATCACGACCATGCCCACGACCTCGGGCAAGCTGTCCAGCTGTTGTGCGGCTCCCGCGGTCTTGCGCTGTACCCCGCGGCCCCCCGAGAAGGCCAGTCCGGCAACGTGCATCAGCTGGCCCGTGCCGTAGACCCAGGGCATGACGCGCACGAGCGTCGGGCTCGGCCGGCCGAAACCGAAGGCGGGCAGGAGGTGCAGGGCAATGCCCATGAAGGCCAATGTGACGGCGACGATACTGCCGTGGTAGTGGGCCGGGATGATGGTGTTGCTCGCGCCGATGACGAAGCCGAGGATACCGCCGACACCAAACAGAAGGATCGAGAACCACAGCGCGCTGCGCAGGCCACGCAGCGTGGCGTCGACCGGCGCGGGGCTTGCACGCCAACCCGCCAGCAGACCCAGGCCGATCGGTCCGGCAGCCACGCCGCCACCCGCCGCCATCAGCCAGATGAAGAATGTCCGGTGCTGCGGACTGCCGATGTCGTGCGCGATATAGCCCCACAGGGCGAGCAGCGCTGGCAACGCGCCAGCCAGTATCAATGCCGCGACGAGTCGCGGGCTCAGGGGGATGCGCAGCCCGCTGGCGCTGGCCAGCCACAGCCAGGCGACGAGCATGAGCTGTGTCCAGGCAAACTGTACGATGTGCCCGCCGCCCCAGAAGAGGATTTCAAAGTAGTGGACGCCTTCGAGCGCCTCGGGCAGCGCGAGCCACGTCCAGCACAATGAACCGACCGCGATCACGACACAGAATGCCGCACTCTGGCTGCCGAGGTAGAGTGCGGCACTGCCGTTGAAAGCCGTTCCTGCACGCTGCGGAAAGATGAGGGTGCGCAGTGCCGCGAGCAACAGCCCGGTACCGAACAGCGCCAGCCCGCCCAGGAAGGCAGTGTTGTGGACCACCGGGATGTAGTTGCTCATCAGTGCGTCGCCGGGCCGGAAGGGCGCCACCGCCATGGACAAGGCACCGGCGACGGACAGGCCGACGGCGAGCCAGCCCAGGGCCAGCCCCCGGCCGGTCGATGCCAGTGTCCAGAACATGGCTGCAAGCGTGGCAAACCACAGCAGGACCGAGAAATCCACATGCACGACCAGCGCCAGCTGGAAGAAGCCCTCGACCGGGAACAGGACCTGCAGGCCGGGTGTGCGCGACAACAGGATGAGGATGACGAAGAGGCCCGAGATCAGCAGGGCCGTGGCGCCGAAGATCAGCCATGTCGCCGCCAGCCGGCGGCGAAAGTCGTCCGGGACCTCCAGCTGCCACCCTGCCGGGTTCATCCGGCGGTATCGCCCAGTTGTGCCTCGCCGTCACCGACCTTGAGCAGGGCCGAAAAACCCGGTTTGAGATCGAGGCGGAAGCGCTGCTGCTTGTCGAAGCCCTCGCTGCGTGGGGTGTCGCGCAGGTTGATGTAAAGGTCGTATTCGCCCGCCGGGAGCGGCCAGGCGCGGAACAGGTAGACGCGTCCGTCGCCGTGGAGGCCGACCGGCTTCACTTCCTCGCGCAGCAGCACCCGGTCGCCCAGCAACACCTCGACCAGTGCCGGGACGCGACCGCGCTCGCAGACCTCATAGGCACGCATGTTGGGTGGCAGGTCGGCCCGCTCCGCTTCGCTGAGCGTGCGGCACTCCCCTGCGCGTGCCGTGCGGTGTGCGAGGCTCAGCTTGAGCTCGCCATGGCCTTCGGGTACCGGCCGCCAGGCCGGCCAGTGAGCGAACAGGCCTACCGGGACGAGGAACAGGGCCCACAGGATCAATTGTCCGACGAGGCGTAGTGGCGTCATGATTCATCCTGTCGGGCATGAGGCATTGCCGCGAGGTCGGTGCGCAACGCGGCGATATCGCTCGCCAGCGCCCGGTGCCCGGTCGGCTTGTTGTATGACAGCCGGATGCGTTCCCGCGGCACGCGCTCGCGCAGCATGGGTGGCCGCTCGCGGGCAAAGCGCGCCGTCGTCCAGCGGTTCCCGTAGCGGAACCAGCAATCGCAGCCTTCGCAGCCGCTGACCACGACGCCATCGAAGCCGCCGTTGCGCAAGGCATAGTCGATCACGGCCGGCGGCGCCATCCCGGCACAGGGCAGGTCGAGCTGTACCATCCGCGCATCGTTGACCAGATCGGCGCGGGCGGCGTGTTCACACGCCACCAGCAGGATCGCGGGCTGCTCGCCGGGGGGCGGTGCCTTGAGTTCCCGCGCCATGGCTTCCATGGAGGGGACGGGAATCTCGATGCCGCTTTTCAGGGGTTCCTGGCGACGGAAGGGCGAAGACGAAGGGCACGAGCCGGTGCAGATGCCGCAGCCCACGCATAGCGAAGGATTGACCTGCGCCTGCAGGTCGAGGTTTCGCCCATCGGTGCGTGGCACCATGTCGATGGCACCGTAGGGGCAATCTTCAGCGCAGAAGCCGCAGCCGGTGCAGTCGGGGAGGTGGACCACGGCGACAGCAGGTTTCGGCGCGCGCCACAGCCACGGCAGCGCGGCGAGCAGCAGCGTGAAGCCGGTTGCTGCCAGCAGGGCCGTGGTTTCAGAGGTCAAGGTCTGGAACGGGAAGATCGCCAGGTAATACCAGTCGAAATCGAGGACCTCCGGTACCCGGTCGAGGTTCGCCGGGGCGTGGCTGGTGGCGGGTACCAGCAGCGACAGGGCCAGGAAGGCTGCAAGGCAGCTGCCCATCAGCAGGCGCGGCGGATTGATGCGCGGCAGCCGGATACGCAGCAGGTGAAACCACAGCCCCAGCACGAGAACGATCGGCAGGCCGATCAGGTGGATGAAGGCGATGAGTGTGAAAAAGCGCTCGCTGACGCTGTGATTGTCGAGGAAATTACGGCTCATCGGATCGGTGAAAACCGGTAGCACGTCGAGCAGGCGCGCGGTGGATACCGCGACATACTGCGCCAGCTCATCCCACACCATCCAGTAGCCCGAGATGCCGAGAGTCATGACGATGAAGATCAGTGGCACGCCGGTGAACCATGAAAACCAGCGCGGGCCGTGGAAGCGCCGGCGGATGAACTCGCGCAGGAAGTGTGCGGTCATCAGCAGCACGGCGGCGTCCGAGGCATAGCGGTGCAGGCTGCGCATGATGCCGCCGACATACCGTTGCCCATGGGTGATGCCGTCTACCGACTTCCATGCCCCGGACAGGCTGATGTCGTAGAACACAAACAGATAAATGCCGGTGACGAGTGCGATCCAGAAACAGTAGACGCACAGTGCGCCCAGCCAGTGGGCGGGGTTGAGATCCGGGCCGAACACGCTGGACGCGCGGGCCTCCACCCAGGCCAGGGCTTGTGCAAGTGGTCTCATGTGGCGCGCCTCCGGCGTGCATAACGGATCTCCCGCCATAGCCACAGGCTCATGCCGCCGATGAACAGCACGCCAACCATGATGCCGATGAACAGAGAGTAGTCGAAGTAGTAGCTGTCGCTGCGCGCGTCGTAGACCGTGCAGAACAGCCGGACCCGCTTCTGCAGCCGGTCGTAGAGCCCGTCGTCACTGGCTGGGCGGCCGAGAATCAGGTCCTTGAGCGGCTCGACGAGCAGCGGGGTGCTGAACGTCTCGCCGTAGACCTGCCGGTAGAGCACGCCGTCACCATCGATGATGCTGAGTTGGACAGTGTGATCGAAGCCGCGGGGCGAAGGTACGCTGGTCATGCCGAGCTTCGCCATGAGCTGCGTCATCGCCGTTGGGTCGTCGCCGCTCAGGAAATGCCACCCGGCGAGGCCAGCAACGGCATGGCGCACGGCGAACGCGCGCATCGCTTCGGGGGTATCGACCGGGATGTCGAAGCCGATCGTGACGACGGTGAAGCTGTCCTCGCCGAGCGCCCGGCGGGCTTCCTGTACCACGCGAGCGATGTGCCGGGTGGTGACGCTGCATGAATATGTGCAGGCCGAGAACACCATGCTGACGATCAGCGGCTTGCCGTGAAAGGCCGCAAGCTTCCGCGGCCCGCCGTTGCTGTCGGTGAACTGCATGTCCGGGATCGGGGTGCCGATGGCCGCCTGACTGAATGCCATCGCCTGGCGCTCGGACTCGGTATCGAAGGCCAGTGCATTGCCGGCAATGATGATGCCCAGCAGCAGGAGGGTCGTGTGCGCGTGTCGCCCCCGCACCGCCGGACCGGCAGCGCGGGGCGTGCCGGTCCGGTCGGGGGGTGTGTGGGTTGGGTGATGCCTCAGTCGATCTTCCACAACGTCGCCAGGTAGGCGTAGTTGATGTAGTAGTAGACGACGAAGATCAGCATCAGGAACATGGCCAGGGCGAAGGTGCCCGGTGCCACCAGGCCGCCGATGCCCAGACCGCTGTGTCCAGCCGTGTCCGGCACGGCGCGTGCCAGGATGGGCGGGCGGGTGGTGGCGTAGGTGGCTGGCACGTCCTTGTGCTTGCCGAAGAGGACGGTGCCGAGCATGAGGAAGACGAACAGGGCACCGCCGACCACCGAGATCAGCGCACTCATGCCGTTCAGCCCCATCAGGGTATAGGCCATGCCCGGGTAGGCCCATTCGAAGGGCGCGCCGGTGAAGGCCATGTCCCAGTGCCGGCGTGACACGCCCAGTGTGCCGGCGCCCATCATGAAGAAGCACTGGCCGGCCGTGCCGATGCCGAACAGCCAGGGCTGCCACTGGGCCAGCTTCGGCAGGATCAGCTCACGGCGGAACAGCACGGGCACCAGCCAGAAGCTCATGGCCATGAAAGCCAGCGTCGTGCCCAGTGCGACCGTGCCGTGGAAGTGACCGGGCACGTAAATCGTGTTGTGGATGAGGAAGTTGATCTGCTCGACACCCATCACAACGCCGGAAATGCCACCGATGAAGCCGAAGCCGACCAGGGAGAGGAACATCCCCGAAAAGGCGGGGTTGCCCCACGGGGCCTTGCGCAGCCACTCGAACAGGCCGCGGTTGAGCCCCTTGCTGCGCTGGGCCACCTCGATGGCGCCCGGCACCGTCAGGCCGTGGACGAGGCTCGCCAGCACCGCGAGGTACATCGCATAGCTGGTGTTGAAGATCTTCCACTCCGTACCCACGCCCGGATCGACCAGCAAGTGGTGTGCCGAGGCCAGGTTGATGAACATGATGTAGAGCAGGAAGGCACCACGGCTGACCTTCTCGGACATCGGCTTTGCACCGAAGACGATCGCGGCGATGGCGTACCACACCGAGACCTGTGCGGCGACGTTGATCTGCTGCGAGGAGTGGCCGAGCGCCCACCAGATCAGGCGGTACATCAACGGGTCGATGTGGCTGATGTAGCCCACCGACCAGAGGAATGTCGGGATGAGGATGATGGCGCCCGAAGCGATGGTGAATACGGCGATGATGGCTGCCGTGAGCGCACCGAAGGTGACCAGGGGCAGCGAGCCTTCGTAGGTCTTCTCGGCACGTGCCACCACCAGGTTGGCGAAGAACACGAAGCAGCCGATGAGGGCGCCGACCGCGAAGAGGATCAGGCCGAGATAGAAATGAGGCGCTGCGGGCATCGGCACGTAGGAAGTCATCATCACCGATGAACTGCCCTGCAAAATCGACACGGCGGCGATGGCCGCACCGACCAGCATCAGGACGAAACCCGACCAGGCCCATCGTGGGGCGGCCATGCGCGAGCGCAGCAGCACCGTCGAGCAGAAATACAGGATGGCCACCTCGAAGTAGATCAGCCACACCAGCAGCGTGACCACACCATGCCCGGTGAGCGTCTGATAGAAGCGTGAGGCATCGAGGAGCTGCACGGCAGGCCAGCGCGTCAGGGCGACGAGCAGGCCGAGCAGGCCGCCGACTCCCAGAAAGACGATGGCGGCGACGGCATTGGCCTTGATCAGCGTTTCGGCCGACTTGTGCCAGACGAGCCCCGTCTCGGGGCAGGTGCGAAATAGCGGTTTCATCGTTCCAGTTCCCCCAGAACCCTGTTAATCGATCACGTAGAGCTTGCTGAGCATGGTGTGGTGCATGATTCCGCAGTACTCATTGCACACCAGCGCGTATTCACCCGATTCGGTCGGCGTGATCGTCAGCACCATGTCGTATCCCGGTACGACCTGGATGTTGACGTTGATCGGCTGCAGGGAGAATCCGTGCTGCCAGTCGGCCGAGGAGACGTGCAGGCGGTAGGTTTCGCCTTTCTTGAGCTCCAGCACCGGATACCACTGCCAGAGCCGTGCCAGCAGATAGACGTCACTTCCGGCGGGTGGGCGGACCACCGGGATCTGCATGTTCGATTCCTGCCGGACCGTGTACTCGGCGACCATCGCCTCGACCTTGGCGACATGGCTTTCCGGCGTGATGCGGTAGGCTTCTCCGGAGTAGTTCTGTTCGCCATAGACATGCCAGTAAGGCATCCAGAAGAACATGATCAGGCACCACGCCAGGGCGATGATGATCCAGATCGTTTCTACCCGGTCGATGGGTTGTTTCCACCAGACCTTCTCGGCCGGGGGCAGCAGTGCACTCATGGTGGCTCCTCCGCGAAGCGCGTTACTTGCCGAGGGGGATGGTGACGATCTCCATCACCCCCCAGATGATGTAGAAGACGGTCGGGATCACGACGCCGAGGAACAGCAGCAGGAAGGGGTTGTCGAGGATTTTCTGCATGGCCGGGGTCTGTTCCGGCTCGTCGTTCTTGGGGTCGTGCTGGGCTTGGTCGTGGTTACTCATGCGTTGCCTCCCTGTGGCTCGGCGGGCACTGCCGCGCGGACATGCCGGCGCCGGTGCGAACATTAGCGGACTGGCAGATTTATAACAGGCGTATTTTCCACATCTTTAAGGGGCTGCGTAACCACCGGGCTGCTGTGTATCATGGCCCCGCAGCCGACGGTCGGCAGCGCGCTCCTTGCCCGGTGGTTTCCGGGGCCGGGAAACGGCTCCGCCCGGGCCCGCGCTGGGCGGACGGGCCACGCCCTGTCTGATGGTCCCCGGATAGTTCCCCAATGCGCCATTATCCCACCGAAATGAAGCGTAACGCCATGGCCCTGACGGCTGCGGTCCTGCTGGCCGGATGCATGCCGGGACCGGCACCGGAGGACCCGGACCGATTCCTGGCCCTTGGCGAGATGGGACAGCCTCTGGCCGATGGGGAAGGGCCACCCCATTGCATCCTTGATCGCCATACCGAACTGGTCTGGGCCGTGCCCCGGGCGGGCAGCGACCTGCTTGACCCTGCGCACACCTACACCTGGTTCAATCCTGTGCGCGAGGCCAATGCCGGCGATACAGGCCTGCGCGGCGGCGGCCGCTGCCCGCTAACGCGCTGCGACACCGAGGCGCTGGTCGAGACCGTCAACGCCCGCGGCCTGTGCGGCTGGCAGGATTGGCGCCTGCCCGGTCACGAGGAGGTCATCGTCCTCGGCAAGCACCACGGTGGCCACCCGATCGGCCTGCACCCGAAACTTTTCCCGGATGCCCGGCCCGGGGAAGTCTGGACGGCGACGACATTCCGCCTGCATGCGCCAGGTGCCTGGGCCTTCGACCCGCAGAGTGGCCTCGACCGCGTCGATGAAAAGACCGCGGCCAAGCCGGTGCGTCTGGTGCGCGGCACCATGGTCCTGCCCAAGCGCCGGTAGGCCGATGTCCACCGCACCCGGGGACAAGGCGCTCGGCCATTGGCTGCTGTGCTGCTGTGCGATGCTGTTGCTGCTGGTCATGGTCGGCGGTGCGACGCGCCTGACCGGCTCGGGGCTTTCCATCGTCGAGTGGCGTCCCGTGACGGGCATCCTGCCGCCGACCAGCGAGGCCGGCTGGCAGGCCGAGATGGACAAGTACCGGCAGAGTCCCGAATACCAGAAGGTGCGCCGGGGCATGTCGCTGGCGGACTTCAAGAAGATCTACTGGTTTGAATATTTCCACCGCTTGGTGGCGCGCCTGCTTGGCGTGGCCTTCGCCCTGCCGCTCGCCTGGTTCTGGTGGCGCGGCCGCATCCCGGCGGGGCTGCGCTGGCCGCTGGCGGGGATTCTGGCGCTGGGTGCGGCCCAGGGCTACATGGGCTGGTTCATGGTCAAGAGCGGTTTGGCCGACATCCCGCGCGTCAGTCCATACCGGCTGGCCGCACACCTCGGCCTGGCCCTGACGATCTACGCCGCGATGCTGTGGGTGGCCCTCGGCCTCCTGTGGCCGCGGCCGTCCGAAGGCGGGCGGCCGTATCGCGCCGGCCGATGGGTGCAGGGGCTGCTCGGGCTCGTCGTCTTCACCATCCTGTCCGGCGCCTTCGTGGCTGGCCTGCGCGCCGGCCACGTCTACAACACCTTTCCGCTGATGGATGGACGCTGGATCCCCGACGGCCTGCTGCACTACCAGCCGCTGTGGCGGAATTTCTTCGAGAACCCGTTGACGGTCCAGTTCGTCCACCGCTACCTGGCACTCAGCACCCTGCTTTGCGTGATCACGGCCTGGTGGCTGGGGCGGCGGGAAGTCGCCGACGGCCCGGCCCGGCTGGCCCTGCACGGCCTGCTGTGCGCCGCCCTCATCCAGGTCGCCATGGGCATCGGCACGCTGCTCTGGTACGTGCCGGTATGGCTCGGCACCCTGCATCAGGGCGGGGCGGTCATCGTCCTCTCCGCCGCGCTCACCGCCCGCCATGCGCTGCGCCGCTCTGGCGCGAACCCGGTAACGGCCGGCGCCTGAGCCGGCTCAGGTGCCTTTGCGCAGCACCCGTGCCGCCTGTTCGAGGGCGGCGATCTTGCCGAAGGCCCGCTCGCGGGGCAGGAACCACATGCCGCAGTCGGAGGCCAGGCGCAGGTTCGCGGCAGGAACGACCTGCATCGCGTCCCGTGCCCGCCCGATGATGTGCTCGACGGTTTCGACCGGCGCCTCGGTGTCGAGGTTGAGCAGGCCGAGGATGATCTTCTTGTTCCGCACGCGCTCGAGCAGTGCCGGGGTATGGCCGGGCTGCTCGTATTCGAGACTGACTTCATCGACCCGGGTTGCCGCGACCAGATCGAGCGACTTCTCGTAAACCGGATTGACCCGCTTGGCCGCGATGTTCTTCGAATAGCCGTAGCAGACGTGCACGGCCGTCGGGATCTCGAGGCCGTGGACCGCCCGGTCGATGGCCTCGACCGCGAAGTCCTTGACCTCGCTGTAACGGAAATGCGCTTCCGGCTCGTCGATCTGCACGAGATCGGCCCCCGCCGCCTGCAGCGCACGCAGTTCCTGATTGAGCGCATCGGCGATGGCGAAGGCCAGCTTCGCCGTCGAACCGTAGTGGGCGTCGGCGACCCGCACTGCCAGTGAACACGGGCCGATGATCGTCATCTTGGTCTTTTGCGTCGTATGGCGCTTGAGGAAGGCAAAATCATCGGCCAGCAGTGGGCGATCGCGGGTGATGGGCCCGGTCACCGTCGGGACCGTCAGCTTGAACCGTGCGGGGGGTGCAGCGCCACCGGCCGGCGTCTCGCCGGTGTCCGTGGCCAGGGAAGGCCGGTGCTTCATCGTCAGGGCGTCGCCGATGTCGCCCATCTTCACGGTGTATTCGCTGCGGTTGACGCTGTCGATGCCGCCCAGCACGTTGAAATAGCCGCTGAAGGTCTGACGCCGCTGCTCGCCGTCGGTGATGTAGGTCAGGCCGGCGCGCTGCTGGTCGAAGATCGCGAGTAGCGTGGCATCGTCGAGGGCCTCGGCGCGATGGGCTTCGGGAATCTGCCACCAGGTGTTCTCGGGGGCGAAAAAGCGGTCGTGGTCGGCGAGCCACCTTGGCTTGGACCAGCTGCCGACGATCTGGGTGGGGAAGGGGGGCAGCGCGCTCATCGTATGTCCTCGGGGATATGGGCGGGTGCCCGGGATGATAGGTGACCCTGCGACAAAACGCCCCTCCAGTCCTTGTGCATCGGCCGCATGCCGCGGTGACAGCCACGGCCTCCGCTCACGGCGGGACGTCCGATGGCCCGGCAACGGCCGCGGCAAGGAGGGGGTCTGTCCGATTCCCCTGCGTTATGTCGAAAAGGTTGCCCGACGGGCAGAAGATCTGTTAGCGTCGAGACCAAGTCTAGAAAACTCCCGCGCGTCCCGGTCGGCAGGTGTCGGGCCAGGGTGCCGCAGGAAATACTCGAAAAGAACAGGGCCGGGCCTCGCCCGGACCCCCAGGGGAAACGCCATGAACAGTCTGCAGATGATTCGCGGTTTCCGTTTGGCGGCGCTGGTTTCGGCCGCCGTCGTGTTCCTCGGGATGACCGGCCAGGCGCAGCTTGCGGTGGCCAGCACGCCGGATGGCGAGACGCCGGCCAACGAAGGGGTCTGCGATGTCCTCCACGGCGGTACGCCGGGTCTTTACGGCCTGTGCGTTGCCTATTGCGAGGCGCAGGACCTCGACCATTTCGACAAGGACCCGCCCAACACGAAGATCCTCGCCAATTACCGCAAGAAGATGCGGGCGGGCGACCCTGACATGCCCTGCCTGCAGGTGCCCTGCCCGTGCTGGTCGGATGCGGAACTGGCCGCGATCTCCGCCGACAGTGCCGCCGCAGCCTGCCCGCGGGCGACCAACAAGGTCCAGATCATCGATAACGCGCCGAAAACGCTGTTTGCCGAAGCCGACACCAGCGTTGGCCGGGAGCGTTGCCGTTACATCGACCTCAATTCGGCGCCGCCGGTGATCCGCAGCTTCCAGATCACGCCGGAGGAAGCGGCATCCTGCTACGCGGCGGTTTCCAGCAGTTGCGATGCACTTGGGCTGTGAGCCCCGGGTGCCGGAGGGGACGAGACATCATGGACAGGGGGAGACGATGACCATGCACAGATCCACAACCGCCCGGTCGGCCCTTGCGCTGGCCGCCCTGCTCGGGATGACCGCAGTCGCACAGGCCGCGCCGGTCACCTACAACTACACTATCCTCGGCGACGTGCTGGTCGGAGACGAGACGTTCGCCAATGCATGGAACCTGACCGCCGGCGACGTGATCTCGGCGACGGGCACCTTCACGGCCGACCTCGGCACCATCGGCAATGAGACCGGCACGGTGGTCTTCGGCCTTGGCGACACGATGCTGATCGACCTCCTTGGTGGGCAGACGCTGAGCGAGGCGGATGACACCGGTGGTCTGAGCCTGAGCTTCTCGGCCGGCCAGTTGACCGACTTCAACTTCATCAGTGCCGGCGGTGACTTCAATTCGAATTTCACCTCTTTCGACGATTTCGGCCTCCTGTTCGGCGAGTGGCAGACCGATGCGACGCTGGCGGTCATCCCCGTTCCGGCGGCAGCCTGGCTCTTCGGCGCCGGGCTGGCGAGCCTCGGCTTTTTGCGCCGGCGCGCCGGCTGAGCCTCAGGGCGCCGACGGCAACGACAGGGGCCGCCAAGGGGCGGCCCTTTTCCTTTTCGGAGGTACCATCCGGATCAGGATGGCGAAGACGGCCCGTCCGCCGCCGTTGCCGTCTACCCGCCCAGCCAGCGCCTGAGCCGGTCGAAACGCTCAAGCATGTTCTGCGGATTGTGGGGTGCCGACAGCGCGCCCACGGCGCGCCCGTCTGGCCCGAGGACCATCACCGAGCTGGTGTGGCTGAGTTCACGCAGCCCGTCTTCGTTGGTCGTTTCGATGCGCATCACCATCAGCGAGCGGCCGAGTGCATCGATCGCCTCCATCGAACCTGAGAGACCGATGAAATCCTCGTCGTAGAAGCCGAGATAGCTGGCGATGTCGGCCGGCGTGTCGTGTTCCGGATCGAGCGTGACGAAGATGAAGCGATGCCGGGTGGCGTCCGGGTCGCGGGCGATCATGGCACGCCTGAGGTCACGCAGTGCCAGGAGGGTCATCGGGCAGACGTCGGGGCACTGCAGGTAGCCGAAGAACACGAAGCTCCAGCGTCCGTGGAGGACGGCGGGATCGAAAGCCCTGCCGTGCTGGTCGATCAGGTCGCGGGCGACGATCTCCCGCGGTTCAGGCCACAGCGATGCCCGCACTTCCGGCGGCGCCGCCGCCCAGCCGCCTGCCGGCCCGGTCTGGCGCTGGCTGGCCCAGAAGGCGGCCAGCAGCACCGTCCCGGTCAGCCCGACGGCGAGGGGCAGCAGCCTGCGCCGGCGGGAAACGGTCATCTTCCGCGTGTCAGTCGAGCGTGCGGATATAGGCGATGACATCCTGCGTCTGCTGCTCGTTCAGCGAGTGGCCGAAGGGCGTCATCATCGGCGACTTGCCGACCGCGGCACCGCCCTTGGTGATGATGGTGGCGAGGTAGGTATCATCGACCGATTTCTGCCAGGCGGCGTCGGCGAAATTGCGCGGCTTGACGGGCAGGCCGCCGGCGGCCGGGCCATCGCCCTTGCCGGTCGGACCGTGGCAGGTCGAGCACAGCTGCTTGAAGCGGGTCTCGCCCGCGGCGGCATCGCCGGCGACGGCCTGGCCGGTCATCGTGACCAGCATCCCGGTGGCACACAAGATGGACAGTAAACGCATTGCGAGATCCCTCTGTCTGAAGGCAGGTTCAAAAGCGACCGGTCAGCGCCCTGCGATACGCTGCCGATGGTGACCGGCGAGGCCGGAATGGCGCCGGATCTTAGCAGATCGTGGCGACACTCAGGCACAATGCACACCGCCCGGTTCACGAAAAGCGGCATCATGCGTATATCTACTGATTTCCGCCGCAGCGCCCTGCACTGCTTCCTGCTGCTGTGCGTTGGCATCGCCCTGTCCGCCGCCGGGACTGCGCAGGCCGGGGGTGAGCCGCTGCACGTCCAGTCGGCCTGGATCCGCGAAGCGCCACCGACGGCGAAGGCGCTGGGCGGTTTCATGGTGCTGCACAACATGTCGCGCCGCGAGCGCGTGCTGCAAGGCGCGGAAAGCCCGGTTTTTTCCCGCGTGATGATCCACCAGACCGTCGAGCAGGCGGGGCTGGCGCAAATGCGGCACCTCGCCACGGTCACGCTTGCGCCGGGTCAGTCGCTGGCCTTCGAACCCGGCGGCTACCACCTCATGCTGATGCAGCCGGTCCGACCGCTTGTGGCGGGTGACGAAGTGCCGGTCGTGTTGCACTTCGCGGACGGCATGCGCCAGACGGTGACGTTCACAGTGCGACGTGACGCGGCACAGGCGCGTCCGCACGCCCATTGATCGGCCCCGGATGACGCCGCTTCAGGGTGACTGCGCCTCGAAAACCATGATGCGCAGCGCGCCGCCGCCCTGGTAGACCAGCCCGAGGCGGCCGTTGAGGAATCGGTAGCGGCTCGCCGTGACGAGTTGTTCGGTGAAGCGCTGCTCGACGGCCTGTATCGCTTCGCTGCAGGCGGTTTCGCCCGTCACGATTTCCGTGATCGACAGGTCCCCCGGTAAATCGCCGGCCACCGTGGTGGCCGTGAACGCATTGCACCCGGTGAAACCCTCGAGACGGTCCCCGCTGACACGGAAGGCCGGTGCCGCGGTGGTGTCTTCGAGGGGTTCGCGAAGGTCCCACTGGCGCAGGACCCAGCGGGGCCCGGCGAGCGTTGCCAGCGACAGCCGGCCAACCTGCTCCGGCGCCGCTTCGACCAGCGCCCCGTCGACCAGACGGAATGGCCGCGTGGCCAGCTCCCCCGGACAACATGCTGCATCGTCGCTGCCGGCCTGCACGACGTCGAGCAGCAGGCGACCGTCGCTGATCCGGCCGCTACGCAACTCGACGCGGTCGCCGAGCAGCAGGGTGGCGACATTGCGCAGGCCGTCGTCGATGCGCCGTACGACGGCCAGATGGATGAAATTCCCGGCATCGCCGCCACGCTCGGCGACAAGTACGACGGCCTCTTCGGTGCCATCGCCATCGAGATCGCCGGTGACGAGGAAATCGCGCATCAAGTGCACGGTGACCTGCCCGGCCTCGACGCCCTCACCCGGCGATTGCCACAGGCCGCTCGTCAAGGTCACGGGCATGGTGCTGAGGCGCAGGCCGGTATAGGTGGCGTTGCGCAATTCGTTGAGTGTCGGCGTCCCCGTCGGCGTTTCCACCGGCACATCCGTCGGTGTGCGGCCGGGTGCGGGGCGTGGTGTGGCAGGGTCGGGCTCCGCCGCCCGCTCGCATCCCGTCACCGCGATGGTGATCCACAACAGTGACAGGCTTGCCAGGCGTTTCATGGTTGCCCTCCCGGGCGCTCGTTGTCGGCCAGTGCGGCGGCCAGCGCCGTCGCGCTGTCTATCGGTGGTTCGCAGTGTGCCCCACGGCACAGGTAGGCGATGGGCGCATCGCTGCGGGCCTGGCGCGCCGCGAGCGCGACGGGCAGGGGGCCGGCGTCCACCGGTATCGCGTAGACCAATCGCCGCGGGTGCCACGCGCCGCGCGCCAGCCGCGCCCAGGCCTCGGCCTCGGCGCCATCGCCGCGGATGATGATGATGTCCGGCGGCGCGAGGTGTGCCTCGAGCGCGTTGAGCAGCGACGGGTGGGCCAGCGGTTGCTCAAGCAGTGCCGGCCAGGCGATGCGCAGGGTCCGCTCGGCGCTGCGCAGGTAGCGCGGTTCGCTGACCAGATGACCGAGCCGCGCCAGGGCGAAGGCGGCGATGCCGTTGCCCGAGGGCAGTGACTCGTCGGCCAGTGGCCGTTGCCGGTGCAGGAGCACTTCGTGATCATGCGGGGTGAAGTAGAAACCGCCGTCATCGCGGTCCTCGAACAGCGCGAGCAGCTGCTCCGCGGTCGCCACCGCCTGGTTGAAGTGGCGCGTGCTCCAGCGCGACTGCAGCAGTTCGAGCAGTGCATCGAGCAGAAAGGCGTGGTCGTCGAGCCAGGCGTGGAAGCGTGCCCGGCCGCCGGCCCATGTGGCATGCAGACGGCCATCGATGGTCATCTGCGCGGCAATGAAGTCGGCGGTCTGCGCCGCGGCGTCAGTCAGGTCCGGTCTGTCGAGGACGCGCCCGGCGATCGCCAGGCCGCGGATCATCATGGCATTCCATCCGGTGAGGACCTTGTCGTCGCGCGCCGGGCGCGTGCGCGCGCTGCGCGCGCGGTAAAGCGCGTCGCGCGCGGCGTTCAGCCGGCGCCGCACGGTGGACACGGGCTGCGCCATCTCCCTGGCCAGCGCGTCGACCGGTTGGCAGATGCGCAAATGCCAGGCCTGGCTGCCGTGATGCGGGTCTTCGAAGTTGGCCGGCCCGTCGAGGCCATAGTGGCGGGACACGAGGGCGCAGTCGTCGGCCTCGAGCACGGCGCGGACTGCGTCCGGTGTCCACAAATAGTGGCGGCCTTCGGCGCCTTCGCTGTCGGCATCGAGGCTGGCGCAGAAGCCGCCGCCCTCGAGGCGCATCTCGTCGAGGGCCCAGCCGGCGATGTCCTCGGCCACCTCGCGGTAGTCCCCATCGCCGGTGATGCCGTGGAATGCGGCATAGAGCGCCAGCAGCGCGCCATTGTCGTAGAGCATCTTCTCGAAGTGCGGAATGCCCCAGTGGCGGTCGACCGAGTAACGGTAAAACCCGCCGCTGACATGGTCACGCAGGCCGCCGCTGGCCATGCGCGACAATGACAGCGCGACGAGATAGAGCGCTTCCCTGTCGGGTGTTTCATCGTGTGCCGTGCCATGCCAGTGGCGCAGCAGCCGTTCGAGCAGGGCCGGCTGGGGGAACTTGGGTGCCCCACCGAAACCGCCGGCCTCGCGGTCGGCGCGCTCGGCGGCGATCTGACGGAAGGCGGCCAGCGGCCGGCGGTCGAGGGCCCCGCCCTGTGCCGCGCCGGGCTCGAGTTGCCGCAACGCTTCGCGCAGCGCGCCGGCCTGGCCGCGCACGCTGTCGGCATGCGTGGCATAGAACGTGGCGACGCGCTGGATGACATCGCGAAAAGCCGGCATTCCGTAGCGTGGTTCGTCGGGGAAATAGGTGCCACCGAAGAAGGGCACCTGCTCGTCATGCGTCAGGAACATCGTCAGCGGCCAGCCGCCCGGGCGCTGCGCGATCAGGTAATGGGCAGACTGGTACAGGCGGTCGAGGTCGGGGCGCTCCTCGCGGTCGACCTTGATGTTGACGAACAAGGTGTTCATCAGCTGTGCCGTTGCCGCATCCTCGAAGGACTCGTGGGCCATGACATGGCACCAGTGGCAGGCCGAATAGCCGATCGAGAGCAGGATGGGCTTGCCCGACTGCTTCGCGAGTGCCAGGGCCTCGGCGCCCCAGGGGTGCCAGTCGACCGGGTTGCCGGCGTGCTGCCGCAGGTACGGGCTGGTTTCGCCGCCAAGCCGGTTCATGCCGGATGCGGGGCGCCGGCCCCGCGGTGGTCGGGGCCGGCGCGGGGGCTCATACGCGGTAGCTCGTGGCGGTGCGCGCGTCGTCGATCCGGTTGGGCGGATAGCTGGCCCACTTGTCCTCGTAGTAGCGCATGCGCAGGTCACCGGCTGACTGCCGGTTGAAGGTCAGGTAGATGTTGCGGCGAGGCCGGTCGCTGGTGTTGGGCGGCGAACCGTGGGGCACGTAGCAGTCGAAGAAGACCGCGTCGCCGGGGTCGGCCTCGATCAGCTGGTAGTCCTCGGCCGGCTCCCAGGGCGGGTCGGCGTCGGTCAGCGGCTGCCACTCCGGTGTCATCAGCCCGCGTTCGTACTTGCCGTTGGCGAGGAAGGACAGCGCGGCGTTGTCGCGCCGGTTGGCGTCGATGGCCACGGCCATGGTGATGAAGAAGTCCGTGTAGCGGTTCCAGCCCGCCGCCTGATCCTGATGAAGCTTGTCGGCCCGGCACCCCGGCAGCTTGTAGTTGATCTTTTCCTTGAAGAGCATCGGCGACTCGCCGAGCAGGCCGGCAAGGGTCTCCATGACCGGCGGCGAGAGCATCAGGCGGGTCATCTCCGGGTTGTGCTCGCCGAGGATGTACTCGACGCGCACGAGAATCGGTTCGCCGGTGACGGGGCTGCTTTCGTAGTAGCAGGCCTCTTTGCCGGCGCCGGGTTTGCTGTCGCGCAGGGCATCAAGCCAGTCGGACAGGCGTCGCACCGCCCCGGGGTCGTAGAGGCCGCGCTGGACGATGTAGCCGCGCTGGCGGAATTCGCTGATCTGGGTGTCGCTCAGGGCCATGGTCTCGGTCTCCCGCCGCGCCGGCGGCCATCGAAAGACGGGAATGATACCGGGATCCGGGGCGCTACGGCGCCGGCACCCAGATCTCCACGGCGTGGTTGACCGGCCGGGCCGCCATCAGGAAGGTGTAGATGGCGCCGAGGTCCGCCTCGCTCATGCCGGCGTACTGGGTCCATGACATCAGCGTATTGAAGCCGTCGTCGCCGGAGGGCCGGGCCTGGGCTTCGTCACTGGCGTGAGCCTTGAAGCGGGCGATGAAATCGGCCTCGCTCCAGCGGCCGATGCCCGTATCGGGGTCCGGTGAGATGTTGGCCGAGTAGAGCATGCCGTCGCGCATCGGGAAGGCGTGGCCCCCGGCCAGCGTCTTCTCCTCGATGATGGCCTGCTGCGCGTCGACCGGCGTATGGCACCAGATGCAGCCGCCGAGGGTCGCCAGGTAACGCCCGTAGGCCATGCGGTCGTCGCGGTCGACGGGCCGGAAATCCGGCGTCTTCGGCATCACGTTGACGATGAAGTTGAGCGGGAAGTCGAGCTGGTGGCGGGGGACGGCGTTGTCGATGGGCGCCAGGGTGCGCAGGTAGGCGACGATGGCGTGGGCATCGCCCTCGTCCATGAAACGGTAGGCGTCGTAGGGCATGAGCGGGAAGAGGGCGTGGCCATCGCGGCTGATGCCGCCGGCCATGGCGCGCAGCACTTCGCCGTCACGCCAGTCGCCGAGGGCGGCCGGCGTGATGTTCTTCGAGATCACGATGCCGGGGAAGCCGCTCTGCGCATCGAAGCGCTCGCCGCCACGGCCCAGCGTGCCCGGGCGGATCGGTCCGGAAAAAAAACGCCAGTCACGCGTCGAGTGGCAGTCCATGCAGACGGCGACATGGTGGGCGAGGTAGCGGCCGCGCTCGATCGCCTCGGGCGTGCCCGCGACCTGAACCTCGGGTACGGGCATGTCGCGGGGCAGGACCAGCCCGAACCAGGCAAAGAAACCCGCCGTGGCGAGCGCCAGCAGCGTGACCACGGCGATGATGATCTTGCGCAACACGGGGCAACTCCAGAGACTGGCCTGCGGGCGATGATAGCCCGGCCACCATCCCCCCTGCGGCAGTTGACCGCAATCGCCCGCGGGCTGGACACTGGCAGCGGCGCTATGCTGGATCCGCCAGCGGTGGGCGATCGGCGACCCGACGGGGCATTCCCGGGGCAAATTGGAGGGTGATGATGAACGGATGGCGCAGCGTGGTGATCATGGTTTCCGGGCTTCTGGCGGGCGTCCCGGCGCTGGCCGGCGACGCCACGGATTTTTCCGGCACATGGACACTGAACAACAAGAAGGGTGCCAATCTCGGCATGGTGGCGATGGTCAAGGAAGACATCGCCATACGCCAGGACGCCAACAGCCTGGTGATCGACTTCACCTCGCGGTTCATGGGCAACACGACCCGGCGCCAGGTCAGCTACGACCTGACCGGCAAGCCGGCCGAGAACGAAAGCGCGATGGGTGACCGCTCCGAGACGGTGGCGCGCTGGGATGACGGGCGACTGGTCGTGACATGGACCAGCGAAGGTGCGATCGCCGGTTCGAAGGTCGTCAAGACGGAAACCCGCGCCCTGTCGGCGGACGGCGGGACGATGACCGTCACCATGGAGCGCCCCGGCAAGCCGCCCATGGAGATGGTGTACGAAAAGCAGGAGCCGTGAAGCCCTCCAGCCTCCTTGCCGGCCTCGGCCTGCTGGTGCTGGTGGCAGGGGGTATCTGGTGGGCCGCCAGCCGTCCCGCCGATGGTGATGGCGCCGCGCGGGCCGGCACCTGGGTGGGTGCCGAGCGGCGCACGATCGCTGCCTCGGTGCTGGCCACGGGCATCATCCGCCTGCGCGTCGGTGGCGAGGTGCGGGTGGGCTCGCAGCTCTCGGGTATCGTCGAGAAGCTCAACGTCGAGGTGGGCTCGAAGGTCAGGGAAGGCGACGTCATCGCGCGCATCGATGCACGCAGCCTCGAGGCGCGCCTCGCACAGGCGCGGGCCGAGATCGGCGTCGCCGAGCAGGCCGTGCGTCGGGCACGCATCGAGCTGGCGCGGGCCCGCGAACTGGATGGCCGGCAGCTCATCGCGCGCAGCGATGTCGAGGACCGCGAACTCGACCTCGACGCCGCGCTGGCACGGCTCGAAAAGGCCAGGCGCGATGCCGCGGTCGTCGAAACCGATCTCGCCTATGCCGTGATCCGCTCGCCGATCACAGGCACGGTGGCATCGGTCACGACACAGGAGGGCGAGACCGTTGCTGCGGCTTTCACCACGCCGACCTTCGCCACCATCATCGAGGACGGTGCCCTGGAACTCATCGCCATGGTCGACGAGACCGACATCGGCAATGTCGCCATCGGCAACCCGGTGACTTTCGGCGTCGAGGCGTGGCCGGCGCTGGAGTTCACCGGCCGCGTGGCGCGCATCGCCCCCAAGGGCACCATCATCTCCGGCGTGGTCAATTTCGAGGTCATGGTGACCATCGACCCGCCGGCCGACGTGCTCAAACCCGACATGACGGCCAACGTGACCCTCCGTACCGCGGAACGCGAAGTCCTGGTGGTGCCGAACGCGGCGCTCCAGCGCGAAGGTGCGAGCCGCTTCGTGATGGTCGATGAGGGGGGGCGTACGGTGCGGCGCGAAGTCAGCGTCGGGTTGCGTGACGCGGCCTGGACAGAGGTCCGCGATGGACTCAGGCCTTCGGAGCGGGTGTGGGTTGCGCAGCAAGGGGGTACGCCGTGATCGATGTGGACCATCTCGT
This sequence comes from uncultured Chromatiaceae bacterium, assembly GCA_964417725.1. Lineage (GTDB taxonomy): Bacteria > Pseudomonadota > Gammaproteobacteria > Steroidobacterales > SHZI01. Next base: position 99,737 of record CAYQIV010000004.1, read on the forward strand.
CAAGACCTATGTGCGCGGCGACGGCACACCGGTGCCGGCGCTCACGGATGTCTCCTTCCGCATCGGGTGCGGCGAGTTCGTCACCGTGCGGGGGGCGTCAGGCTCCGGCAAATCATCGTTGCTCAATATTCTCGGCTGCCTCGACACGCCGACCAGCGGTCATTACCGGCTCGACGGCGAGGACGTTTCGGCCTACAGCGACGAGCAGCGCTCGGCGATCCGCTGCCGCAAGATCGGTTTCGTCTTCCAGTCCTTCAACCTCCTGCCGCGCACCACGGCGGTGGAGAATGTCGAGATTCCGGCGCTCTACCGCGGTGGTGCCATCGACCGCAACCGTGCGCTGGCCATCCTCGATCGCGTCGGTCTGGCGGCGCGGGCCAGTCACTTCGTCAGCGAGCTGTCCGGCGGTGAACAGCAGCGTGTGGCGATCGCCCGCGCGCTGATGAACGACCCGCCGTTGCTGCTTGCCGACGAGCCGACCGGCAATCTCGACTCGGCGGCCGGCGAGTCGGTGATGCGCCTGATCGACGACCTCAATCGCGAGGGGCGCACCATCGTCCTCGTCACCCACGACGAGCAGGTTGCGGCGTGGGCCGGACGCGAACTGCTGATCCGCGATGGCCAGGTGGCCAGCGACCGGTCCCGGCAGGCCACCGTCCGCCGGGTTGGTGCGCCATGACCGCCGCGCGCACGTTGCGCCTTGCCCTGACGGGGATCTCGCGCAACCGGCTGCGCAGCTTCCTCATGATGCTCGGCGTGACCATTGGCATCGCCTCGCTGACCGCCCTGTCGTCGGTAGGTGAGGCGACGAAGCAGGAGACCATGCGCCGTTTCAAGCGCATGCTCGGCACCTTCGACGTGGTCATCGTCAATCCGGGCGGTGCGAGCACGCGTGGCATGCCGTCGCTGGCCAACGTACCGCCGGTCCTCAAGCCCGGCGATGCCGAGGCGATCGCGCGCGAGGTGGCGCTGGTGACGCAGGTCGCGACGATGCAGTTCGCACTTGATCTCGATGTCAGGTACCGCGACCGCACCGCCAGCCCCTCGGTGATCGGCATCTCCGCCAACTGGATCGATGTGCGCGGCGAGGAGATCGCGCGAGGTCGCGCCATCGACGACGACGACATCGCCTCGCTGGCGCGCGTCGCGGTGATCGGCGAGGACCTGCGTCAGGCGCTGTTCGACGGCGAGGACCCGCTCGGCAAGACGTTGCGCATTGCCGACGTGCCTTTCGAGGTGAAGGGTGTGATGGTGCCGCGGGGCCTCGGGCCAGGTGGCGCGACCATGGACAATACGCTGGTCATTCCGGTGACGACGGCCTCGAGACGCCTGTTCAACCGCGACTACTACACCGGCATGATGGCGCAGATCAGCGACCCCACCCAGGCGGAGCGGGCCATCGCCGACATCACGGCGCTGCTGCGTGAGCGCCACGGCATCCTGCCGGGTGCCGAAGCCGACTTCACCGTGACCAGCCCGCAGGCGCAGGTCGAGCGCGTCACCGAAGTCGGCTCGACGCTGGGCCGCGTGCTCGGTGGTGTCGCCGCGCTGGCCACGCTGATCGGTGGCACGGTGATCATGGGGCTGATGCTGATCTCGGTCTCCGAACGGCGCCGCGAGATCGGCGTGCGCCGCGCCGTCGGCGCCACGCGCCGCGACATCCTGCTGCAGTTCCTCGCCGAGGCCGCGGTCATCGCCCTGATCGGCGGCCTGTGTGGCGTGCTGCTCGGGCTCGGTGGCGCCCTGCTGGGCGCAAAGCTCACCCAGCTGCCGCCCGCCATCGAGTGGTGGACCGTCGGCGGGGCGGTGCTGATGTCGATCGGTATCGGTCTGTTGTTCGGCCTGCAGCCGGCATGGCGTGCCGCCCATGTCGATCCCATCCAGGCGTTGCGTGCCTGACGAAGACGTGTGGGCGCGGCGTGCTGCCACGTGGCGCGTGCGCCTGCACCTGGTGCGCGGCGCGTTGCGCCAGGTGTGGCGCTACCGGCTGCGTTCGGCGCTGGTCGTTGCCTGTGCGGCACTCGGGGTCGCCGGCGCCGTGACCTCCGTCAACTATGCCTCGGGCGGCCGTGAGGCCGTGCTGGAGAAGATCCGCCAGCTCGGCACGCGGCTGGTGGTGGTGCGCGCCGAGCAAAGCCGGGCAGTCGCCGGCCGGGCCCGCACCGGCAGCCTCGTCACCACGCTCGGTGAACCGGACTACCTGGCGCTGCGCCGGGATATCGACGGCCTGGTGCGATCGTCGGCGGTCAGCGTCGCCGGGCTGCGCCTCAAGGCGGGCTACCTGTCGAAGGTTGTGCCGGTGCTGGGTATCGAGCCGGCCTTCTTTCCCATGAAGGCATGGCGGCTCGATGCAGGTACGTTGTTCGAGGAGGCCGACATGCGCCGCAGCGCACGTGTCGCGGTGCTTGGTTACACGGTGGCGCGTGATCTCTATGGCAACGATGACCCGCTCGGCGAGCGGCTGTTCATCAACCGCGTGCCCTTCGAGGTGGTCGGCGTACTGGCCGAACGCGGGCAGGGCCTCGATGGTGTCAACGAGGATCAGCAGGTCTATGTGCCGCTGACCACGGCGATGCGCCGGCTGCTCAATATCGACTACTACACCGCGGTGCTTTTCGAGGTGGCAGAAGGCCAGGACATCACGCGCGTGGCCGACGATATCGCCGCACTGCTGCGCGTTCGCCACCGCATCTCGGCGTTCCGTCCCGACGATTTCGCCGTCGGTACCCAGCAGGAACTGATCGACGCCCAGCTCGCCGCAGCCGATCGCCTCGGCTTTCTGGTGCGCTGGATCGGCCTCAGTGGCCTCGTCGTCGGTGGGCTCGGTATCCTCGCCATCGCCTGGATTGCCGTCCGCGACCGGACCACCGAGATCGGCACCCGGCGGGCGCTCGGTGCGACGGCGGCAGATGTGTTCTTCCAGTTCGCTTTCGAGGCGATGTTGCTCGCCGGGGTTGGCGTGCTGGCCGGCATCGGCGCCGGTTGGCTGGCGTCTCGCGCCATCGCCCCCGCTGCTGGCCTGCCTTTCGTCTTCGACCGCGCCAATGCCGTTCTCGCGCTTTCCGTTGCGGTACTCCTCAACCTGCTGTTTGCCTGTGGACCGGCACTGCGCGCCGCACGCCTCGACCCGATCCGCGCGCTGAAGCACGAATAGGCGGCTGGCTGCGCCCGGGGCCGGTTCAGTGATCGCGGCCGTCGATGCGTGGCCGGATCATCAGCGGAATGCTGCGCCAGGCGAGGGTGGCAAAGGCGAGGAACCAGCATGTTGCCGCCAGCTCGAGCCAGCGCGGGTAGAGCGCCGGCGCGACCTGTGGTGCCACGACCCGCAGCAGCAATGCGACGATCATCACCCACAGCACGCCCTTGTCGATGGCGTCGAACATCACCTTGCGCCCGGTGTGACCCTTCGAGATGCGCACGATCATCGCCGGCGCGATGAGGCCCATCACGCCGAAGGTGAACAGGTGCGTGGCCACGCTGCCGACCCAGAAGGTGGCCGTGAACGGCGCGCTGGCGATCATGAGCAGCTGGGCACAGATACCCAGGTACCCCAGGTACATCACGCCGATGTCGATGCGCGAGAAGCCCATCCGCGGATGCCAGAACATGAAGCGGACGAGCAGCAGCGCGGCCAGCAGCGTCGCAGTCGTACCTGCCAGCCACGACGGCAGCAGTCCGGCAAAGACCATCACCAGGGCGAGGACCTTGATGGCATCGTCGAGTACCGTCCGGCGCAGGATCGTGACCTTGAACACGTTGCGCATGAAGTCCGTCAGCGTCCGCTCGAGCATGATCAGAAAGGTGAGCCGGAACAGGCCGAGCACCATCTCGTTGCCCGCCAGCGCATGGCCGGTGCTCATCATCAGCGGCTTGGGAAGGAGGAAGAGCGGCAGCGCGACCAGGAAATAGAGGTTGTCCCGCCGATAGCCGTCATCGGTGCGGTGACGCACCAGGCTCCACATCAGCAGGCTGACGAGCGTGACGATGAAGAGCTGGTTGGAAAGCAGGAACAGGGCGGGTGGCCAGTCGCCGCCCAACCACATGCCGGCACGCTCGAAGAGCCACGCAGCGGTGAGGAACGCCAGCGGACCACCATGCCAACCGCGGATCTTCACCCAGTTCTTGGTTGCGGTCAGCAGGAAGCCGCCGAGCAGTGCCCCACCGAAACCGAAGAACATTTCGTGCGCATGCCATTGGGCGGCCGGGTAAGCGCCGAGCGGCATGGTGATGACGCCGGCATACATCAGGACCCAGACGAGCGGCAGGCTGAGCCCCGACAGGCAGGTGAGGATGAAAAAGGGCCGGAAACCGACCAGCCAGAGCGGGTGTGCGAAGACGTTCATGTCACAACGGGGCCGGCACACCCGCGGCGCGGCGCACGGGCCCGCCGGTCGGGGTGCCTCTTGAGGGGGCGCAGTATAGCCCAGCGGCTCGGCCGGCTGGCCCGGGCCGCGGTGCCCCGGGTTCTACTCCTCGGGCGGGTTCTCCTCGGCGGACCACTGGCGACGGTGGGCCTCGGCGGCGGCGGCGCGGATACCGCTGTGGCGATGTTGCAGCATGAGGGTCGAAGGATCGCAGACCCGTGCACGCAGCAGCCCCAGGTCGACGGCGGCGTCGAACAGGCTCGGGTACCAGCTCTGCCAGTTGGGCAGCAGGGCCTCCACGTCTTCCTTGAGGGCCATGGGGCGAGGATACCGCGCCGGCATGACAGCCGACAGCGCCCGGTGGCCGGCATGAGGCACAGTCGACATCATCCGCCAGGCCCTGTGGCAGACTGCGCGCACTTATGCGCAGCGTGCTCGTCACCGTCGGCCTGCTCGGGCTCAGCAACGTCTTCATGACCTTTGCCTGGTATGCCCACCTCAAGGAACTCAACGGCAGGCCCTGGCTGGTTGCCGCGCTGCTCAGCTGGGGCATCGCGCTGTTCGAGTACCTGCTCCAGGTGCCGGCCAACCGCATCGGCTACACGGTGCTGAGCGTCGGGCAGCTGAAGATCATCCAGGAGGTCATCACGCTGACGGTCTTCGTGCCCTTTGCGCTGTTCTATCTCCGCGAACTGCTCAAGCTGGATTACTTGTGGGCGGCCCTGTGCCTGCTTGGCGCGGTGTTCTTCATGTTCCGCGACAGGTTAGGCTAGCGGCGCATGGCGCCGGCCGTCCTCCGGTGCATAATGCTGCCGACACCCGCAGAACCGAAGGATTCGAGGAACCCCATGGACCAGACCCGGCTGCATGCGCTGCTGACTGAACTCGACCGCGAGCTGAAGGCTGCCGGGACGCTGGACGAGCGTTCGCAGGCGCTGTTGGCGCAGGTGCTGGCCGATGTCCCGGCCCTGGAGGATGATGCCGTCGATCCAGGCCAGCGCCGGTCGGTCGAGGCCGACCTGCGCGCGCTGGTACTGCGCTTCGAGGCCGACTACCCACGCCTGTCCGGCATCGTCGGCCAGCTCGCCGACACACTCGGCAAGATCGGCATCTGAGTGATTCGTCGTCGCGTCAGCGGCCGCGCGGTTTCGCGCGACGCGTCGCCTCGGCGTTCAGCGGGTCCTCCGGCCAGGGGTGGCGCGGGTAGCGGCCGCGCATCTCGCGGCGCACGTCCTGATAACTGCCGCGCCAGAAACCGGCCAGGTCGCGCGTCACCTGCAGCGGCCGGCCCGCCGGCGAAAGCAGCTTGACGAGTACCGTGACGCGCCCGCCGGCAATGCGTGGCGAGTCATCGAGGCCGAACAGCTCCTGAAGCCGCACCGAGAGCGATGGTGCCTCGCCGTCGAGATAATCGAGTGCGATGCGCGAGCCGCTGGGTACGGTGAAATGGGTGGGTGCCAGTTCATCGAGCCGCTGGCGCTGCGCCCATGACAGCCGCGCATGGAGCGCACCGGCGAGGTCGAGGCGTGCCAGGTGGCTGCGCCGGCTGATGCCGTCGAGCCGGTCGCCGAGCCAGTCGTCGAGGTCGGCGAGCAGCGCGTCGTCGTCGAGGGTCGGCCAGGCCATGCCCGTGTCGTGCCGTGTCGCGAACCGCACCCGGGCCTGCCACTGGCGCAGCGCCGGTGTCCACGGCAGCGCCGCCACGCCCAGCTGCCGGATGCCGTCGAGCATCGCGTGGCGCATGGCGCCGGCGTCTACGCCGGCCAGTGGTGACTCGTCGAGCAGCAGCGCGCCGAGGCGCGTCCGGCACATGGCGTTGACCGCCTCCGTGCGCGGGTCCCAGGCCACGTCTGTCACGATGTGGATCGAGGCCGCGCAGGCCGCGTCGATCTCCGTGCGCGCGATCGGTGCCGCCAGCCGGATGCGCGCCTCGCGCTCGCCGCCATCGAGACGGGCAACCACCAGGTATTCGCGCCGGGCCAGGGCATCGGCCCGGCCGAACGCGGCGCCATGGCCGCTGGCCAGCTGGTAGCGGCTGTCGCCCCCGCGGCTGCGGGCGATGCGGTCGGGGTAGGCGAGGGCGAGCAGGGGGCCCGCATCCCCGCTGCAGATGTCCCGTGCCGACCACGGCGCACCGAGGCGCCGGGCGTGGAGCGCCGCGCTGCGCAGGACGATGGCATCGCGATGCGCTTCGCGCTGCAGCCTATCCAGGCGTGTGCGGATATCGGCATCGTGATCGTCCATGCCGGGGAGGTCGCGCTCGCTGAGCAGGGCGGCCAGCGCACAGGCGGTGGCGGTGCGGCCCTGTTCGTGTCCGCGCAGCAGCAGGTGCGCGAGCCGTGGGTGGCTGCCGAGCCGGGCCATCGCCCGGCCTGCGGCGGTGATGTGCCCCTTGGCGTCGACGGCGCCCAGCGTCGCGAGGAGCGACCGGCCCTGGGCGAGCGCGCCGGCCGGCGGGGCGTCGAGCCAGCGCAGTGCGCCGACATCGGCGACCCCCCAGCAGGCCAGCTCCAGGGCCAGTGGCGCCAGATCGGCGACGAGGATCTCGGCCGGCGCAAAGGCCGCCAGCGTACGTTCCTCGGCCGCTGTCCACAGGCGGTGGCAGGTGCCCGGGCCGAGGCGGCCGGCACGGCCCCGGCGCTGGTCGGCCGACGACAGGCTGATGCGCGCGCGTTCGAGGTGGCTCATGCCGCTGGCCGGGTCGAAGCGTGGGCGGCGCTCCAGGCCGCTGTCGATGACCACGCGCACGCCGTCGATGGTCAGGCTGGTCTCGGCGATGTTGGTGGCCAGCACGACCTTGCGGATGCCGGGCGGTGCCGGTCGCAGCGCAAGGTCCTGGGTCTCGCGGGGCAGGTCGCCGTGGAGTGGCCGCACGTCGATTCCTCGCGGCAGTCCGGCCTCGCCGAGTGCCGCGCCGACGCGGCGGATCTCGCCGGCACCGGGCAGGAAAACCAGCACGTCGCCTTCTTCCGTGTCGAGGGCGCGGCGCACGGCCTGGCAGGCCAGGGCTTCCGGCGGCGGTGCCGGGCCACGTGCCCTGTGCGGGGCGAGGTGGTGGGTGGCGACCGGAAAGGACAGGCCCTCAGCGGTGAGCAACGGTGCATCGTCGAGCAGTGCGGCGACCCTGGCGCCGTCGAGCGTGGCGGACATGACCAGCACGCGCAGGGCCGGGTTGAGATGGCTGCGGGCGTCGAGGGTCAGGGCGAGGCCCAGGTCGGCCTGCAGGCTGCGTTCGTGGAATTCGTCGAAGATCACCAGCCCCGTGCCGTCGAGGGCCGGGTCCTGCTGCAGCCAGCGCGTGAGGATGCCCTCGGTGACGACTTCGATGCGTGTCGCCGCGCCGACCCGGCGTTCAAGCCGCGTGCGGTAGCCGACGGTTTCGCCGACCGCCTCGCCGAGCATCTCCGCCATGCGCGTGGCGACGGCACGCGCCGCCAGCCGCCGCGGCTCGAGCATGACGATGCGCGCGGCACCGAGCCACGCCGCATCACGCAGTGCCAGCGGCACGACCGTGCTCTTGCCGGCACCGGGCGGAGCGACGAGCACTGCGCAACCGGGGTCCGCCAGCGCCGCGTGCAGCGCCGGCAGCACCGTGCGCACCGGCAGGCCGGCCCAGTCGTCGTTGGTGATCGCCATGCACGCAATGTAGCACCGCGACACCCGCCCACTGCGGCGGCCGCGCTCCGGTAAACTGCCGTCATGTTCGAGTACAGTGCCTTCGATCCCGTCGCCCTGCAGATCGGCCCGCTGGCCATCCGCTGGTACGGCCTGATGTACCTGGTCGGCTTCGCTGGCGGCTGGTGGCTGGCCCGTCGCCGGGCCACACAACCGCAGTCGCCGCTGACGCCGCTGCAGGTCGATGACCTGGTGTTCTACGTCGCACTCGGCGTGATCCTCGGCGGGCGGATCGGCTACATGCTTTTCTACGGTTTCGGCCAGCTGCGCAGCGACCCGCTGAGCCTGATCCGCATCTGGGAAGGCGGCATGTCCTTCCACGGTGGTTTTCTCGGCGTGCTGGTCGCCATGGCGCTGTTCGCGCGCCGCAGCGCAACCCACGTTCTCGACCTCACCGATTTCATCGCGCCGGTGGTGCCGATCGGCCTCGGCGCCGGGCGCATCGGCAATTTCATCAATGGGGAGCTGTGGGGCCGGGTCACCGACGTGCCGTGGGCCTTTGTCGTCGACGGCGAGGCGCGGCATCCCTCGCAGCTCTACGAGGCCTGTCTCGAGGGTGCGGTGCTGTTCGCGATCCTGTGGACCTACAGCGCCCGGCCGCGACCGCGCCACGCGGTGTCGGCATTGTTCCTGCTCGGCTACGGCGTGTTTCGCGCCGCGGTCGAGTTCGTGCGCACGCCCGATGCGCACCTCGGCTACCTGGCTTTCGGCTGGCTGACGATGGGGCATGTGCTGACGCTGCCGATGATCATCGCCGGCATCGGCCTGTGGTGGCTGGCGCAGCGCCGGGCGGTGGAGCGCTGATACGCCGACGGCAGCGGAAAGAGATCATGCAGCAGTACCTCGACCTCATGCGCCACGTGCGCCACCACGGCCTCCGCAAGGCGGACCGCACCGGCACGGGCACGCTGTCGCTCTTCGGCCACCAGATGCGCTTCGACCTTGCCGAGGGGTTTCCCCTGGTGACGACCAAGAAGCTGCACACGCGCTCGATCATCCACGAGCTGCTGTGGTTTCTGCGCGGCGAGACCAACGTGGCATCACTGCGTGCCGAGAAGGTCACGATCTGGGACGAGTGGGCGGATGCGCGCGGTGATCTCGGGCCGGTCTATGGCGCGCAGTGGCGCTCGTGGCCGGATGCCGATGGCGCGGCCATCGACCAGATCAGCCAGGCGGTCGAACTCATCCGCCGTGACCCGGATTCGCGGCGCATCATCGTCAGCGCCTGGAACGTGGCGGCGATCCCGCGCATGGCGCTGGCGCCATGCCACGCGCTGTTCCAGTTCTGGGTCGGCGATGGCCGGTTGTCATGCCAGCTTTACCAGCGCAGCGCCGACGTCTTCCTCGGCGTGCCCTTCAACATCGCCTCATACGCCCTGCTGACCTGCATGATGGCGCAGCAGACCGACCTCCTGCCCGGCGAGTTCATCTGGACGGGTGGCGACTGCCACCTGTACCTCAATCACCTGGCACAGGCCGACATCCAGCTCGCGCGCGCGCCGCTGCCGCTGCCGACCCTCGACATCGCCCGCCGGCCGGCCTCGATCTTCGACTACCGTTTCGACGACTTCCGCTTCGACGGTTACCAGTGTCACCCGCACATCGCCGCACCCGTCGCGGTATGAGCGCGGCGTCCGCGGCGGGGCCGGGGGTTGAGGGGTTTACTCGGGCACCGGCGGCGCCATCATCATCCACAGCACGACGTAGATGAGGATGCCGGGTACGAACACGCAGGCAGCCGACGTCAGGACATAGAACAACCGGACGAAGTTGGCGTCGAGGCCGTACCATTCGGCGATGCCGGCGCAGACGCCCTTGACCATCCGGTTGCGCGACAGGCGCAGTGTCTTCTTCGTTTCCATGGGGGCAGTCTATCCGAGGCTGCCGGTGCGCCGAAGTACGGATATTTACAACCCCCGTTGATCGGCCTGCCGGCGTGGTCTACCGTGCCGCCATGCAGCCGGAAGCCGTCCCATGACCCCCGATGTGCCCGCCTTGCAACATGACGTGTCGCTCGATGCGCTCGACGCCCTGGGCCTGACAGCGGGCCTCGACGGCGAGGCGTCGATGGTTCAGGCCAGTGTGGCGCGTTTCGTCGACGCCGAGGTGCTGCCGGTGATCGGCGAGTGCTTCGAGGCGCAGCGCTTTCCTCGCGAACTGGTCCCCGGCCTCGCGGCGCTCGGCCTGCTCGGCTGTGCCCTCGAGGGCCACGGTTGTGCCGGTCTCGGCCCCGTCGCCCACGGCCTGGTCTGCCAGGAACTGGAGCGCGGCGACAGTGCCCTGCGCAGCTTCGTCTCGGTGCAGGGCAGCCTGGTCATGCATCCCATCCATGCCTGGGGCGCGGCGGAACAGCAGGCACGCTGGCTGCCGGTGCTGGCGCGGGGCGAGGCCATCGGCTGTTTCGCGCTGACCGAGCCGGATGCCGGCTCCGACCCGGCGCGCATGCGCACACGGGCGCGCCGTGCCGGCGGCGACTGGCTGATCGACGGCGCCAAGATGTGGATCAGCAACGGCACGCTGGCCGACGTCACGCTGCTCTGGGCGCAGACCAGTGACGGCATCCGCGGTTTCCTCGTCGAGCGCGGCACGCCCGGTTTCACCGCCGTGCCCGTGCGCGGCAAGATGTCATTGCGGGCCTCCGACACCGCGGCGTTGCACCTCGACGGTGTGCGCGTGCCGGATGCGGCGCGGTTACCCGGCATCACCGGGTTGCGCGAGGCCCTGCAAACCCTCAACGAGGCGCGCTACGGGATCAGCTGGGGGGCGATCGGCAGCGCCATGGCGTGCCTGCGCGAGGCGCTCGACCACGCCCGGGGGCGGATGCTCTTCGGCCGGCCGCTCGCCGCCACCCAGCTGGCCCAGGCGCGCCTCGCCGAAATGACGCGGCGCCTCGCCACCGCTCAGCTCCTCGCCATGCATCTTGCCACGCTGAAACGCGACGGCCGGTTGCAACCGGCCCAGGTGTCGCTGGCCAAGTGGAACAACGTGCGCATGGCGCTCGACATCGCCCGCGATTGCCGCGAACTGCTCGGTGCCGCGGGCATCACCACCGCGCACGTCGCCATCCGCCACCTTCTCAACCTCGAGAGCGTCGTCACCTACGAGGGCACCGAAGCCGTGCACCAGTTGGTGATCGGCCGGGCGCTGACCGGCCACAGCGCGTTCTAGCCGGCGTCCGGTTCCACCGCCGGACTCACACCAGCCGCAATGAAAAGGGCGTGCGGAAGGGCCGGCCGCTGTTGGCCGATACGGCACCCATCAGGCAGAAGGCAAAATGGATGACGCCGACGCCGCCGGTGATCAGCACGCCGATGACGACGAAGGTGAGGATCGCGCCGATGGCGTAGATGAGCAGTGCCGTGATGCCCCAGTTGAGTGCCTCGCGGGCATGGGCGTGGATGAACGGGTCATCCTTGCGCAGCAGGTAGAGCAGCAGTCCGGGCAGGAAAGCCAGCAGCAGGGTGCCGAGCCAGCACAGCATCGCGATGCCACGCGCGCCCTGCGTCGGGGGAGTGGCGGGCGGGTTTTCCATGACGTGTCCCAGTCGGAAAGGTGGCGCGAAGCGTATAGCCGATGCGCGCGCCATTCAATTCGGCGTGTTCGGTGGCGGGGGGTGTCGCACGGCGGTGTATCCTGCCCCCGCCCGCACACCCGGAGGATGTCCGCATGGATGAGTCGCAGCGCCTCGAGGCCCTGGAAGTGAAGTGTGCCTGGCTCGAGGACGCCCTGCAGACACTGTCGACCGCGCTCTATCGTCACGACAGGGAGATGGCCGTGCTGCGCGGGCAGGTCGAGGTGCTGCGCCAGCGTCAGGACGCTGCCGGCGAGACCCCTGCTGCGGGCAGCACCCCCGCCGAGATCCCGCCCCACTACTGAGGAAACCCGCCTGGCCGGTTTTTTCCCGCGGCACGGGGCGGGCCGCCGCAATCGGCGCGCGCCGCGCATTGACTCCGCCGGAGAACCGCAACCCATGCGGTTCGGCCTCGCCTGTCCTCGGGCCACTCGGGGCGAGGGCTCCAGGCCCCCGCGCGCGTCGCTCAATCGTCGGCCGCAGCGCGGATCTGCGCCGTCATCTCCTCGATGCCGGCGAGGCGGCCCGGCTTGCGGGGCGTCTGGCGCCGTGCGCTGCGCGGGCAGGCGCTGCTGCGCGGGCAGATGATGCTCGCCGGCGACTGCAGCGCCTCGCCGACCCAGGCGATGTTGAGCACGCGGCCGACGGCTTCGATGGCCCGTGCCGCCGCCGCCGGTGCTGCCGCCTGGCCGCCGCGCCGGCGTGTGGCGGCGACGATCGACTCGATGACCGCCGGTGCGTCGGTGCCCTGCGAGGCCAGCGCCGGAGCGAGGTCGATGCCCACCGAGACGACGTGCGGGTTGCCGGCCATGTCGTGCGTGCGCAGCGAGTGGCAGCAATAGAGGAAGTGGCGGTCACCGTCGACCAGCACCGAAAGCTGTGAAGCCGGCTGCGTGCCGCGCGTCTCGCGCAGCAGGCGGAACACCGCCCAGTGCGGACAGGGGTCCGAGACCATCGCCATGTTGCCCCACGGCAGCGGGATGCCGTTGCCGCGGTAAACGGCGCGCAGGTAGCCCGGCGGGTAAGCATCGAAAAAATGCCAGTGGCGATAGGGCGAGACTGCCGTCATGCGCCGCATGACCACCGAAGGCGTCAGGCCAAGGCGCGTGCCGGCCTCGATGCGGTGGTTCTCGCGCACCAGGAAACGCCTGAACGGCGTCTTCGGGCAGAGCAGGGCGCCGGCAAAGAAGCTGCATTCGAAATCGCGCCAGGCATTGAGTACGTCGAGCGTGTTCATCCCGCCCGAGCCGGCCGCCTGCCCATCGGGGCTGCCGCCCATCTCGCCGCCGGTGGCATGCGCCGACTTGAGGCCGTCGCCGCCGTGGAGCAGCTTGTGGCCGAGGTGCGTGGCGAGGTCGAAGCGCAGCCGTGCCGGATCGCGTTCGAGATCGCGGTTGAGCCATACCGTCGAAGGTGGATGGTAGAAGGAGCGCAGCGCGCTGCGTACTTCGCGTTCGTTGTCGCGCACCAGTGCCGGCTTGCGTTCGAACCAGCGGATTTCCAGCCGGTGGCGCCGGCACAGCGCCAGCAGGTCGTCGACCGACAGCGGGAAACGCCGCCCGCCAGCCTCCTCGGCCGAGCGTTCGATGTCCGGGAAGTCGTTCTGGGCCTTCTCCTGGCAGGCGCGGATCAGCAAGTGGGCGAACTGGCGTCCGGTGGTGCCGGTCTGGGCGAGCAGTTCGGGGATCACCGCTTCGAGCAGCTCGCGGGAAAAAAGGAAGCCGGGCTCGAGCGGCACGCGGGTGGCTCCGCCGGGGCGGGTCGCTGCCGGCGTGACCTCGATGTCGGGGTTCTCGTCGAGAAACCAGCGGGCGTCCTTCTGGAAGACCTCGGCGAGCAGCTCGAGGACGCCGGCCGAAGGGATGCGCCGGCCGGTCTCGATCATGCTCAGGTACGACACCGACGGCGCCTGCTGTGCATCGATCTGGATGCAGCGTGCCGACACCTCCTGGAGCGTCAGCCCGTTGCGTTTGCGCAGGTTGCGGAACTTGGCGCCGAGGAAATGGCTTTTGCGCAGCAGGCCTGTCACTGGCTACCCCTGTGAAATTAACAATGTGAAATTTCCAATGTGAAATTTCGCTTCGTATCCATCGTAGGCTCTGCCCATGGACATGGCAACCACGGCCGTCACCGGCCAGCAGATCACCATCGCGCCGAGCAGCGTCCCCGGTGCCCCACGGGTGCTCGGCGACACCGCCCTGGCGCTGCTCACCACCCTGCACCGGCGCTTCGAGCCGCAACGCCGGGCGTTGCTTGCGGCCCGTGCCCGGCGCCAGGCCGAACTCGACGCCGGTGCCCTGCCCGGTTTCCTCGATGCCACTGCGGCGGTCCGCCAGGCCGGGTGGCGCGTGCGACCGGCGCCGGCCGATCTGCGCGACCGGCGGGTCGAGATCACCGGACCGGTCGAGCGCAAGCTGATGATCAACGCACTGAACAGCACCGCGCAGGCTTTCATGGCCGACTTCGAGGACTCCTGTGCACCGACCTGGGACAACATCGTGCGTGGCCAGATCAACCTGTGCGATGCAGTGTGCGGCACCCTCGACTGGGATGACCCCGGGACCGGCAAGGCCTATCGCCTCGGATCGCGCACCGCGACGCTGATCGTTCGTCCGCGCGGCTGGCACCTGCCGGAAAAGCACGTGCACGTCGATGGCGAGCCGGTTTCTGCCGCGTTGTTCGACTTCGCGCTGTACCTCGCCAACAACCACGCGGCGCTGGCCGCCCGCGGCAGCGGCCCGTATTTCTACCTGCCCAAGCTTGAGTCGCACCACGAGGCGCGGCTGTGGAACGAGGTCTTTGACGCCGCGCAGGATTTTCTCGGCCTGCCGCGCGGGACGGTCCGCGTCACGGTGCTGATCGAGACCATCCTCGCCGCCTTCGAGATGGACGAGATCCTCTGGGAGCTGCGCGAACACATCACCGGCCTCAACTGCGGCCGCTGGGATTACATCTTCAGCTTCATCAAGAAGTTCCGCAATCGCGCTGACTTCGTCCTGCCCGATCGTGGCGAGGTGACGATGACGCGGCATTTCCTGCGCGCCTACGTCGATCTGCTGATCCGCACCTGCCACCGCCGAGGCGCCCATGCGATGGGCGGCATGGCCGCGCAGATCCCGATCCGTGGCGACGCCGGAGCCCATGCGCAGGCCATGGCGCGGGTCCGCGACGACAAGCTGCGCGAGGCCCGCGCCGGCCATGACGGTACGTGGATCGCCCACCCGGCGCTGGCCGAAATCGCGCGCGAGGCCTTCGACTCGGTCATGCACGGCACCGATCAGCTGCACGTGATGCGCGACGACGTCAAGGTCACGGCCGCCGACCTGCTGCGCGTCCCGACCGGCGACATCACCGAGGAAGGCCTGCGCCACAACATCCGCGTCGGTGTGCAGTACCTCGCCGCATGGCTGGGTGGTCAGGGCTGCGTGCCGCTCTACCACCTGATGGAGGACGCCGCTACCGCCGAGATCTGCCGCGCCCAGCTCTGGCAGTGGCTGCGCCATGGCGCCGCGACGCGCGACGGGCGGCCCATCACCGTGGCGCGTTTCGACTCGGCGCTGGGCGATGAACTCGCGGCGTTACACGCCGCGGCCGGCGACGACAGCGCCCGCCGCCACCTTGCGACGGCCGCCGGCCTGCTCGGCGACATGGTGCGCAAGGAAGATTTCGACGATTTCCTGACCCTGCCGGCCTACGCGCTGATCGACTGACCGGCAAGCCCGCCAACCGACCGCAGATGGAGCCAGATCATGATCAAGCCCGATGACCCGGTGACCCGCATCGAACGCGAATGGGCAGAGAGCCCGCGCTGGCGCGGCATCGTGCGCCCCTACACGGCGGCCGACGTCGGGCGCCTGCGCGGCTCAGTGTCCATCGAATACAGCCTCGCACGCCAGGGTGCGGAGAAATTCTGGCGCCTGCTGCAGACCCAGGAGGTCGTCGCCGGCCTCGGTGCACTGAGCGGCAACCAGGCCATCCAGGAGGTTCAGGCCGGCCTCAAGGCCATCTACTGCTCCGGCTGGCAGGTGGCAGGCGACGGCAACAGTGCCGGTGAGATGTATCCCGACCAGAGCCTCTACCCGGTCGACTCGGTGCCGAAGATGGTCGAGCGCATCAACAACGCGCTGCTGCGCACCGACCAGATCCACCACATGGCCGGCGATGATTCGGTCGACTGGATGGCGCCGGTGATCGCCGATGCCGAGGCCGGTTTCGGCGGCAACCTCAATGCCTTCGAACTGACCAAGGCGCTGATCCGTGCCGGCGCCGCCGCCGTGCACTTCGAGGACCAGCTGTCCTCGGCCAAGAAGTGCGGCCACCTCGGCGGCAAGGTGCTGGTGCCGACGCAGGAAGCGATCAACAAGCTCGTCGCGGCACGTCTTGCCGCCGATGTCATGGGCGTGCCGACGGTGATCATTGCGCGTACCGATGCCGATGCCGCCAACCTGCTGCAGGCCGACCATGACCCGCGCGATGCCGCCTTCCTCACCGGGCGGCGCACCGACGACGGTTTTCACGAGGTGCGTGCCGGCCTCGACCAGGCCATCGCCCGCGCCCTCGCCTATGCGCCCTACGCCGACCTGCTGTGGTGCGAGACCTCGAAGCCCGACCTCGCCCAGGCCGAGCGCTTCGCGCGGGCCGTCCATGCGCAGTATCCGGGCAAGCTGCTGGCCTACAACTGCTCACCGTCCTTCAACTGGCGCGCGCACCTGTCCGGGGACGCACTGCGCGGCTTCCGCGAGCAGCTGGCCGCACTCGGCTACCGCTTCCAGTTCATCACCCTGGCGGGCTGGCATGCGCTGAATCTGGCGATGTTCGAGCTGGCGCACGCCTACCGGGAAGAAGGCATGCACGCCTACGCCGAACTGCAGGCGCGCGAATTCGCCCGCGAGGCGCAGGGGTTCCGCGCCGTGCGCCACCAGGCCTTCGTCGGTACCGGTTACTTCGATGCCGTACAGACGGTGATCAGTGGCGGGGCGACCTCGACCACGGCCATGGCCGGCAGCACGGAAGCGGCGCAGTTCCATGGCGCAGCCGGTCACTGAGGCGCCAGGGCCGGCGGCCGCGGCCCATGCGGGCCTGGCCTATGCGCGGCCGACCGCTGCCGCCATCCTCGTCGCCTTCCGCGACTACAACGCCGAGTTCGCCCGCCTGACGCGGCTTGCCGCCCGCCACTTCGCCGAGCGCGAGTGGCGGCTGGCGCAGCGTGATGCCGTGGCGCGCATCGCGCTCTACGAGGCACGTGTCGCGCGCTGCGTCGCCGACCTCGTCGGGCGCATGGGCCGCTGGATCGCTGACGAGGCGACGTGGCGCGCCACCCGCGATGCCTATGACGCGCTCCTCGTCGACGAGGAGGACAGCCAGTTCTGTCGCACTTTCTTCAATTCGCTGACGCGGCGGGTTTTCGCCACCGAGGGCGTCAACCCGACTGTCGAGTTCACCGCCGACCCACCCGGGGCCGCCGGCATGCCGGCCGTGCCGCCGTGCCGCCATGCGCCGGTCGACGATGTGCAGGCCGTCGCCGCGGCGATCCTCGGCCACATCCCCGGCCAGCGGCCGCTGGCCGACCGCGCGCGCGGCATCGCCCAGGTGGCGGCCGTGCTCGCGGCCGGGGTGCGCGG
Source organism: uncultured Chromatiaceae bacterium (assembly GCA_964417725.1). Taxonomy (GTDB): domain Bacteria; phylum Pseudomonadota; class Gammaproteobacteria; order Steroidobacterales; genus SHZI01. Next base: position 116,968 of record CAYQIV010000004.1, read on the forward strand.
CGCGCCGCCGCAGGCCGTCGAGATGATCGATGCGGTGTTTTACCGTGCGACGCGCGCCTTTCTCGTCGGCCGGCTGGTCGGAGCGCAGCGCATGGCACCCCTGGTCATCGCCCTGCGCAGCACGGCCGACGGGCCGGTCGTCGATGCGGTGCTCGCCACCGAACGCGAAGTGCGCACGCTGTTCGGCTTCTCGCGCGCCCCCTTTCATGTCGACCTGGCGCACGTCGCGCCGGTGGTGCGATTCCTTGCCGCGATGATGCCGCGCAAGTCGCCGGCCGAACTCTACGCCGTGCTCGGCCGGGCCAAGCAGGGCAAGACCGAACGCTACCGCAGCCTGATGCAGCACCTGAGCACGACGGACGACTGCTTCGACCACGCCGAGGGCCAGCGCGGCATGGTCATGAGCGTGTTCACGATGCCGTCGTACGACAGCGTTTTCAAAGTGATCCGCGACCGCTTTGCCTACCCCAAGTCGACGACGCGGGCCGAGGTCATGGCGCGCTACCAGTTTGTCTTCCGCCATGATCGCGCCGGCCGACTCGTCGATGCCCAGGAGTTCCGCCGCCTGCGTATCCCGCGCGCACGGTTTGCCCCGCGGCTGCTCGGGGCGCTGCTCGACGAATGTGCCGAAAGCTGCCGCCTCGACGGGGATGACCTGGTGATCGGCCATTGCTATATCGAGCGCCGCCTGCGGCCGCTCGATGTCTTCCTGCGGACCGCATCGCCTGCCGCGGCGCGCGCCGCGGTCATCGACTACGGCCAGGCGATTCGCGAACTGGCCCTGAGCAACGTCTTTCCCGGCGACCTGCTGCCAAAGAACTTCGGCGTGTCGAACAACGGCCGCGTGGTCTTCTACGACTACGACGAACTGTGCCTCGTCACCGACTGCCGCTTCCGCGACTTGCCGCCGCCAACCTGTGCCGACGACGAGATGCGTGCCGAACCGTGGTTCCACGTCGGCCCCGACGATGTCTTCCCGGCGCAATTCATCGGGTTCCTCGGCCTGCCGGCCGCGCTGCGCGAGGTGTTCGTCGCCCGCCACGGCGATCTGCTCGATGCCGCATGGTGGCGGGACCTGGCCGAGGCGCACGCCGCCGAGCGGTTTTTCGAGGTGCTGCCGTACGCGATGCCCCGGCCGGCGGTGCAGCCCGAGGCCATCGACGCGGTGGCCTGAGGCGTCCGATGCGGGCCGGCCGGGCAATCGGTGCCTCGTCGGGCTGTCGTATACTGCCGGCCCTTTACGCCCCGGAACACCATGACACCCCATCCCGTGGCGGCCGCGGCCGTCTGGCTGCCGATCCTCGCCGGGACCGGGGTGACCGCCGCGTCGGTGTGGCTGGGTCTCGTCAGCGCCCATCCGGCGCCGTGGCTGCTGGCCGGCGTGGCTTTCGGCACCCTGCTGGACTTCCTCTCCCCGGTGCTCGGCCGTCATTTTGGCGGGTCGCCACAGCTCTTCGGCTTTACCCGCCTGACCTACATCCTGCTGCCCTTCGGCATCGTCTTCACGCCGCTGTGCGCCGCCTTCGTCATCGCCGCCGTGCGCCCGGACGGCCTCAACGCCGACATGGCGGCGTACTACCCGGTGCTGCTGGCCGGTTCGCTGCTGTTCGGCCTGTTGTTCGCCGGTGCGCGCTACCGGCGCAGCGGTGGTGGCGGGGTGACGGTCTACGTGCTCGACCGCGAGCACGCCTATACGGTGTTCATCCTGCGCGCGCGGCGCATCCTGCTGGCCCTGTCCGGGCTGATCGCGGTCGTGGTGATGGTCGAAGGCTGGGGCGGCGATTACTCGGGCTGGGCGCGCGCCTTCGGCGCGCTGTTCCTCGCCACCGTGCCGTTGCACATCCTCAGGCTGCACCTGCCCTCGAGCCTGACCGAAGCCGCCACGCTGGTGGTCCTGCTGTGGGGCTACTGGCGGGTCTTCGCCGGCGGTTGAGGCACAGTTCCGGCCGGTTCCGGCCGGTTGCCGGCGCCCAGCGCGCCGACCATGGCGGGGCTGACACCGTGAATCGCCAGCGTCTTGTTGCGCGAGGTTGCGCCGCGCAGGATCTCGACGTCACGCTGCCGGATGCCGAGCGCGCGGGCGAGCAACGAGACCAGCGCGTCGTTGGCGGCACCGTCGGCCGGTGCGGCGCGCAGTGCCACCTTCAGCCGCCCGTCGTGCAACCCGTGGATGGCGTCCTGGCGCGCCCGCGGCGTGACGCGCACCTCGAGGCGCACCGCCGGGTCGCACGCACCGGTTGAGCGGCTCATGCGCAGGCCTCGAACGGCCGGACGGCCCCGCCCAGCCAGTCGGCGGCGAGACGCCGCTGCCGTGCTGCATCCTGCGCGGCGTTGATGGTGGTGCGGAAGGCTGCCGCACCGGGCAGGCCATCGCTGTACCACGCCAGGTGCTTGCGCGCGATGCGCACGGCGCGAGCCTCGCCATAGTGGGCGTAGAGTGCGTCGAGGTGTGCGAGCACGATGTCGCGGCGCTCGATGGTCGTCGGCGGACTGTGGTGACTGCCGCTGGCGAGGTACCGGGCGATTCCGGCGAAGAGCCACGGCCGGCCGCGGGCGGCGCGGCCGATCATCAGCCCGTCGCAGCCGGTCTGTGCCAGCACCCGTTGCGCCTTTTCGGCGCTGTCGATATCGCCGTTGACGATCACCGGGATGCGCCGCTCGGCCTTGACCGCTGCGGCCGTCTCGTACTCGGCCTCGCCACCGTAGAGGTCCTCGCGGGTGCGGCCGTGGACGGTGATCGCGGCGATGCCGGCGTCTTCGGCGATGCGGGCGATCTGCCGCGCGTTGCGCGTGGCGCGCGTGTAGCCGGTGCGCATCTTGAGCGTCACCGGCACGTCGACAGCAGCGACCACGGCTTCGAGGATGCGCCCGACCCGCAGTTCGTCGCGCAACAGCGCCGAGCCGGCTGCCACCGCGCAGACCTTCCTTGCCGGACAGCCCATGTTGATGTCGATGAGCTGAGCGCCGAGGTCGGCGTGGGCGCGTGCCGCGGCGGCGAGCTGCGCCGGGTCGTGGCCGAGGAGCTGCACGGCGAGCGGCGCCGGCTCACCGTCGAAGTCGCGCCGCTCGCGCGACTTGCGCGTGGCCCACAACCGGCTGTCGGCTGTCAGCATCTCCGCCCAGGCGAGGCCCGCGCCATGGTGCCGGCAGAGCTGGCGGAAAGGCTTGTCGCTGACGCCGGCCATCGGCGCGAGGACCAGCGGCGGGTCGATGAGGTGCGGGCCGATGTGCATGGTGCCCATGGTAAGCGCAGCCGGTGGCGGCCGTAACCGTCACCTGCAGCGGAAGAGGCGGTTTGGCCGGTGCGAGGCCGCGGGTGCCCGGCCCCGGTTACTCGTAGAGGTAGCTCGTCCAGACGTGGAAGCCGATGAGCAGGGGCAGGGCGCTCGCCAGGGCGATGTGTCCGGTGATCCACAGCCAGCGCAGTGCCGGGGTGCGGACGCGGGCGATGCGGCTGTTGACGAAGCCGCCGGCCACCACGGCCCAGAAAGTCAGGCTGAGCGCCAGCAGATAGGCGTAACCGAGTGCCTGTGCGTGCAGCCAGAACAGCACTGGCGCGAGCACGCCGGCCCACTTGTGGTCGTCGAGGCGACGCACGGCATCATCCATCGCGCCGCGCAGGCGCAGCAGCGGCAGGCGCCACTGGTGGATGACGAAAGCCACCAGCGCGGCGCCGGAGAGCTGCTTGTAGCCGTCGTCGGCCTGCAGGGCGTCGAGCCACGGCCAGCGCCAGCCGGAGAGCTGTGCCACGAGCCACAGCGCCAGCAGCAGCAGGCCGGGTGCCAGCGCCCGGTTACCGTCCGGCATCGGCATCGCGTGGCTCCGGGCCGGCGGTGGCATCCCGGGCGGCGGGTAGCGGGCGGGGGCCGGCAGCGGGGGCCCCGGCGGTCGGGCTGCCGTCCGGCACGCCGCCGGCGCGACGGGCGCCATCGGCCGGCCCGGTCAGCGCGGTGATTGCGGCGAGCGTCGCCGGTGCGGTGCGCCGGTAGGCCTCGGCCATGAACGTCGCGCGGTCGGGCAGGAAGTAGCCGTCGCGCGGCCAGCGCGTGCCCAGGGGTGGTGGATCGGCGAAGGTGGCGACCTTGCCGAGGTAGGCATCGTAGGCGTCGGCAAAGGCCTGGTGTAGCGCCGTGACCACGGCGATGAACTCGCCGGGCGTCAGCTTCGCGTCGGGATAGGTCCATGTGCTGGCACCCATCACGTCGCCGAGCTGCCAGTCGGTCTTGGGCGACTGCGCGTGGTCGTTGTGGCAGTCGACACAGGCCTGTGTGGTGGCGATGTCGCTGAACATGCCGGTGTGCAGGCCGACGTCGGCAACGAAGAAGAACTGCGCCTCGTCGTTCTCGCGCAGGGCGCGGAAGCGCTCCAGCGACAGGCCCTCGAAGGCGTTCGACCGGCTGATCGGGTAGTCCGAGCCGAGGTAGAGGCCGAGGCGTACCGGGTGGCGTTCGAGGCTGGCGGCGATCTCGCGGAAGAACAGCGCCGGCAGCGGGCCGGCATCGAGCCCTTCGTCGCGCCAGTATTCGTCGAAGGCCAGCCCGGCCCGGCTGCCGGCCTCGACGATGTCCTCGGTCCACAGCGTGCGCACGCCATCGTTGGCCGTCTCGAGAACGGTGAAGAGTTCCGCCACCGGCAGCGTTGCCTGGCGCGGCGCCGCCTCGGGCAGCGGCGGCGGTGCGCTGACAAAGAGGTAGATCGCGAGACAGGCGAGTGCCAGGACTGCGAGCAGAAACCGTCGCTCAGTCATGCCGCGGTGCCTTGCGGGCAGCGTGGCGGCGCTCGCCATACGGGGAGGGGGCTTCATCGAAATACGCCTCCAGCAAAGCCGGCGCGTGGGCCTCGTCGACGCGCCGGGCGGTTTTCATCAGGTGGTTGCCGTGGAAGTCGTGGCAGCCGAGACAGGTCTCCCAACGCTCGGCGTCGATGAGCGTGGCGTGCGGGATGTCGATCGGGTCGCGGCGCAACGCGGTGTCCTCGTGGCAGGTGCGGCAGAAGCCGGGATCGCGCTGCGTGACGCGGCGGCCCTGGTGCTCCAGATGGCACGACAGGCACTGCTCGGGGGCCAGTTCGCGGCGTGCGCGGGCGAAACGCGGCTCGAGGAAGCGGAACACCGGGTGTCGGTCGTCGGGCCGTTCGTGGCAGGCGAGGCAGGCGGCGTTGCCGACATCCATGCGGCCGAAATCACCGGGCGTCGCCCGGTGCCCGAACGCGTGGCGGACTTGCGCCTGCAACTGCTGGCGTATGGTGCCCGGGGCCGGCACGTGGCAGTGCGCGCAGTCGATACCGGTGTGGCCCGGGGTCATCGCGCCGCGCGCGTGCAGCGCGGCGTTGCCGGGCAGCCACAGCACGCCGAGGGCGCACAGGCCGGTGATCAGCCCCGCCGTGTAGGCGATTTGTCTCCGTCTCCACATGGTTCCGTTGCCGTGGTTCGGGGGCCAGGTGTCCGTTGCGGCGCGCCTGTCCTGCGGTGGCCTGCCGCGCGCGCCGCGGCGCGCGCCAGGACGTGGGAGGCCACCGGCTGGGTGGCCCACACCACGAGCACGATCAGCAGCGCGCGCAGCCATCCGCCCAAGGTGCTGCCGGCGAGCGCTGCGCCGAGGGTCACCGCGGCGATGCCCAGTGACCCGGCCTTGGTTGCGGCGTGCTGGCGCGACAGCGCATCGCGGAACACGAACAGGCCGGCAGCGGCGAGCACCAGTATGGCGGCGCCGGTGAGCAGCAGGGCGAGGCCTGCAGCGGCCGTCACTGCCGGTCCTCCCCGTCGTCGAGGCGTTCGGCGAGCCGCGCCCAGGCCAGCGTGGCGATGAAGCCCGTCAGGGCGATGCCGAGGGCGACATCGAAATACAGCACCCGGCCGGTGTCGAGTGCCACCAGCGCGCCCCAGGCGACTGCGGCGGCGTAGAGGATGTCGAGGGCGATGATGCGGTCGGCGAGCGTGGGCCCGCGCAGCAGGCGCACCACGCCGAGCAGCAGCGCCACCATCAGCAGCGTGTGGGCGACGAGCACCATCATGGGCGCGTCCGCGGCGGGAACAGCCGGGCCAGCGGGGCCTCGAATTCTTGACGCATCAGTGCGATCTCGTGTTCGGCCTGCGTGGTGTCGAGCACATGCAGGGTCATCTCGCCCCGCGCCACGTCGATGTCGATGACGGTGCTGCCGGGTGTGAGCGTGACCAGTGCACCATAGAGCGCCAGGCCGGTTTCGCTCATCGGCACGATGGCCGTGCGCACCAGCCCGGGGTGGCCCGGGCGGCCGGCGAGGATCAGCCGTGCGGTGCCGGCCCCGGCCAGCACGCTGCGCAAGACAAAGCGCAGCGCCAGCGTGATCGCCACTGCGGCCCGGCCGTTCACCGCCCCGCTCCGATCAGGGTGACCGCCGCCGCCCCGGCCTGGCGCAGCGGTACTTCGGGCAGCAGGCTCACGCCGAGCACCAGCAGCATGACCAGGGCGAGGCCGGCGTGTGCCGGCCAGCGCGGGGCGCGCGTTGCCGGCGGCGGGATCTCGTCGGGGTGCGGCTTCCAGAAGGCCTCGAGCCAGATCTTGCTCATCGAGTAGAGCGTCAGTGCACTGACCAGCAGCGCCACCGCCGCCCATGCGTACCGACCGGCGGCCAGTGCTTCGGCGACGATCAGGTACTTGCCCCAGAAGCCGCTCAGCGGCGGGATGCCGACCAGTGCGCAGGCCATGAAGAGGAAGGCGCCGCCGAGCGCGGGGCGGCGCAGCCACAGCCCGCCGATGCGCCGCAGGTCGTGGTGGCCGGCATGGCGCATGATCATCGCCGCGATGAGGAACAGCCCCGACTTGACCAGGCTGTGGTGGACGATGAACCAGATCGCGGCGCGGTATCCCGCCGGCGACGCCAGGGCGATGGCCAGCAGGATGTAGCCGACCTGGCTGACACTGTGAAAGGCGAGGATGCGGCGCATGTCCCAGTGCCATGCCGCCCCGAGCACGCCGCAGACCATCGACAGCATGGCCAGGGTGCCGAGGAGTTCGTCGAGCACCGCCGGTGCCGGCGCCGCCACCCCGCCGAACACGCGCAGTATGGCGCACAGCCCGACCTTGGTCGCCAGCGCGGCGAACAGCGCCAGCACCGGTGCCGGCAACGCCGGATAGCTGGCCGGCAGCCATGCCGAGAACGGAAAAGCGGCCGCCTTGATGAGCAGCGCGACCAGCAGCAGGCCGAGCAGCGGTGCGCGCGTGCCGTCGGCCAGGCCCTCAAGGGCTGTGCTGAGCGCGGCGAACTGCAGGTGGCCGGTGGCGGCGTAGATGAGGCCGATGGCGACGAGCAGCAGGAGTGTCCCGAAGACGTTCAGCACGTAGTAGCGCAGCGTCGCGTCGAGCGCGCGGCGCGTGCCGCCCATCGCCAGCAGGCCGAGTGCGCAGATCAGCGCCAGCTCGAACCACACGTAGAGGTTGAAGAGGTCGGCTGTCGAGAAGGCCCCGACGCAGCCGGCGACGAAGCCGTGCAACAGCGGGTGCAGGCCGGGGCCGGCCGGTGCGGCCTCGTAGTCGCTGGCCTGCCAGGCGATGGCGGCGACGAGCATCACCGCCGCGACGAGGATCAGTGCCGCACCGAGCCGGTCGACGACAAAGGCGATGGCGAAGGGCGGCGGCCAGTTGCCGGCCTGCGCCGTCAGCGCATCGACGCTGGCCAGCGCCGGCACCAGCAGCGCTGCCGTGGCCAGCAAGGCCAGCGCGCCAAGCAGGCTCAGCGCGTACTGCAGCCGGGGGGTGCGCCCGGCCAACGCACAGGCGCAAGCGGTGGCCAGCGACACCAGCAACGGTGCGTGGGCGCTGATCATGGCCCGTCATCCACGGCCGGCTTGCCGTCCGTGCCGGCGGCCGGTTCGACGGCATCGAGGCGCGACATGTCGCTGCTGCCGGTGTCCTCGACGAGGCGTGCCGCCAGGGCCAGGCCGAAACACAGCAGGGCGAAGCCGATGACGATCGCCGTCAGCACCAGGGCCTGGGTCAGCGGGTTGGCCGCCTCGACGAGCTGCGTCTGGCCCGCGGCGATGATCGCCGGGACGTTCGCCCCTGGGCGGCCGGCGACATGGACCAGCAGATTGGCGCCGCTGCCGATCACCGACAGGCCGATCAGACAGCGCAGGATGTCGCTCGACAGCGCCAGCCATGCGCCGGCAGCCAGCACCAGGCCGACGCCGATGGCGAGCAGCAGCATCATGGAGCGGGCCCCGTGTCGAGCAGCGCCAGGCCATAGCCGCCGAGGGCGCCCCACACGCACAGGTAGACGCCGACGTCGAACACCAGCACCGTCGAGGGCAGAAGGCCGGGCAGGTCCATGTGGGTGAGGAAAGGCAGCCCGGCATAAAGCGCGGGGAGGCCCGCGGCCAGCGCCATCAACACCCCGGTCATGGCCAGGCGCACCGGGTCGAGCGGCATCAGCCGCCGGGCGTGTGCGTTGTCGAAGGTCAGCGCCAGGGCAGCCGTGGCCGCCGCGGCGATCACGCCGGCGATGAAGCCGCCGCCCGGTGCATCGTGGCCGCGCACCAGCACCGCCCACGATGCGACGAGCAGCAGCGGGTAGAGGCCGCGCATCAGCACCCGCACCAGCACGGACTGTGGCGTCACCGGGGGCCTCCGGGGCGTTTTCGGTGCCGTGCGACGAGTGGCAGGGCGGCGAGCAGTGCGCAGGCCACGACGGCGATCTCGCCGAGCGTGTCGAGGGCGCGGAAGTCGACGAGAATGACGTTGACGACGTTGCGCCCGCCGGCCGCGACCAGACTCTGCGCGCCGAAGAAGGCCGGCAGCGCCGGATCGACCGGCGACGCGGTGGCGATCAGCAGCAGCACGGCCATCGTCGCGCCGAAGGCCAGTGCGAGGCCGGCACGCACGGCCGTGGGCAGCAACGGCCGGGGGGTGTCACCCGCTCCGCGGTGTGCGGCGATGCGCCCGAGCACGGCAGCCGCGACGACCACCAGCACGACCTCCACCGCGAACTGTGTCCAGGCGAGGTCGGGTGCGCCGGTCCAGAGGAAGACCAGCGCGCAGCCGAAAGCGATGACCCCGCCGAGCAGGAGCAGCACGAGGCGATCGCGGACGAAGAACACCGTCAGCGCGGCGCCGCCCGTCAGGGTCACGGCGCTCGCCACCGGCCAGCCGACCCCTGCCGGTGAGGGCATCGCCCCGCGCGGGGTGGACACCGCGAGCAGCGCCAGCACCACGGCCAGTGCGGCGAGGATGAAGGTGGCCAGGTAGCGAGGCAGGTGGCCATGCTGCAGGCGGCGGGTGAGTGCGCCGGCCCAGCGCGGTATGGCGCGCAGCTGGCGCCAGTACCATGACTCGGGACCGATATGGTCGAGCGCCCCGGCACGTCCGATCAGCGCGTGCAGCCGGTCCCAGCCGAAGTAGACCAGCACCCCGCCGGCGAGCGTGGCGAGCACCGCACGCAGCACCGGCCCGACCTCCCACGATTGGTCGACGGTGGCCGGGATGAAGGCCGGGGCGATGGCCTGTGTGGCGGTGCCGAGCAGCGGGTCGACGAGTTCCGGGGCGAGGCCGAAGGCCAGCCCGGTGGCCACCAGCAGCAGCGGCGGGAGGCGCATCAGCCAGCCGACTTCGTGCGGGTGTGCATTGCGCGGCACCGTGTCACGGCCCCAGAAAACACGGATGGCGGCGATGCCGGCGACGGCCGCCGAGACACTGCCGACGAACACCGTGGCATAGCTGACGGCAAGCAGCACGCCGGCCTCGACCTTGGCGATGGTCAGGGCATCCTTGGCGATGAAGCCGAAGGTGAGCGGCAGGCCGGCCATCGACACGGCGGCCAGCAGCGCGGCGGCGGCGGTCCAGGGCATGTGGCGGCGCATGCCGGTCAAGCGGTCGATGAGGCGCGTGCCGGCGCCGTGGTCGAGGTTGCCGGCGACGAAGAACAGCGGCGCCTTGTATAGCGCGTGGGCGAAGAACAGCGCCGACACCGCCAGTGCCGCACCCCCGCCGGGCAGGCCGATGAGCATCACCAGCGTGCCCAGCGTGGCCACCGTCGACCAGGCGAGGATGCGCTTCAGGTCGCGTTCGCGCATCGTCTGGATGGCGGCGAAGACCGCGGTGACGGTGCCGATACCGACCAGTGTGTTCTCCCACGCCAGCTCGTCGCTGAAGCCGGCATCGAGGCGCGCCAGCAGGTAGATGCCCAGCTTGACCATGGTGGCCGAATGCAGGTACGCGCTGACGGGCGTCGGTGCCGCCATCGCATTGGGCAGCCAGAAGTGGAACGGCACCTGCGCCGACTTGGTGCAGGCGCCGAGGATGATGAGGCCGAGCGCCGGGTAGACGCGCGGGTCGTCCATCCATGCCGGTGCGGTCTGTACCAGTGTGTGCAGCGAGGTGCTGTCGCCCGCCCCGGCCAGCAGGATCATGCCGGCGAGCAGCGCCAGGCCGCCGAGGCCGGTGATCATCAGCGCCTGCTTGGCGGCCTCGCGCGAGGCCTCGCGGGCGTGGTCGAAGCCGACCAGCATGAACGACAGCACGCTGGTCAGTTCCCAGAAGAGGAACAGCACCAGCAGGTGATCGGCGCTGGCCGCGCCGATCATGGCCAGCATGAAGGCGTGGAGCAGGATGAACACGCGGTGGGCGCGCCCGTCGCCGGCCAGGTAGCCGGCGCCGTAGAAAAACACCAGGGTGCCGATGCCCGTGATCAGCAGCAGGTATTGCGCGGCCAGCGCGTCGACGCGGAACGACAGCGCGATACCGAGGCTGGGCACCCACGGCACGCTGAACGCCCACGGCAGCGGCACGGCGAACAGCGCCGCGCACAGCCCGGCGAACAGCAGCCCCGGCAGCAGGGCGTGAAAGGCCAGCGTCCGGCTGGAAGGGTGTTCCATGCGGTGCCTTCGGATGCGGTTCGCGACACGCGGCGGTCGCGTGGCCTCAGGATAGCGGATACGCGTTGAGCTTTCGCCGCGACCGCGTGGCCGGTTTCAGGTGTGCGGCCGAACCCGGCCGCCCCGGGGTGGCGGCCGGGGCGGGCAGGGGGCGGCGGACCTGTTCTCCGGCCTCAGACGGCCGGCAGCGGTGTCCGGGCCCGGCGCCTGGTGTACAGCTTCAGCGCCAGCGGGCGGCGCTGCTCGATGCGGCCGAGGAGTGCCTGCCAACGCTGCCGGTCGCTGTCGGGCCGGTGGTCCCGGAGCGCGCCATGCAGGTGTTGCCGCCAGAGCCGTTCCGACCAGTCGGCGATGTGCGCCTTGTTCTTCCAGGCGAGATAATCGAGGACTTCGACGGGATGCTCGTCCATGTGCGTTGTTCTTTTTATGTGATCAGCGAGCAGGGCGGATTCTACGGCTGCGGCCATGCCGGCCGGAAAACGCCGGCCGGTCATTCGGGTAAATCGGCCCGCGGTGCGGGCGATTTGACGGCCGGACTATGGGCTTATGTCGCCGTCCGGCGCGCAGCGGCCGCCGCGGCCCCGGGACGACCCATGCCCGAGTTGCCGGAGGGGGGCTGCACACGGCGCAGGGGGCGGTTGTCCGGTGGAACCAGTGAGCTTTCCCGGTGGCGCCCGGCGCCGTGCCCCTGTGCCGCGGGAAAGCCGACGGATCAGGGCTCCCTTCGCGTATCATCTGCGCCGGCTGCACGACAGGGAACAACACGCATCATGACGACCGCAGAGGCCCGGCTCTTCCACGTCATCGACCCCCAACCTTTCGACCGGCCACTGCTCGACGACCTCTGCGACCTGACGACCCGCGTCCGCGCGCTGGCCCGCCACCCGGCCGGGGCACGCTTCCTGCTCGGTCTGCTCCCCGACCGGCGCGCCATGCTCTACTTCGTGCAGCCGTCGACACGCACCTTCCTGTCGTTCAACAACGCCTGCCACATCCTCGGCATCCGCACCAGCGAGATCCGCGACCCTGCCACCTCGTCGGAGGTCAAGGGCGAAAGCTTCGAGGACTCGATCCGCACCTTCAGCTCCTACGTCGACGTCATCGTCATGCGCACGCCGGTGGCCGGCCAGGCGGCACGTGCCGCTGACCTCATGGACCGCATCCCCCGGCCGGTGCCGATCATCAACGCCGGCAGCGGCAGCGACCAGCACCCGACGCAGGCGCTGCTCGACATCTACACCCTGGAACGCAGCTTCGAAGAACGCGGCGGCATCGACGGCAAGGTGATCGGCATGATGGGCGACCTGCGGCGCGGCCGCACCGCTCGTTCGCTGTGCCGCATGATGCGCCACTACCGCGATGTGCGGCTGGTGTTCATCGCGCCGCCGCAGTTTGCCATGGCTGACGACATCCTCGCCCACCTCGACGACTGCGGCATCGCCTATACCCGCGACGCCCGCCTCGAAGACGCCCTGCCCGACCTCGACGCCCTCTACGTCACGCGCATGCAGTCGGAATGGGACACCGACGGCGAGACCGGTCGGATGGACTACGCGCAATACAGCCTGACGCCGCACAACATCGCCCGCCTGCGCGCCGATGCGGTGATCATGCACCCCCTGCCGCGCGGCCCCGAGATCGACCCGGCCGTCGACGACGACCCGCGCGCCGTCTACTGGCGCCAGGAACGCAACGGCATGTGGATGCGCGTGGCGATCCTCCTCAAGATCTTCCGCGCCGACGGGCTGGTGCGCGACTTCGACCTCGACGCCCTGGCCTGAGCGTCGCCCCCGCGGACAGGGGCCATGCGTGGACCCCCGGTGCGCGACCGTGGCCCTGGCGCCCCGGCCTGAACCGCCCGGCGGTCCCGGCCGGCGCACCGCGTTGACCTGCGCCAGCCGCTGGCTGAAGATGCCACCGGTCCCGGCCTGTCCGCCCGGCGCCGGGGCACCACCCCCCAGACCACCAACAAGAACCCGGAGAGGCGTACATGATCAAGCTCTATGGTGCGATCGCATCCCCCTACGTTGCCCGTGTCGTGATGTATGCAAAGCTCAGGGGCATCGACCTGCCGCTCTGCGAGGTGCCCGGCGGCAACATGAAGGGCCCCGAATACCTCAAGCTCAACCCGATCGGCAAGATCCCGACGCTCGACGTCGACGGCCGCGGCCTGCCCGAGTCGTCGGTGATCTGCGACTACCTCGACGACGCCTTCCCCGGCACCCCGGGCCTGCCCGCCGACGCCTACGACCGCGCCCGCTCGCGGCTCGTCGCCCGCTTCGTCGACGTCTACCTCGCGCCGCAGGCCGGCCCGCTGTTCCGCCAGCTCAACCCCGAGAAGCGCGACCAGAAGGCCGTCGACACCGGTGCCGCCGAGATTGCCAAGGCGTTCCGCTACATCGAGCACTTCATGGACGCCGGCCCGTTCGTCGTCGGCAACACGCCGACCGTCGGTGACTGCGCCCTCGGCCCGTACCTGATCCTGATCCGCAAGGGTCTTTGTGCCAACCTTGCCGAGGTCGTCGACCCGACCACCGGCGACGGGCGACTCGCCCGCTGGTGGCAGGCCATGGAACAGCACCCGGTGTGCAAGGCCGTCGACGACGAGTACGGCACCGCGCTCGAGGGTTTTCTCAAGTTCATGACACAACGGCGCTGACGCGCCACCGGGGCGCCCGTAGCTCAGCTGGATAGAGCATCAGGCTTCGAACCTGAGGGTCGGGAGTTCGAATCTCTCCGGGCGCGCCATTTTTCGATGGTCCTAACCGGGCACATGGTTTACGTTTCATACCGGACACATGGTTTACACCTGTGCCGGGGCGAAGGGATTAGGCGCGGGTTCTACGCGGTCCTCATCCTGATCGAAGAAGCCTGGACCATAATCGAGGAAGCTGACCAGCCAGATCTGGTCTCCGACCTCCTTGAGGCCAACGATCTGGCCAGCAAACACGCTACTGAGGTTGATCTTGCGCCGGTCGAGATAGCCTGTCTTCCCCGAAACCGGCCACAGAGGATCGGCTGGTCGCTGCGGCGGCCATGCCCGGCCCCATCCCCGGCGCTCGACCGGCCCGCGATTCAGTAATTCCGCCGCACGCGCACCCAGGCGTTGGCGTTGTCCTCGAGCTGGCCGAAGAAGGTTTGCGGGTGGCGGCCGTGGAAGAGGTTGGCGCCGGCGCTCAAGTTCCAGATGTCGCTGTAGCGCCAGGTGAGCGCGGGGCGCAGGTGCAGGTCGTGGTCGCTCGGCGACCAGAATGCGAAGAGCGAGGCGGTGAGCGTGTCGCGCGGCGTGCGCCAGGTGAGGCGGGTGGTGGCGAGGTGGCGGCGCGCCCGGCCTTCGAGTTCGGGGTGGGGGGAGGTGGCGCGCAGGCGGCCGTGGTCGCCGGTCCATTCCACGTAGTACTGCAGGCCGACGGTGAAGCGCGCCAGCCATTCGCGCTCGTAACCGGTCAGCAGGCGCAGCTGGTCGTTGGGCAGGGCGGGGTCGTCGCCGCGGCGGTCGTGGCGCGAGAAATGGTAGGCCCCCTCGGCATTCCATAGACCACCGGCGAGCGGCCGGCGCAGGCTGGCGCCGAGGGCGCTGAGCGGGGCGTAGCCCGGGCGCGCAGGGTCGCGGAAATCGCTCGGCTGCTTGAAGAAGCCACGGTAGCCGTAGAGGGCGTATTCCACGCCCCGCCGTGTGGTGAACAGGCGCAGGGCGAACTCGCCGTTGGCCGGGTCGCGGGCCGGCAGTCGCGCGCCGAGCGGTGGCTCGGGTGCCACGCGCATGCCGGCGTCGCGCCAATAGAACGAAAAACGTTCGCCGGTCAGGTATTCGTCGGGCGTGAAGCGTGGCGTCCAGGCGATGTCGAGGTTGAGCGCATCGCTGTAGAAGGTCACGCGCAGGGTGTCGGAGGGGGCCTTGAGGTACTCGTCGTCGCGGCCGGCGAAGAAGCTGACGAAGTCCTTGGGAAAGAAGTCGTTGAGGAACAACAGGTCGCCGGTGCCCCAGGTCAGCACCTGGCGCCCGGCCTTGAGGTCGATGCGCGCACCCGGCGAGGTGGTGACGCCGAGTTCGCGCACGACGAGGTCGAAGTCGCGGTCGATGGCGTCCCACAGGCCATCCGCTTTCAGCGCGAAACTGGCGCGCTGGCCCTGCCAGTCGTTCTCGGCGCGCAGGCGCAGGTCGCCGAGCGTGCCGCGCCGTCCGGCTGCCGGGTCGGCGTCGAGGCGACGCCCGCCGGCGGCCTCGACGAAGCCGCGCCACGGCGGGCGTGCCACGGGGCTGCCCCGCTCGCCTGTCGTGGCCCAGTCATCGCTCCAGTCATCGCCCCCGCTGTCATTGGCGGCCGTGCCGGCACGGGTGCCGACGGCCGCCAGCAGTGCGGCCAGCAAAAGCGGGACGAGCCGCATCATCCGCTCAGGGGCCGGGCCGCTGCAGCCACTCGCGCGGCGGGTTGCGCAGCGCGCGTTCGCCAAACACCGCAGCTGGCATGCCGAGGTCGTAGCCGATGAAACGGAACTGCATGTCGGTGTGGCCGTTGCCGGCGAGGTCGCTGACGCGGCTCTTCGTCACCGTCGGATGGCCCTGGACGTCCTCGACGGTCAGCACCTCGACGCGACGGTAGACCTCGCCGCGTGCGTTGCGGTAGTCGATCTTCATCGGCAGCAGGGTCTCGCGGTCGATCCATGTCGTGTAGCTGGCGAATTCGACGCTGGCCGGGTCGATGGGCACGTGGCGCAGGACGTAGTGGGCGTCGGTGGTCTCGACGAGCTCGTGGCGGTCGTCGGCGGGCCGCCGACCGGAGACGTCCTCGTAGAAATAATGGGCGCCGACGAAGCTGGTGCGTTTGTCGCCGGCGGCGATGCGCTTGACGAGGTCGAGGCCGGGCAGGTAGAGCCAGCGGTCGTCGTCGCGGTCGATGTGCTTCTTCACCAGGTAGACCGTGCCGCGCACGTCCGAAGGCTGGCTGAAGACGACGAGGAAGTCCTGGTCGCCGCCCGGCGCGACGTTGCGCCGGAGCACGGTGAACTGGCGGCGCTGCTCGCGGCCCTGTGCATCGCGGATGGCCATGCGCACCTCGGCGCGGCCATCGGCGCCGGCGTAGTACGCGGCGAGGTTGGCGCGCGCGACGATGGTGTCGGCGTCCGTGAGGGTCTCGGCACGCGCGCCGCCCCAGAGCAGCAGCGCGGCCAGCAGGGGCATGGCGCGGGTCATGGCGCGGGTCATGGCGAAGCCTCCTCGGCGGGATGGGGGTCGGGCGCCGACGGGCCGATGACGGCCGGCAGCAGCAACAGCGTGGCGAGCGCCGAGATGATCATGATCGCGGCCATGAACACGCCGACCGTCACGTAGGGCACCAGCGGCGAGAACAGCAGCGGCGTGAAGCCCAGGGCGATGACCAGCGCATTGCGCGCGATGGCGCGGGCCGGCTCCTCGAACAGGGCGCGTTCGGCCGTGCCGTCCGGGCCGTGCACGGCGCGCAGTGCACGCAGCCGTTCGATGAAGTGGATGGCGAAGTCGACCGACAGGCCGAGCGTCAGTGCCGAGAGCACGGCGATGGGCATGTCGTAGTCCTTGCCGACCCAGCCGATCAGCCCGTAGACGCCGATGATCGTCAGCGACAACGGCAACATGGCGATGAGCCCGTCACGCAATGAGCGGAACAGTATCACCATCATCACCAGGACGATGGCGAAGGCGCCAAGCAGGCTTTCGAGCATGCCCCGCACCATCGACTGCTGCCAGACCACGTTGATGTAGCTCTTTCCCGCCCAGCGTGCGTTGATGCCGGCCGGCGGCGGGTGGGCCGCGAGCCATGCGTCGACCTGTGCCATCACGCGCTGCATGTCCTGGTTGTCGCCGCTGGTCATCTGCAGCCACAGCACGGTGTGGCGCAGATCGGGTGTGACCATGTGCCAGAGGTCCTGCGGACGGTGCGAGGACTGATATTGAAGCAGTGTCTGGGCCACGCCCTCGCTGCTGTCGGGCAAGCGGTAGTCTTCGGCCGTGCCGCTGCGCAGTTCGCGGTTGACGACCTTGACCACATCGGGCAGGCCGTTGCTCTTGCCCACCCCGTCGCCTTCGGCAAGGTGGCGCTGCAGCGCTTCGATCCACGCCAGCACCTCGGGCTGCTGGAAACGCCGCGCGGCGGTGCGTGCCATCTCGACCTCGGCCATGAGCCGTTCAAGTGGTGCCGTGGCCGCGCCGTCGGCCTCGAACAGGGCGTCGTCGAGAACGGCGATGGCAGCGTCGAAGTGTGCCGCACCGATGAGTTCACGCAGCGGTGCCGCTGGTGTGCCGGCGGCCTCGACGGCGTCCAGCAGCGGGGCTGCCGTCGCCACCAGCGCGGCCGTGGTGGCGTCGTCTGCGGGGCTGAACTCAAGGAAGGCGTCGTAGGTGCCGGCGAAGTGCCGGTTGAGGACCGTATCGGCGACGCGGATCGGGTGGTCGGCCTTGAACCAGCGCACGGGGTTGTCGTTGATCTCGATGCGCAGGATGCCGAGCCCGCCCGCGACCAGTACCGCGGCGAAGGCCGCGATGACCGGCAGGCGCCGGGCAAAGGCCAGTCGGCCGAGCGCCCGCAGGCCGCGTGCCAGCGGCGTGCGCGGGCTGTCGCCGGTGCCGCCGTGGCGCGCGAGGCGTGCGAGGTGGCGCGGCCCGAGGCGCACCACCCAGGCCGGGACGATGAGCAGCGTCAGGACAAAGGCGATGCCGATGCCGATGGCGACGAAGGCACCGAAGACCTGTACCGGCGGGATCGGCGTGATCAGCAGTGAGAGGAAGCCCGCCGCCGAGGTCAGCGAGGTGTAGAGCATCGGCCGGAAGAGTCGCCCGATGACCTCGCGGATGGCCACCTCGGCGGGTTCGTCGGCACGGTAGCGGTCGGCGAAGGCCGACATGATGTGCACCGAGTCGACGACGGCGATGGGCATGAGGAAGATCGGGATCATCGAACTCATGATGTGGACGGTGTAGCCGAGCCACGTCAATAGCCCCATGGTCATCAGCACCGTGGCCATGGCCACCAGCAGCGGTGCGACGATGAGCGGCCAGCTGCGGAAGAACCAGGCCATGAGGAGGAAGATCATCAGCCCGGCGAGCGGCGCCGAGACGCCCATCTGCACGAACATCTCCACGCCGAAGGTGTCTTCGGCGACGGGCAGGCCGGTGATGTGGATGACGTCGCCGCCGCCGGGCGTGCCGGCCAGCGCGCGGATCTCGCCGGCGATGCGGAAGCTCTGGTCCTTGCTGACGATGGGCACGTAGATCGCTGCGGCACGGCCATCGCCCGACACCAGCGTGTCCATCAGCAGCGGCAGGCGTGTGGTGGCATCGCGGATGCGCCGGGCATCGTCGTCGCCGGTCGGCGGCGTCTTCATCATCCACGCAAAGCGCAGCGTGCCGCCGTCGCCCTGCGTGATGTTGTCGGCCTCGGCCAGCGACATCACGTCCGGGGCGATGACCCCGTCGATGCCGAGGATGGCACGGCTCAGCGCATGCAAGGTGCCGAGCGACCGCGCGTTCCAGATGCCGTCGGGGTGCGTCTCGTTGACCAGGCCGACGACGATGGCGTCGTGCAGTGCGTAGCGCGCCTCGACGAGGTCGTGGAAGACGCGGTCCGGCTGGTCCGCGGGCAGCATGTTCTCGGGATCGGTGTCGATCTGCAGGCGCGCCAGCCCGAGCGCCAGGAGCAGGGTGACGACAGCGGTCAGCGCCAGCACCAGACGTGGCCGCGTGGTGACGAAGTGGACCATGGGTGGATGGTGCCACCAAACCGGCCGGTTGGTACATCCGGTCGCGCCCCGCCGGGCAGTAACCCAAGGCGAGGGGGCTCCGGTACCATAGCCGCATGAAACGGGTTCTGCTCCTTTTCGGGGTGCTGGTCGTCGCCTGGGTGCTGTGGTCGGGCTACCTCACGCCGCTGCTGCTGGGGCTGGGGCTGTTCTCCTGCCTGCTGACGCTGGTCATCGCCCGTCGCACCGGCTTTTTTCACCCCGATCTCTATGCCCTGCGGCTCAGCGTCCGGCTGCTGCGCTACTGGCTGTGGCTGCTCGGCGAGATCGCCAGATCGAGCGCCCAGGTGGCACGCATCGTCCTCGATCCGCGCCTGCCGATCAGCCCGACACTGGTGCGGATCGATACCCCCGGGCTCGACAGCTTTGGCCAGGTCATGCTCGGCAATTCCATCACCCTGACGCCGGGCACGTTGACGCTCGATGTCGATCGCGGGCGGCTGACGGTGCATGCCCTGACGGTCGACGGCGCCGGGGATCTGGCCGGTGGCAGCATGCAGCGCCGGGTCACGGCGCTGGGCAGCACGCGCTGATGTATGCCGCGGTCACCATCGCCCTGATCGTGACGATGGCCCTGGCGCTGCTCCGCGCGCTGCTCGGGCCGACGGTCTACGACCGCGTGCTGGCCGTCAACATGTTCGGTACCAAGACGGTGCTGCTCGTCTCGGTCATCGCCTACCTCTACGAACGGCCGGATTTCCTCGACCTGGCGCTGGCCTATGCGCTGATCAACTTCATCGGCGTGCTGGCGGTGCTGCAGTTCGTCCAGGCGCGGGCCCTGCGCCGGGCGGCGGCGCGCCGCGCCGGTGTGGCCGACAATGGTGCCGAAGACGGCGCGGTTGCGCCGCGGGAGGCGCCATGAGCCTCTTCATCGACCTTGTCAGTGCCGTGCTGATGTCGGCCGGCGGCTTCTTCGTCTTCGTCGGCGGGCTCGGTGCGCTGCGCATGCCCGGGCTCTACACGCGCATGCATGCCGCCAGCGTCACCGATGCCATGGGCGCGATCCTCGTCCTCAGCGGCATCATGCTCCAGTCGGGCCTGACGTTGCCGACGGTCAAGCTTGCGGCGATCCTCGCCTTCCTGCTCATGACCAGCCCGACGGCATCCTATGCGCTGGCCAACGCGGCACTTCTCGCCGGGGTGCGCGGCGATGCGGTCGACGACGACGTGGCCAGCCGCCACTGGAACCGCTGACCATGTTCCTGCTCTTCGGGGTCTTTCTCCTTACGCTGCTGGTCATCACCGCGGTGGCCATCGTACGCTCGGAGAATCTTTTCGTTGCCGTCATGCTGAGCGGCATCTTCAGCCTGCTGATGGCGGCCAATTTCTTCATGCTCGATGCTGCCGATGTGGCGCTCACCGAAGCGGCGGTCGGCGCCGGCATCTCGACGGTACTGTTCCTCAGCGCACTGGCGCTGACCGCCGAGCATGAACATGCCAAATCGCAGCACCGCGGCCTGGCTTTCATCATCGTCGCGGCGACGACGCTGACGCTGATCTACGCCACCTTTGGCAATCCACGCTTCGGCGACCCGGCCGCACCCGTCCACCAGCACGTCGCGCCGTGGTACATCGAACAGACGCCGGTGCTCATCGACATCCCCAACGTCGTCACCGCCATTCTCGGCAGCTTTCGCGGTTACGACACGCTCGGCGAGGTCTTCGTCGTCTTCACCGCCGGGGTCGGGGTGCTGTTCCTGCTCGGCGGGCGCGGTCGCCGGCGTAGCACGCCGGGCGACACGCTCGAGCCCGGTGAAGGGCTGCGCCACCACCTCATCCCGCGCGTCGTCGGCCGCATGCTCATCCCCTTCATCGTGCTCTTCGCCCTCTACGTGCAGTTCCACGGTGAGTTCGGCCCGGGCGGCGGCTTCCAGGCCGGGGCGCTG
>CAYQIV010000005.1:0-134334 GCA_964417725.1 uncultured Chromatiaceae bacterium
TCAGACATTGCCCGGGCCGAAGGACTGCACCCCTCGGTGCCCAACGAGCTGATGCGCCTGACCCTGCTCGCGCCCGACATCCTCGAACTGCTGATGGCCGGGCGGCAGCCCCGCCGGATGAACCTGATCTGGTTCCAGCGCAACCCGCTGCCGGTGGATTGGGAGGCGCAACGCCAGATCGTGAAGCGCTTTGAGGAGGACGCATGAGCAAGAAGCACCGGGGCCGGTTCAAGGGTGATCCGGTCACCTATCAACTGCCGAACCCGGCAGGCGGCGTGCAACTGGAAACCTTCGTGCCCTGGACGCTGGTGAAGCGGGGGCTGAAGAAGCAGGTCATCACGCCCTTGGACGCGCCGCAGGCATTTCTGGATGAGGCACGGCGCGAGCGGCTGGTGCGGGGGGCGGATGAAGACAGCCCGCTGATGCGGGCCTTCGGGCTCGCATGCCACTGGCAGCGACTGCTTGACGAGGGGCGGTTCAACTCGATCACCGAAATCGCGGCGGCCGAAGGGATCGACCGGGGGCAGGCCAGCAAGATCGCACAGTTGGCCCGTGTCGCTCCGGACATTGTGGAGGCGTGCGTGAGCGGGCGGGCCAAGGGCCTCACCTTGCAACGGCTGATCCGCCGTCCGGTGCCAACCGCGTGGGATGCCCAAAGGGTGCAGTACCGCCAGTTCCCCTGAACGGGTGACCGGACTTCGGTCGTCACTCGTATCCCATTTTCAAGTCTTGCGCCTGCGCGGCCAGTTCCGCCAGCGCACGCAAGCGCTCGCGGCTGGCAGTGCCGTGGAGCAACGAGGCACGGCTTTGCCTGGGGACACGCACCACGCTAGGGTCATGGGCTCGCAGCCCCCTTCAAAAAGAACTTTTCAATGACGGCCGCCATTCCGGCGCGCGCCACGCTGCCGCGGCGCTCCGCATCGACCAGGCCGAAGACTAATGAAATGAAGATTTCGGTCAGCTCCCGGGCGGTGATATCGAGCCGAAAAACGCCCTCCTGTTGGCCACGCAGGAAAAAGGCATCCAGCGCATCGCCGTAGGGCAACCATCGGGCTCCACCCGACGGCTCGTCGAGGGAGTCTGGGCGCCACTCGAAGGCGATGAACGCCAGCACTTCCCGATGGGCGAGGTGCTCACTGATCAAGCGGTGCAAGGCTTCTAGCACGGGGTACTCATCCAAGCCAGCGTTGCGAATGACCAGGCTCATCACCTGCGAGCCGTGATTCATCAAGCGCTCGATGAGCTGGTCGCGAGTGCCGCAGTAGCGGTTCAGCGTCGCTTTGCTGATGCCGGCGGCCTCGGCAATCTCCTTGAGCGTGCCACGCGGATGGGTAACGAGCGCAACCGCGAGCGCTTTGAGCAGCTTTTCGTCGCTGGCAGGCGTGTTCATGAGTGTTCACCGACGGATTCCTACGGGGCTCATGTTAGCGCAACGAACGGGCAATCTCAACGCAAAAGTATCGTATGAGTCACACTTGACTCATACGATACTTCAGAGTATCATCCTGTCCCGATTTTTCCTTCTGCACGAGGCTTGGGTGCGATATGTGTAAATGGTTTGCCTGGGTGATGCGGCCAACCGCTGGTCTGCTGGTCGCGGTGTTGCTGGCGGGTTGTGGCCAGTGGGATTGGCCGGTCGAAGAGTCCCGCCCACGTGAGGTGGACGTCGTGACGGTTCAGCGCGAACCGTTTACGCTGATCAAGGACGTACCGGGGCGCATCGAGCCGGTGCGATCAGCCGAGGTGCGGGCACGGGTGGCCGGTATCGTGCTCAAGCGCACCTTCAGCGAAGGCCGTGACGTGAAAGCCGGCGAGGTGCTCTTCCTGATCGACCCGGCACCGTTCGAGGCGGCGCTGGCGCGCGCGGAGGGGCAACTGGCCCAAGCGGACGCCCAGCTGCGGCAGGCAGAGTCGACGGTGCGCCGCTATGAGCCTTTGGCAAAGGTCGACGCGGTCAGTCAGCAGGAGTACGACGCCGCCTTGGCCGCGCTGCGCAGCGCCCAGGCGCTCAAGCGTTCGGCGCAGGCCGATGTGCAAACCGCACGGCTGGAGCTGGATCGTGCGACGGTGCGCGCGCCGATTGCCGGCCGCATCGGCCGCGCCGAGGTGAGCGAAGGGGCATTGGTCGGTCAGGACGGTGCAACGCTGCTGGCGCGCATTCAGCAACTGGATCCGGTCTACGTTGACTTCAAGCTGCCGGCTGAAGAAGCCTTGCGCCTGCAACGGCTGATGCGGGAAAAGTCTCCCCCGGTGCTGACGGTGCACCACGACGGATCACCCACTGAACGCCGTGTTGCCTTGCAGTTCGCCGACGTCACGGTGGACCGTGGCACGGGTGAGGTCACCCTGCGAGGTTTGGTCGACAACCCCGAGCGGGATCTGTTGCCCGGTCTCTTTGTTCGCGTTCGCATCGCCGAAAACCTCGGCGAGCAGATCCTTGTGCCGCAACGCGCGGTGCAACGCGACCCCACCGGCCAAGCCAGCGTGATGGTGCTGGGCCCGGGCAACGTCGCCGCGTTGCGCCCGGTCCAGACCGGGGTCATGCAGGCTGGGCGCTGGCACATCAAAGAAGGGCTGCAGGAAGGGGAACAGCTCATCACCAGTTCGCTGACGGCCATCACGCCGGGTGCCGTCGTAGTGCCGCGCACGTCACGGCCTGCGACCACAGACCAACAACCTCAGACGAAATAAAAAGGGGAGTGCATCGATGTCCCTGTTCTTCATCAGGCGGCCCAACTTCGCCTGGGTGGTGGCGCTATTCATCCTGTTCGCCGGATTGCTCGTCCTGCCGCTGCTGCCGGTGTCGCAGTATCCCAATGTGGCACCGCCCCAGATCAGCATCATGGCCAGCTATCCCGGTGCCTCAGCCCAGGTACTGACCGATACGGTAACCAGTGTCATCGAGGAAGAGTTGAGCGGTGCCAAGAACCTGCTGTATTTCGAATCTGGTAGCAACGCCAACGGTGTGGCCGAAGTGACCGTCACCTTTGCGCCAGGCACCAACCCCGACCTTGCCCAGGTCGAGGTGCAAAACCGCTTGAAAAAAGCCGAGGCGCGGTTGCCGCAAGCGGTGCTCGACCAAGGCATCCAGGTGGAGCAAAGCTCGTCGGGCTTCCTGCTGATTTATGCGCTGCGCTATAAGGTGGGGATCGACCGGGAAGACACCACCGCCTTGGCAGACTACGCGGTGCGCTATATCAACCCGGAAATCCGCCGTGTGCCGGGGGTCGGTAAGCTGCAGTTTTTCGACGCGCAAGCCGCCATGCGCGTGTGGCTCGATCCACAAAAGCTCGTGGCCTTTGACCTTTCGGTCGATGATGTCATTGCCGCCATACGGGCACAGAATGTCGAGGTCCCGGCGGGTGCGTTTGGCAGCGCCCCGGCGCAACCGGGGCAGGCGCTGACCGCAAGTCTGGTGGTCAAGGGCACCCTGGAGTCGCCCGAAGCGTTCGGGCGCATCGTGCTGCGTGCCGGGCAGGACGGGTCCCAGGTTCTGCTGAACCAGGTCGCGCGTTTGGAAGTGGGCCGCCAAGACTACGCCTTCAGTTCCCGTCTGGACGGTCGGCCGTCCGTGGCCGCGGCCGTTGTGCTGCAGCCCGGTGCCAACGCCATTCGCACGGCCGAAGCCGTTCGTACGCGCTTGAATGAGCTCTCGGCCAGCCTGCCGCCCGGGGTCGAAATCACGGTGCCATACGACACCTCGCGCTTCGTCGAGCTCGCCATTTCACAGGTGGTGCGCACGCTCTTCGAAGCCGTGGTGCTGGTATTCGCCGTCATGTTCCTGTTCCTGCAAAACGTGCGCTACACGCTGATTCCCAGCATCGTCGTGCCGATCTGTTTGGCCGGCACGCTCGCCGTGATGTACGCGCTCGGCTACTCGGTGAACATGATGACCCTGTTCGGCATGGTGCTGGCCATCGGCATTCTCGTCGACGACGCCATCGTGGTGGTCGAAAACGTCGAACGCCTCATGGCCGAGGAGGGGCTACACCCCGTGGAGGCGACCATCAAGGCGATGCGGCAGGTCTCCGGTGCCATCATCGGCACCAGCTTGGCGCTATCGGCGGTGTTTGTGCCGCTGGCCTTCATGGCAGGCTCGGTGGGCGTGATCTACCAACAGTTCTCCGTCGTGCTGGTGGTATCGATCCTGATTTCGACCTTCCTGGCGTTGACCTTCACGCCGGCGCTGTGTGCGACTTTGCTCAAGCCCATTGCGCAAGGCCATCACGAGAAACGCGGCTTTTTCGGTGCCTTCAATCGCTGGTTCGGCAAGCTGACGCGTGGGTATGCGGGTGTGACGGGCCGACTGTTGCCGCGCGCCGGGCGTTGCATGCTGGGCTTTGTCACCATGGTGGCGCTGGCGGGGTTCTTTTATCTCTACCTGCCGGAATCCTTCGTGCCGAGCGAAGACCAGGGTTACATGATCGTCGACGTGCAACTACCGCCCAGCGCGACCCGGGAGCGCACCTCTGCGGCAGGTGCTGAGCTGGAGCGCTACCTCCAGTCTCGGGAAGCGGTCGATACCAGTTTCCTGGTCATGGGATTTAGCTTTTCCGGCATGAACGAGAACGCCGCGCTCGCGTTTCCCGTCCTCAAGGACTGGTCGCACCGTGGCCCTGATCAGTCTGCCGAGGCCGAGGTGGCCGCCCTCAACCAACATTTCGCCCACTTCGACGACGGCACCATCATGGCCGTGCCACCGCCCCCGATCGAGGGCTTGGGCAATTCCGGAGGGTTCGCGTTGCGCCTGCAGGACCGTGGCAATCTGGGCCGCGAGGCGCTGCTGGCCGCCCGCGATGAATTGCTGGCGAAAGTCAACGGCAACCCCCATTTCCTCTACGCGATGACCGAGGGGCTGGCGGATGCGCCACAGCTGCGGCTGATCATCGACCGCGAGAAGGCCCGCGCGCTGGGCGTGCGCTTCGAGTCCATCAGCAGCGCGCTTTCCACCGCCTTCGGCTCCGCGGTCGTCGGCGATTACACGAACGCAGGACGCCAGCAGCGGGTGGTGGTGCAGGCCGAGCCCCATGCCCGCATGACGCCGGAGGGCGTATTGGCCTTGCGTGTCCCCAATGAACAGGGCGAGTTGGTGCCGCTGAGCGCCTTCGTAACCACCAAGTGGGAGCATGGCCCCGTGCAACTGGTGCGCTACAACGGCTACCCATCGATCCGCATCTCGGGTGAGGCCATGTGGGGCGTGAGCAGCGGGGCCGCCATGGCGGAAATGGAGCGCCTGATTGCGGAGCTGCCGCCTGGCATCGGTCATGAATGGACCGGGCTGTCGTATCAGGAGCGCATCGCCAGTGGTCAGGCCGTGCTCATTTACTCGCTGGCGATTGCCGTGGTGTTTCTGGTGCTCGTGGCCCTCTACGAGAGCTGGACCATCCCGCTGGCAGTGATGCTGATCGTGCCGATCGGCGCGTTAGGTGCCATTGCGGCTGTGATGATGGCCGGTCTTTACAACGACATCTATTTCAAGGTCGGCATCGTCACCATCATTGGACTGTCGGCCAAGAATGCGATTCTGATCGTCGAATTCGCCAAGACGCTTTGGGAACAGGGGCGCTCGCTGAGCGAGGCGGCACTCGAGGCGGTGCGCATCCGCTTCCGTCCCATCGTCATGACCTCGGTGGCATTCATCTTGGGTGTCGTCCCGTTGGTGCTGGCCAGCGGCGCCGGTGCGGCCAGCCAGCGTGCGGTGGGTACCGGCGTGATGGGGGGAATGATCAGCGCAACCGTGCTGGGCACCCTCTTTGCGCCCATCTTCTTCGTCTGGGTGCTGTCGCGCTTGCGCCGCCAGCCCCGCACGCAACCGGTTGCCGCAGGGGAGTAAAGACGATGAAACGCCATCTTGTCGCCTCATCGACCCTGTGGGCGGCCCTCGTTCTCGGCGGCTGCGCACTGACACCAAGCTATCAACGTCCCGAAGCGCCTATCCCGCAGCGCTGGTCTCACACGGCCGATGCCCGAGCAAGCGCCGTGCAGGAGCTCGCCTGGCAGCAGTTCGTCACCGACGCCGATCTGCGCCGTTTGGTCGAGATGGCGCTGGCCAACAACCGCTCGTTGCGTCAGGCGCTGCTGGACATCGAGCAGGCACGGGCGCGATACCGTATCCAGCGCGCCGAGCGCATACCCGGCCTGGCCGGGAGCGCGAGCGGCAGCCGGCAACGGGTGCCGTCAGACTTATCTGCCACCGGCGTGTCCAGCGTGACCAGCCACTATCAGGTCGGCCTGTCGTTGCCCGAGTACGAGCTTGACCTCTTCGGCCGACTCCAGAGCCTGCAGTCCTCGGTCCTGGAAGAGTATCTTGCGACCGAGGCAGCGGCAGGGGCGGTGCGTATTGCCTTGATCGCTGAAGTCAGCCAGACGTACCTGAGCTATGCCGGTGCGCAACAGCGGCTCGGGCTGGCCCAAGAAGCCTTGACCAACCGCCAGCGGGCGTTGCAGCTGATCGCACATCGCCGTCAGGCCGGCACCGTCAGCGCGCTGGACTATCAGGAAGCCGTTGGACTGGTCGAGCAGGCGCGCGCGGAGATCGAGCGGATTACGCGCGAATGCACGCAAGCCTTCAACGCGCTGGTGCTGCTGCTGGGCACACCAGAGGCCGCATCGGTCATCCCCGAGCAGCCACGCGATGCGCGTCGGGTACTGCAAGACATCGCCGCCGCTGCCCCCTCCGAGCTGCTGGAGCGGCGCCCCGACATACTCGCCGCCGAACACCGTCTCAAGGCACGGTACGCGGACATCGGTGCGGCCCGCGCCGCCTTCTTTCCGCGTATCAGCCTGACGGGCGCTTTCGGCAGCGCCAGTTCACAACTCTCCGGCCTGTTTGAAGGCGGCTCGCGTGCCTGGAGCTTCCTTCCCACGCTGTCGTTGCCGATCTTCGATGGCGGTCGCAACCAAGCCAGTCTGGACCTGGCAGAAGTGCGTCGTGACCAAGCGATTGCGGAGTACGAACGCACGATTCAGACCGCGTTTCGCGAGGTGGCCGATGCCCTGGCAGCCGTGGACACACTGCGACGCGAGGAAGCCGCATTCCGAGCGCTGGCTGCCGCCAGCGCTGAAGCCTTGAGACTGGCGCGCGCCCGTTATGAGCGTGGCGTGGACGATCACTTGCGCTACCTGGACGCACAACGCAACGCCTTTGCCAACGAGATGGCACTGATCGAGACGGCCACGCAGCGACAGATAGCGCTGGTGAGCCTGTTCCGCAGCCTCGGTGGGGGCTGGATGGTCCCCAATCCCGAACCGACCCCTTGAGAGCGACATCATGGCGATGATCCCACCCGAGCCCCAACGCTGGCTGATCCTCGCAGCCGTCATGCTGGCGTTCTTGCCGGTCGTGCTCGATATGACGATCCTGCACGTCGCGGTGCCCTCGCTCGCCCAGTCACTCAAGGCCACCAGCACCGAGGTGTTGTGGATCATCGATATCTACCCGCTGCTCATGGCGGGGCTGTTGGTGCCGATGGGCACGCTCGCCGATCGGGTGGGCAAACGTCGGGTGTTGCTCCTCGGGTCGGCAGTGTTTGGTCTGGCTTCTTTGCTGGCCGCTCTGTCCCCCACCCCGGCCATGCTGGTCGGTGCGCGCGCGCTCCTCGCGCTGGGGGGTGCGATGATCATGCCCAGCGTGCTGGGCATCATTCGCGCCACCTTCGAAGACCCCCAGGAACGGGCGATGGCGCTGGGCATCTGGGGGTTGGTGGGTTCCGCAGGCGCTGCGATCGGGCCCCTCGTGGGCGGGGCCTTGCTCGAGCACTTCTGGTGGGGATCGGTCTTTCTGATCAACGTGCCGCTGATCGCCGTGGTCCTGTCCGTGGCATACGCTCTCTTGCCGCGCGCCGAGGCCACTGGCGACGCGGACTGGAGGCCCGGGCAGGCCGCCTTGCTGATCATTGGCCTCATGGCCAGCGTGTATGGCATCAAAGCCTTGGTCGCCGACGCCATCCCAACGCCGCTCATCGCCCCGATCCTGCTGCTGGGCATCGGCTTGCTGTATGCATTCGCCCGCGCGCAGCTGAAGGCTCCCCGCCCCATGTTGGACCTGACCCTCTTTGCACACCCCGCGATCGTGACGGGCATCGCCATGGCCCTGTGTGTCATGGGGGCGCTGGCAGGCGTCGAACTGACCCTGGCCATGGAACTCCAGTATGTACTGGACAAGACGCCGCTGCAGGCCGGTCTGTTCATGATGCCCATCATGGTCGCGGCCGCTTTTGGGGGGCCTCTGGCGGGTCATCTTGCCCATCGCTTTGGCTTGCGCCGCATCGCCACTTCATCGCTGGCCATCTCGGCCGCCTCACTGGCGATGTTGTCCATCCTGGGTTTCGAGTCCGGCTTGACAGCGCAAGCCCTGCTGACCACCTTGGGGTTGGCGCTGAGCATCGGACTGACGGCCTCCTCCATTGCCATCATGGGGGCCGTGGATCCCCGCCAAGGGGGGGCTGCAGGCGCGCTCGAGGCAACCGCTTACGAGCTGGGAACGGGACTGGGCATCACGCTGTTCGGGGTCTTCATGTCGAAGCTATTTCAGCGCACGATCACACTGCCCGCGCATCTCGATCCCGCCCTTGCCAAGCAAGCGTCCCTCTCCATCAGTGACAGCTACGTCGTGGCGGCTGAACTTCCCCCCGGACAAGCCGACCTCGTGATCGCGGCGGCCAAAGCAGCTTTCACCGCCACCCATTCTTTGGTGCTGGGTGCCGCTGCTGCCGTGCTGGGCGCGCTGACCCTCGTGGTCCATGGCCTGCTCAGGTCGCCCCGAGCCGGTGAGACATCGGGACAGATGCACCGATAGTGCGTAGATAGCGCGTATATCGAGGCATACCGTCAGCGCTGCTTGCCGCAGGCACACAGCGTGAACGGCGGTCGTCCTGGGCGATTGCTTGCGTCTCTTCAACCCTGGTTCCCGATTGGGCCAGCAACTGCCATCGGCAACCGACTGCGTGCAAACCCGCGCCAATGTTGAAGGTAGGGCCGAGAACGCTCACGAGGCCGGAAGAGAAAAACGACAGACAGAGAGGCCGGAAGTGCGTCGGAGCGGGGCCGTTTGGAGGACTGGCGCTCACGAGGACCATGCCGGAAACCGCGCCAACACTGGCGTTCCGGGCAGAAAAAAACCCAACCGAGAGTGGTTGGGTTTCTGGTAATTGGTGGTGATGGGTGGATTTGAACCACCGACCTCAGCATTATGAGTGCCGCGCTCTAACCAACTGAGCTACATCACCACGCGGGAGGGCCGGGCATTCTGTGGCCCGTCCCGGGTGCTGTCAACCGGCCTTCGGCCGCGGCCGGACGTCGGCCGGCACCAGCGCGTGGCCACGGATGTCCATGGCCCGGCCCCGGTCGACGGCGGCGAACGTGCGCCGCAGGACGCGGCGGCCACTGAGCGCCGCGTAGACGGCATCGCCGAGGTCGCTGCGGTTGATGTAGCCCACCACGTAGGGGTTCTCGACCAGCACGGGTCCGAGCCGGGCCGGGCGCTGGGTCAGGCCGCCGGAGCGGACGATGGTCCACTCGAGGGTGGTCTCGCGCAGGCGGTTCTCGGCCCAGTCCTTGGCGCGGATCGACTTGCCGGCGAACACCTTGACGAACGGGTCGAGGACCACCGCGCTGTCGCCGCAGCCGATCGAAGTGGTCAGCACGAAGCGCTCGATGCCGGCGAACTCGGCCGCGTCGATGACGTTGATGTTGCCCTGGCTGTTGAGCTGCGGCGTGCCGCCGAGCAGGCAGACGATGTCGAAATGGCGCTCGTCGAGGCCGGCGAAGAGGCGGTCGACGTCCTGGCGCCGCGTGGTGTCGCAGAGGACGAAGTCGAGGCCGAGGCGATCCCAGCGCTGCGTGTCGCGCGGCCGGCGACGCGCCACGGCGATGACCCGCCGGCCGGCATCGACGGCCCGCTCGGCGACACGCAGCCCGGCGTCGCTCTCGGCGCCGAAAAGAACCAGGGCCCGCTCCGCCATGCGCACTCCGCCGCATCCCGCCGACGGCCCCACCATACAACAGCGCCACCGGCCGGCGCCAACGGGTGTGCCGGGCGCCTCAGACGTTGAAGCGGAAGTGCATGACGTCGCCCTCGGCGACGACGTATTCCTTGCCCTCGAGGCGCAGCCGGCCGGCCTCCCTGGCGCCCTGTTCGCCCTTGCAGCGCACGAAGTCCTCGTAAGCGACGACCTCGGCGCGGATGAAGCCGCGCTCGAAGTCGGTGTGGATGACGCCGGCGGCTTCCGGCGCGGTGGCGCCGGCGCGCACCGTCCAGGCACGCACTTCCTTGGGCCCGACGGTGAAATAGGTCTGCAGGCCGAGCAGCTGGTAACCGGCGCGGATGACGCGGTCGAGGCCCGGCTCCTCGAGTCCGAGGTCGTCGAGGAAGGCACGCCGGTCGGCCTCGTCGAGCTGGGCGATCTCGGCTTCGATGGCGGCACAGACGACGACGATGCCCGCCCCTTCGGCCTCGGCGCGGCGGGCGAGCTGCGTCACCCGGGCGTTGCCGCCGAGACTGGCCTCGTCGACGTTGGCGACATACATCACCGGCTTGCCGCTCAGCAGGAACAGCTCGGCGATCGCCGGACGCTGGTCCTCGGGGGCCTCGAAACCGCGCGCCGGGCGGCCTTCGGCGAGATGGTCGCGCAGCGCGCGCATCACGTCGCGTCGCGCCGCGTCCTCACGCTTGCCGGTTTTGGCCTGTTTTTCGGCGCGCTCGAGGGCCTTCTCGGCGCTGGCGAGGTCGGCGAGCATCAACTCGGTGTCGATGACGTCGACGTCGTGCAGCGGGTCGATGCGCCCGGCGACGTGGACCACATCGTCGTCCTCGAAGCAGCGCACCACGTGGGCGATGGCGTGGGTTTCACGGATGTTGGCCAGAAACTTGTTGCCGAGGCCCTCGCCTTTCGAGGCGCCGGCGACGAGACCGGCGATGTCGACGAACTCGACGGTCGTCGGCAGCACCTTCTGCGGCCGGGCGATGGCGGCAAGCGCGGCGAGTCGCGGGTCGGGCACCGGCACCACGCCGATGTTCGGGTCGATGGTGCAGAACGGGTAGTTCTCGGCGGCGATGCCGGCCGCCGTCAGGGCATTGAACAGCGTCGATTTGCCGACGTTCGGCAAGCCGACGATTCCGCAACGTATGGCCATCGCACCCGTCCCGCGTGCATCAAGGGGGCGCCATCTTAATGGAATGGACAGCGCGTGCGCTCGCCGCGACAGCCCCCGGCGGCCGGTCTACCATCGGGACATGATCGAAACCACCCTCGCCGGCAGTTTGCCGCGCCCCGACTGGCTGGCCGAACCGCAGACCCTCAAGGGCGCATGGAAGCTCGAAGGCCAGGCCCTCGAGGAGGGCAAGCGCCGCGCCGCACGCGAATGGCTCGCCCACCAGGAACGGGCCGGCATCGACATCGTCACCGATGGCGAGGTCTTCCGCAGCCACTTCGTCCACGGCTTCCTCGAAAAGATCGGCGGCATCGACTGGCAGCGCCGCACGCGCATGGGCATCCGCGACAACCGCTACGAACTCGAAGTGCCGACCGTCACCGGCCCGTTGTCGCGCCCGGCACCGGTCCACCTTGACGAGTTGCGCTACACGCGCGCCCAGACCACGCGGCGCCTGAAGTTCACCCTGCCGGGGCCGATGACCATCTGCGACACCATCGCCGACGAGCACTACGGGCAGCGCGCCGACATGGCGATGGCCTTCGCCGCGATCCTCAACGCCGAAGCCCGCGACCTCGTCGCCGCCGGCGCCGACGTCATCCAGTTCGACGAACCGGCCTTCAACGTCTACCCGCGCGAGGTGCGCGAGTGGGGCATCGCCGCGCTGGAGCGCGCCCTCGACGGCCTGGGTTGCACGACTGCCGTACACGTCTGCTACGGCTACGGCATCGATGAAAACATCGCCTGGAAGCAGACGCTGGGCGGCGAGTGGCGCCAGTACGAGGAGATCTTCCCGGCGATCAACGCCAGCCGCGTGATGCAGGTCTCGCTGGAGTGCGCCGGCTCGCGGGTACCGCTGTCATTGCTGCGCCTGCTGCCGGACAAAGTGCTCATGGTCGGCGCGGTGCAGGTCACGGCCGACCACGTCGAGACGCCCGGGGAAGTCGCCGCGACCCTGCGCGCGGCGGCGGCGCACGCCGACCTCGCGCGCATCCTCGCCTGCACCAACTGCGGCATGGCGCCCATCGCCTACGACGTGGCACTGGCCAAGGTGCAGGCGCTCGCCGCCGGCGCGGCACTGCTGCGCGCCGGGGCCTGAGCGCCGTCAGCGGCTGAGGTCGAGTATCGAACCTTCCTCCACCGGCCGGCCGAGGCCGAACTGGAGTTGCAGCGCGCCGTTGTCGACGGCGCCGAACGACAGCTGGAAGGGGCCGAGCGGCGAACTGCCGTAAAGGCTCAGCGCGGCACCGTGGAGCGTGCCCTCGCGCTCGTCGTCGAAGCGGCCGCCGACGCGCGCCACGGTCAGCCGCAGCCCCGCATACAGCGCCTGGCCGAACAGTGACTGGATGTCGCCGAGCTTCCAGCCATAGTTGGCGCTGGTCAGCCAGTATTCATCGCCGCGCAGCTCGCCGTGCTTGAGACCGGGGAAGCTGTACAGCCCACCGAGACGGAAGCTGTCGATGGGCGGCAGCGGGCCCTCGATGACCCGTCCGCCGGCCAGCGACAGCGTCAGCGCGTCGCCGCGGAAGGGCACCGTCTGCGCGTACAGGCCATCGATCTTCTCGAAACGGGTCTCGCCACCCAGCAGCGCGCCGGCGTGGGTGTAGCGCAGGCGCCCCAGCGCCCCGTCGGTCGGCAGGGCGACGGCATTGCGCGTGTCATGGGCCAGATCGAGCATCAGCCGCGTCTCGCGGCGCGTCGGGATGCGGGGCAGGCGCAGGTCGCCGGCCTCGACCTCACCACTGGTCCAGCCGGTGTGCAGCCCGGCGCGCAACGCCACCCGGCTGCCGAAGTTGATGCCGGCATCGAACTGCGCCCAACTG
Source organism: uncultured Chromatiaceae bacterium (assembly GCA_964417725.1). GTDB lineage: Bacteria > Pseudomonadota > Gammaproteobacteria > Steroidobacterales > SHZI01. Next base: position 12,975 of record CAYQIV010000005.1, read on the forward strand.
CCGAGGAAGTCATACTCGCCGACGCGGTCGCCATCGAAGTAGATGTCCTCGGCCGAACGGTGCAGGCGCACCGCGGCCTCGACGAAATAGCGCTGCGCGATGTCGAGCGGCTGGTAGATCGCCGTCTCGAAACGCGACACCTGGCCGAGCTGGACGCGGTTGCGCCACTGGCGGCCGCGCGCGTCGAGCCACGTGCGGGTGTGGTCGCCGCGCAGCACGAACAGCGCCTCGCCGCCGACCGAGGCGGCGAGGCCGAGGTCGAAGCGAACGAAGTCGGGGCCCCAGGGCTTCTCGCGCACGTCGACGACCAGTACGGCCGCATCGGGCTCGTCCTCGATGTGGTAATCGACCTTGTCGAAATCGCCGAGCGCGTAGAGGCGACGCACGTCGCCGGCGATCTGCGCGGGCGTAACGCGCGCGCCGGGCCGGCTGTCGCGCAACGTGGCATGCAGGTATCGGGCATCGACGCGTTCGAGCCCATCGAAGCGCACCGCGGCGAGCCGCACCTCGCGGTGCGCGGAACGGTCGACGGCGGCCCGCCACCGGCGGTAGGCCTCGGCCGGCAGGGCATGTCGCGACAGCGCCTCGCGCATCGCCAGCGCCGCCTCGCGCCCCAGTGGGATGACCTCCGGCACGCGGTCGAAGTCACCCGCCCGGATGTCGCCGACCGGCACCACGATGCTGACATCATCGGGGCCGAGCGTCGCGAGCTGGGCGTCCTGGTTGGCCTGGACCATGACATCGAGCGAGCGCCCGGCGAGTGCCAGCGCACTGTCGAGGTCGGCGGCCTGCGGCGGCGTCGAGGCCATCGACACGGCGATCACCACGTCGGCACACAGGTCGCGGGCGACGTCGACCGGCAGGTTGCGCATCAGGCTGCCGTCGGCCAGCACCTGCCCGTCGCGCAGCACCGGCGCGAAGGCACCGGGGATGGCCATGCTCGAACGCAATGCCGTGGCGAGGTCGCCGTCGCCGAGCACGACCATCCGGCCGCTGACCATGTCGGTGGCCACCGCCCGGAAGGCGATCGGCAGGTCATCGAAATCCGTGATCGAGGCACCGGCCGCAACCAGTGCGCGCAGCACCTGCTCGATGTTCTGCGTGCGCACCAGACCGGGGGCGGTGCGCAGGCGGCCGTCGCGGATGCCGAACTCGAGATTGTTGGTGTAGGTGACGGCGTCGAGCTTGCGGCGGATCGGCGCGCGCCGACGCAGGCTGACGTCGCCGACGGTGTCGGCCCAGTTGATGGCCCGCACTGCTGCCTCGATGCGCGCGGGTGGCAGGCCGGTGGCATAGGTGCCGCCGACCAGCGCGCCCATACTCGTGCCGGCGATGCAGTCGACCGGCACGCGCAGCGCGTCGAGGACCCCGAGCACGCCGATGTGCGCCGCACCCTTGGCCCCGCCCCCGCCGAGCACGAGGCCGATGCGCGGGCGGTGCCCGGCGGCGGCCAGCCCCTCACCGTCGGGCACCGCATCCGGCCCCGGGGTCGCGGCCGGCAACCCGCCCGCGGCGAGGCACATCGTCAGGATGCAGCCGATGAGGTGCCGTCGGAGGGTGCTGTGGCTGCCATCGTTCATGTGCTGGCCGGCAGCGTAGCGCCGCTGGCGGCCCGACTCCACATTCCCCGGCGGGGTCGTGCGCTATGCTCGACCCCGACGGCAACGGCGGCGGGGCATGCGGCATGGCCGGGAAGGCGCGGATGATCGACTGGACGGGAGGGCTGTGCGCACTGCTGCTGGCCCTCGGACCGGGCGGCGCGCGCGCCGCCGGGGAAGACCACGGCAACGGTCCCCGCTACTGGTTCCTCGACCGGTTGTCACCCACCGACCTCGACCGGTATGACTGGCTGATGCTGCGCCAGAACGTGCTGCTCGCCCTCTATGACCTCGACGACGGCCAGGCGGTCGGCTGGGTCAACCCGCAGAATGGTCACTCGGGCAGCGCGCGGGTCGTCGGCAGCACCGAGATGGCCGGGCTGGTCATCTGCCGCCGCCTGCAGGTCAGCCTCGACACCGGCACCGGCAGCGACATGAGCCACTGCGAACTGTGCCTCGACATGCGCGGCTTCTGGACCTTTCCCGAACAGCGCCGGCCCTGACCCGACCCGATGGATCCGAACCGGACACGCCCCCGCGCATCCGTTGCTGCCGCCCGGGCGCGTCAGCCGGCCGGGCCGAAATCCTTCTGCTCGCGCACCGCCGGCGCATGGAGCTGCTGCATGGCGCTTTCGAGTCCGTCGGTCGCCAGCCGTTCCAGGGCCGTGATGCCGGCCGCCAGCGCGTCGAGGATGAGGTCACGCTCCGGACGCGACGGCGGGTGCAGGACATAGTCGACGACGAGGTCCTTGCTGCCGGGGTGGCCGATGCCGATGCGCAGGCGGAGAAAGTCCGCACCGCAATGCGCGACGATGTCGCGCAGGCCGTTGTGCCCCCCGTGCCCGCCGCCGCGCTTGAGGCGTGCGGTGCCCGGTGGCAGGTCGAGTTCGTCGTGCACCACGACCAGCCGGTCGGTGCCGGCATCGTAATAATCGAGGACCTGGCGGATGCACAGGCCGCTGCGGTTCATGAAGGTCGAGGGCTTGACGAGCCATGCCGGGCTGCCGCGAAGGCTGGCCCGGCACAACTCGCCGTTGAGCTTGCGGTCGGCGCTGAAGCGCGCGCCGAGGTGGGCAGCAAGCTGGTCGAGCAGCCAGAAACCGACGTTGTGGCGGTCACCGGCGTGGCGCGGCCCGGGATTGCCCAGGCCGACGATGAACAGCGCTGCCCCGCCGCCGGCTATTTCTTCGCTTCCTTGTCGCCGGCGGCCTCGGCCGGCGCCGCGCTTTCCGCACCTTCCTCGGCAGCGGGTTCGGCCGCGGCACGCAGCACGTGCACGTGGACGACCGGCAGGTCGCTGTCCGACCCGGCGACCAGGCCGGGGATCTCGACTCCGGCAGGCAGCGTGAGATCCGACAGGTGCAGCATCTGGTTCAGCTCCATCGGGCCGATGTCGACCTCGATGTAGCCGGGCAGATCCTTCGGCAGGCAGCTGACCTCGATCTCGGTCAGCAGGTGCGAGACCGATCCGCCGGCATCCTTGACCGCCTTGCAGGTGGTCTCGTTGATGAAGTGCAGCGGCACGGCGAGCGTCAGTTTTTCGGTGGCGACGATGCGCTGGAGGTCGAGGTGCAGGACAGCGCGTTTGGCCGGATGGACCTGGTAGTCGCGGACGATGGCCTGCATCGTCTCGCCGCCGAGATTGACGTTGAGGATGCTGGTAAAGAAGGACTCGTGCGCCATGTCGAGCAGCAGGGTATTGGCGTCGAAGGACACGCTCTGCGCGCTCACGCCGCCGCCGTAGATGATGCCCGGGACGCGACCGCCGCGACGCAGGCGGCGGCTCGCACCTTTCCCTGCGTCGCTGCGGAGTTCCGCGGCAAGCTGATACTGGTTGACCATGTTGGATGCTCCGTTGGGGGTTGCCTCGTCCGGGACGTCGCGGCCCCCTGCGACCAGGGGCCCCGTCCGGAAAGGGGGCGCGATCATAGCACGGGCCGGGCGCGGGCCGGCCGGCCTGTCAGTCGACGTAGAGCGAACTGACGGATTCGGCCATGCTGATCCGGCGCATCGTCTCGCCAAGCAGTTCGGCCACCGACAGCTGGCGGATACGACCGGTGGCGACCGCCGCCGCCGACAGCGGGATGGTGTCGGTGACGACCAGTTCGTCGAGGCGCGAGGCGGCGATGCGCTCGACCGCCGGACCCGACAGCACCGGATGGGTGACATAAGCGACGACCCGCCGTGCGCCGTGGTCCTTGAGGGCACCGGCCGCCTGGCACAGGGTACCGGCCGTATCGACCATGTCGTCGATGAGGATGCAATCCTTTTCTTCCACCTCGCCGATGATGTTCATCACCTCGCTGACGTTGGCACGCGGCCGGCGCTTGTCGATGATGGCCAGGTCGGCATCGTCCATGCGCCTGGCGATGGCCCGCGCGCGGACCACGCCGCCGACGTCGGGCGAGACGATCACCAGGTCCTCGTATTCGCAGCGCCACAGGTCACCGAGCAGCACCGGCGACGAGTAGACATTGTCGACGGGGATGGAGAAGAAACCCTGGATCTGGTCGGCATGCAGGTCGACCGTCAGCACATGGTCGATGCCGGCCTGCGAGACCATCTGCGCCGTGAGACTCGCGGTGATCGGCACGCGCGCCGCGCGCGGCCGGCGGTCCTGGCGCGCATAACCGAAGTAGGGGATCACCGCCGTGATGCGTGCCGCCGAGGCGCGTCGGCAGGCGTCCGAGATCACCAGCAATTCCATGAGGTTGTCGTTGACCGGCGGACAGGTCGGCTGGACGATGAAGACCTCGCGCCCGCGGACGTTCTCGTAGACCTCGACCAGCACCTCGCCATCGCTGAAGCGCCCGACCTGCATGCGTCCGACCGGCACCCGGAGATGGCGGGCGATGCGTTGGGCCAGTTCGGGGTTGGCGTTGCCCGAAAGGATGGTGACGTTGCGCAGTTCGGCGGGGTGCTCTTTGTTCATGTCCTGTCCGTGATGCGGAAAATGGCTGGGGCGCCAGGATTCGAACCTGGGAATGGCGGGATCAAAACCCGCTGCCTTACCACTTGGCTACGCCCCAACCGAAACCCCGGGGCCGGCACACCAGTGCGGTGCGACGGCTTCGGGGCCGACATTCTACCTGCGCGCGCCACCGCCGTTGTGGCGCCGGCTCGCGAACCGCTCACCAGTGCCAGCGATCGACCACCAGCCGCACGCGGCCTGCCGCCGTTTCGGCGACCAGCCGGCGTGGCAGCCACAGCGCCTCGTACAGGACGAATTCTTCGTAGCGGATTTCCCAGCCATGCTGGCGGATGCGCGCCGGGCGACCCTCGGCATCGTGCGTCACACGGGATTTGGCGCTCGGGTCGGCAAGACCGAGCAACCAGTAGCGGCTGGCGTCGAGGGGCAGCGGCCAGCCCAGCCGTGTGTCGAGGAAATCGGCCACGGCGGCCGCGTCCCGGGCATCGACGAGGGTCTCGCCGTCCTGGGTCTCGATGCGCAACCGGCCGTCCCCCGACCACAACTGCCAGGCCCCGGCACCGAACGGCCCGCTGACGGCGAGGTGCGTCGCACTGCCCTCCTGGCGCCAGCGCAGGTTGCCCTGACCGGCACCTTGCGGGCCCCGCAGCGCCACCCGGCCACGCAGTTCCCAGCGGGCCAGCGCCGCGAGGCGCGCCTCGCGCGCGGCCGGCTCCGCCACCGGCACCTCGATCGGCGCCCGCAGCGCGCAGCCACCGAGCAGCCACGACAGCAGCAGGCCGGCCAGGAGGCGGTGGCGCATGGTCAGCGGCGCAACAGGCGCCGGGCGGTATCGCGCGCCGGCCGGCTGTCGGGCTGGGCGAGCAGCGCGGCATGAAGCAGGTCGCGGGCCGACGCCCGGTCGCCGAGCCGCCAGTAGACCTCGGCGAGGTGGCTGGCGATCTCGGCATCGGGCAGCGCCGCCCAGGCCACCTCGAGGTAGCTGCGCGCCAGTGCCGGTTCGCCGAGATGGAACAGCACCCAGCCCATGCTGTCCTGGATCGGCGCGCTGTCCGGCTCCAGCGCCAGCGCCCGGCGGATCAGCGGCCAGGCTTCGCGCGCACGCCGCTTGCGGTTCAGGAGCGTATAGCCGTAGGCATTGATGGCGATGGCATCATCCGGGGCGATGGCGGCGGCGTGGGCAAGGTCGGCGAGCGCCTCGTCGATGCGTCCCGACTCCTCGAGCAGCATGCCGCGTGCGAGGCGCGTCTCGATGGCATCAGGTCGCTGCAGGACCGCCTCATCGAGTGCCGCCAGCGCCTGCGCCGGCTGCTGCAGCCGCTGCAGCAGCCGCGCGCGGTACGGCTGAATGCGCCACGCCTCGGCCGGCTGGGCCCGGGCCAGCGCAGCCAGTTCATCGATGGCCTCCTCCGCCGGCAGACGATCGGCCACCGCCAGCCTGGCGGGCAGCAGCCAGGGTCCGGGAGCGACACGCCGCCAGAAGCGCAGCGCGGCCTCGTCCTCGCCGCGGCTCGCGGCCAGTTCGCCAAGGTAGTAGAGCGCCTCGCCCTGATGCGCCGCCTGCCCGGCAAGATCGCGCAGGCTGGCCACGGCCTCGCCGATGCGACCGCGCGCCAGCGCCACCATGGCCCGCGTACGGCTGAGGTCCGGCAGCGGGTCGTCGCCGTCGTCCGGCGCCAGGGCATCGAGCACGGCGTCGGCTTCGTCGGCACGACCGCCCGCGAGCAGCAGCCGGGCACGCAGCAGCGCCACCGGCAGGGCCTCATCGGCGGCGGCCGCCTCCACCGCCAGCGCATCGAGCAGCGCCAGCGCCTCGTCGAGGCGGCCGAGGCCGGCGATGACCTGGGCGCGCAGCAGACGCGGCTCGATCCAGTCCGGGCTGCCGATTTCCGCCACGTCGAGTGCAGCCAGCGCCAGATCGACCTGACCCGAGCGGTGAGCGGCACCGGCCAGCGCAAACTGCAGGCCCGGCGACAGCGGGTCGAGCGCCGTGAGGCGCGCCAGCGCGCGCGTCACCAGCCGTGGCGACTCGCCGGCAGCGAGCACCTCGGCGAGCCGCAGATAGACGTCGTCGCGCAGCGGGTCGGTGGCCGACAGCGCAGCCGTCCATTCCGCCACGGCGCCATCGACGTCGTGGCGGCGCAGGTAGATCCGGCCGAGCAGTTCGCGGGGCCGCGGGTCCTGCGGCGACAGCGCGGTCCAGCGCTGCGCGGCACGCTCGGCCCAGGCGTCGTAGCCGGTGCCGACCGCAAACTGCGTCGCCCGGCCGGCCAGCGCCACTTCGTCAGACTGCTCGGCGGCGCGGACGAGTTCGGCAGCGGCAACGGCGTAGTCGTCGCGTTCGAGCGCGGCCTCGGCCGCCTCGACATGCGCCTGCGGGTCTGTCGGTACGGGGTCGACGGCAAGAGCTGCCGGGCCGCTGCATGCCACGAGGCACAGCGCGGCAGCGGACAGCAGGCAGGCGGGGCGCCATGACGCCGGCGTAGCACGGGGGTTCACATCGGGGATAATAGCCCGGATGGAAAGCTCGATCGTCGAAAAGTTGTCACGCCTCGCCGACCGCGCCGATGAGGTCCGCAGCCTCCTCAACGACCCGGCGGTCATCGGCGACGTGCAGCGCTTTCGCGAGCTGTCGCGCGAGTACGCCCAGCTCGACCCGGTCGTCGATCTCTATCGCGCCTGGCGCAAGCTGACCGGCGACCACGACGCCGCCACCGACATGCTCGATGACAGCGACGTCGAGATCCGCCGGCTCGGCCAGGAGGAGCTGGCCCGCAGCGAAGCCCAGCTCGAACAGGTCGAACGCGCGGTGCGCCTCCAGCTGATCCCCAAAGACCCCTACGACGATGCCGGGATCTTCCTCGAGATCCGCGCCGCGGCCGGTGGTGACGAGGCGGCACTGTTCGCCGGCGACCTGATGCGCATGTACACGCGCTATGCCGAGGGTCGTGGCTGGCAGATCGAGATCATCCATTCCAGTCCCGGCGAGCACGGCGGCTACAAGGAGATCATCAGCCGCATCGTCGGCCGTGGCGCCTGGTCACGCCTCAAGTTCGAGTCCGGCGCACACCGCGTGCAGCGCGTCCCGGAAACCGAGGCCCAGGGACGCATCCACACCTCGACCTGCACCGTCGCCGTGCTGCCCGAGCCGGACGAGATCGACGCCATCGAGGTGCGCCCCGCCGACCTGCGCATCGACACCTACCGTGCCTCCGGCGCCGGCGGCCAGCACGTCAACAAGACCGACTCGGCGGTGCGTCTCACGCACCTGCCAAGCGGCCTGGTCGTCGAATGCCAGGACGAACGCTCGCAACACAAGAACCGGGCCCGGGCCATGGCCCTGCTCAAGGCCCGACTCCTCGACCAGGCGCGGTCGCGGCAGACGCAGGCGCAGGCCGCACAGCGCAAGCGCCTGGTCGGCACCGGCGACCGCTCCGAACGCATCCGCACCTACAACTTCCCGCAGGGCCGCCTCACCGACCACCGCATCAACCTGACGCTCTACCGGCTCGGCGATGTCATGGAAGGCCAGCTCGATGCCGTCATCGAGCCGCTGGTCACCGAACACCAGGCCGAGGAACTGGCCCACCTCGACACCTGACCTTGCCGCGGCCGCAGAGGACCCCCATGACCCGACCCGAATTCCCCACGCTGGTGGACTGCATCGGCAACACGCCGCTGATCCGCCTCAACCGCCTCTCCGACCGCACCGGCTGCGAGATCCTCGCCAAGGCCGAGTTCATGAACCCCGGTGGTTCGGTCAAGGACCGCGCCGCACTGGGCATCGTGCGCGATGCCGAACGCCGCGGCACGCTGCGTCCCGGCGGGACGATCGTCGAGGGCACCGCCGGCAATACCGGCATCGGCCTCGCCGTGGTCGGCAACAGCCTCGGCTACCCGACCGTCATCGTCATGCCCGACAACCAGAGCCGCGACAAGGTCGACACGCTGAAAGCCTACGGCGCCGAGGTGCGGCTGGTGCCGGCCGTGCCCTTCAGGGACCCCAACCATTTCGTCCACCAGTCGCGGCGACTGGCCGAGTCGCTCGACGCCACGCTCGAGCACGGTGCCGTGTGGGCCAACCAGTTCGACAACACCGCCAACCGCGAGTACCACCAGCAAACCACCGGCGCCGAGATCTGGGCCCAGACCGGCGGGCGGATCGACGCCTTCATCTGCTCGGTGGGCACCGGCGGCACGCTGGCCGGCGTCGCCCGGGCGCTGAAGGGCCACAAGCCGGCGGTCGTCATCGGCCTCGCCGACCCGGGCGGCTCGGCGCTCTATCCGTACTACGCCCATGGCGAACTGCGCGCCGAGGGCAGTTCGATCAGCGAGGGCATCGGCAACAGCCGGATCACCGCCAACCTCGACGGCACGCCGATCGACCGGCCGTTCCGCATCGACGACAGCGAGGCGATTCCGCTGGTCTGGAACCTGATCCGCGAGGAAGGCCTGCTGGTCGGCGGGTCGAGCGGCGTCAACGTCGCCGGCGCGCTGCACATGGCCCGCGAACTCGGCCGCGGGCACGTCATCGTCACCCTGCTGTGCGACTCGGGACTGCGCTACCGCCAGCGGCTGTTCAACCGCCCGTTCCTCGCCGAGCGCGGCCTCGCGCTGCCCGACTGGCTGGATATCGCTGTGTCCTGAGGCGCAGTCGCTCAGCCCGCCGCAGCCAGCGCCCGGCGCACGTCGGCGACGAGGTCGGCGGCGTCCTCGATGCCCACCGACAGGCGCACCATGTCGTCGCCGACGCCCATCGCCATGCGGTCGTGGGCCGGCACGCTCGAGTGGCTCATCGTCGCCGGGTGCCCGACCAGGCTCTCGACACCGCCGAGGCTTTCGGCCAGCGTGAAGAGGCGCAGCGCGCCGACGAAGCGCCCGGCGGCGACCGCCCCACCGGCCAGCGTCAGCGTGACGATGCCGCCGAAACCGCGCATCAGCCGTCGCGCCAGGGCGTGCTGCGGGTGTGACTCGAGGCCCGGATACCAGACGCGCGCCACCGCCGGATGGCCTTCGAGGCAGCGCGCCACGGCCAGGGCGTTGGCGGCATGCTGCTGCATGCGCAGCGCCAGGGTCTTGACTCCACGCAGCACGAGGTAGGCGTCGAAGGGCCCCATCACGGCACCCGAAGCGGCGCGCAGCGAGGCCAGCCGCCGGCCGAGCTTTTCATCGGCCGCGACGCAGATGCCGCCGAGCACGTCGGAGTGCCCGCCGAGGTACTTGGTCGCCGAGTGCATGGCGATGTCGGCGCCGGCGGCGAGCGGCTGCTGGAAACACGGCGTGGCGAAGGTGTTGTCGACGCAGACCCACGCACCACCGGCGTGGGCGGTGGCGACGACCGCAGCGATGTCGACGATGCCGAGCAGTGGATTGGTCGGGGTCTCGACCCACACCAGCTTCGTCGCCGGGCGCATCGCCGCGGCCACGCGCGATGCGTCACGCATGTCGACGAAATCGATGTCGAGGCCCGCCACGCGGCGCCGGACCTCGTGGAGCAGGCGCCGGCTGCCGCCGTAGAAATCCAGCGGTGCGATGACGTGGTCGCCGGCATCGAGCAGGTCGAGGATGCCGGCGGTCGCGGCCTGGCCCGAGGCATAGGCCAGGCCGCGTATCCCGCCCTCGAGTTCCGCCACGCAACGCTCGAGGGCATCGCGCGTCGGGTTGGACGAACGGGCATAGATGTGCTCGCGGGACCTGCCGAAGCCCTCATAGGCGAAAGTGGTGCTGGTGACGATCGGCGGCATCACCGCACCGCTGGCGGGATCGGTCGTGGCACCGGCATGGATGCAGCGGGTGGCGAAGGCCAGCCCCTCGTCGTGGTCGGTCATGTCAGCCTCCGGGCACCGGGTGCCGGGTCGGGGTGGTCGAAGGAGGTCGCGGCACCCACCGGCGCCGGTCACGCGGCCGGCGCCCTGCCTTCATCACGACGGTCAAGGCCCGTGGCGCCCACGGCGGGCATCATACAGCGGGGAAGGGACGGCGACGGCGGCTGAAACTTCGCGTCTTTCGGGGGCATGGCCCGGCAGGACGCCGGTCACCCCGCCGGTGCCGGATCGCGACGGCGACCCGGCACCGGTGTCATGGCCGGCATCAGACCGTCATCACGAGGACGCGCACGATCCCGGCGAGGGCAGCGAGGCCGATGGCGACGGCGAAGGCGGTTTCAACGTAGTGGCTGAATGCATGGATGCGGGTCATGTCGATCTCCGTGACGGGTTGATGTACGGAAGGTACTTCGGCGCCGCCGGGCCAGCGGATGCGTGCCGGTCGCCGCCGTTACACACTGTTACAGAACCGCCTGCCGCCCTGTCCACGAACCCGGGTCACGACACCGCGGGGCTGGCGCGTGCGGTGCGGGCTACCATGGGCACATGACGACCGGCAGCATCACGAACGTGGACGGCGCACTGCGCGCGGCAGCGCGGCGGCTCGACGCCGCCAGCCCGTCGGCACGCCTCGACGCGGAACTGCTGCTCGCCCACGCCCTGGGCGTGTCGCGCAGCGCGCTCTACGGGCGGCTCACCGATTCCCTGTCGCCGGAACACGCGGCCCGCTATGCCGCACTCGTCGACCAGCGCCTCACCGGCCGGCCGGTGGCCCAGCTCACCGGCCGGCGCAGCTTCTGGTCGCTGGAACTCGCCGTCGACCCCGCCACGCTGATCCCCCGACCGGAGACCGAGCAGCTGGTCGAGCAGGCCCTGGCACGGTTGGCCGAAAGCCCGGACACCACCGTCGCCGACCTCGGCACCGGCAGCGGCGCCATCGCCCTGGCGCTGGCCAGCGAGCGCCCGGCGGCGCGCATCACCGCCACCGACATCAGCCCCGCGGCGCTGGCCATCGCGCGGGCCAACGCCCGGCGCCTCGGCCTCACCCGCATCACCTTCGCCGAAGGCGACTGGTACGCCGCGCTCCACGGCACGCGCCAGCACATGATCGTCAGCAATCCACCCTATATCGCCGACGACGAGTGGCCGGCCCACGCCGCCGGGTTGGCTTTCGAGCCCGAGCAGGCCCTGCGCGCCGGCACCGACGGCCTGGATGCGCTGCGCGTGATCGTCGCCGGGGCCCCCGCGCACCTGCACGCCGGCGGCTGGCTGCTGCTCGAACACGGCTGGCGCCAGGGCGAGGCCGTCCGCACACTGCTCGCCGCCGCCGGTTTCGACAGCGTGCGAACGGCCCGGGATGCCGCCGGCCACGAACGCGTCACGCTCGGACAATGCGACACCGTGCGGGCCCTGCGGTCCCGGCCGGGCCCTACAATCGCCCTCTCTGACCCGGGATCGCGCCATGACCGCCGATGATGCCCTGCGCTATGCGCGCCAGATCGCCCTCGGCCGGGTCGGCGTCACCGGCCAGGCGCGGCTGGCGGGTGCGCGCGCCGGCGTGGTCGGCCTCGGCGGGCTCGGCTCGGTGGCCAGCCTCTACCTCGCCAGCAGCGGCATCGGCGCGCTGTGCATCAACGATTTCGACCGCATCGACGCCAGCAACCTGCCGCGCCAGATCCTGTTCCGCAGCCGCGATGTCGGTGCGCCCAAGGCTTCGGTCACGGCCGCGGCGCTGCGTGAGGTCAACCCGGCCCTGCAGCTGCGCGTTCTCGACCGGCGCCTGGATGCCGCTGGCCTTGCGGACGCGCTGCACGACTGCGACGTCGTCCTCGACTGCAGCGACAACTTCGCCACGCGCCATCTGCTCAACCGCGTCTGCGTCGCACTGCGCCGTCCGCTGGTCTCGGGTGCGGTGATCCGCTTCGAGGGGCAGGTGGCGATGTTCGCCAACGACGGCGACGGACCGTGCTATCGCTGCCTCTACGCGGAGGACGATGAACCGCTCGGCGACTGCAGTGGCCAGGGCGTACTGGCGCCGGTCGCCGGCACCGTCGGCACGATGATGGCCACCGAGGCGATCGCGCAGCTGCTCGGCCTCGGGCCGGGCCTGCGCAATCACCTGTGGTTCCACGATGCGCTCGCCGGCCAGTCGCGCCGCGTGCGTATCCGCCGCGCCCCGGCCTGCCCGGTGTGTGCCGCGCCGGGATCATCCCCGGCCGTCGACGGTCGGCGTCAGTCCGGCGCGTAGGCGAGATTGCTCGACAACCAGCGCTCGACGCCCGCCACGCTCATGCCCTTGCGCCGCGCGTAGTCCTCGACCTGGTCGCGGCCGATGCGCCCGACGGCGAAGTAGCGCGACTCGGGGTGGGCGAAGTACCAGCCCGACACCGACGCCGCCGGCATCATGACGAACGACTCGGTGAGGCGGATGCCGGTGTGGCGCTCGACATCGAGAAGCTTCCACAGGGTGAGCTTCTCGGTATGGTCCGGGCAGGCCGGGTAGCCCGCCGCCGGACGGATGCCGCGGTACGCCTCATCGATGAGCTGCTGGCGGTCGAGGCGTTCGTCGGACGCATAGCCCCAGTGTTCGCGACGCACCTGCGCATGCAGGTACTCGGCACCGGCTTCAGCGAGGCGGTCGGCCAGCGCCTTGAGCATGATCGCCGCGTAGTCGTCGTGGTCCTTCTCCAGCGCCGCGACGTGCGGCGCCAGGCCCAGCCCGGCGGTGACGGCAAAGGCGCCGATGTGGTCGGCGAGCCCGGAATCGCGCGGCGCGATGAAATCGCTGAGGCAGGCGTTGGGCTGCGCATCGCCGTGGCGCTTCTGCTGACGCAGGTGATGGAGCACGGCCTGCACCTGCGTGCGCTGCGCATCGCCGTAGACCTCGATGTCGTCGCCGACGGCGTTGGCGGCAAAGAGGCCGATGACGGCGCGGGCACGCGTCCAGCGGCCCGCGATCATGCGTTCGAGCAGCCGCTGCGCATCGTCCCACAGCTCGCGCGCCGCCTCGCCGGCGACCGCGTCGTCGAGCACCTGCGGGAAGCGGCCGCGGAACCCGTAGGCATTGAACAGCGGCATCCAGTCGATGTAACTGGCCAGCGTCTCCAGCGGCAGGTCGTCGAAGACCCGCACCCCGGTGAAGCGCGGTGCGGGCGGCAGTGCCGCCGGCGCCGGCCGGGCCCGGTTGCGGCGTGCCTCGGCGAGCGGCAGGCACTGGATGTCCTCGTCGCGCCGGCCGTGGCGCTCGCGGCGCAGGCGGTTTTCCTCGCGCAGCGCGGCCACATAGACGGCACGCTCTCCGCCGCCGACCAGTTTCTGCGCCACGCCGACCGCGCGCGAGGCGTCCTTGACGTAGACCACCGGTCCTTCGTACTCCGGCTCGATCTTGACCGCCGTGTGTGCCGGCGAGGTCGTCGCCCCACCGATCAGCAGCGGTACCGTGAAGTTCTGGCGCTGCATCTCGCGGGCGATCAGGACCATTTCCTCGAGCGACGGCGTGATCAGGCCGGACAACCCGATCATGTCGGCCTGTTCGCGGCGCGCGGTATCGAGGATGCGCTCGGTGGGCACCATCACGCCGAGGTCGATGACCTCGAAGTTGTTGCACTGGAGGACCACGCCGACGATGTTCTTGCCGATGTCGTGCACGTCGCCCTTGACGGTGGCGAGGACGATGCGTCCGGCCTTGCGCACATCGCCCTGCTGCGCCTGCTCGATGTACGGCACGAGGTGGGCGACGGCCTTCTTCATCACGCGCGCCGACTTGACCACCTGCGGCAGGAACATCTTGCCGGCACCGAACAGCTCGCCGACGATGTTCATGCCCTCCATCAGCGGCCCCTCGATGACGTCGAGAGGCCGTGCTGCCTGCCGGCGGCACTCTTCGGCATCGGCGACGACGAACTCGTCGATGCCCTTGACCAGGGCGTGGGCGATGCGCTTCTCGACCGGCCACTGGCGCCACTCCTGGCCGGCGGTCTTCGTCGCCTCGCTGCCATCGGCACGATAGCGGCCGGCGATTTCGAGCAGCCGCTCGGTGGCATCGGCGCGGCGGTTGAGGATCACGTCCTCGACCGCATCGCGCAGTTCGCGGGGGATGTCCTCGTAGATCGCCAGCTGGCCGGCGTTGACGATGCCCATGTCGAGCCCGGCAGCGATGGCGTGATAGAGGAACACCGAGTGCATGGCCTCGCGCACGCGGTCATTGCCGCGGAACGAGAACGACACGTTGCTGACGCCACCGCTGATGTACACCCCGGGCAGTTCGGCCTTGAGGCGGCCGATCGACTCGATGAACGAGCGGCCGTAGTCGTTGTGCTCCTCGATGCCGGTGGCCACGGCGAAGATGTTCGGGTCGAAGATGATGTCCTCGGCCGGGAAGCCCGCGGTTCCGGTCAGCAGGCGGAAGGCCCGCCGGCAGACCTCGACCCGCCGCTCGACGGTCTCGGCCTGGCCCCGCTCGTCGAAGGCCATGACGACCACCGCGGCACCGTGGAGGCGCAACTCGCGCGCCTGCTCGAGAAAACTCTCCTCGCCCTCCTTGAGGCTGATCGAGTTGACCACCGGCTTGCCCTGCACGCACTTGAGCCCGGCCTCGATCACCGCCCAGCGCGACGAGTCGATCATGAAGGGCACGCGGGCGATGTCGGGCTCGGTGGCCGCCATCTTCAGGAAGCGGTCCATGGCCTCGACCGAATCGAGCATCGCCTCGTCCATGTTGACGTCGATGATCTGCGCGCCGTTCTCGACCTGCTGGCGGGCCACCGCCAGCGCCGCAGCATGGTCGCCGGCGACGATCAGGCGGCGGAACAGCGCCGAGCCGGCAACATTGGTGCGCTCGCCGATGTTGACGAACAGCGAATCGGCACCGATGTTCAGGGCCTCGAGGCCGGAGAGTCGCAGCATGGGCGGGACGGCCACCACGCGCCGCGGCGCATGCGCGGTGACCGCCTGGCGTATCGCCGCGATGTGCGCCGGCGTGGTGCCGCAACAGCCGCCGACCATGTTGAGCAGGCCCGCAGCGGCGAACTCGCCGAGCACGCCAGCCATCATCTCCGGCGTGTCGTCGTAGCCGCCGAAGGCATTGGGCAGCCCGGCATTGGGATGCACGCTGACGTGCGTGTCGGCAAAGCGCGCCAGGTCAGCGACGTGCGGGCGCAGGTCGCTGGCGCCGAGCGCGCAGTTGAAGCCGATCATGAACGGCGTGGCATGGCGCAGCGAGTTCCAGAACGCCTCGGGCGTCTGACCCGACAGCGTGCGCCCCGAGGCGTCGGTGATCGTCCCGGAGACCATCACCGGGATGCGCGCGCCGCGCCTTTGGCCGAGCCTGCCGATGGCATAGAGCGCGGCCTTGGCATTGAGCGTGTCGAAGACCGTCTCGACGAGGAGAAAATCGGCACCGCCCTCGAGCAGGGCGGTGGCCGCCCCGGTGTACGTCTCGACCAGTGCGTCGAAGGTGATGTTGCGCATGCCCGGGTCGTTGACGTCGGGCGAGATCGATGCCGTGCGGCTCGTCGGCCCGAGCACGCCGGCGACAAAACGCGGGCTGCCGCTGCGCCGCGTGAATTCATCGGCGACCTCGCGCGCCAGCCGCGCGCTGGCCAGGTTGAGCGCCGTGACGTGGTCGGCCAGCCCGTAGTCGGCCAGCGATGGCGCCGACGAGTTGAAAGTGTTGGTCTCGATGATGTCGGCACCGGCCTCGAGGAACGCCGCGTGGATGTCGCGGATCACGTCGGGCCGCGTCAACGACAGCACGTCGTGGTTGCCGCGCAGGTCCTGCGGCCAGTCGGCGAACTGCGTACCGCGGTAATCGGCCTCGACGAGCTGGCGCGCCTGGATCATGGTGCCCATCGCACCATCGAGGATGACGATGCGCTCTTTGAGCAACGCCTCCAGGGCGGCGAAGCCCGCGCTCATGCATCCACCGCCACGGGCCGCAGGCCGAGCGCGCAACAGATCGCGTAGGTCAGCTCGAAGCGGTTCAACGTGTAGAAATGAAACTCATCGACTCCGTGGCGGCGCAGCCGCACCACCTGGTCGATGGCGATGCTGGCGCCGAGCATGCGCTGCGTGTCGGGGTCGTCGTCGAGACCGGCAAAGCGCTCGTGCAGCCAGTCCGGTACCCGGGCACCGCAGCGCCCGGCGAAACCGACCATCTGCCGGAAGCGGGCGATGGGCAGGATGCCGGGAACGATCGGCGCGGTGATGCCGCGCGCCACGCAACGGTCGCGAAAGCGCAGGAAGTTGTCCGTATCGAAGAAGAACTGCGTGATGGCCCGGCTGGCGCCGGCATCGAGCTTGCGTTGCAGGTTGTCGAGGTCGAACTCGGCACTCGGCGCCTCGGGGTGGACTTCCGGATAGGCGGCCACCGAGATGTCGAGCCCGGGGATATCGGCCAGCCCACGCACCAGGTCGACGGCGAAGGCAAAGCCGCCCGGCCAGGGCTCGTAACGCTCGGCGCCGGCCGGCGGATCGCCGCGCAGCGCGACGAGGTGGCGGATGCCCTCGATGTGGTAGCCCCGCGCGATGTCGAGGATCTCCTCGCGCCGCGCACCAACGCAGGTCAGGTGGGGCGCGGCGACGAGGCCGGTCTCGCGGGCGATGCGCGAGACGATGCGATGGGTGCGGTCACGCGTCGAGCCGTCGGCGCCGTAGGTCACCGACACGAAGCGCGGCCGCAGCGGCGCGAGCCTGGCCACCGACTGCCACAGCGTGTCCTCCATGGCGGGCGTGGCCGGCGGGAAGAACTCGAAGGACACCTGCACGGGTGGCCTGCCGGCAGGCGTGGATGCAGTGTTCATGCGGCGCGTCCTGTTGCAGTGGGTTGGATGTTGCGCCGCGCGCTGAAAATGGCGCGGTCGGGGGTGCGCCCGGGCAGCCACTGGCGGCGGCTGATGCGCAGCCCCGCCGCGGCGGCCAGGGCCGCGACCTCGTTTTCGTAGAGCGCATCGGGGGCTGCGTCGGCGGGCAGACGGCGCACGGCGGGCAGGATGTGGTCCAGCACCAGCAGGCATCCGTCGGCACGCAGCACGCGGGCCGCCTCGGCGAGCACGCGGGCCGGGTCGGCACTGGTGCGCAGCACCTCGTCGACGACCACGCCATCGAAGCTGCGGTCGGCGAAGGGCAGCGCGTGGGCATCGCCGGCACGCACCGTGCAGCCGGCGAGGCCGGCCTCGCGCAGGCGGGCCCGGGCGATGACGCGCATGCCGGGAGCGGCATCGAGGCCGACGGCCCGTCGGGCCCGTCGGGCGAGCTGACAAAGCACGGTGCCGGTGCCGCTGCCGATGTCGAGCACCTCGCCGGCGGCCGCACCGCCCAGCGCCGCGTCGAGGAGTTCGCCAGGCACCACATCGCCGAAGCCGGCCGGTCCACCCAGCCGGCGCACGCCGCGCAGCGCCTGGTGTTCGCGCTGCCGGCGCAGACCGGCCATGCGCGCACGGTCCGCCATGACCACGGCATCCCCGGTGAGTCGCCCGGTGAGCCAGGGCATGAACGCACCGGCCAGCCCGGGGGCGATGCGGTAGTACACCCAGCGGCCCTCGCGGAAGTGATCGACGAGGCCCGCTGCCTGAAGAATACGCAGGTGGCGCGAAACGCGCGGCTGGCTCTGGCCCAGCACCGCCGTCAGCTCCGCCACCGCGGCCTCACCGTCCCGCAACAGGGCCAGCAGGCGCAGCCGCGACGGGTCGGCCGCCGCGGCCAGCACCCCGGCCGTCTCCATGATCGCACTCATGCGCGAAATATAAAGATTTCTTTATATGTTTTCAAACCGGCATTTCCGGGGAAAACGCCACCCCGGGCACGGCCCGCAGCGGGCCAGGGCCCGGGCGGGAACGGTCGGGCAGTCGGGCGATCCGCCTTCCTCGTGTGACCGGGCGTCGGCGGTGAGGCCATCGAAGGCGCACCAGGTCATCGTGACGGCCCGCACCGGTACCGGACAGCTTTTCCCCCGGCTGACACCCGTTGATGCTCTGTTGACACACGTTGACAGTCGCGGTCCCTAGACTTGAGCCATGGAAAACGCCTGGCACGGGGTTGCTGCATGACGTACGTGGTCACCGAAAACTGCATCCGCTGCAAGCATCAGGATTGCGTCGAGGTCTGCCCCGTGGACTGCTTCCACGAAGGCCCGAACTTCCTCGTCATCAACCCCGAGGAGTGCATCGACTGCACCCTGTGCGCGCCTGAGTGCCCGGTCGATGCGATCTATGCCGACGATGAGGTCCCGGCGCACTTCACGGACTTCATCGGCCTCAACAAGGAACTGGCCGCCAGCTGGCCGGTGATCACGGCCCGCGGCGAGGTGCCCGAAGACGCCGCGCAGTGGGCCCAGGTCAAGGACAAGATCACCCACCTGCTGCGCACCTGGCCGGCCTGAGCAACGCCACCTCGAAGCGGAGAATCCTCATGACAGCCGTCAAGCGAATGTTCTACAAGCCGCCCTACATCGGCCTGTTCGCCTTCATCAGCGTGTTCATCGTTCAGGGGCTCGGCCACACGATCATGATCGTGATGGAAGACCTGCTCGGCCACGAATACATGTTCCACGCGGCCTTTGGTATGGGTGCCGCCGGCTTGGCCATGCTCTGGTACGGCATGACGCGCCCTGGCGAGACGGCCGCCACCTGGTGGGGCTTCTTCGCCGCCATGGCGCTGTGGACGGGGTGGGTCGAGTTCACCTTCATCGTCTACGCGCACCAGATGAACGTACAGGGAATCGTCAGCGCAACCGGCGAAGTCCTCACCAAGCCCGAGTATCTGGTCATGGAAGGTTCGGTCGGCATCATGCTGGTTTCACTGCTCTACTTTCTCTCGAACAAGGAAACCAAGTGCAATTTCTTCCACTGGATCCAGCGCAATTTGCGCCTGCCGGTCGGCAAGCCGAACCCGCGCCATGAGCGCAATTTCGCCCTCATCACCTTCATCGAGAGCATCTATCTGCTGTGGTTTTTCTACCTGCTCCTGCTGGTGCTCTACAACGAGGCGTGGCTCGGCGCCGAGCACCCGCTGGTCTATGGCTACTTCGTGCTCAACACCGCGTGGGCCATCTACCTCTTCAGCCGCATGATCAAGATGTGGAAAGTGCCCACGGCCATCCGTTACGCCATCGCCACCGGCATCATCTGGTTCACCAGCTACGAACTGCTCGGGCGCTGGAATATCGGCGAGGACATCTGGGTGCAGCCCTGGAAGTACGGTCTCGAACTGAGCCTGATCGTTGTCGCCATTGCACTGATCACCGCCATCTCCTGGCTGACGCCGGACCACGTCAAGGCGCTGCTCGACCGCGAAAGCCGCGGTCTCCGCCGGCCGCACAACACCTGAGCGTCGCACCGGCGCCGGCGGTCGATCGCCGGCGCCGGTCGTCCACATCGCGGGCGCGCGTCGTCGGGACCATCCCGGCGGACGCCACCGAAATACAATCCACACCCTGCCACCGGGAATTCTCCAGATGCCCCCGACCCGCCCACGATTCGGCGCGGATGCCGCGCTGCTGTGCATTGCCCTCGGCCCGACCGCCACCGCCGGCCCGCCGCTGACCACCGACGACCCCGGAATCCTCGACCCGGGCCGGATGGAGGTCATCCTGGCCACCACCCTCGAGAAAACGCGCACCGGCGACACCTGGGAGCTGCCCGTGCTCGACGTGTCGCTGGGCCTCACGCGTCACGTGCAGGTGTCCGCCGTTGTTCCGCGCCTCGTCACCGACCCGGACGATGCCGCGCGCAAGTCGGATTTCGGCGCCGGCCAGGTGGGCATCAAGTGGCGCTTCCTCGAACGGGACCGCCTCGCCCTGGCCGTGGCACCGCTCTATGAATTCGACATCCGGCCCGGCGCCGTCCGCCGCGGCGTCACCGAAGACGTCGACATCCTCGCCGTGCCGGTGGTGATCGAGTACCAGGGGGTGGATTGGCGCTTCAACGCCGAGGTCGGTTATGCGCTGGCCCACAACGACCGGGACGAGTTGATCTACGGCCTGTCCGTCACCCGTCCACTCGGCCCGCGCATGGCGTGGATGATCGGCATTCACGCCAGCCCCGACCGGCATTGGGACGACCACGGGCTGGCCCTGCGCAGCGGGCTCGACATCACCCTGCGCGAAGACATCCACCTCCTCGTCGGCCTGGGCACCGGTCTCGACAACCGCCCCGACGACGAACAACTCGACCTCGACGCGTATTTCGGCATCCAGTGGTTCAGATGACGGAAACAACGGTGCCGATGTCGGCCGTCATGGATTGACGGTGGCATCGAGCCAGGCGCGGACCAGCGAGTGTGCCACGGCCATCAGGGTCGGGCCGATGAACAGGCCGATGAAGCCCCAGGCGATGAGCCCGCCGAGCACGCCGATGAGGATCAGGACGAAGGGCAGGCGCACGCCGCGGCCGATGAGCCACGGACGCAGGACGTTGTCGACCGGCGTGATGGCCACACCCCAGACCAGCAGGCCAAGCGCCGGCAGCAGCGGCCCGGTGAAATAGAGCCACAACACCACCGGTACCCAGACCACGGGGACGGGCATCTGCACCAGCGCCACCATGAACGTCAGGAAACCCAGCAGCACGGTACCGGGCACGCCGGCAACGGCCAGACCGACCATGATCAGCAACGACTGGACGACCGCCGTGCCGACCAGCCCGATGGAGACGCTGCGCACCGTCGCCACCACCAGGTCGACGAGCGCCGTGCCGCCGCCAACGCCAAGGCGCACCACGAACCGTCCTGTGAACTCGCTGAAGTGTGCGGCGGTAACGAGCAGCACGCCGGCGATGAGGATCGCGAAGAGGAACTCGATGACGGCCAGCGCGAGGCTTGCACCCTGCGCGAGGGCCCAGACCCCGGCATTCTCGGCCATCGGCAGCAGCTTGCGGGCGAAGCCCTGCATGTCGGCCGCCACCGTGCGCCACAGGTCGCCCAGCACCTCACCGACCAGCGGCGCGCCGGCCAGCCACGCCGGCGGCTCGGGCGTCAGTGTCACGAGCAGGTCGCGCACCAGCCCGGTGACTTCGGGCACGGCCTGGCCAAGGCTCGCCGCCAGCACCACCACGGGCATGACGATGACGACCAGCAACCCCGCGCTGCACAGCGTGGCAGCGAGCTTCGGCCGCTGGCCGAGCCGCGCGCTGAGCCACAGGAACGCCGGCCAGATGCTGATGGCGATGATGCCGGCCCAGGCGATGGCACCGACGAAGGGCATGACGACCTGTGCGCACGCCACCACCAGCACGACCAGCGCCACCAGCCGGGCGATGCGTTCCGTGCTCCACTGCGTGTCGTTCATCGCCGCCTCCCCGGCGCCGCGCCGCTAATCGCCACCGCGACGCTCGCTCTCCCAGAACCGCCAGGCAAAGATCGCATAGAAAGCCGTGGTCGAGCGGTCGGTGAACAGCGGGCTGTCGTCATTGGCCGCCCCGCCGTGCAGGCCCTGGCGGATCCCCGCGATCATCTCCAGCCGGTCGCTGAGCGGCTGGCGCAGCGACAGCGTGATGTCGGTACCGAGGTAGCCGGCGTCCGGGCGATAGGCCGCCCGCGCGCCGGTGGCGAACTGCGGCTTGACCTCGTAGTAGTAGTCCATGTATCGGCGCGAGGCGAAGTTGGGCGTGATGCGCAGCTTGATCTGGTGGCGCGGCCGGCCGAGGTCGCGGATGAAACGCAGCTGCGGCGACAGCACCAGCCCCTGCCACGTCGGGTCGAGACCATCCCAGGACAGCGCCGCCCGCAGTTGCAGGACGAAGAACGACTCGGCCGGCAACCACGGCCGGTCGGCCAGCGCCAGCTGCAGCTCCGGGCCGACCTGCAGCAGCAGGTCGAGATCGGGCATGCCGGCACGCGCGTCGATGTCCTCGCTGTCGGCACCGAAGTTGATGTCGAAGTTGACATCGAGGCGCAAGCCGTCGCGGCGCAGGATGCGGCCGCGCACGGGCGATTCGTCATCCTCGCCGATACGCAGCACCTTGCCGCGATACACCGGAAACGGCAGCGGCACGAAATCGACCTGGTTCTCGCTCGAGGCCGGGTAGGCCGGCCCGCTCCGGATGAAACCGGCGGCGCTCAGTTCCCACAGGGCGCCGGTCGCCGTGTCGCTGGCCCGCGCCGGACCGGTGGTCCACGCCAGCAGCGCCACGCTGGCCAGCGAAGCGATGCAGGCCCGCACACAGCGCATGGCCGGCATCCGGCCAGCGGATGGGCCAACGCCCGACGATGGATCACGCCCGCACCCCGATCGCCTCATCGCCTGCCCTCCGCGTCGCGCGACGGTCGCCGACATGCCCGGCACCATCAGCCGACGGCGCGCACCTTGTAGTTGCCACGCTGCTCGTCGAATTCGAGTTCGATGAGCCCCTGCTTCGCCGCATCCTCGAGCAGTTCGGAAAAACTGCGGTAGCCGTACACCGTCTCGTTGAAGCCGGGGTAGACGCGCCGCACGGTCTGCTTGACCAGCGACCCCCACAGCGGATCGTACTCGGCCGACAGCGAGGCGATGGTTTCGGTGACCTGGTCGAGCGCCTCCTGCTGACCCTTGTTGGTCGACTGCCGGGCGCGGGTGCGCGGCCGCTTGGCCACCGTGATCAGGTCATCGTAAAAGATGAATTCGTCGCAGTTGCTGGCCAGCAGGTCGGAGGTCGAGCTGCGCACGCCGCAGCCGATGACCCGCTTGTCGTTCTCCTTGAGCTTGGAGACGAGCGGCGAGAAATCGCTGTCGCCGGTCAGCAGGGCGAAGGTGTCGATGTGCTCCTTGGAATAACACAGGTCGATGGCGTCGACGACCATGCGGATGTCGGCGCTGTTCTTGCCGCCCACCTTGGCCTGCGGGATGTCGATCAGCTCGAACCCCTGGCGATGGAACTCCTCGACGAACTGCCGGTAGCGTGTCCAGTCGCAGTAAGCCCGCTTGGCAACGATGCGGCCCTTCTCGAGCAGGCGCTTGAGCACCAGTTCGATCTGGAAGCGGCCGCCGCCCTTCATGTCCTGGGCGCCGAGCGCCAGGTTCTCGAAATCGACGTAGACGGCGAGCGTCAGCTCGCTGCGCATGGGGGTGTCCTGGGCCATTGCGGCTCCATGTGGTGGATGAATCGTCGGCATCGTGAAGGATGCGCCGTGCAAGGGCAAGCACGGCCTGTGCGCCAACACCCCGGGCCTGCAGCCATCGCACACCGCCGGCACGCCGCCAGGGTGCGGCGCCGGCCTGCCGGACCGCCAGGCGACGCAGCGGCAGTCATGCGGCATCACGCAGCAGGCGGCACCACCGGTCCGGCAAAGCGCCGGATGACGACGTAGAACGCCGGCGTGAGCAGCAGTCCGACCACGGTCACGCCGAGCATGCCGCTGAAGACCACCGTGCCGAGCACACGGCGCATCTCGGCGCCGGCGCCGGTGGCCGTGGCCAGCGGCACCACGCCCATGATGAAGGCCAGCGAAGTCATGAGGATCGGTCGCAGGCGCAGCCGCGCTGCTTCGAGCGCCGCATCGATGCGTCCGGCGCCCTGCGCTTCGCGCTGGCGCGCGAACTCGACGATAAGGATGGCGTTCTTGCTCGCCAGTCCGACGAGAACGACGAAGCCGATCTGCGCCAGGATGTTGAGGTCCATGCCACGCGACATCAGTCCGGCGAGCGCGAAGAGCAGCACCAGCGGCACGATCAGCACGATGGCCAGCGGCAGCGACCAGCTCTCGTACTGCGCGGTGAGCACCAGGAAGACGAACAGGATGCCGAGCGGGAACACCAGCAGGCCGAGCCCGCCGACCATGCGCTGCTGGTAGGCCAGCTCCGTCCATTCGAAGCCGAACCCGGTGGGCAGCGTCGTCGCGGCGATGCGCGCCATCGCGTCGAGGGCCTCGCCGCTGCTGCGCCCGGCCGCCACGGTGAACTGCAACTCGGCCGCTGGATAGAGGTTGTGGCGCACCACACGGTCGGGGCCGGCGGCAGGCCGCACCGAGACGATCGAACCGAGCGGCACCATCTCGCCGGCGGCATTGGCGGCGCGCAGCCTGGCGATGTCTTCCACCGCCAGCCGGAACGGGGCATCGGCCTGGGCCGTGACACGGTAGTTGCGCCCGAACAACGTGAAATCGTTGATGTAGTCCGAACCGAGGAACACCTGCAGCGCCTCGAGGACGTTGCGCACCGGCACGTTGCGCATCTCGGCCCGCGTGCGGTCGATGTCGACGTGCCAGCGCGGCGCATTGGTGCTGTAGGTGCTGAAGGCGCGCGCCACCACGCCCGAACGGTTGGCCTCGCCGGCCACCGCCCACACGGCCTCCTCGAGCGCACGTGCGCCGCGGCCGGCGCGGTCGGTGATCAGCATCTTGAAATCCCCGCCACTGCCGATGCCGCGGATCGGCGGCGGCAGGACGACGATGATCGCTGCCTCCTGGATGTCCTTGAGCGCCGCCGCCATCTCGTCGGCGATCTGCGCGCTGGTGCGTTCCGGCCCGCGCCGCGAGAAGTCCTCGAGACCGACGAAAACCGTCGCCGATTGCGTGGTGTTGGACGAGGTGGCGACGGAGAAGCCAGCGAAGCCGAACGTCAGGTCGGTGGTGTCGGGGACCGTGCCGGCGATCGTCGTGATGCGCCGGACGACCTCGCTGGTGCGCGCCAGCGAAGCGCCCTTGGGCAACTCGGCGATGACGATCAGATAGCCCTGGTCGAGGGCGGGAATGAAGCCCGTCGGCACCGACCACAGTCCGAGCCCCGTCAGCACGAGCAGCCCGGCGAAACTGCCCATGGCCAGCACCGGTCGGTGGACCAGCCAGGCCAGCAGCACGGCATAGCGCACGGCAAAGGCCTCGAAGCCGCGGTTGAAGCCGGCGAAGAGCCGGCCGAGGCTGCGTTCCCAGAGGCGGTCGAAGCCGGTGCGAGCGGCCTCGCCGTGGGGTTTCAGCAGGATGGCACCGAGGGCCGGGCTGAGGGTCAGCGAATTGAGCACCGAGATCGCCGTCGCCGTGGCGACGGTCAGGCCGAACTGACGGAACATCTCGCCCGAGATCCCGCCGAGGAAGGCCGTTGGCACGAACACCGCCGTCAGCACCAGACCGATCGAGACCAGCGCCGTACCGACTTCATCCATGGTCACGGCGCAAGCCTGGCGCGGCGGCAGGCCGCGCGCCAGGTTGCGCTCGATGTTCTCGACGACGACGATGGCATCGTCGACGACGATGCCGATCGCCAGCACCAGTCCGAACAGCGACAGGTTGTTGAGCGTGACGCCGAAGAGGTCCATGACCGCGAAGGTGCCGACCAGCGACACCGGGATGGCCAGCACCGGGATCACCGCGGCACGCCAGTTCTGCAAAAAGAGCAGGATGACGGCGATGACCAGCAGCGTCGCCTCGAACAGCGCGATGTAGACCTCGTCGATGGACTGGGCGATGTACTCCGTCGGGTTATAGAGGATCTGGTAGCGCAGCCCCGGCGGGAACTGCTTGCCCAGTTCGGCCATCGTCGCGCTGACGGCCCGCGAGGTGGTGATGGCGTTGCTGCCCGGCCGCTGGAACATGGCCAGCGCGATGGCCGGCCGGCCGGCGAGCAGGCTTTCGGTGATGTAGCGGTCGGCGGCCAGTTCGACGCGCGCCACGTCGCGCAGGCGTGTCAGCCGCCCGTCCGGGCCGCTCTTGACGATCACGTCGCCGAACTGCACCGGGTCGCGCAGCCGCCCCTGGCCGGACACCGTGACATGGAAGGCGTTGTCGGGCGGCACCGGCGCCTGGCCGAGCGCCCCGCCGACGACCTGGACGTTCTCGCCGCGCAACGCGGCCGTGACATCGCCGGCCGAGAGCCCGAGGCCGGCCATGCGCTCGGGGTCGAGCCAGACGCGCATGCCGTATTCGCGGATGCCGATCAGGCCGATGGAGCCCACGCCGTCGATACGCGCCAGCACGTCGCGGATATTGAGCAGCGCGTAGTTCGACACGTACAGCGGGTCGAGGCTCTGGTCGGGCGAATCGAGGTGCACGACCATCATCAGGTCAGGCGAGGTCTTGCGCACCACGATGCCGAGCCGGCGCACTTCCTCGGGCAGGCGCGGCTCGGCGATGGCGACGCGGTTCTCGACCAGCACCTGGGCGGTGTCGAGGTCGGTGCCGAGCGCAAAGGTGATGGTCAGCTGGAGATTGCCGTCGCTGGTCGCCGAGGAGGTCATGTAGAGCATGCCCTCGACCCCGTTGACCTCTTCTTCGATGGGTGCGGCGACCGTGTCGGCGATGACCTCCGGCGCCGCACCGGGGTAGTTGGCGGTGACGGTGATGGTCGGCGGCACGACGTCGGGGTACTGGGCCACCGGCAGGCGCTGGTAGCTGATCACGCCGACCAGCGTGATGAGGATCGAGACCACCGTGGCGAAGCGCGGCCGGTCGAGGAAGAAGTGGGCGAACCGCATCAGTCGAAATTCGCGATGCCGGCGTCATCCACCGGCGGCTCGATGACGCCTTCCACCACCGTCACCGGCAGGCCGGGCCGAACCCGCGCGATGCCGTTGATGAGTACGCGGTCATCGGCCGACAGCCCGGTGCTGACCTCGCGCAGCGTGCCGACCAGGCGGCCCGGGGTGATGCCGCGTGCCACCGGGATGCCCTTGTCATCGAGCACGTAGACGATGCGCCGCGCCTGGTCGGCGGCGATCGCCTCGTCCGGCACCAGCAGCGCCTCGTAGGGACCGGCACCGCGGATGCGCATCGTGGCGAACAGCCCCGGTGTCAGCACACCATCGGGGTTGGGGAACAGCGCCCGGCCCTGAATGGTGCCGCTCGAGGCATCGATCTGGTTGTCGACGAAATCAACCCAGCCCTCGTGCGGCCAGTCCTGCTCGTCGGCGAGGCGCAACAGCGCCGGTGTGCGCACCTCGCGGGCACTCGGCCGCACGCCAGCACGGGCCAGGCGCAGGTAGCGCAGGTAGGCCTGTTCGTCGCCGGTGATGTAGGCATGGATCGGGTCGAGCGCAACGATGGTCGTGAGCAGCGTGGCATCGTTCTCACCGCCGCTGACGAGGTTGCCGCGCGTCACCAGGCGCCGGCCGATGCGCCCGCTGATCGGTGCGCGTATCTCGCAGTCGTCGAAGTCGATCTGCGCGGCCTCGACCCAGGCCCGGGCCGCCGCGAGTTGGGCCTCGGCCTCGGCACGCCGCTGGCGGCGGTTGTCGAGTTCCTGGGCGGAAATCAGCTGGCGCCGCGCCACCTGCTCGGCGCGCGCCTCCTCGTTGCGCGCCAGCGCAAGGCGCGCGGCCGCGGCGTCGACCTCGGCACGGGCGCGCGCCAGCACCGCAGCGTAGGGCCGCCGGTCGATGACCGCGAGGCGTTCGTTCTCACGCACCATCGCGCCTTCGGTGAAATCGACCGTCTCGAGGTAACCGTCGACGCGTGCCCGCACGTCGACCGACTGCGCGGCGACGAGGCGCGCGGTGAACTCATCCCACTCGGTGATGGTGTGGCGCAGTGGCGTGGCGACCGTCACCTGCGGCGGCGCCGGCGGCGCCGCGGGCGGCGGCCCGCAGGCTGCCGACAGCAGCAACACCGACAGGCAGGCGACGCCGCGGGCGCACCGCCACGACGACGACCGGCCGCCCGTCACGGTGCTCACCGGCGGCGCAGCTGGCTCACGTCGCGCACCGCGCCGCAGGCGGCCGAGGTCGTCATCGCCGCATAGGCCTGGAGCGCCGCCGACACCGTGCGCTGCCGCGACACCGGCCGGTAGGCCGCCTCGCCCTTCGCCTCCATGGCCGCGCGGCGCGCGGCGAGCGTGGCCTCGTCGACGGCGAGGTGGATGGTGCGGGCGGGGATGTCGATCTCGATGACATCGCCGTCCTCGATCAGCGCGATCTCGCCGCCTTCGGCGGCTTCCGGCGAGCAGTGGCCGATCGACAGCCCGGACGTGCCGCCCGAGAAGCGGCCGTCGGTGAGCAGTGCGCAGGCCGCGCCCAGCCCGCGCGCCTTGATGTAGGACGTCGGATAGAGCATCTCCTGCATGCCGGGCCCGCCGCGCGGCCCTTCGTAGCGCACGACGACGACATCGCCGGCGACGATGTGGCCACGGAGGATCTTCTCGACCGCCTCTTCCTGGCTCTCGCAGACCCGCGCCGGGCCGCTGAAACGAAGGATGCGTTCGTCGACCCCGGCTGTCTTGACGATGCAGCCATCGCGCGCGACGTTGCCGTGGAGCACCGCCAGCCCGCCATCCTGGCTGTAGGCATGGGCCTTGTCGCGCACGCAGCCCCGCGCGCGGTCGGTGTCGAGCGTGGCGTAGCGTTTCGCCTGGGAGAACGCCGCCTGCGTCGGCACGCCGCCGGGCGCCGCACGGTAGAAGGTGTGTATGGCCTCGTCGCCGGTACGCATCACGTCGTAGCGCTCGAGGGCCTCGGCAAGCGTCGCGGCGTGGATGGTCGGCACGTCGCGGTTGATGAGCCCGGCGCGGTCGAGCTCACCGAGGATCGCCATGACGCCGCCGGCACGGTGCACGTCTTCCATGTGGTAGTCGGCGGTCGCCGGGGCCACCTTGGCCAGGCACGGCACGCGCCGCGAGATGCGGTCGATGTCGCGCATGGTGAAATCGACACCACCCTCGCGGGCGATGGCCAGCAGGTGCAGCACGGTGTTGGTCGAGCCACCCATGGCGACATCGAGGCTCATCGCATTCTCGAAGGCAGCGAACGCGGCGATGGAGCGCGGCAGCACGCGGGGGTCGTCGCCTTCGTAATGGCGCCGGCACAGGTCGACGATGCGCCGCCCGGCCTCGAGGAACAGGGCCTTGCGGTCTTCGTGGGTGGCGAGCAGCGAACCGTTGCCGGGCAGCGCCAGGCCGAGTGCCTCGGCCAGGCAGTTCATGGAATTGGCAGTGAACATGCCCGAGCAGGAGCCGCAGGTCGGGCACGCCGAGCGCTCGATCTCGCCCACCTCGGCGTCGCTGACGGTGTCGTCGCCGGCCTCGATCATCGCGTCGATGAGGTCGATGGCGCGGTCCTGGCCGCGCCAGCGGACCTTGCCGGCCTCCATCGGGCCACCGGAGATGAACACCGCGGGGATGTTCAGGCGCATCGCCGCCATGAGCATGCCCGGCGTGATCTTGTCGCAATTGGAGATGCACACCATGGCATCCGCCGTGTGCGCATTGACCATGTACTCGACCGAATCGGCGATCAGTTCGCGCGACGGCAGCGAATAGAGCATGCCGCCGTGGCCCATGGCGATGCCGTCGTCGACGGCAATGGTATTGAACTCTTTGGCGATGCCGCCGGCCGCCTCGATCTCGCGCGCGACCATCTGGCCGAGGTCCTTGAGGTGGACGTGGCCGGGCACGAACTGCGTGAAGGAGTTGACGACGGCAATGATCGGTTTGCCGAAATCGCCCTCGCGGATGCCGGTGGCGCGCCACAGGGCGCGCGCGCCGGCCATGTTGCGGCCGTGGGTCGAGGTACGGGAACGGTAGACGGGCATGGGGGGACTCCGCTGCAGGTGATGCGATTCTACAGAACTCGCCGGCACCTCAGGCCACGCGGCCGGCGCACCCACCGGCCTGCGATCAGGCCGGGCGCGGCACCAGATACACGCGCAGCAACATCAGCCATGCCAGCGACCACGGCAGCGCCGCCAGCCACAGCAGCGTGGGGTCCTCGCCGCGCAAGGAGGCCGTCAGGCGCAGCATCACCCCGAGGTGGAGCAGGATGAAGGCGGCCTGGAGGAAGCCCGGCTGCGGGGCCCTGGCGCGCAACAGCACAAGGCGGCTGGAAACCCCGGCCGCCACACCGCCGAGCGCGCCCATGCCCAGCGCATGCCAGGCTGCGACGCGCAGCGGCGCCCCGAACGGCACCGACAACCCCAGCAGCAGCATCCCGATGCCGAGCCACAGATAGCCGGCATGCAGCGGCCAGATCCCCGGCAGGCGCCAGACGTGGCGCGACTGCCAGTCCTTCATGCGCACGCCGACCAGCGCGGCAAGCAGCAGGCCGGCGGCACCGGCCACAGGCGCCAGGCGGGTCAGCAGGCCGGCGAGCAGTGCTGCTGCGAGGAACACGCCGGCGGTCTCGCGCCGCGGCTGGGCGCGGATCTCGACGATGCGGCCCGCATCGCGCAACGCGCCGATGGTCGCCGTGGGGATGAGCCGCCCACCCATGATGAAGACCAGCAGGATGACGAGACCGAGCGGCAGCACGGCGAGTACGTGGCCATCGAGGCCGAGCCAGCGCCCCGCGCCACCCGGCCCGAGCAACGCCGCCAGCGCCACGCCGAGGAGGATCAGCGGCAGAACCTTGTTGCGCAGCCGGCGTGCCGGCTGGAAACGCGCCGCACCGAGGACCGCCACGCACACGGGAAAGGCCGCGGCACCGAGGCCGTGGACCACCGCCGGCACCCCGGGCACGAACCACAGCACGCGCGCCAGCAGCCATGACGCACACAGCAGCGCGAGCCCGCCGGGCGACAGCGCCGGCAGCAGGTAGCCGGCGATGATCGCCGCGGCAAAACCGAACAGCATTTCCTGGGCATGCCAGGCGGCTGGCGACACGGCATGGGCCGGCACCGGCAACGCCCCGCCACGCACCGCCAGCCATAACGGTATGGCCAGCGCCGCCGTGACCGCGGCAAGGGCGAAAAACAGCCGGTGGGCATCCACGGCCGGGGCGGGCATCGTCTTCGACTGGGTCACGTCATTGCCGTCCTGGCCGGGCATCGCCGCACCGCCATCCACCTGACAGCGCGGCACGGCAAGCCGGTGGATTCGTGTTCCACCCCATGCCATGATCGCTGCGCAACGTCGCCGGATTGCACGGCCGGCTGGCCGGCCATACGCCCGCGACAACCTGAAACGCCGCAGTATATCGCCCGCATGGAGGTGCGTCTGACCATGAAGAAAATCCTGATTGCCGCAGCCGGCCTGATCGTCGCCGCCGGCCCGCTGACGGCCATCGCCGCCGACGGCCATTGCAACTACACCCAGGAAAACATGTTCGCCGGTCCGTTCAAGGTCTGCGACATGCCGGTCACGGCCGAGCAGTGCGATGAGCGCGGCAAGACCGACGACAACAGCGGTGCCGTCCATGGCGAGGGCGCCTGCGCCACCGAAGGTGCGGTCGGCACCTGCGACATGGGCGACAACGGCCTGCGGATCTATTACGAAGGTGATCCGGGCGGCCTGGAAATCGGCTGCGGTTTCCAGAGTGGCGAGTGGAAGAGCGCCGGCTGACCAACCCCGCGCACCGCATTGCGCCGCATGAACCGGGCCCTCGCGGGCCCGGTTTTTTTGTTGCCCTGAATCCGCGCCACCGCAAGCCGCGAACAGTCACCCAGGAAGTGTCACCCCCCGGCACTCCCCCCAGAGCATTCAGGAGCACACCATGCAAACCCGGACAGCCATCCTGCCCCGCCCCGCCGCACTGACCGCCGCGCTGCTCGCGCTGAGCCTCGCCGTCGCGCTGCCCGTCGCCCGCGCTGGCGGCCACGACAAGGGCCCGTCCCATGACCGTCAAGGCGCCGATATCGTCGATACGGCAGTCAGCGCGGGGGCCTTCAACACGCTGGTTACGGCCGTCAAGGCAGCCGGCCTCGTCGACGCCCTCAAGGGCGACGGGCCGCTGACCGTCTTCGCGCCGACCGACGAAGCGTTCGCCAAACTGCCCGCCGGAACCGTCGAGAACCTCCTCAAGCCGGAGAACGTCGCCCAGCTCCGGCAGATCCTGCTCTACCACGTCGTCGACGGCAAGGTCATGGCGGCCGACATCGGCGCCGCGGTGCGCGCAACCACACTGCAGGGCGCCGCACTCGACATCAGGGCCGCCGATGGCAACGTGACGCTCAACGACGCCGCGCGCGTCGTCACTGCCGACGTCAAGGCCAGCAACGGCGTCATCCACGTCATCGACACCGTGGTGCTGCCACCGGCCGATTGACCGGCGCTCCGCACCTCCCTGCCACGGGGTGGCCGGCGGACGTCGCCGCCGGCCATCCTGAGGGCAGCCCCCCGCAACCGGTGAGGTATGATGACCACGGCCCTGCTGCAACCCGACCAAGGCGCACCGGCCCGCTTCCGGGGTTGGACGTGCGGTTGGGGCCTGGTGACAACCCCCAATGCAGGCAGGGTCCGTTTGACGACACCCACCATCCTCCAGCGGGTCGCCGCCGGCGACGCCAGCGCCGTCGAAGAGTGCTTCGACCGCTACGGCAATCTCGTCTGGTCGCTGGCCCGGCGCTACCTGCGCAACGCCACGGACGCCGAGGATGCCGTGCAGGACATCTTCATCGAACTGTGGAGCAGCGCGGCGCGTTTCGACCCGGCCGTCGCCCAGGAAGTCACCTTCGTCTCGACCATCACCCGGCGGCGGCTCATCGACCGCATCCGGCGCATCGGCCGCCAGCCCGGCCTCGACTCGCTCGACGACGAGGACAACACCCACCTCGATCCCGGCGTGGCTGCGACCGTCGAGGAAGAGACCGACGTTTCGATCGTTTCAGCGGTCCTCGAGCGCATGGACCCGGAGCACCGCAAGGTGCTGGCGATGTCGCTCTATGAAGGCTACAGCCACAGCGAGATCGCCGAGGAACTGTCGATGCCGCTCGGCACCGTCAAGACGTGGGTGCGCCGCGGCCTGATCCACATCCGTGAGCAGCTGCAGATCGACAGCGATGCCGTCGGCGGCGGGCAAGGGGCATGAGCATGTCACGGCACGGCCCGGAACACCTCGCCGAACTGCTCGCCGACGAGGCCACCTGCGACCTCGCCGCCGCCGACACCGCCGTGCTCGCCCGCCTTGGCGCAGCGCGCCATGGCACGCTGCGCGAGGCATACCACCATGCGGCGACGGTCACCCAGCTGGCTTTCCTGCGCGAGGACGCCCGCGCGACCCGCCAGATGCCCGAGCGGCTGCGCGCACGCCTGGCCACACAGGCCGCCACCTTCAGCCGCGGGCAGGCTGCCGGTGCCGGCAGCCGACCGCCGCCGCCGCTGCGCCGCGCAGTGCCGACCAGCGCCACCGCGCCGCCGCCAGCGCCCGCACGCGCCTGGCAGGGCGTCACGGGCTGGCTGATGGCCGCAGCGCTGGCCATCGCCTTCATCGTCTGGCGGCCGGCGGCAACCCCGCAGCTGGCACCGGCGGCGCAACGCAGCCAACTCCTCGCCGAGGCGCCCGATGTGCTCACGCTGCCCTGGTCGCGCCCGGACACCCCGGGGTTCGAAGGCGTGACCGGCGACGTGGTGTGGAGCGCCTCGCGCCAGGCCGGCTTCCTGCGCCTCGCCGGCATGCCGCGCAACGACCCGGCAGTCCACCAGTACCAGTTGTGGATCATCGACCCCGACCGCGACACGCACCCGGTCGACGGCGGCGTCTTCGACGTCACCACCGAGGGTCAGGTCATCATCCCGGTCACGGCACGGCTGCCGGTGGGCACGCCGCAGGCCTTCGCCATCACCCGCGAGAAACCCGGCGGCGTGGTCGTCTCGGCCGGTCCCCTGCTGGTGGTCGCCAGCGGCTGAGCCGCGCCCTTCAGCGGTCGCGCGTCGTGCGCCAGTGGCGCCACGCCAGCACCAGCAGCGTCACGCCGACCAGCGGCAGCACGAAGCCACCCATCACCAGCGTGTAGCCGCGCAGTGCATCGTGTGCCGTGGCCGCCAGCACCAGGTAGGCGAGATAGGCGCCGTACAGGGCGAGAAACAGCCCCCCTTCCCAGCGCGAGAGGGCCCCGTGGGTGAAAAACACGGGCAGGCAGGCCACGGCGGCGGCAACCATCACCGGCAGGTCAAAGGCGAGCAGCGACGGCGGGACCGGCAGGGCGCGTGGCGCGACGCTGGCGGCAACACCGAGCACCACCAGGATGTTGAACAGGCAACTGCCGAGGACGTTGCCGACGGCGATGTCGCGCTGGCCACGCAGCGCGGCCATGACCGACGTGGCCAGTTCAGGCAGTGAAGTCCCGAGCGCGACGATCGTCAGGCCGACGACGAGTTCGCTGAGCCCCAGCTGGCGGGCGAAACCGACCGCGGCGTCGACCAGCCAGCCGGCACCGGCGACGAGCAGCAGCAGGCCCGCCACGACCAGCAGCAACTGCACGCTCCAGTGGCGGTCGAAGCCCCCTTCGCGCGGCACCTCGACGTCGACCGGGTCGGTCGAGGCGCGGCGGCCCTGGCGGATGAGAAACCCCGTCCAGACGATGACGAGGGTGACGAAGAGCAGACCATCACCACGGCCGATGCCGCCGTCCAGCGACACCAACCAGAGCAGCAGCGAGGCACCGATCATCAACGGCACCTCCTGGCGCACGACGCGGCGGTCGGCGACGAGCGGCACCACCACCGCGGCCGCGCCGAGGATCAGCAGGACATTGCAGATGTTGCTGCCGATGACATTGCCCAGCGCGATGTCGACGCGGCCGGTCCAGGCAGAACGCACCGACACGGCGAGTTCCGGCGCACTGGTACCGAAGGCCACCACCGTCAGGCCGACGACCAGCGGCGAAATGCGCAATGACAATGCCAGCCGCGCCGCACCGCGCACCAGCAACTCGGCCCCGGCGACGAGCGCGACGAGACCGGCGAAAAAACCGAACACCGATTTACTGCTGGAGGCCGCGCAGGTGATCGGCAAGCCGACCGATCATGCCCTGGGCGGCGGCGCGCCCGGACTCGTCGCCGGTGGCCCGCGCCTCGAGTTCATAGCCCCACACCGGCATGTAGCGCGTGCCGTGCGCGGGGATCACCGCGCGGCCGTCGATGATCTCGATGACCCGCGCCTCGGGGAAACGCCCGCCATGCCGGCGGCTGATGCGCGTCAGGTCCGGCACCACGACCTTCAACGCCGGGGCCACCGGACCGTCGCCGTCGCCATGGCGACCGTGGCAGCTGGCACAGAAGCGCTGGTAGAGCCGCGCGCCGTCGTCGCCGGCGAAGGGGTCGGTTTCGGCCGGCCAGGCCGGCGCGGCGACGACCAGCAGGGCGGCCGTGGTCAGGCATTGCATGAAGTGCGACATGGGCCAAGCATCGCAGGCGCCCCGGCAGCAATCAAGCACCAGGGCCTGTGCGGGCGCTGCTAATATTGCCGCCCCATGCACATGCTCCGCACCCTGTTCTACGGCCTGCTGGCCCTGCTCGCCCTCATCTACGGTGCGCTCATCGCCATCGCCTACTGGCCGACGGGCATCACCGAAGTCCCGGCCCGCCAGCTTGCCGATGAAGACGACCGTTTCATCGACGTCGACGGCCTCGAACTGCGCTACCGCACGTGGGGTGAGGCCGCCCCGGGCAAGCCGGCCATCCTGCTGATCCACGGCTTCGCCAATTCGCTGCAGAGCTTCCGGCGCCTGGCCCCGCTGCTCGCCAGCCACTATCACGTCATCGCCTACGACATGCCCGGCTACGGGCTGTCGGCCAAGCCGGCGCCCTTCGACTACGGCAACGCCAGCCAGGCGCGCATCGCCGCACGCCTCATCAAGGTCCTCGGCCTGCGCGATGTCGTCGTGGCCGGCCACTCGCTGGGCGGTGCGGTGGCCTTGCGCGCCGCCCTGCTCGCGCCCGAGGCCCGCGGCCTGGTCGTCATGAACCCCGGCATCATCACCACCGGCGTACCGCCGATCGTGCGCTGGCTGAAGTGGCCGTTCCCGCGCATCCAGGCCAAGGTCTTCGGCGATGAGGACTTCCGCGCCGAGTTCCTCCGGCAGTCCTTCGTCGACAAGGACATCGTCACCGACGAGGTCGTCGCCGATCTGGCGCGCACCGCACACAGCGAGGGTTACCTCGCCGGCATGACGTCGCTGATGGGCCAGTACCAGGAGGCCAGCGAACCGCCGCTGCTGGCCGAGGTGCGGCTGCCCTCGCTGGTGATCTTCGGCGCGCAGGATGCCGGCAAGCCCGACCCGCGCGGCGAATACGACACGCTGCTGGCCGGGCTGCGCAACAGCGAGGGGCTGTGGGTCGAGGAGTCCGGACACTACGTCCAGGAAGAAGCGCCGGAAAAGACCGCCGCGGCGATCAACGCGCTGGCCGCACGGCTCGTCCTGCGCGGCGCCACGACGGCGGCAACACCGGTCCGCCCTCAGGCACCGACCGACTGAGCAGCACGCGACGCCAGGCCTTCCCCGTCCTGCGCGCTGCCGCGCCAGGTCGCGACGATCTGCCCCTCGTCGATCTTGACCACGCGGTCGCCGAGGTGGAAGTAGCGGTCGTCGTGGGTGATGACGACGACGCCCTTGCCGCGCCGGCACAGGTCCGGCAGCAGGGTCTCGTAGAAGATCGCCTTGTACTCGGGGTCCTGGTCGGCGGCCCATTCATCGAAGACATAGAACGGCCGGTCCTCGAGCCATGCCGTGACCAGCGCCAGGCGCTTGCGCTGGCCCTGCGACAGGTCGACGGTGCTGAAGCGGTCGCCGTCGAGATGCACCTTGTGGCCGAGGTCGAGGCGCTGCAGGTATTCGCCGGCGCGGCCGGCCAGCGTCGCATCGGGCAGGCCGAGCAGGCGGCGGAACAGGTGGAAGTCGGCGAACACCGCCGAGTAGAGGTTGCGGTAGGCCTCGCGGCCGGCGGGCGTGATCGGGTTGCCACCGACGCGGATCTCGCCGCCATCGGGCGCATAGAGGCCCGTGAGCAGCTTGACGAATGTGCTCTTGCCGCTGCCATTGCCGCCGACGATGAACACCAGCTCGCCCGGTTCAAGGGTGAAGTCCAGCGGGCCGATGCAAAACCCGGCGTGACCCTCCTCGCGCGACGGGTAGGCAAAGCTGACGCCATGCAGGGACACCGCGGCAGCCGGACCCCGCAGCGGCACCGGCGCCGCGCATTCTTCCGGCAGCGTCAGGCCGAGTTCCTCGATCTGGGCCAGCGCGACCTGGCCGCGGCTCAGCGTGGGCAGGGCACCGATGACCTGCCAGATCGGGCCGAGCATGTAGAGCATCGCCAGCACGTAGCCCGTCAGCGCAGCGGCCGATGGCCGCACGACCGCCGGCACGGCGAAGAGCAGCACGCCGATGAGGCCGTAGAACAGCAGCTGGGTCCAGGCGTCAGCGATCGCATAGTGGGTCGCCGCCTTGAGGTTGTGGCGGCGGTATTCCTCGGCGACGCCGCGGATCTCGTGCTCGAGGAACGCATCACGCCGCCCGCTGTGCATCATCAGTTCCTTGAGGCCATCGGTCAGGTCGCGGAACCGGTCGAAGAGCCGCGTGCGCGCCTCGCGCGCGGCAAAGATCACCTTGAAGGCGCGACGATGCAGCGTCGCGTAGCCCCAGGCACCGGCCGCGGTGGCCACCACGGCAACGCCGAACATCCACGGCGACAGCCAGGCCAGCCACAGGCTGCAGCCCATGACCACCGCGAGGTTCATGGCCAGCTGCGGCAGCACCTGCATGGCCCACGTCAGCGCGCCGACATCGTCGGTCAGCGTCGCCAGCAGGCGGCCGACACCGCGCTCCTCGACGACACGCAGCGGCGCCTTGAGGATGCGCTCGGACAGCGACACGGAAAGTCCCAGCACCGTGCGCTGCGTGAAACGCACCAGCAGGATCTGCGACCAGAACGAAGCGCCGACCTTGCCCAGCATCAGCACGACGAAGCCGGCCGCGAGCCACGCCAGCAGGCCGGACTCGGCCTGCAGCGCGCGATTGATGAGTGCCAGCACGCCGGCGCTGAACCCGCCGGCGGCAAAGGCCGCCGCCACCAGCAGCAGCAGCGTGCCGCGGTTGGCGCGCAGGAGGAATTCGAGCAGCCGGCGCAACGTCATGCGACGGCTCCGGCGGACCGGCCGGCACGGGCCATGGAACAGGTGATGGACGGCAAGTGGGCTCTCCGGCTTCCAACCCGGCACAGCCTACGCCAAAGACCCGCGCCGACCTAGCCGACAGCGGCGAGATCTGCGGCCTGCCTCACAAAACCGCCGCCGCGCCGGACGAGCCACTCAGACCGGCTGCAGGGCCCCGTCGTCGCCGAGGCGCGCATCGACTTCGTCCTGTTGCAGCTCGAAGAGCCGCGCGTAGACGCCGTCTTTTTTCAGCAACTCGTCGTGACGGCCGCGCTCGACGATCTGTCCCTGCTCGAGCACCAGGATCTCGTCGGCATTCATGACGGTCGACAGGCGGTGGGCGATGGTCAGCACCGTGCGCCCGGCCGCCAGTTCGCGGATCGCCGCGTTGACCTCGCGTTCGGTTTCGACGTCGAGGTTGGAAGTCGCCTCGTCGAGGATCAGGATCGGTGCATCCTTGAGCAGCGCGCGGGCGATGGCGATGCGCTGGCGCTGTCCGCCGGAGATCTTGCTGCCCATTTCGCCGACCGGCGTGTCGTGGCCCTGCGGCAGCGTGTCGATCCAGTCCTTGAGGTATGCGCGCCGTGCCGCCTCGTCGACCTCGGCCTGTGTGGCCCCGGGCCGGCCCATGCGGATGTTGTCGCCGATGGTCGTGTTGAAGACGTAGTTGCGCTGCGAGACGATGCCGACCCGGGCACGCAGGTCGTCGAGGGTCAGGTCCTGGATGCGGGTCTGGCCGATGCGGATCTCGCCGGCCGTCGGGTCCCAGAAGCGCAGCAGCAGGCTGGCGATGGTCGACTTGCCGGCGCCGCTCGAGCCGACCAGCGCCAGGTGCTGGCCCGGCAACACGTCGAAGCTGACCCCACGCAGCACCTCGGTGCCAGCTTCGGCCACCGGCGCATAGCGGAAACGGACATCGCGGAAGTGCAGCGAGGGGCGATCGACTGGCGCCGAGTTCACCACTTCATCGCGCACTGCCGGCACCTGGTCCATCAGCTCGAAGAGGCGTCGTGCCGAGATGATCGACACCTTGTAGTCGTTGACGACGTTGTTGAGCCCGACCGTGGCGTCGAAACTGGTCACGGTGACGGCGACGACGAACGGCAGGTCGCGCAACGGATCGATGGCACCGGCCTGGACGAGGTCCCATGCCACCCAGACCATGGCCACCACCGCCATGGCAACGACCAGTTCGGTGATGCCCTTCTGCAGCGCATCGGCCCTGACGAGCTTGTCCTGGCCCCGCTTGAGCCGTTCGCCGAGTTGCCAGGCATGGGCCCGGCGACGTTCGCCGTAACCGAAGGCGATGGTGTCGCGCAGCCCCTGCAGGCTGTCGGTGAGGAAGGCATTGACCTCACCCTGCGCTGCGCGCCATTCCTCACCGCCATCGCGACCGACCAGCGCCGTGAGCAACGGCAGGACGATGACCATCACGACCATGAACGGCAGCAGCGTCCACATGAAGGTCGGGTGCACGACGTAGAGGATCGACAGGACGATCGCCGGGACGATGAACGCGCAGACCAGCGGTGCGATGGTGTGGGCGTAGAACGGCTCGACCCGCTCGCAATCGTTGATGACGCGCGACACGGCATCACCCGTGCGCAGTTTCGCCGTGCCGGCCGGCGCCAGTGGCTCCATGCGGTCGTAGAACTCGTTGCGCAGCATGGTCAGCAGCCGGAAAGCGACGTAGTGCCCGGTGTAGGTCTCGATGTAGTTGAAAAACCCGAAGACCAGGGCGTAGCCGACCAGCACCCAGGCGATGGCCCAGAGCGTATTGCTGGATGGGTCGGCGACATAGTCGGCGACCGACGAGGCCGCGACCGCAATCAGTGCCGTATAGCCCATCAGCTTGGTGGCGCGCGCGATCGTCGACACGACCATGGTGCCATTGAGCGGCTTCATGAAGCGCAACAACCGCATCACGATCTGCCAGTGCGTGAGATTCATGCCACACCTCCCTGCGCGGCATAACCGCCGCGGCCTTCCGCCTTGCGTACCGTACCGAGCATCGCGGCAAAGACGCCGTTGTGACGCACCAGTTCCGCATGGCTGCCGCTTTCGATGATGCGCCCCTGGTCCATGACGATGATGCGATCGGCTTTCTCGACCGTCGACAGCCGATGGGCGATCAGCAGCACGGTCTTGGCCCGCGTCAGCCGCTCCAGCGCTTCGTGGATCACCGCCTCGGTTTCGAGATCGATCTGCGAGGTCGGCTCGTCGAGAATGATGATCGGCGTGTCCCTGAGCAGCGCACGGGCAATCGCCAGGCGCTGCACCTGACCGCCGGACAGCGACACGCCACGTTCGCCGACCGGTGTGTCATAGCCGCCGGGCAGTCCGGCGATGAAGTCGTGAATATTGGCAGCACGGGCTGCCTCGGCCAGTTCGGCGTCGCTGGCCTCGGGCCGTGCCACGCGCAGGTTGTCGGCGATGGTGCCGTAGAAGAGATAGGGGTCCTGCGGCACCAGGGCGATGTGGCGGCGGATCCAGTCGGCGGGCACCTGGTCATGCGTCCGGCCGTCGAGGGCGATGGTCCCGGCCGACGGCTGCAGCGTGCGCAGGATCAGGTTGGTGATGGTCGTCTTGCCCGAGCCGCTGTGCCCGACCAGCGCGACGGTCTCGCCGGGACGGATTTCGAGGCTGACCCGGTCGACGGCCGGGCGGCCGGCATCCGTGTAGCTGAAGCAGAGGTCTTTGAGCGCCAGCGTCGGCGCGGCGATCGGCGCCGGCGCCGGCACGTCCGGATCGATGACACCGGGTTTCTCGGCGAGAAAGTCGATGATTTTCCTGGCGAACTCGCGACCCACCGCGCCGGCAAAGAAGAACTGGCCGATGAGCGTCAGTGGCCGGGCGAACTCGGCGCTGACCAGCACCATGGCGATGACCTCGCCGGCACTCAGGTATCCGGCGTCCATGCGCAGCAGCGCGACGATGGTCAGGACGATGGTCGTGCCGAAGGCGAAACCGAAGTCGACCAGCAGGATCATGATCTGGTTGACGAGCAGCAGCCGCATGGTCTCGACGCGCTGCTCCTCGGTTTCCTCGCGGATCTTCTCGCCGCGGGCGCGGCCCAGGTTGAACATCTTGAGCGTGGTCATGCCCTGCAGCGAGTCGAGGAACTGCGCACTCTGGCGGTTGTTGACCTCGGCGTAGCGGTCGCTGACCTCGCGGAACTTGCGCGTCATCATGCCGATGAACAGCGGCGTCAGCGGAATGCTGACGATGACCGCCAGACCGACCACCCAGTCGATGATGCCGATGACGGTGCACAGCACCACCGGCGTGGCGATGCCGACCACGAACTGGACGAAATACACGCCGTAGAAGGTCTCGATCCAGTCCATGCCGTCGACCGCGGTATTGACCAGTTCGCCGGTACGCTTGCGGTCGAGGACGGCCGGGCCGAGGCGGATCGCGTGCTGGTACATGAGGTCGCGCACGGTGAGCTTGGTCAGCGAGGAGGCCTTGTACTGCGCGGCGCGGAACAGCCAGCCGATGGCCAGCTTGGCGACCAGCAGCAGCACCAGCCAGCCAGCGATTCCGGCCCACAGGTGCTCACCGCGCAACATGGCGTCGACGGCCATGCCGACGCTCCAGTACAGGGCGATGCTGAGTCCGAGGCCGGCGATGCCGGCAACGATGCCGATGGTCAGCCAGCGGCTGGTGGAAGGCACGATGAGGCGTTTGTCGATACCGAGCATGGCGCATGTCCTTGCATGTTCCGGTGGCCGGGCCGGGGGAAGCCGGGTCTGCGCGGTACTATAGACCTTCAAGTCGGGTGTAGAGTCCAGTCATGAAAAAGCGCCGCAGCCACCAGCCCCCACCCCTGACCGAAGCGCGGCCGGCCGGCCTGACCATCGGCAAGCTGGCGCGACGCGCACATGTCGCGCCATCGCTGCTGCGCTACTACGAAAAGGAAGGGCTGCTGCCCGCCGCACGGCGCAGCGCGGCGGGCTATCGTCTCTATGGCGCAGAAGCCGAGAAGACGCTGCTCTTCATCAACCGCGCCAAGCGCCTCGGCTTCTCGCTCGACGACATCCGACGCTTCCTCGCCACCAGCCATGCCGATGCAGTACCACCGCCGGGCAGCCGCAGCACGGTGGCAAAGATCGCCGAGGCGCGGTTCCTCGAACTCGAGCGGCGCCTGACGGAATTGCTGGTGCTGCGCCATGAACTCGAGGTGTTCCTGCGCGAGACCGCGGTGCGCCTGCCGGCCGGCGACAAGGCACCAGGACCCACCTACCGGCGCCTCGTCGACCACGTCTGCGGCCATCACAGTTCACCGCAGGACCAGCAGGCCTCGATGCGCGACCTGATGCAGCGCCTCGGCTGCCAGCTCGTCACGCTCGATGGCGACACCGTGCTCGACGCGCTGTCGGGTCGCCACCTGCACGTCTGGCGCGAGGGCGACGGCTACTGCGTGCTGGTGCCCGACCATGCGCCGAAGATCGGCGCAGCGCTGCGCCACATCGCCGCCTCGGAAGCCGGCTGCAGGGCGCACACCGAGCCGCAGGTCGAGGAAACCGACGAGGGTTATCTGTTCACGGCCAGCGGCGACAACGCCTTTCTGTTCGCCCAGTTCTTCCTCGCCCTCGAGCAGGCGCCC
This sequence comes from uncultured Chromatiaceae bacterium, assembly GCA_964417725.1. Lineage (GTDB taxonomy): Bacteria > Pseudomonadota > Gammaproteobacteria > Steroidobacterales > SHZI01. Next base: position 55,631 of record CAYQIV010000005.1, read on the forward strand.
GCACGGCGCAAGGCGCGCCGCGCCACCTGAGTCGCGGCAGGGCCGTGCGGCTCAGTCGCGCGCCGGGGCCGGGACCTTCAGCACCAGATACCAGGCCGCCATCGCCAGCGCGAGGCCGGCGCCGAGCAGCATCGGCAGGCTGGGCGCGAGGCGGTAGACCATGCCACCGAGCATCGGCCCGAAGATCATGCCGACGGTCGGCGCGGCGGCCAGGAGACCTGCCACCGCGCCCTGCTCGGCAGGCGTGACACTGAGACTGCCGGCAGCGTTGAGGCCCGGCGCGGCAAATCCGAAGCTGATCCCCATCAGGGCGAAGCTCGCGTAGAGAAACGGCAGGCTGCTGCCCCAGGCGAGCAGCAGCAGGCCGGCGGCGAAGATGGCGAAACCGACGCGCAGCAGCGTGCCCGGCAGTGCCTTCCAGGCCTGGAGCACGCCGGCCTGCACGCCGACCGTGGCGAAGGCCATGCACAGGAACGCGATGCTCGCCGTCTGGATCAGCGCCTTGTTGCCCGATACGCCGTAGTGGTCGGCGATGTAATAGGCCGTGACCAGTTGCACCGAGGTGAAGATGCCGAAGATCACCGCCCAGCCGGCCAGCCACGGGAAGATCCGCCGGTCGGTGACGCGCAGGCGCGCGGGCGGCCCGCTGTCGGCATGGCGCACCGGCTCCGGCAGGCTGCGGAAGGTCACGGCGATGGCGACGAGCGCCAGCAGCGCGACCGCATACAGGGGGAACACCGGCGACAGCGCCGCAAGCAGGCCACTGAAGACCGGGCCGAGGATGGTGCCGAGGCCGCCCGACATGGCGATCAGCGCCATGCCCTGCGAACGCGACGACTCGTCCGTGGTGTCGGCGATGTAGGCCGTCGCCGCCGGCTGCACGGCGCCGACGATGCCGCCGTAGGCAAAACGCAGCACCAGCAGCACGAAGAACAGCGGCAGGCCCGTCACCCAGCCCCACATGCCGGCCTGGAAACCCAGCGCCAGCGCGCCGTAGCCGAGTGCGAAGCCGGCCAGTCCGGCCAGGTAGACCGGCCGCCGGCCGAGCGTCTGGCTGCGCCGGCCCCACCACGGCGCACTGAAGGCCAGCACGACATTCGACGCCGAGACGATGATGCCGAACAAGGTTTCGCTGAGCCCCACCTCGCGCGACAGCGGCGCGCCGACGATGTAGAGCAGCGACTGCCCCATCCCGTAGATGATCAGGCCGAAAAGCAGTACCAGTCTGTCGCGCGGCATCTTCTCATCATCCCCTGTGCATGCCGATGTTCGCCAGGCCGCGGGGGACATGCGAAGAAATCGGTGTCGGCCGACGCCGGGCCGCATGCCCGGCGGCCGCGCAGTGTAGCCCAACCGCAACGGCCGGCCGCCTGGGGAATGAGAAAATGAACAGGGCGCGGGGATGGGGGATCCCCGCGCCCCGGGGGGCGGCCCGGTGGGGCGCCGGGCCCGTTGGAGGAACGCCGTGAATCGAGGGGGGCGATCCGCCGGCGTCGAAGGGCATTTCGCTGCCGCATGCGGAGCGGATTCAACCGCGGCGGATTTTTCTCCGCGCCCGGCTCAGGCGTCGGCCAACGCCAGGCAGGTGCGCCACTCGGCGTCGGTCACCGGCGTGATCGACAGCCGGTTCCCGCGCTGCAACACCGGCATCCGCGCCAGTGCCGGGATGCCGCGCAGGCGCGACAGCGGGATGACCGCCGCGAACCGGCGCTCGAAGGCCACGTCGACGAGCAACCAGCGCGGCGCATCGGGCCGACTCGCCGGGTCGTGGCCGGGCGAGCGCGGATCAAACTGCGTCGGGTCGGGACGCGCCGCACCGCTGATGACCAGCGTGCCGGCGATGCCCGGGCAGGGACAGTTCGAGTGCCAGAAAAAAGCCCGGTCGCCGACGCGCATCACGTCGCGCATCATGTTGCGCACCTGGTAATTGCGCACCCCGTTCCAGGCCGTGTGCCCGTCACGCTCGAGGTCGGTGATGGCGTAGACCCCGGGCTCGGACTTCATCAGCCAGAACGCCACGAGGCCCTCCCGCAGCGCGATTCCCGGCCGACCGGCCGTGGCCGGCACTCAACCGTTCGCATGGGCGTCCTGCGTGACCATTTCCGCAGCCCGCGACTTGAGGCGCAGCGAGACGAAGATCAGCACGGCCATCAGCACGCCGAGCACCAGGAAGGCGAGTTGGTACCCGCCGAGGCCATCGCCCCGCGAACCAGCCACACCGCCGACCAGCGCCGCACCGGCCAGCTGCCCGACCGACAGGAACACGGTGAGGATGCCCTGCGCCGCGGCCCGGTCAGCGGCACTGGCCTCGTTGAGGATGATGTAGCGCAACGGCGCACCCAGCAGGGCGGCAAAACCGAGGCCGCCGATGATGCCGCCGGCGATGAACACCGTCATGTCGATGTCGAGCAGGCCGTACATCAGCGCGCCGAGCGCCACGCAGACCAGGCCGAACTGCACCACCAGTCGCGAACCGACCTTGTCGAGCAGACGACCCATCAGCGGCGACCCGATGGTGGTGGCAACCATCGCCGGCAACATCAGCAGGCTGGCATTGGCGTAGGACACGCCGAGCGCGGCGACGGCGATCTTCGGATGGAAAGCGCTGCCTGACTCGAGCGTGCCCGTGCCGATGGCGATCAGCACGGCGAGGCGCACCTGGCTCGAGCCGAACAGCGACGGCCGCACCACCGGATCGGCCGCGCGCTGCTCGAAATGCCAGAACACCGGCAGGAGCAGCAGCGCGACGATGAGGAACGGCCCGACATTCAGCGACATCAGGCTGTTGACGGGGTCGGCGCTGTCGAGTTCGGTCAGCGCGATGGCGAAGGCCGCGAGCAGCAGCGACAGCGTCAACGCGCCCGCCGCATCGAAGGGCTTGCGCGTCGCGGCACCGCTCGTCGGCAGCAGCCGCCACGCCTGCCAGACCAGGCCGGCGACGATCGGGATATTGATCAGGAACAGCCAGTGCCAGGAGAAACGCAACAGGATGCCGCCGAGTATCGGCCCGACCAGGAAGGCGATGCCGAACACCGCGCCGAGCAGGCCGAGGGTGCGGCCGCGTTTCTCGGGCGGGAAGGTGTCGCCGATGACCGCGGCGGCGACGGGGAAGATGCCGCCGGCACCGAAGCCCTGGATGGCGCGGCCGACGAGCAGCATCTCGAACCCGGGCGCCAGCACGAGGGTCACCGACCCGGCGCCGAACAGCAGCAGGTTGAGGATGTAGACCGGCCGCCGGCCGTAGCGGTCGGAGAGCTTGGCCATCAACGGCGTGCCGACCAGCTGGAACAGCAGGTAGATGTTGAAGATCCAGGCCAGCGCCCGGGTATCGAGGCCGAACTCGGCCTGGATGGCCGGGAAGGCCGGGCCGATGATGGCCAGGTCCAGCGCGCCCATCAGCACGCCAACGAAGAGCAGCAACAAGACCTGCCCGCGGTGTTTCTCGTCCATGATCTTCGAAGTCCCTGTCATGCGCGGCGTGTCACCGCCGGAAAAATCGTTCAGCCCAGCCTCGGCAGGATGTGCTCGCCGATGATGTCGATCGAGTCTGCCGGGTCATCGTGCAGCCGCAGGGCATTCTCGGTCAGCCCGTCGGCAGCGAACTGCCGGAGCCGCGCCACGCAGCGATCGATGTCGTCGAGGTCGCCGGCCAGCGACAGCCCGTCGACGAGTTTGGCGACGATCTCCGGCGGCACGCCCTTGATGTCGCCGCTCCTGGTGCGGAAGGCCTCGAGAAAGGCCGGGCGGTGGGCATCGACGATGGCCACTTCCTCGGGGGTGAGGAACGGCTCCAGCCACTCGTGGCCCAGCCAGCCGCGGATCATCAGCTCGCGACGCGACTCATCGAGCGACGCTTCCCGGTCCTTCTTGATGTGGAAGGCGCAGAAGTTGCTGACGCGGAAGCTCTCCGCATCGCGCCCCTGCGCGGCGAGGCCGTCGCGGATCAGCTTCATGTAGCGCGGCAGCATCGGCGCACCCATGTCGCTGAGCATGGTGCCGTCGGCGACCCGGGTCGCCATCGCGATCATCTTCTCGCCCGTCGCGCCGGCATAGACCGTCGGCAGCGGGTCTTCGCGGTTGACCCAGGTGTTGCGGAAATACTTGGCGCGGTAGACCTGGCCGTCGTACTTGACGACACCGCCGGCAACCGCCTTCCTGACGATCTCGATGGCCTCGCCGCAACCGGTGACGCGCTTGCCGTAGCCCACCCCCATGATGCCCGGCCACTCGCCGCCGCCGCCGATGACGACCATCGCCCGGCCGCGCGTCGCCTCGTTGAGCGTCGCCAGCGCATTGGCCGTCTTCAGCGGGTGCATTTCGTAGGGGCTGATGACCACCGCGCCGAGGCGGATCCTGTGCGTCGCCGCCGCGGCCGGCATCAGGCACATGAAGGCGTCGCGCGCGTTGGAGTAGTTCTGTGTCCACAGTCCGCGGATGCCCCAGCGTTCGGCGCGCCGGGCCAGCTCCATGACCTGCGTCGGTGTGACATCGGCCTCGAGGATGACATCGATTTCCATGGTGGTTTTTCCCGGTTCTGCAGAATTGAGGTCAGTCCTGCAGCAGGCGGTCGACCGCCCGGTGCAGTTCGTCGAGCACGGCCTTGCGGTGGCCGCGCGTGATGGCGCGGCCGGCAGCCGCCGCAACCATGCCGTCGATGAGCGTGGCGAGCAGCGCCGGATCGCGCTGCTGCGGCACCAGCAGCGGTGCCAGCGCGGCCTCGAGCACCTGTACCGGGATCCGGTGCAGCGCGAGGATTTCCTGGTGGAGCGCGGGATCGGCGTGGCGGATCTCGCTGACCAGCACCATCGCCGCATGGTGGGTGGCGAGCGCGGTTTCCATCTGGCCGTCGACCCAGGCATGGATGCGCTCGAGCGGCCCGGGAAAGCGGTCCTCGACCCCGCGCAGCGCCATGGCATGCTGTTCCATGGCCCGGCGCACGCAGGCGATGAGGACGTGGTCCTTGCTCGGGTAGTAGCGATAAAGCGAGTTGCGGGCGAGGCCTACCTCGCGGGCGATGGCCTCGAAGTCCGTGCCACGGTAGCCCCGGCGGGCGAACAGGCGATCGGCAGCATCGAGGATGCGCGCGGTCTGCACCCGGACGTGCTCTTCGATGTTGACGGCATCGATACGCGGCATCCGCGCTTCCCCACCCGACACTTGGCGACAACGTGTCGGCATCATGCGCAGCCCTCCGGAGCCTGTCAACGCCGGCGCACGTCGATCGCCGGGCCTGACCACGCACTGGAACGCGCACGGCCTGCGCAGCCCTGCCGGCGATGGGGTATGCTGCCGCAGTCTGCCCGGACCGGGCAGACACATGGACCGGCAGCGGCCCGGCGCCGTCGCGACGGGCAGCCGCCTGGGGGTAGTCAAACAAGGTGAGCGGCCGTGTCGGGTGGGCTTCCCGGTCGGGCTGTCACGATCACCGTGAATGTGGAGAAATTCGATGAGCGATAACAGAAAGTCGCATTGGCTGGCCGTATCCCTCGCGCTGGCGCTGCTGGCCGGCTGTGGCGGCAAACCGGCCGACAGCACGCAGAAGGCGGCGGATGACGCCGCCAAGGCCGTCGACAGCGCCGCCCAGCAGATCGAGGAAGCCGCCGACGCCACCGTCGAGGCCGGCCAGGCCGCGGTCGACGAAGCGGCCGGCGAAGCCGGTGACGCCGTGGCAGGCGCGGCCCAGGGCGCCGCGGATGCCGCCCAGGGTGCCGCCGACGCGGCACAACAGGCCGCCGACGAGGTCGCCGGCAAGACCGAGTAACCGCTCGCGCGAAAACGACGCCGGAAACCCGGGGGCGCCATGCCCCCGGGTTTTTTTTCGTGCCGACGATGGCCGCACCATTACACTGGCGCACGCTGGCACCCCGCGGGAACGGAGACGATGACCCTGCTCAAGTACGCCGCCCTGGCACTGGCCCTGATGGTGGCCGCCCTGGCTGTCGCAGCCTGGGTCTACCGCGACATCCCCGCCGCCATCCTCGAGGCGCGCTACACCACCCCGGCCTCGAAGTTCCTCAATGTCGATGGCGTACGCATCCACTACCGCGACGAGGGCCACGGTCCGCCGCTGGTGCTCATCCACGCCAACTTCGCCAGCCTGCTGAGCTGGGACACGTGGATTCCGCTCCTCGCCCCCCACCACCGCGTGCTGCGTTTCGACATGACCGGCCACGGCCTGACCGGGCCGGATCCGGGTGGCGACTACAGCCTCGACCGCACCGTGCACCTCACCGAACGCTTCGTCGATGCACTCGGCCTCGAGCGCTTCGCGCTGGGCGGGACATCGCTCGGCGGCACCGTGGCGCTGCGCTATGCCAGCCTGCACCCGGACCGCGTCGACCGGCTCATCCTGCTGAGCCCGGGGGCCCTCGAAGGCCGGGCCATGCGCGACGAAGGCACGCGCCTGCCGGCCGCGGCGCGCATCCTCGAGTGGATCACGCCGCGTGCGCTGGCGCGCTACATGCTGCGCTCGCGGTTCGGCGACCCGCAGCGCGTGACCCCCGAACTGGTCGACCGCTGGCACGACATGTGGATGCGCGAAGGCCAGCGCCGCGCGATACTCGATCGCCTCGGCAGCTACACGAGCCTCGACGTGGCCGCCGTGGCCGGCACGATCCGCGTGCCGACGCTGGTCCTGTGGGGCGAGGCCAACCCGCAGACACCCATCGACCAGGCCCATGAGTTGTACGGGCTCCTGACCCATGCGCCAGCCCGGCAACTGATCACCTATCCCGGCATCGGCCACATGGCCGCGGAGGAAGGCGGGGAGGTGATCGCCCGCGACGTCGCCGCCTTCCTCGCCGAAGCAGTGCCCGGCGCCTCCGGTGCCGCACCCTGACCACCGGCCGGGCCGCCGATAGCCAAGCCGGCGCAAGCTTTCTACACTAGCGCCAGCACGCAGGGACCGCGTGGGCCAACAGAGGGACGGCGCCGTGCCAGCGCAGATGCAGACCCCCCGGCAACGCTGCAGCAGTTGCGTGTTCCTCACGCGCTGTCTGCCGGCGCGCCTCGACGCCACGCAGACCCAGCGCTTCGAGCAGACCCTCCTGCGCACGCGCACACTGGCCGCCGGCGAGCACCTCTATCGCATCGGCGACCCGTTCCAGTATCTCTACGCGATCCAGGCCGGCAGCATCAAGAGCTACGCCGACGACGCCGGCGGGCGCGAGCACGTGATGAACTTCCACTTCGCCGGCGAGACGCTCGGTGCCGACGCCATCTACCCCGACCGCCACGGCGGCAATGCCGTGGCCCTGACCGACTGCACCATCTGCTGCGTGCCGTTCAATGCCTTTACCCAGCTGACGCGCGAAATCCCCGAGCTGCAGCAGCAGATGCTGCGTCTTTTGAGCCGCGAGCTGTTCAGCATGATGAGTATCGCCGGCGACTACACCGCCGAGGAACGCCTCGCCGCCTTCCTCATCATGGTCGGCGCGCGTCAGCACGGCATGGCCGCCGAGCGCACCACGGTCGAGTTGCCCATGTCACGTCAGGACATCGCCAACTACCTGCGCCTGGCCACCGAAACCGTCAGCCGCATCCTTGCCCGCTTCCAGAAGAAGGGCCTGGTCCGGGCCGACCGGCGCCACATCACGCTGACCGATGCCGCGGGCCTCTACCAGATCGCCGAGTGCATGAACCCCTACGCCCGCACCCGACTGCCCAGGGCGACGGGCCAACAGCGGCCGGGGGAAAGATGAACGCAGGCCGGCGCCGCCGCTGGCTTGCCGCCGCGGGCCTGGCGCTCGCCACCACCACCGGCGGCGCCGAACCGGCATCCCGGCCGCCGGCCGCCACCGGCCCCTGGAACGTCACGGTGGGTCGGCCGGCACCGGTCGAGGGGCGTGCACCCGAGGACCCGCTGCGGCTGCACGTCTACGAAGGCTTCAACACCCTCGGCCCGCTTTACGGTCATCGCAACGGCGAGATCGGTGTCGACGTCACGGCGGCCTTTGCCCGCTGTCGCGACGGCGCACTGCGTGTGTCGCAGCTCGACGTCGGCGGCTGGCGCTTCGACCTCGACGGTGGCTGCGCCGGCGAGGGTGCCGCGGTCGACCCGCCGCAGCGCATCCGCTGCGACCCCACGACATGGCACTGCCGCAGCATGCCCTCACCCTGAGCCCGCGGTGTCGGGACGGCCGGTATACTGCGGCCTGCGCTGCATTACGACACCCCGGGGGTTCCGTGCCTCGCCTGCCGCCATCACTGATGCTGGCCGCGTGCCTGTTCGCGCCGCCACCGGCCGCCGCCGACGCCCCCGGCTGCGCGGTCGACCCACCCCCGCCGCGTTCGCCCTGGCCGGGCGGTGAGGTCGTGCGCGACCTCCTCGACATCACCAGCGGCGGGCTCGACTTCGACCTCAACGGCATCGCGCGCTTCGACGACGGCCTGACCTTGCGCCACAACGGCCGCGAGCTGGCCGCCGATGCGGCACGCTACGACCGCGACACCGGGCGCTTCGAGATCGGCGGTGACATCGATTTCCGCGATGGGGCCAACTGGGTGCGCGGCCGCTCGGCCCGCTACGACGCCCCCGGCGGGGTGCTGGAAATCGAGGACGCCGAATTCAACCTCTACACGCTGTCGAGCCGCGGCGCCGCCCGCTCGCTGCGCATCGACCAGGCCGACCGCCTCACCCTGACCGACGTCAGCTACACGACCTGCGCCCGCGGCAAGGACGACTGGATGCTGCGGGCCGGCACGCTCGGCATCAACCGCCGCACCGGCATGGCCACGGCACGCAACGCCCGCCTCGACTTCATGGGCGTGCCGATCCTCTATGCCCCCTGGCTCACCTATCCGGTGACCAACCAGCGCAAGACCGGCCTGCTGCTGCCGAACATCGGCCGCAGCCAGACCCGCGGCATCGACCTCGAGGTGCCGTGGTACCTCAACCTCGCCCCCAACCACGACGCCACGTTCACGCCCCGCTACATGTCGCGTCGCGGCGTGCAGGCCAAGGGGGAGTTCCGCTACCTGACGGTGCACAGCCGCGGCACGCTGTCCGGTGAATACCTGCCCGACGACGAGGTCACCGACGCGCGGCGCAGCGTCTGGGCCTGGTACAACCGCACCGCCCTGCCCTTCGGCGGCCGCGCCACCGTCGATGTCACCGACGTCTCGGACACCACCTACTTCCAGGATTTCGCCGGCGGCCTCGGCCAGACCAGCCAGACACACCTGCCCCGGCGCCTCGACATCGAGTTCGCCGACATGGCCTGGGCGGTGATGCTGCGCATGGAGGAATACGAAACCCTCGACGAATCACTGCTGCCCGCGGAAAAGCCCTACCAGCGCCTGCCCCAGCTCAGCGCCCGGACCGAGGTGCCCGGCGGACCGCTCGGCCTGACCTGGCGCGTCGACTCGGAGGCGACGTGGTTCAACCGCGATGTCGGCGTCACCGGCCTGCGCGCCCACCTCATGCCGGAGATCGAGCTGCCGCTCGACGTCGCGGGCTTCTACCTCGAACCCGCCGTCGCCTTCGACGTCACCCGCTACTGGCTCGACGACACCGCCCCCGGCGACGACGATTCTCCGGGGCGCAGCCTGCCGGTATGGCGGGTCAACTTCGGCACCGTGCTCGAGCGGATGTGGGGCAACGGCGACGGCTGGCTGCAGACCGTCGAGCCGCGCCTGCAGTTCGTCCATGTGCCCTTCGAAGACCAGTCCGACCTGCCGGTCTTCGACACCATCCTGCCCGACTTCAACATGGTCCAGCTGTTCCGCAGCAACCGCTTCGTCGGCCTCGACCGGCTCGGCGACACCGACCGGCTCAACATCGGCGTGACCACCCGCCTCATCGATGCCGCCAGCGGCTCGCAGCGGCTCAGCGCCACCATCGGCGAGACGCGCTACTTCAGCAACCGCACCGTCACCCTGCCGGGGCAGCCGTCGCAGGACGACAACTCGTCCGACTACATCGCCGAACTGGGCCTCAACATCCGCAACGTGTGGAACGTCGACATCGGCTGGCAGTGGGACTCCGACGAAAGCGTGACGCGGCTGGCCGAGGCCCGCGTGCTGTGGCGCCCCGATCCGGAGCGCGTGCTCAACCTGTCGTACCGCTTCCGTCGTGACAGCATCGAGGAAGTCGACCTGGCCTTCGCCTGGCCGCTCGGCAACCGCTGGAGCGCGATCGGCCGCTACGACTACTCGATCGAAGAAAGCGAGCCGCTCGACCGCTTCATCGGCTTCGAGTACTCGACCTGCTGCTGGGGGCTGCGCCTCGTCGCCCGCCGGCAGCTCGTCAGCCGCAGCGGCGAATCCGACACCACGATCTCGCTGCAGCTGCAGCTCAAGGGCTTTTCGAGCCACGGCCGCACCGCGGAGCAGATGCTCGAACGTGGTATTCTCGGCTACCATCGTTTCGACAACTATTGACGCCCTGCGATGCGACCGTTCCCGCCCCTGATGCTCCTCGCCACGTCGCTGCTGCTGACCACCGGGCAGGCCATGGCGCAGACCCGCGAACTGAGCAGCGCCGGAGAACTGCTCGACGGCGTGGCCGCCGTCGTCAACGATGGCATCGTCCTCAAGAGCGAACTGCAGGAAGAGCTCGAGCAGATCGTCACGCGACTGCGCGCCCAGGGCACCGCGCTGCCGCCGCAGCAGGTGCTGACCCGCCAGGTCCTCGAGCGCCTCGTCATCCAGCAGATCCAGTTGCAGCGCGCCGAGCGCAACGGCATCCAGGTGCCCGACGAAATGCTCAACCAGGCGCTGGCCAACGTCGCCGAGCGCAATGGCGTCACACTCGACGAACTGCCGGCCGCGCTGGCCACCGAAGGCATCGACTACAACGCCTACCGCCGCCAGCTGCGCGACCAGATCACCATCGAGCAGCTCCGCCAGCGCGATGTCGTCGGCCGCATCGCCGTCTCACCAAAGGAAATCGACGTCTGGCTGGCCCGTGAAAGCGCCCGGCCCAGCCAGCGCATGGAATACCGCCTGTCGCACATCCTCGTCGCGCTGTCGGCGACGGCGACACCCGACGACATCGCAGCCGCACAGGTGCGCATCGAGGACATCCGCCGGCGGGCACTGGCCGGCGAGGACTTCGCCGAACTCGCCGTGGCGTATTCCGCAGGGCAACAGGCACTGGAAGGCGGCGACCTCGGCTGGCGCAAGGGCCCCGAGTTGCCCAGCCTGTTCGCCGACGTCGTGCCGACGCTGAACAAGGGCGAGGTCTCGGCACCGATCCGCAGCAGCAGCGGTTTCCACCTCGTGCGCCTCACCGACAGCCGCGGCGGCGAGCCCGTCATGGAAAACCAGACGCACGTTCGTCACATCCTCGTCACCACCAACGAGATCCTCGACGACGCCGCCGTCCGCCAGAAGCTCGCCGACATCCGCCAGCGCGTCCTCGACGGCGACGACTTCGCCGCCATCGCCCGCGTCACCTCGGAAGACCCGCAGTCGGCGATCAACGGCGGCGACCTCGACTGGAACGGCCCCGGCCGCTTCGTGCCGGCCTTTGAGGCAGCGATGAATGCGCTGGCGCCAGGCGAGATCAGCGAACCCGTGCAAACGCCTTTCGGCTGGCACCTCATCCAGGTGCTCGACCGGCGCGTCCACGACACCACCGCCGACCGCCAGCGCTTCGCGGCGATCAATGCCATCCGCAACAGCCGCCTCGGCGAGGAAACCGAACTCTGGACGCGCCGCCTGCGCGACGAGGCTTTCGTCGAGCTGCGCCTCTGATGCCCGGCGTGCGCCGCATCGCCGTGACCTGCGGCGAGCCGGCCGGCATCGGCCCCGACATCGTCCTTGCCCTGGCCCACCACACGTGGCCGGCACAGCTCGTCATCCACGGCGACCCGCAACTTCTCGAGGCCCGCGCGCGCCAGCTCGGCGAAACCGTCGAGCTCGACGTGTTCACCGACGCGCCGCCACAGCCCTCGCCACGGGGCCGGCTGCTCGTCGCGCCCACGGCGCTGGCCGTGCCGGCCAGCGCCGGGCGGCTCGACCGGCGCAATGCCAGCCATGTGCTCGGCCTGCTCGAGACGGCCTTCGATGGCTGCCGGCACGGCACCTATGCCGCAATGGTCACCGCACCGGTGCACAAGGGCATCATCAACGAGGCCGGCATCCCGTTCACGGGCCACACCGAGTTCCTCGCCACACGCGCCGGTGGCATGCGCCCGGTGATGCTGCTGGTCAGCGACAGGCTGCGCGTCGCCCTGGTGACGACCCACCTGCCGCTGGCAGCGGTGCCGGCGGCGATCACCCGCGAACGGATCGACGAAACATTGCGCATCCTCCACGACGGCCTGCAGCGCCAGTTCGGGCTTGCACAGCCGCACATCGCCGTCCTCGGCCTCAACCCGCACGCCGGCGAGGACGGCCACCTCGGCAATGAAGAACAGGCGCATATCATCCCGGTGCTGGACGTGCTGCGCCGCCAGGGCATGCGGCTGACCGGTCCGCTGTCGGCGGACACCGCCTTCGTCGCCCGCCACCTCGCCGGCGTCGATGCCATCCTCGCCATGTACCACGACCAGGGCCTGCCCGTGCTCAAGCAGCACGGCTTCGGCCATGCCGTCAACGTGACGCTCGGCCTGCCGATCGTCCGCACGTCCGTCGACCACGGCACCGCACTGGCGCTGGCCGGCAGCGGCCGCGCCGAGTCCGGCAGCCTGCACGCCGCCGTGCGCCTCGCCTGCGAGATTGCGGCCCGCACCAGCACCTGACGGCGTGCCGGCACCGTCCGGGCATTCGACCCGCCATGGGGGCGCTGACCGGTCGTCGGTCGCCGACACCGGAGACCTGGCCCGGCCACCACGACAGGTGCAGCATGACGGCAGTCCGGCCGGAAAGCGGGGCACGCGATGCGCAACCTGATCAAGCGATACGTCGACCACGAGATCACGCGGCGCGACTTCGCGCTCGGCCTTGCGGCACTGGGATTCTCCGCGGGCGCCGTCGACACCCTCGCCGCGCAGCTCGGTGGCGCGCCCATGCCGCCGCCGGCGGAGGGCCTGCGCGTGCAGGGTACCGGCGCCGAGATCTTCGTCGAGACGCTGCGCGCCGCCGGTGTGCGCAACGTGTTCGGCACCACGGCAACGGGCATGTCACCGTTTTTCGATGCGCTCACCCTGCGTCCCGACGTGCGCATGATCCTCGCAGTGGCCGAGTCGCAGGCGACGAGCATGGCGCACGGCTTCGAACTGGCAAGCCTCGAAACCGCCGCGCTGTTCGTCCCCGGGGTGGCGGTGCCGAGCACCCTCAACAACCTCTACAACGCCTGGAAGGACCGCTCCGCGATCGCGGTGTTCTCCGACGGGCCGAACAGCCAGTTCCCGGGCCGCGACGGCTTCGAGCAGGTCGATGACTGGATCGCGCCTACGGAGGAATTCACCAAGTGGCGCTGGCAGGTGGACAGGGAAACGCAGATCAGCGAGATGACGCGCCGGGCCATCAAGGTGGCGCGCACGCCGCCCGGCGGCCCGGTCCACATCCGCTTCCCGAACGAAATCCTGGCGGCCGACCGGGTCGAGCAGCTCATCTACCCGCAGCGCCGCTTCACCGTCGATGGACAGATGCACCCCGAACCGGCGCTCATCGAGGCCGCGGCACGGGCCCTGCTGGCGGCGAAAACGCCGCTGCTCTGCGCCGGTGGCGAGGTCACGCGAGCCGGTGCCAATGCCGAGTTCATGGCCCTCGCGGAACTGCTCGGTGCCCCTGTCACCCAGGGACTCAGCGTGTATGGCGACGTGCCCTTCAGCCACCCGCTGTTCGGCGGCTTCCACGGACTCGGCTTCCCGCGCCTGACGGGCAGGCCGGATGTCTTCCTGAACGTCGGCGCGGCCATGCCCGACCCGGCACTCATCACCGCCCCCGTGCCGCGCACGGCGACCACCATCCAGGCACGCCTCGACCTCGACGCCATCGCGATGAGCCAGCCCGTCGACATCGCCATCGCCGCCGGGGCCCGGGAGACCGTCATCGCGCTCACCGATGCGATCCGCGGCATGGCCACGGCCAGGCGGCTGCGCGCGATCGCGGCCCCCCGGCTGGCGGCCGCGCGGGAAGCCGCCGCGAAACAGGCCGCAAGGCGACACGAGGGCGCACGGGCCTACTGGAATGCCAGCCCGATGTCCTGGGAACGGGTCTCGGCCGAACTCGACGACGTGCTCGAAGCAGACGCCGTCATCGTGCCGGAACTCGATTACCGCACGCCGTACCACTGGCTGAACCTGTCACCCGGCGGCCGGCGCCTGATCGGCCAGACCACCGGCTTCGCGCTCGGCTGGGCAGCCGGCGCCGCGATGGGTGTAAAGACCGCCCTGCCGGATCGCGAGGTGGTGTGCCTCGTCGGCGATGGTGCCTTCCTGTTCGGACAGGTCGAGTCACTGTGGACCGCGGCGCGCCACGAGATCCCGGTGCTGTTCGTGATCCTGAACAACCGCAGCTACGACAACGAACGCAACCGCATCGAGATGAGTTCGCCGCTGTGGCGCAACCAGGACACCCGCGCGCAATGGCGCGACCTGACCGGATACCTCGGCCGGCCCGACGTCGACTTCGCCGGACTCGCGCGCAGCTTCGAGATCCCCGCCGGCACCTGCACCCACCCCGACGAACTGCGCCAGGCCCTGCGCCGCGCCAAGGGCGTGCTCGCCGAAGGCCGCCCGTTCCTCATCGACGCCGTGATCATGCAGCTCGACCGCGGCATGAAACGCACCGAACAGACCTGGTACCCGCGGATCTCGATCGCTGCGGAACGCACACGCAAGGTGTGAGGCGCGGTGGCTGCGATGATCCGGCATCCGCGCGGGCGCATGCCTGCCCGCTGCCGCATAATCACCCGGGTTCCATGCAGCAGACCAGGGCATCGCCTTGAATCACGCCCCCAGAAAACGCTTCGGTCAGCATTTTCTCCATGACCGGCAGATCATCGCGCGGCTGCTCGCCGCGATCGATGTGCGCGGCGACGACCACGTCGTCGAGATCGGCCCCGGCGAAGGCGTGCTGACGACCGGGCTCGCGGCGCGGGCGCGGCGCGTCGACGTCGTCGAGATCGACCGCGACCTCGCCGCGGCATTGCCGGCGCGCGTGCCGACGACATCGCTCCACATCCACGTCGCCGACGCGCTGCGCTTCGACTTCGCCACCCTCGCCGAAGGCCCCGGCAGCCTGCGGCTGGTCGGCAACCTGCCCTACAACATCTCGACGCCGCTGCTGTTTCACCTGTTCGGCCACGTCGGCCTCATCCGCGACATGCACGTGATGCTGCAGAAGGAAGTCGTCGAGCGCATGGCAGCAGCACCCGGCAGCCGCGACTACGGGCGGCTGAGCGTCACGCTGGCGGCACGCTGCAGCGTCGAGCGCCTGTTCTGCATCGGTCCGGGCGCCTTTCGCCCGGCGCCACGCGTCGATTCGGCGGTGGCCCGCCTGCTGCCCCGCCCGCCGCCGGCGCCGGGCATCGACTGCCTGCGCACCTTCGACGAGGTCGTCACCCGCGCCTTCGGCCAGCGGCGCAAGCGCCTCGGCAACGCGCTCAAGGGCCTCATCGATGCCACCGCCTTCGCGGCAGCCGATGTCGACCCCGGCCTGCGCGCCGAGCAACTCGACCTGCCGGCTTTCATGCGGCTGGCCAACCACGTGGCGCAGCGCGACGGCGGCGCTTATGGCAAGCCCGGCTGAGCGGCAGCCCCGGCCGACGGGGTAGAATCCCCCCATGGCCACGCACCACACCGATACCCACACCTTCGAGATCATCGTCGAGACGCTCTACCTCCCGACGCAGTCCGAGCCGGAAAACCAGCGCTACGTCTTCGCCTACACGGTGACGATCCGCAACGCCGGCCGGGTGCCGGCCCAGCTCGTCAACCGCCGCTGGGTCATCACCGATGCCAACGGCAAGGTGCAGGAGGTCGAGGGCGACGGCGTCGTCGGCGAACAGCCGCGCATCGGCCCCGGCGAGGCACACCGCTATTCCAGCGGTGCGGTCATCGAAACACCGGTCGGCACCATGGAAGGCAGCTACGGCATGGTCACGGACGACGGCGCAAGTTTTCGTGCCCCGATCCCGGTGTTCCGCCTCGCGGTGCCCGGGGTACTGCACTGATGCAGCGGTCGGTCGGCGGCCCGCAATCGGGCACCGCGGGTCCGGGCGACTGACCGGCACGGCCGTCGCGCGGCATGGCGATCTACGCGATCGGCGACGTCCAGGGCTGTCACGCGGCGCTGTCGCGCCTGCTCGAACGCCTGCGCTTCGACCCGGCATGCGACGAGGCCTGGTTCGTCGGCGACCTCGTCAACCGCGGTCCCGACTCGCTCGGCGTGCTGCGCCTCGTCCACGGCCTCGGCGACCGTGCGCGTGTTGTGCTCGGCAACCACGACCTGCACCTCATCGCGCTGGCCCACGGCAACCCGGCACGGGCCGGCGATCGCGGCCTTGCGCAGGTGCTCGAGGCGGACGATGGCCCGGCACTCGTCGACTGGCTGCGGCGCCAGCCGCTGGCGCACTATCAGCCGCAGATCAACACGCTGATGGTCCACGCTGGCGTGCCGCCGGCGTGGGACCCGTTGCAGACGGTGAAGCGGGCCCGCGAGGCCGGCGCGGTGCTGGGCGGCCCGGGCTGTGCCGCCTTCATGCATGACATCTACGGCGACAAGCCCGCGCGCTGGCGCGAAGACCTCGGCGGCCACGACCGCGTGCGCTACATCGTCAACGCGCTGACCCGCATCCGCTTCGTGCGCACCGATGGTCGCCTCGACCTCGCTGCCAAGGGCCCTCCCGGCAGTACCGGCAACGGCCTGACGCCGTGGTTCGAGGTGCCGGCCCGCGCCAGCCACAGCGTGCGCATCGTCTTCGGCCACTGGTCGGCACTCGGCCTGTGCCGGCGCGAGAACCTGCTCGGCCTCGACACCGGCTGCGTGTGGGGCGGCCGCCTGACCGCCGCCCGACTCGACGGCCCGACGCAGATCACCAGCGTGCCCGGCATCTGAGAAGGTGCCCGGACGCCCCGCCAGGCCTGGCTCCGGGCGCGCATGCACGCCCCGCCTGACGGCCGGGCGTGCAGCCGGACGACCCCTGCACGCCGAATGACGGCCCGAGGACAAGCGCAGGCCGGTCAGGCGTCCACAGCGGCATCTGCGGGCCAGCTGTACGGCGTTTCGCGCCTCCCGCACGGCCCGCCGTATCGAAAAACAGAAACGCCGCGTACGCGATCATCACGCTGTCTCGGCGCATCGGCGCTGCACGCCGCGCGCATCCGCCGGTTTGAAATACCCGACACGATGGGGGATCCTGCCGCGGTTTTCCTTCAGGAGCACGCCTGCATGCGTTGACCACCCGGCGTCTTGCGGACCCGTCCGATACCATGCCTGCCCCGACCGACAACGTGCCTGCCGGCTGACCACCGCCCGTGTGCACCCTGTTCCGCCCAGCCGGACCCGCCTTGCGGGCCGCCCCCGCCCTGACGCTCGCGGCATGGCTGATCGCCGGCACCCCGGTCATGACGGTCGCCGCAGCGGCCGACCGCGACGCCCCGCCCGCCCTCACCCTGCACAGCGACAGCACGCGCGCCACCGCCGGCTACTTCCGCCTTCACTGGTCAGCCGGACCGTCCATCGTCGAACTCGAGGAAGCCACCGACCCGTCGTTCCATGACGGTCGCCGCATCTACCGTGGCAGCGACCGCGCGCGGCTGGTCTCCGGAAAGCCCGATGGTTGGTACTACTACCGCATCCGTGCCACGCGCGGCGACGCGCAGGGCGCGTGGAGCGCACCCGTCGGTGTCGAGGTCGAACACCACCCGCGGGGGCGTGCCCTGCTGTTCTTCGCCCTCGGTGCGGCGGTGTTCTGCGCCACAGTCGGGCTGATCCTCGCCGGCCAACGGATCGCCGGCCGTTGAACGCCGTCGGCGATGCAGTCCTCGATGCCCGGCTCGGCTGGGCGATCCTCGCCGGGTTCAGCCTGCTGTGGGTCGCGCTCGGCTGGTACTGGGGGCGACACGCCGCGGACCTCGATGCCTACGCCTTCGCCGGCCGGCGCGTCGGCCTCGCCCTCGGCACCGCCACGGCGATGGCGACGTGGGTCACGAGCAACACCACGATGGCCGCCCCGCAAGTGGCGTTGCAGATGGGTGCCTGGGGCATGTTCGGCTATTCGCTCGGCGCCGTCGGCCTGCTGCTGTTCGCCCCGCTCGCGCGGCGTATCCGCGCGCTGATGCCCCACGGCTACACCAGCGGCGACTTCATCCGCCTGCGCTACGGCACACTTGCATGGCGCGTGTTTCTGGCCATCTCGCTGTTCTACAGCCTCGGCTGGCTCGTCAGCATGGGCATGGCCGGCGGCATCCTCATCCATGCGCTGACCGGAATCCCCTACCACTACGGCATGACCGTCATCCTGCTGATCTGCGTCGGCTACACGCTGCTCGGCGGTTTCCGCGCGGTGATCGGCACGGACTTCATCCAGGCGCTGGTGATCCTCGCCGGGGTCATCGTCATCGCGGTGCTGGCCATCCAGGACATCGGCATCGCGCGCATGCACGAAGCCGTGACAGCCGAGCGACCCGAGCTGCTCAACCTGTGGTTCCCCGCCGCGATCATGTTCCTGTTCAACAACGTGCTGTTCGGCATGGGCGAGGTCTATCACTCCAATGTCTGGTGGAGCCGGGCCTTTGCCCTGCGCGAGGGCGTGGGCTTTCGCGCCTGCGTGCTGGCCGGCTGCCTGTGGGCGCCCATCCCCATCGTCGCCGGCTTCGTTGCGCTGGCCGCACCGGCGCTGTCGGTCAACGTGCCCGCCGCCGACATGGTCGGGCCGCTGGTGGCCGTCGAACTGCTCGGCACCACCGGTGCGGTGCTGGTGCTGGTGATGGTCTTTGCCGCGCTGTCCTCGAGCCTCGACTCGCTGCTCGCCGCCACCGGCATCCTCGTCGTCGAGGACATCTGGCGCCGCCACCTGCGGCCGCATGCCGATGCGGCAGAACTGCGTCGCGTCATGCCGCGCGTGATCGTCGCGCTGGGCGTCATCACCTGGCTGCTGTGCGTGCCACGCCTGACGACGCTGGCCGAACTGCTGTTCTTCACCGGCGCATTCGTCGCCAGCACCATCTGGCCGATCGCTGCGGGGTTGTTCTGGCGACGGGCCGGCAGCGCTGGTGCCACGAGCGGCATGGTCATCGGCAGCCTCGCCGGGCTTGCCGGCTACTTCCTCGTCGGCTTCTACGTGGCGGCCCTGCTCGGCGCCGCGGCCTCGATGTGCTGCGTGCTGTACGGCGCCTGGCGCGCACCGGCCGATTTCGACTGGCAACGGTTGCGGGAAGCCCCGCGCCACACGGGAGTGCCATCCGCATGATCCTGCCCGAAGCGGCCCTCGCCGCGCTGATTTACGGGGCACTCGGCCTGACCTGCCTGGCCCCGGTACTGCTCATGGTCCTGCTGTGGCGGGACTGGCGGAGGAACCGGCTATGGTGAACGCGCTGCACCCACGGCTCACGGCGCCCGTGGCGGAGAAGGTCCTCGACACGCAGGGCTTCGACCGTCCGCGGGCATTGCTCGAGCGCATCGGGGAAGACCTCACACCGCTGCTCGACCTGGCGCTGCGTCCGGTGATTTCGGCCCGGCAGTTCAGCCGCGCCCAGCTCATCCAGCTGGGCCGGCTCGCCGCACGCTTCGAGACCCAGCCACAGCTCATGTCGCGCCCGCTGACGGGCAAGATCCTCGTCAGCGCGTTCTACGAGCCGAGCACACGCACGCGCCTGTCCTTCGAAAGTGCCTGGCACCGGCTCGGTGGCGACGTGATGTCGATCACCGACCCGGCCTCGACGGGCATCGCCAAGGGCGAATCCCTGCACGACATCGGCGAGATGCTCAATCATTACGCCGACCTCGTGGTCCTGCGCAGCAGCGAGGCAGGCGATGTCTACGACATGCTCGAAAGCCTCAGCATCCCCATCGTCAACGGCGGCAACGGCCTCGACGAACACCCGACCCAGGCGCTGGCCGACATCTACGCACTGCTCAAGTGGCGGCCGGCGCTGTGCGACGCCGCCGTCGACCCCGGCCAGCGGATCCGCTTCTGCATCGTCGGCGTGCCGGGACGGATGCGCACCATCCGCAGCCTGCTCATCCTGCTGTCATTGTTCGCACCGGCGGTGCAGGAAGTGGTGGTCGTCGCCGAGGAAGACGACCCGTTCGCCAGCGGCCAGCGCGAGGACCTCGCCGCCGCGGGCCTGCGGATCCGCACCACCCGCGACCTCACCGACGGGCTCGCCGAGGCGCATGTCATCTACATCAACGCGGTGGCCTGGGTCGGCAACGACTTCGAGGCCCATGGTGCGAACTACCGCCTCGACCCGGCGTCGCCCCTGCGGCCGGACGCCATCATCCTGCACCCGCTGTCGCGTGGCAGCGAACTGTCGCCGGCGCTCGATGGCAGCGCACACAACTGGTACTTCGCCCAGGCGCGCGGCGCCGTGTTCATGCGCATGGCACTCCTGACCACCCTGCTCAAGTACTTCGCCTGACAGAGGACCCCGAACCGATGTGCGGAATCGCCGGATTCATCCACGCCGACCGAAACCAGCCGGTGGACGCCGAGATCCTCGTCTCGATGGCGGCCATCCAGCACCACCGGGGTCCCGACGGCTTCGGCTGGCGGGCCGGGGCGGGCGTCGGACTGAGCCACGCGCGGCTGTCGATCATCGACCTCGAGGCCGAACGGGGGCGGCAGCCGTTCCTGTCCGGCGACGGCCGGCTGCTCCTGGCCAAGAACGGCGAACTCTACGACTACCAGCGGATTCGTGCCGGGCTGAGCGCCGCCGGGGCGCGTTTCGCCACCAAGAGCGACTCCGAGATCATCCTGCACCTCTATCCACGGCTGGGCCTAGCCGGAATGCTGGAGCAGCTGCGCGGCGAGTTCGCCTTCGCGCTCCACGACCGCGACGAGGACACCCTGTGGCTGGTGCGCGACCGCTTCGGCATCAAGCCGCTCTACTACGCGGAATATGCCGACGGCCTGGCTTTCGGTTCGGAAATCAAGGTGCTGTTCGCCCACCCCGAGGTGCGCCGGGCCTTCGACTCGCGCGGGCTGTTCCACCAACTCATGCAGACCATGGTGCCCGGCACGACGGCCTTCGAGGGCGTCCACCAGGTGCCACCCGGCCACGCGATCGGCATCCGACGCCGTGACGGCCGGCTGCAGGTCCGCCAGCAGCGCTACTGGGACATGACCTTCCCCGTGGCGGGCGAGCACCAGCCCGTGCATCGCGAGGCTTCGATGATCGAAGGCGTGCGCGAGCGGCTGGTCGAAGCCGTCAGCCTGCGCCTGGAAGCCGATGTGCCCGTGGGTTGCTACCTGTCCGGCGGCATCGACTCGTGTTCCATCCTCGGCCTCGCCGCGGCGCTGCGCCAGGATCCGGTCAAGGCCTTCACCATCGGCTTCGACAGCGCCGCCTACGACGAGACACCGATCGCCGCCGGGATGGCCGCGGCCACCGGCGCCGGGCAGATCGTCCTGCGCCTCGATGCCGGCACGCTCTACGACGCCTTTGCCGAGACGATCTGGCACACCGAGCGCACGGTCTACAACACGCTGGCGGTGGCCAAGTTCCTGATGAGCCGCCGGGTGCGGGAAAGCGGCTACAAGGTGGTCCTCACGGGCGAAGGTTCCGACGAGCTGTTCGGCGGTTACCCGGCTTTCCGCCAGGACATGTACCTGCACGGCCTCGACGAACTGCCCGCCGCCGAACGCCAGGCCATGGAAGCGGCGCTGGCCACGCGCAATGCCCGGTTCAGCGGTGCGATGCTCGCCGAAACGGCGGTCACCAGCCCGGCGCTGGATGCGGTGGTCGGATTCACGCCGGCCTGCCTGCAGCCGTGGCTGGCCAGCGCGACCCGGGTGCCCGCGCTGCTCGATGGCGACCGGCGCGCCGCACTGCGCGACCACGATCCCGGTGCGGCCATTGCCGCCGCGCTCGACCCGACCGCGCTGCAGGGCCGCCACCCGCTCGACAAGGCGCAGTACGTGTGGATCAAGACCATGCTCGAGGGGCAGATCCTCACCTGGGGTGGCGACCGCGTCGACATGGCCCATTCGATGGAGGCCCGGCCGCCGTTCCTCGACCACCCCCTCGCCGCCTACGCCGCCACCCTGCCGCCGACATTGCGCATCCGTGGCCAGACGGATAAATACGTGCTTCGCGAGGCGATGAAGGGCCTGCTGCCGGAACGGCTCTACCGCCGGGAGAAATTCGCGTTCATGGCGCCGCCCGCCCATACCGATCCGCGGAAGGTCGCCGCGCTCCAGGCACTCGCCGCCGAGTACCTCGGCCCGACCGCCATCGACGCGGCCGGGCTGCTCGACCGGCAAGGCGTCGCGGCGGTGCTCGCCCTGCACGAGGCCGCCGACACCTCCGGGGCAACCCGCAACCAGATCGACGCGATCATCAATCACCTGCTCGGCGTGCAGATCCTCCACGAGCGGTTGATCGCCGCCGACGTGCCCGCACTCGCGCAGCAGCAGGCCCATGCGCTGGGCTGGAGCGCGGGATGAACACGGCCGGCGCCGTGCTGGCGCGTGTGTGGGCGCACGACAGGGTGCAGCACCGCGGCGCGTGACGGGCGCGTCAGAAAAGGCCCTGCCGGTGGCCAGCGCCCGCCCGGGGCGTTTAGAATCAGTTCCCGCGAATCCGATTGCCCAGGGGGCCGGCCATGAGTCAATTCGAACAGCAGAAGAACAAGTTCCGCAGCCAGAACGGCTTCATCGCCGCGCTCGACCAGAGCGGCGGCAGCACGCCCAAGGCGCTGCGGCTCTACGGCATCGCCGAGGACAGCTGGTCGGGCGAGGCACAGATGTACGACCTGGTGCACGCCATGCGCACGCGCATCATCACCAGCCCCGCATTCGACGGCAGGCGGATCCTCGCGGCGATCCTCTTCGAGAACACCATGGACCGCGACATCGAGGGCCGGCCGACCGCCGACTACCTGTGGAACGTCAAGAACGTCGTACCGATCCTCAAGGTCGACAAGGGGCTCGCCGCCGAAGCCAACGGCGTGCAGCTCATGAAGCCCATGCCCGATCTCGACGCATTGCTGGCCCGCGCCAGGGCCAAGGGCATCTTCGGCACCAAGATGCGTTCGGTCATCAAGCAGGCCGACCCGGCGGGCATCGAGGCGATCGTCGACCAGCAGTTCGAGGTCGGCCGTCAGATCATCGCCGCGGGCCTCGTGCCGATCATCGAGCCCGAAGTGGACATCCACTGCCCCGACAAGGCCAGGGCCGAGGCCCTGCTCGAGGCCGCGATCCTCGCCCGGCTCGACCGGCTTCCCGAAGGCCAGCTGGTGATGCTCAAGCTGACACTGCCCGAGGAAGACAACCTCTACGCCGAGTGCATCCGCCACCCTCGGGTGCTGAAGGTCGTGGCCCTGTCCGGGGGCTATTCGCGCGATGAGGCCAACGCGCGCCTCGCACGCCAGCACGGCATGGTCGCGAGCTTCTCGCGGGCATTGACCGAGGGCCTCGCCGCACAACAATCCGATGCCGAATTCAACGCTGCCCTCGACGCCGCCATCGAAAGCATCTTTCGCGCCTCCGGCACCTGACCCCCGGGTGCCGGGCGGAGGGCGTCAGCGGTCGACGGGGAAGTCGCGGTAAAGCCGCTCTGGATCCAGCCGGGTCGGTCGGCCGCCGTCACCGCCGGGCGCACGGCACGCGCCAGGGGCTGGCGCGGCGGATGGCCTCGACAGCCCGCCCTCGCTCAGGCGGCCTTGCCCAGCGGCTGCGGCAGGGGTTCTCGCGCGTCGAGCAGGGCCACCTGTCGTGCCCAGTCGATGAGTTCCATGCGGCCGTCGAGGTGCTCGACGACGGCCGTGCAGTTCTCGACCCAGTCGCCGGTGTTGAGATACTCGATGCCCTCGACCCGCACCTGTTCCGGTTGGTGGATGTGGCCGCAGACCACGCCATCGACCGCACAGCCCCGCGCGGTGTGCACCACCGTGTCGCGGAATTGCGCCATGTACTGGCGCGCGCTGCCGAAGCGGTGCTTGAGCCGGCTGGCGAAGGGCCAGTAGGGATAGCCGAGGCGCTGACGCGCGCGATTGAGGCGCGAATTCATGCGGATGATGAAGCGGTAGGCGAACGCGCCAAGGCGCGCCAGGCCGGTGCCGCAGGCGAGCAGGCCGTCGAATTCATCGCCGTGGAGGAGCAGGTAGCGCCGGTGCGCCGCACCATCGTGAATGACGAAGCGCCGGATCTCGATGCCGGCCAGGGTGCGTCCGCAGTGGGCGCGGAAGCGTGCATCGTGGTTGCCCGGAATGTAGACCACGCGACCGCCCTGGCGGGCGAGGCCGAGCACCGTGCGCAGCACATCGGTGTGCGCCGGGGCCCACCAGGGCTTTCTCGCCATGCTTTCGAGGTCGATGATGTCGCCGATCAAGAACAGGTTCTGCGTGCGCACATGGCGCAGAAAGCGCAGCAAAAGCTCGGCGTGGCAGCCGGGGTTGCCGAGGTGGATGTCGGAGAGAAATACGCTTCGTACCCGCATCATGCCCTGCACCGTGGCGAAGCCGGCTGACCGGCGTCGCGGCGTAACATGCCGCAGCCGCATGACAGGCGGGTGACAGCTGCGCGGCGATCACGGGTGCGGGTCGAATTTCTCGACGTCGTTCACACTTTCGCCGCTTCTCCCCGAAGCCAACGGTGTCGTGGCGGACGGCTCGCGGCGCACCGGCCGGCGTGGCCTTGGGTTCAGGCCTGGCTTCGGCTTCCGGGGTGGGTTGCGCCGCCGGTCAGGCCAGCAGGTCGTCCTGCTCGCGGTCGCCAGCGGGATCGGCGAAGTGGAAGCCGGCGGCCTTGATCCTGGCGTTGGACACGCCCTTCGGACCCTTGACGACGCCGAGCCACGTGACCGGCTCGAGACCCTCGCGGGCACAGATGCGGTCGAAGAACTGCTGCTTGTCGTCGCTGATGTCATTGAAGAGGTTGTAGAGCCCGGACATCTGCCGGGCAATGGCGAAGTCCAGCGCCCGGACGACGTCATCGCGGTGGACGAGCATCGCGTCGGAGCGGCCGTCGAAGGGGATCTGCCGGCCGGCGATGTACCTGAGTTCGTTGCGGTGCTCACGTCCGGGGCCGTAGATGGTGCCCGTGCGGAAGTGGCAGACGCGGCGCTCCTGGTCGGCCAGCGCGGTGAGGCGCTGCTCGGTTTCGATGTAGACCTGTGCGGCCGGGGAGTTGGCATTGGGCGCGGTGTCTTCGGTGATCGGGCTGACACCGTGGGCATCGCCGTAGGCGTTGAGCGAACTGCAGAAGATGATCTGGCGCAAGGCGGGCGCGGAGTCGATGGCCGCAGCCACGCCCTCGGCGGTGCCGACGTAGGCGTCGCGGTAGGCAACCGGGTCCATGTAGGGCTTGCCGTCCTTGATACCCAGCCCGCCGGCCATCGTCAGCAGCAGGGCATCGGCATCGGCAAGGAGGCCGCGCATCTTTTCCGCGTCGCTGCCTTTCATGACGATGACCCGATCGGCCACTTCGGCGAGTTCGGCCACGCGCTCGGGCCGCGTGGTCGTGACGCTGACGACATGACCGTTGCGACGAAAATGACGGGCGGCAGCCAACCCCGTGTAGGCCGCACCGACGATGGCGATCTTCATGTTCCGTCTCCCTGGCAATACGCACCGGCCTGGCGTGGCTGCGCCACCCGGACCGTGCGGGAATGACACCGCAGACCCGTCATCGGGCGCGGCCGGCCGGCCGGCCCGTCCTCACGGCGAACCAGCGGGGGGCAACGCAGGCGTAACGATGGCCTCGCGAATGCGCTGGCCGACGTCGTCGCCGACGACGCGGTAGACACCTTTCCATGCCCGCGGATCGAGCGCATCGCTGTGCAGGAGCGCCATGTGCCGCGGGTCGCGCCCGGCCAGTGCGGCGGCCGTGGCCGCCGGGTAATCCAGCGTCCGCGACAGCGTCAGGCACTGGTCGAGGTATTCGATGAGGGCAGGCGACACGCGATCGAACTCGGCCTTGTCCGTGGGCCGGCCGGCGGCGATGCCCCAGGGCGACAGGTACACGGCGATGGCCGGGTTGGCGGGGGCCATCGCACAGACATTCTGGCGATCGGTGGTCGCTTTCCAGTAGGCCTTCGTCACGGGACCATACACGGTGCGATACCAGTCGGGATGATCGACCGGGTCCAGCCGCGGGATGATGTCAGCATTGTAGACGCAGGCGTCCGGGGCAAATTGCACGACCTGTGCGTGGAAGTGCGGCACGGCCGATGCCGGGCGGGCAAACAGGAACACCAGATTCGTGTCGACCGGGTCGCTGTGCAGGCGGAAGTGGATCAGCCGGTCGAGCCGGCCGTCACCCTCGGCCACCCACAGGCGGAAGGCGCCGGCCGGGGCACCGCTGGCCACGTTCGTCAGGCGCATCAACGGCTCGCCGGCCTGCGACTGCCGCTCCCGGAACGGCGATGCCGCCAGCACCCGCTCAACCAGCAGGGTGCTGAATGCCAGTCCGAATGCGGTTTCAGTCATGGGGCGGTACACATCAGCCGATGCACGGCGATTCTAGGCGCAGCCAACCGGCCGAACCCCCGTGCCACATCCCCTGTCCACCCTGCAGTTCCAGTGCCGGCGCCAACCGCCTGCGGGCCGAGCAGCCGCTGCGGCCACACGCCTCGCGGCCCATCGCCACGCCGCCGGGCATCCCGCACAAGCCGACAGGCCCGGCAACCCGGCG
Source organism: uncultured Chromatiaceae bacterium (assembly GCA_964417725.1). Taxonomy (GTDB): domain Bacteria; phylum Pseudomonadota; class Gammaproteobacteria; order Steroidobacterales; genus SHZI01. Next base: position 82,323 of record CAYQIV010000005.1, read on the forward strand.
ACCCGGCAGAACGCTATGCCCTGGTACGGCGGCGGACACGCGGCATGGGCCAGAAACGCGGCAGGGCCTCGACGCGCTGCTGCCAGGCACGGACATGGGGATAGGGCCGTGTGTCGATATCGCCGTCGCCGGCAAGCATGACGTAGGGATAGCAGGCGATGTCGGCGATGGTGGCATGAGACAGCGCCAGCCATTCGCGCCCCGTCAGGTGCGCTTCCATGATGCCGAGGATGCGGTTGGCGATGCGCACGGCCTGGCCGTAGTTGTATGGCCAGTTGAGCAGCTTGATGCCGCGCGCATGCGCCAGCCCGTTCTGGATCTCGTTGGCCGCCACCGACAGCCAGCGCATGACATGCGCCAGCGCCAGCGGCTCGAGCGGCGCCCAGTCGTGGAGATCGCGGTTGCCATAGCGCGCGGCGAGGTAGAGCAGGATCGCGTGCGAATCGGTGAGGATCTCGTTGCCATCGACCAGCACCGGAATCTGGCCGAAGCGGTTGCGCGCGAGAAACTCCGTGCTGAGCTGCTCGTTGCGCTGGAGATCGACGACGCGCTTCTGGCAGGGCAGGTTGAGCAGCCGGAGCATGAGCTCGACCTTGTACGAATTCCCCGAGCCCGGACTGGTGAAAAGCGTCAGGTTCATTCGCCAGGCCTCTCGTCGCGCACCGGTCTGCTTCCCGAGGCGTATCTTGCGGGCAAACAGTCACTGGCGCCATGCCATTTATCAACCTGTCACCAGCGGTTAAGCTGGGCACCCCGCCGCAGCCCGGTTGCGGCGGCCACCCGCCAGCTTTCCCGTGGAGAACGCCCGATGCAGCTCGAGATCATCCTGGAACCGGACCTGACCACGGCCCAGGTCGCCGAAATCGCCGTCGCCGCCGAAAACCTCGGTTTCCGCGCGCTGTGGCATTCCAACTATCACCACAACCCCGACGCCTTCGTCGCGCTGGTGCCGGCGGCGCTGGCGACGAAGAAGATCCTGCTCGGCGCGCTGGCGGTCAGCCCCTACGAGATGCACCCGCTGAAGATCGGCAATGCCCTGCTGACCCTCAACGAGATCAGCAACGGCCGGGCGATGGTCGCCATCGGCGGCGGCGGCTCGGTGATGGGCGCCATCGGCATCAAGATGGACCCGAAGGCCCAGCGCATGCTGCGTGGCGTGCGCGAGGCGGTCGAGATCGTGCGCTGGATCGTCTCCGGCGAATTCTGCATGAAGTACGACGGCGAGCTGTTCAAGGTCACACGGCCCTTCAAGCATGTCTGGAGAAAAGCACCGACCGCACGCGTCCTGACCTGCTCGACCGGGCCGAAGATGCTCCAGCTCGCCGGGCGCATCGCCGACGGCACACAGATGAGCGACGTCACCCCCGAGAAGATCGACCACCACATGGCGCCGCTGCGCGCCGGACTGGCACAGCGCGAAAAGCCCGCCGAGGATTTCCGCATCGGCAACTTCTGGGCATGGCACATCAAGGAAGACGTGGCCAAGTCGATGTACGAAGCGCGCCGCGAGCTGGTCTTCCGCGGCGAGCTGCTGCCGCCGAAGTACGACATGCTGCCCTACGTCAGCGAGGAAGAGCGCCAGGTCGTCATCGACAAATGGCAGAACTTCGCCAAGGCCTACTGGACACGCTCGGGCAAGATCGACGATGTCGACCCGTCGATCGTCGAGCGGCTCATCGCGGCCTGTTCGTCGGCCGGCGGCATCGACGCCATCGATGCCCAGATCGAACGTTTCCGCACCTTCGAACGGGCCGGCCTCACCGAGCTGTCGGTGCGACTCTTCGACGAACCCATGGCCGGGCTGAAGATCCTCGCCGAACACGTCCTGCCGCATTTCGACAAGGCCTGACACAGCGGGCGGCAGGGTGCCGGCCACGCGCCCTGCCCGCCATCGTGCATCCGCTGGCGCGCGGTGGACGAAGAGTCCACCATGGACACCATGCACGACACGACCGCCCGCCCTGCGGGCCACGCCCCCGGGGCCGCGCTGCTGGCCTCGGTGTTGCTGTTCGGCGGAGGACCAGCGATGGCCATCGAAGAACCCGCGTTCACCCTCGTCGAGGAAATCGGCGACATCGAAATCCGCCGCTATGCCCCCTATCTGGTCGCCGAGACCCTCGTCGAGGGCAAATCCTTCGACGATGCGGGCAACGAGGGGTTCAGGCGTTTGTTCCGCTACATCACCGGCGCCAATGGCGGTGAGCGCAAGATCGCCATGACGGCGCCGGTAAACCAGTCCCCCGGCGGCGACAAGATCGCCATGACCGCACCGGTGAACCAGTCGCCCCGCGGCGACAAGATCGCCATGACCGCACCGGTCGACCAGGCGGCGTCGGCGGACGGCTGGGCGGTGTCCTTCGTGGTGCCCTCGCGCTACGACGCCGACAGCGTGCCGCAGCCCACCGACCCGCGGGTCTACATCCGCGAGATCCCCGGCGATTTCGTCGCCGTGCGCCGCTATTCGGGCCTCTGGAGCGAGGCCCGTTTCGCGCGCGAACGCGAAGCACTGCTCGACGAGATCGAGGCGGCCGGCTACACCGTCACCGGCGATCCGCGCCTGGCCCGCTACGACGCCCCCTTCAAGCCCTGGTTTCTCCGTCGCAACGAGGTCATCGTGCCGATCGCCCCGCGCTGAGGGCAGACCCCGGCGGCGCAAGGTCACACCCCCGCCCGATCCTGGCAAACGGCGCCGCCGAAACCCTCGTTTGGCGATACACTGCCGCGGTTCCCGTGCCTGACCGGAGACCCGCATGACCGCCCAGTCCCCCGCCGATGCCCCGCGCGCCATCATTGCCGGCGTCCTGTTGAGTTGCATCGGCGTGCTGGCGGTGATGGTCGCCCCGGTACTGGTGAGCGTGCTGGTCGCCGGCGGCATGGACCCGCGTCAGGCCGGTCAGATCACCGCAGCGGAACTGTTCGGCACGGCACTGGCCTGCATCACCGCGGCATTCTGGATCGCACGGCTCGACTGGCGCCTGGTGGCTTCGGGGGCCATCGTCGTGGTCATCGCCGGCAACGTGCTGTCGACCCTGCTGCACGGCTGGGGCGCACTGCTCGTCCTGCGCTTCGCCACCGGCTTTTTCGGCGAGGGCACGGCCTTTGCCATCGCCATGAGCGTGCTCGGCACCAGCACCCTCAAGGAACGCAACTTCGCCTGGGCGATCGCCGCACAGGTCATCGTCGGCGTGCTGGCCTTCCAGCTCACCGCCTCCGGTGCGCGCTGGGGCGTGTCGGGCGTATTGCTGCCGGTGGCCGGTTTCGCCGCGCTGGCGCTGCTGGTGGTGCCCGGTGTGCCCCATGGCGCACATGTCACGGCCGGCGGTCACGGCGGCGATGGCGGGCGCATGCCGCCGCTGGCTTTCGCCAGCCTCGCCGTGATGCTGGCGTGGTGCACCGGCCTCGGCGCGGTGTGGAACTTCATCGTCGCCATCGGCGTCAGCGCCGGCCTGGCGGAGATCAGCGTCGGCCAGGCGCTCGGCCTGTCGACCCTGATCGGCACCAGCGGCGCCCTGCTCGCCTCGTGGATGGCGACGCGCATCGACCGCCTCCCCGCGGTGATCGGCGCGCTGGTCGTCCAGGCGGTGATGATCACCCTGTTGCGCGGCGAGATGCCCTGGCTGCAGTTCACCGTGACGGCGGCCGTCTACCAGATCTTCTGGAACATGACCGGCCCCTACCTGATGGGCACCATCGCCCTCAGCGACACCAGCGGGCGGGCCAGCGTGCTGATCCCGGCCGCGCAGATCGGCGGCTTTTCGCTCGGTGGCTTCGTCGTCACGCTGTTCCTCGCGCCGGGCGGCGGCTACCTGCCGGCCAACGCCACGGCGCTGGTGTGCTTCGCCCTCGCTGCGGGTCTCTTCGTGCCGGTGGCACTGCGCCTGCGCCGCGCGCTGGCCGTTGCAGCCGCCTGAGCCCGCCTCAGCGGCGCCAGATCTGGCGCGGCGCGTAGCCTTCCTTGCGCAGGTAGTGTTCGGTCAGCACGATGCGCTCGGGGGCGAGCTTCATGAGCAGGCCGCGCGGCGGGCCGTCGAGCGGCCGGCCGATCTCGAACGATGACGCCGGCCATTTGAAGATCGACATGCCGTGGCGCCACTCGGGGGTGTCGACTTCCAGCAGCTCGGCCCGGCCGAAGAGCTGCACGCCCATCGTGCACGCCCAGCCGGCCATCGGGTTCATCACCGCGAAGCTGACCCGCGGGTCGCGCTGCATGGCCTTGAGCTTGGGGCTGTTCGGCTGGGGAAAGACGTAGACCGTCAGTTCGTCGGCATAGAACTCGACCGGGCTGCCGATCGGGCCATCGCGGCCGATGGTCGAGAGCACGCCGATGTTGGTCATCGTCAGGACCCGCCCGATGCGGTCCTCGAGGCGTTCGCGCGGCAGGGGGACGGTGGGCCAGTTTTCGGGCTCCAGCCAGGGGTGCGCTGCGCTCATGGGGTCCTCCGCATCAGGGCCATCCTGCCGACGGGGCAGGCCCGGATTATGACGCCCGTCCGGGGGCGCGCGGTACGCGGCATGGCGCCGCGCCGCGAGGTGGCCCGACACCCCCCATCCGGGCTCTTGACAGCCGCCGGGATTGGCCTATCTTTCGCGCCGAAAAGGGCCTGCTGATGCGCTTCGGCGCCGCTGCGGGCCTTGGCGCCACCCGCAACCACAAGTTCGACACGGCACACAGGATGACGTCACATGGCGAAACGCAGCCAGGAGTCCGCTGATTTCGACTGGGCCGAGGAGGAAGGCGACGAACCCGTGGCCGCCGAAGCCCCCGCCCCTGCGCCCCCGACCGGCGCCAAGGCCGGTTTCCATCTCGCCGCGGCACGCCGCATCGAGGAGGCGCGCGAACGACTGCAACTGCGCAAGGCCATCGAGGATTTCGACGACTACGACATCTAGCCTGTGGGCGGGGTGTCGCGGTCGGCTATCGGCAACAACCCAGGGCTTCCCCACGCCGCGAGAGACCGATGGAAGGACATGCCCGCAAGCCGGGCGACGACGACGGCGACCACCTCGAGGACTACGCGGACGAGCTGCCGGACGATCCCGCGATCCGGCGCCTGCTCGCCGGCCACGAGCGCCACCGGCCGCACGACAAGCCGCCCCGCCACAAGCCCGACGATCCCGACCGCGACTGACCGGCCCCGGACCGTCCTTCTTGTGCCCACCACATCGGACCGTGCCGCGGCCCGGCACCGGGGGTTGTGCCCCCGGAGCGGTCAAACCGGCAGGCCGAGGGCACCCGGGTTCATGAGGTTGTGCGGGTCGAGCTGGGCCTTGAGGCCCTCGACCAGCGCCCGCGTGGCGGGCTTGCGCGTCTCGAGGTAGGGGTAGTCCTTGCCGACCTGCATGTGGCCGGCACCATTGCGCACGCTGATCTCCTGGATGCGCTCGCGCAGTTCCTTGACGAGCGCCCGCCCGGCGGGGTTTTCGCCATGCACCGGCATGGTGGGCAGCAGCGCCGGCGGATAGACCCGTTCGTGGTAGATGGTGCGCGCGTCCTCCCAGAGGAACGTCGGCTCGTAGATGAAGAGGTTGGTGCTGAACGACATCAGCATGCGCGTCAGCTGCACGCGGTCGCGCTGCATGCGGTCGCGGTATTCGGCGAGCAGGGCTTCGAAATCGGCATGGTGCTTGAGCACGGCCGAAAACGGCAGCACGCCGTGGACCGGCTTCCAGCGTTCGCCGTTGGGGCCGAGGATCGGTGTGATCTCCATGAACGGGTTGGCGTGAAAGTAGGTCGGGATGGAGTTGGCGACGGGCGCGCCGTGCTTCGACATGATGTCGCGCGCCGCGGCCAGCTTGAGGCGCGCCTCGGCGTCGCTCAGGCCTTCGCAACTGAAGTGCGCCGAGTAGACGGCGTTCTTGAGGAAGTCACGGCCGGCGAGCGCCATCCGGCCGAGCTGCAGTACGCCGTCGAGGGGGCTGCGCGCGGCACCGAAGACGGTGCGCGCGGCGGCCCACGGGCTGGTGGATTCCATGCGCGTCAGGGCGGTTTTCTGCTGGCGCGGGTCGAGGGCGAAGTTCTGCGCCACGACGCCGAGCGGCGCGATCTCCATCAGCGCCCTGAGGCAGCTTTCGCCGTCGGGGAAGCCGTAGGAGGCGGCGGCGAAGCCCGTGGGGTTTTTCATCAGCCGCAGGGTGATGCGTGCCTTGATGCCGAATGCGCCGGCATCGCCGACGAAGAGGCCGGCGAGGTCAGGCCCGTAGTGGCGGAAGAAGGGCAGCGCGTGGTGGCCGCCGGCGGTGCCGGTGGAGAGCATCTCGCCGCTGGCGAGGATGACGTCGAGGCCGATGAGCGAGTCGGCCGACAGGCCATGGACACCTGAACCGTAGTTGACGGCGTAGTGCGACATGCCGCCGCCGACGGTGGCGGCGAGCCCCGAGAACGGGCCCCACATCGGCGTGCGCAGGCCGCGCGGCTTGAGGGCGTCGTAGAGCTGGGCCCAGGTGACGCCCGGTTCGACCGTGACGTAGAGATCCTGTGCGTTGATCTCGATAGCGGTCAGCCGTGACATGTCGAAGGTGACGGTCGGCGCGCGCACCGGCCGGTAGCCGTCGGTGTAGGAGGCCCCGCCGCCGCGCACGACCATCGCCGCGCGCGCGCGGCTGCAGACGCGCACCGCCTCCTGGAGTTCATCGATGCTGCCGGGGCGCACCACCGCAACGGGGAGCACGTCGGCACCGCGGTAGACATCCGTGGAATAGAAGCGCAGCGAGGTTTCGTCGGTGAGGACGTGCCCGGCGCCGGTGACCGCCGCCAGCCCCTCGAGCAGCGTCGAGCGTACCGTGTCGGCCGACGTGTCGGCATTCATCGTTCCGTCCCCGTGATGTGCGACCGGGAAGCATTGTAGGGCGCCGCCCGGGTGTCGGGTCGGGCTTTTCGGACGGCCTGGCCGGAGGGCGGTGCCGGGTGTCGTCGAGGGCGCCTGATGGGGGCTGGGGACACCCGACATGGCAGTGGCCACAAGGCCTGTCGCCTTCTGCGGGATGCCTGCTCCGGGCTCCTGCCCTTCGCCCGCTCGAGCTTCGGGGTGCCCGGCGGGGTGTTGGCGGCGAGGCCTGTCAGCTTCTGCCGGACGCTCGCTCCGGTTTCGCGGCACCGGGCTTCGCCGCCTGCCGCGAGTTGCTCATGGGCGGATACCAGCTGCTTCAGGAACGGCTGGAGAGCTTGGCACGAAACACGGCGAGGGTGAACTTTGGAATGACCGCCTGGCGATAGGCCCGCTTGGGCTGGGTGACCAGCCGGTACAGCCATTCGAGATTGGCACGACGAACGATTGCAGGTGCCCGTTGCACGCGGCCGGCGATCACATCAAAGGTACCGCCGACGCCCTGGCAGACCCGGACATGCGGCAAACGGGGCAGATACTTCTCCATCCACAGCTCCTGCCGGGGGCTGCCGAGCGCCACAAACAGCACCTGGGCACCCGAAGCGTCGATGGCATCGATCAGCTCCGGCATCTGCTCTTCTTTGATGTAGCCATCACGATGGCCGACGATATTGAGGCCGGGATATCGCTGCCGCAGCACCGCAACCGCCTGGGCATTCACATCTGGTGCCGCCCCAAACAGGAAGACCCGGTAGCCCCGCTGGCTGGCCTGCGCACAAATTTCGGGCATCAGGTCGGCGCCGGCGACACGGTCGATGCGCTCCTTCCACAACAGGCGCACGGCATAGACCACCCCGATACCGTCCGGGATGACCAGGCCCGCCTCCGCCAGGGTCTCGCGCAGCACCGGGTCGGACTGGGCCTTCATTATTTTTTCAGGGTTGACGGCCAGGATCGTGCGTGGCCGATCCCCCTGGACCATGGCATCAACGGCCGCAAGCGCACGCCCCACATCGACGCAGTCGACCGGGATGCCCAGCACTGTCACACGCTTTGGCAACCCCGTCACAGTTCTGCCCTCAAATGAGCCAAGCGTATGATAACTGCCTTATGAGTGTCTGGAACTGAGTTCAGAAACCAACAGACGGGCCCGATCAATGGGCCGATCCGGCGAGTCGTCGAACCTCAAATTCATCGAACAAAGGCAGCAGTTTCTCGACGCTGCCAGGCTCTGTCAGCCACAGCACGGTCAAAACGGGACTCGGCTCGGCCGGGAACTTGACCCGGATCACATCGCATGGCTCCAGTTCCGTATACGCATGCGAACGCCAACCCAGAAGTGGACCGACAGCGCCTCTCGCCAGGATGGGCTCGCCGCCCACGAACTCCAGACTCAGCCGCAGCCCACCGACACCTTCGAGATGAACGCACTGGCCTCGCGACGAGTCTCGAATCCGCAGACCAAGATGCCAGTGAACTGCAGCTTTGTGGCCGGCCACACCCTCAAGGCAGTCCCAGACAGCCAGAAACTCGTTTCTCTTGTAAATCAGACCACGCCAATGGGTAATGCCGAGGTGGCGGTACCCATCATGCCGGGCCAGTATGGTTGAGCAATTGGGCTCAAACCGGCTGATCAGCAGATCAGACTTGTATGGCCGGCGCCACATGAAGACCGACACCTGCTCGGCCTGATCCTCGCCGTCGATCACAGCTGTGTTATGAGCAGCTGCTGATCGAAAGTACCGACGATACTCCTGTGATCCGCCGTACTGGTATGTACCGGGATCAATCAATACGTCGGCGCCGTCAAACCGGAACATCAGCGACAGGCAATCAGCATGTCCGTGTGCAAATCCGGGTGCCATGCCAAGCGGGTTATGAAGAAACACCAGGCGGTCCCCCGATCCATACCGGACAACACTCAGTCCGGACACATGGCACGAGCGCTGCACCGGCTCTGAATCAGAGCCTGACCAGGATATCCGTAGTAACGGTGAGAGCGCATAGCCATCATCTGCATCGCCAATGCGCGGCAGGTCTGCGGGCCTGGCTGCCAGCATGTTCAAAAAGTCCCGCCCGCGGGCCACTGCAGATTCGATCAAGGGCTCGGGGGGCTGCCCGGCATGCTGTAGCAACGCCACAGCAAGCCCCAAAAGATCCGTTACAAACAACAGATACCAAGTTGCCTGCTCGATACCTCCGCCGTCAGCATCGATCTGCCGGGCCGCTTCGACACGCAGCAACTCCAGACCCTTCTGCTTCCATCGTGATGCTGGAACGCAGTCATTGAGCAAGACCCCCGCATACAGGAGGCCGACCGCTTCAGCCACCGTGTGATTACCAGCCGACGAATATAGAGACAAGCGCCTCTCTACATGCCACGCATGATAGGTGATGATGGAAATCACCGTTTCCCGTGTCTGCGTGGACACCCACTTCCGCACCAGATCGTAGGTATGAAAGACGGAAATCAGACGCAAGGCCTCTTCCATTGCGGAAATGCAGTTGACGCCGATACCGGGTGGATTACCAGCCGACCAGGCTCCGAGCTGCCTATCAATCATGGCAACAGCCCTGCTCCGCACCGACTCGTCGTGATCTGCCACGATGGCGAGGCCATAAAGGTGTTGCAGCCTGTTTAACTCCCACAGAATGCGAACGTCCCCTGTCGCGTTCCCGGGACGATAGTCAATTCCATGCCAGGGACCATGCGGCCATTCAGCACCCGTCAAAGGATCAACCCGCCAAAAGCCCGGTTCATTCTGCGCTGACACCCAGCCCCTGAACACAGGGATCTGTCCCGCCACAAGTTGCGCTTCATAGGCCGGATCTCGCTCAACCGTCGGCGCACAAAGCTGTGCATGGGGTGATCGAAAGAACGCGGCACACTGCAGCTCTCGCTGGTGGGTTTTCGACCAGATACGGACTGAATGGCCCTCCCCGACTCGCTGCAGCCACTGCCACACTCTGCAGCAGATCTCGGCTACGGACATAACCGAGATCCTGTGCAACAACCATGTAAGGCGCCTGCGACTCCTCACGACCAGTTCATACCAAACCGCCATAGAGATGACGAAGCTGTCCGGCGATCACCTCAATATCGTGTTTTTCACGAACTTCCCTGTAGGCATTCTCCGCCAGCAACTCACATTCCTCCCGGTCGCGTAGCAACCTGCATATGGCCACCGCAATCCCCGCCACATCGCCTGGCTGCACATAAACACCGGTCACTCCATCCTGAACGACACTCGGCACACCACCGACGGGTGTCGTTATGACAGGAACACGGGCCGCCATGGATTCGAGAATAACGTTTGGCACACCTTCCGAGTAACTTGGCAGAATCAGTGCGCGCGATGTACGCAAAAGACGCAAACGCTCCTCACCCTCAACCCAACCCACAACCTGCGCATACCGATCAAGTTTTCTCTCCAGAATCACCTCCCTGAGTCGGTCACTCTCCTTGGTTCCACCAAACACGAACGACGCGTCAGGAAATTCCCTGACAACTTCAGGGATCGCATCGACAAGGTCGTAGACCCCCTTGGCAGGGATAAACCACCCCAGATAAATGATCTGCCGTGGCATATGGCGCCACTCACTTCGCCACAGCGAAAATGCCGAAACGTCGACCGGATTACTGACAACTGCCAGCTTTGCTTGGGGGAATACCAGCTGGAATGCGTCCAGTTGCGCCGCGGACAGAAACACAATCCGGTCACTGAGTCTGGCCGCCACCCGTACCAGCCACTGACGCAAGACTGAGCTACCGGCATAAACATCGACAAAGCGGGCCGGGTGTATGTGCAGAACAACAGGGATCCTGAACAAGCGTGCGGTCAGCAAATAGAAAAACTTCCGGACGAAACTCGAACCAGCGGAGGTATGAAGCGAGATCGCAGTTGGCCTTTCACCAACAATGGTCAACAAAAAGATCAAAAACCGATAGATGGCGTATATCAGTTTCACCCCCTGCCGCCCATCCCTGGTCGACGAGAAATGAACACAGCCAAACTCCGCCCAGAAACTGCTTCTGGAATAGTTCTGGATAACTGCTGTTATCCCCCCTTTGGAACTGGCCCCTGGCCCAACAATCAGAATGCGGTGCTTATTGATACGGTTTGGCATTGCCTGTTTTTTTGCCCCGCTCGTCCCACTCAGCCGAGATGGCCCGAATTTGCGCCTCGGTCAAAAAGCGGTACTCGTAAAGTGCGGCACTGTGCTGCGCCGGATTAAACGTGGTCGCAAACCTTATGACCTTGCTGACTTCCCGATGATCCCGGGGCCACACCTGACTGCGACTCGCCTTATCGAACTCGTAGTTTCCGGCGATCATGATGAGCCGGGACGGATCCTTCAGCTCGGCCAACGCGGTATCGAGCAAGTCATGCCGGATAGCACTCAGCTGCGCGTACTCGATATGCAGAATGTAGTCGACAAGACCGGCGTTTGCCCAGGTGATGCTGTTGGTACCCTCAAGCCGCAACGGCTCATATCCCGCATGAGAACTAACGGAAATGGTTACATCAGGGGCCCTGGCGCGTACGGCGATTGAAATGGACGTCAATAAATCATCAACCACAGTACGGTTCCACTTCTCGATTGCCTCTTTTGCGTCAGGAACAATTCTGTAGGACAGGCTATCGCGGGAAAGATTCCGGCCGGTACGAGCACGGTAATCGGCTTTGCATCTTTCGGACAAACATATGCCCCGCGACCGAACGTAATCGAGATTAATTCCGTCAACCGGGTACTTTTCCACCACATCCAGAACGACATCCCGAATAAACCGTCGGAACTCATGGTTATGAACGTCAAATGCGTCATCTGGAACGCCCGGCCCTGCAAATTCCGGATAGAAGTCTCGCTGGCGTTTTACAAGAGTGAACCATGGATGAACCTCCATCCCCTCTGCATGTGCCCGCTTGATCAGATATGCAAGAGGATCAGCAAGCCCTTTCGGGTTATCTACCCAGCGTGGCTCTTTGGGCAATGAACTGCGCCATGTCACCCCGCGGCCATGCCAGACACAGGGAACGATCACGTTGAAACCGGCCCGTTTTGCTTTGCTGACAAGCTGATCCGCAGCTGCTCGATCCATCCATGAGAACTCCTCATCGAGGAGCAGGCGAAGTTCACGCTCTGCCGCAAAAGATGGCGACATCCACATCAGGACGCATGTAATCGCAAGGAATACCGTCCGATCGACGGTCATCTCTGCCCGCCGGTACGGGGCAACTCGCCAATGAACGTCGCACCACTCGCCTGCGAGTGATAGCCGTGGCGGGCAATATCCAGACCAATCATCACCATCACAAAGAGCTGACCGAGACCGAAACGGTTCAGGTAGCTATTACTGAGAAAGTTCATGGCGATTACGGCGACGAGCAACGCGAGATAGTAGGGCCGGACTGGCGCCGGGGCAGACCTCGCATGCTGAAAGAGCAAATAGTAAATCCAGACGACCAGCGCAAAGCCAACAACCCCCAACTCCATCAAGGCAGACAGGTAGTCGTTATGGCTTTCCCATGCGCGAAGCCGGTACTCGGATGTAATGACTCCGTTTGCCGGCATGACACCGATTTCATTACCCACCCCCAGCCCGGTAATCTGCTGATCAAAGGGAAGATCCGCAAACATGCGCAGGTTATGCGCCCATATAAACGGACGTCCGGAACCCGCCATTTCCACTGCACTACCCACTCCCTTGCCTTGGGTAGCGTCCCAGAACACGGTCTGTACATATCCCGACAGAAGCCATACTGCAACCAAACCACCTGCATACACGACAAACCAGCGTCGGTTACGCAGCCACACCAACACACCAAAAAACACGACCAGTCCAAGCATCACGGTACGAACGTTGCTCTTGAACAGACTGAACACAGCAAGTCCTGTAATGAGCGCACACGCCGCCATGATGACCTTTTGCTTGCGCCATGCTCCCGGGCCACGCCACGCCCGCTGGAGCCCGGAGTAAATAAACACAAGCATGATGGCAAATCCAATGGTATGGGCCATCGAGTGCAAATCCTTGAATACACCCTGATATCGCTCAAACCCCGTGTAGTAATTGACACTGTACAACCCCTTACCCTGAAGGATCGCAACAGCATTGACAGAAACAATGATCGCAAATCCCAGAACCAGGTTGCGCAGATAGCGCAAGAATTCTTTTTCGGTACGCACCATCCGTCTAAGCAGAAGATACATCACGAACGGCAGCATCCACTTGATTGATGCCTTGAGATCGGACGACTCCCACTGAAATACGGTGACAATCCCACACCAGGCCACGAAAAGCATCATGGCGACGTCCAGCCGGTCCAGCCCGCGACGCGAATTCCAGCTTGACAGAAGAAACGCGCAAAACAGGACACCAACCATCAGAATGGTCAGTATTTCGAAAACACCCAGACCAAAAAAACGCGCATCGACATAGTAAAACATCACCGGCCGCACAAAATAGAACAACTGAAGTAGTGCATCAGCCATTGCCCTGCAATCCTGGTGACAGAAGTTTCCGGTACACCATCATCAACAACAGAATATTCTGAACGGCTACCGATGTTGCAGTAACCCAGGCAGCACCCATAATGCCAAAAGACGTCGTAAACATAAGGTGGCCCGCCATATTCAGAGCCGTCGAAAGCGCGACAATCCGCACGAATGCAGATTCATTACCCGTCATCAGCAGTGCGAAGCCGACTGAACCCGTTGCAGCATTAACGAACTGGCCAACAGCGAGAATCCTCAGTACTGAACTTGCCTCCCGATATTCGGCACCGAATGCTGACAAGAACCATGCCGGCACCGCGAGAAGCGCAACGATGAGTGGGAGAGACGCAACGCACGAAATGAGCGCCGATTGCCGAACCGCTTTCCCGAGCGCACCTCTATCTGAGCGCGCATGCGCAACGGCGATTCGTGGCGCGTAGAGCACATCCACGACACGCAGAAAGAACACGCTGATCAATGCCACTTTTGCTGCTGCTGTGTACTGGGCAGTCATGGACATGGATGCGACGATACCAAGGACAATCACATCTGTCCGACTCAACAACTCCTGAAGTACGGAACCAATCAACATTCGTGACGATGCGAGACGCCATTTATCCGGATGATACTCAGCAGACACATCATTCCATCGAAACGGCAGCTTGTTGCGCACGCACCACAACCCTGTTGCGAGCGATAACACTCCGGCCACCGCAAAAAGCATCGTCGAGATGCCCACGTCAATCGACAGAAATGACTCCGCAAGCGCCAAAAAGCCGATGAATAGCACCGGACGAACAACTTCTTCAGGAAGAATCCCGCACGGAATGGCGGCCAGCCCCCGCGCCGCGTTCCCCCGAATGACCCCCAGAGGGTAGAAAACCACAACCAGTATCGCAAATACCAGGCCGGTCGAGATCTCAGGTCGCGGCTTGCCAGCAGCCAGAATCACGGACAGCAAGACCAGACACACAAAGAGCATCGCCGTCACGGTGCGATTCATCGCGTAAAGGCAGATACCCTTCACCAGACCATAGTTGCCTGTTGCAGAGTGCTGGGCAACTGTACGCATTACAAGGCTTGGATACCCAAGAGCACACACGAGCGCCAACACGGAGCCGACACCCAGCCCAAAGCTGAATGAGCCGAACAGGTCAATCGGCATGAGCCGTGCAGTCAGCAGAAACATCAAGAACATTGAGGCGGCAGCCGCGACCTGCACACACAAGGTCGACCACAAGCCGGGGGCAACCTCCCGGACCCAGGCAATCACTTCAGGCCCCGGAGTGACTCAACCGTTACACAGATCTCCATCATGCGATGAATCACGATCTGACCGGGCAAGGCTCAGACCGGGTACTCCTCACCCGTCTGCAAACCCTGCGCCGCCAGAATACATGCCCGCGACACCGCCTCAATATCCTCAAAGGGCATCGCCGGTGCGCCGCCCTCCAGGATTTCCTTGCAGAACTGCTGCATCTCCTGCGTGAAGCCCTTGTCGCGCTTGCCGGATTTGAAGCGTCGGGACCGGCCGCCTTCGTGGAAATCGGTGGTCAGGAAGTCGTCCATGACCAGCGCTTTCCCGCCACCAAAGGCTTCGAAGCGTTCCTTGGCAAGACTGCCATCGCCGCCGGCGGCATACACAACGGTTCCAACCGAACCGTCTGCAAAGCTGAAGCTCAGGATGCTCTGGTCCGATGTGATACCCGAACTGTGGCTGCCGATCGCCATTCCGCGCGCGGCAACCGGACGGGAGCCACAGACGAACTGCATGTAGTCGAGAAAATGACAGGCCTCACCGATGATGCGCCCACCTCCGGCAACCGGGTCCTGCACCCAGTGGTTGGGTGGCACAGCCCCCGCATTCACCCGGTAGAGCATCACCAATGGTTCCCGGTGACCGGCAAAAAACTCACGCGCCTTCACGGCATGCCCGGAAAAACGCCGGTTGAAGCCAACCATCAGACGCAAGCCCTCTTTTGCCTTGCGGGCATAGGTGGCGGTAATCTGCGCCAGCTCGTCTTCGGTAAGGCACAGCGGCTTCTCGACGAACACGTGCTTCCCTGCTTCCAGCGACTCGATGACCATGCGGGCATGTGAGCCGTGGCGCGTACCGATCACCACGACATTGGTTTCCGGGTCCGCCAGCACTTGCCTGAAGTCCGTGCTGCGATTGGCAACGCCGAGCTTTTCAGCAAGCGCATCGGCAGTGACACCGGTGCTGGTGCAGATCCAGCGAATGCCGGTATCCGCGATCTTCTGCAGGGGGCCCAGCAGCCTGTCGCGCACGTGCGTGCCCGGACCGATCAGGCCGATGCTGAGTTTGGCGGCACGCACGTTGGTCGCAACTGCAAGCGGCTGGACCACACTGGCGGCATTCCCGGCATATTCAAGCAGGATGCCCAGGTACGGCTCCGTCGCTTCCATCATCAGCTTGTAGGCCTGCTCAGCCTCGCTGATGCCGAATCGGTGGGTAGTCAGGCTGCTGACATCAACCTTTCCGGCCTGGATGAGCCACAGAAAGGCCGCCATGTTTCGCCCTTCAGTCCAGCGCACATATCCGTAGGGATAATCCTGGCCGTTTTCCTCGTAGGCCGGATCGTAACGACCAGGGCCATACGAAGTGGAGAGTCGCAACTCGAGTTCCTTGAGGTAGTACGGCTCGCGCGGCAGATTCATGCCGACCGCCCCCAATACCACCACCCGACCCTTTTTGCGGCAGATCTCGCCGGCAATTTCGACCGGACCATTGTCCTTGGTGCTCGCAGCAATCAGCACGCAATCGGCACCATGTCCGCTGCTCATCACCTTGGTCGCCTCGGCCAGCCCGCTGATCAATACGGCATCGTCGGCACCAAACTGCCGGGCCATTGCCAGCTTGTCGGCAGCGACATCCGCCGCCAGCACACGGCAACCATTGGCTTTCAGCATCTGTACGGCCAACTGGCCGAGCAGACCCAGGCCGATCACCACCACCAGCTCGCCAAGCCGTGGCTCCGCCTGCCGCACACCCTGCATGGCGATCGCGCCGAGCGTGACATAGGCGGCCGCATCGAAATCGACGCCATCGGGAATCCGGCTGCACAGGTTGACCGGAACCGCGACGAACTCCGCATGAGAGGCGTAGTTCTGTCCCGCACAGGCCACCCGGTCACCGACAGCAAAGCCATTCACGCCACTGCCGACACCAATCACATAGCCGGCACAGCTGTAGCCGAGCGCAACCGGCGCATCCAGGCGCTGGAAGACCATCTGCGCGGTTTCCGCCAAACCGTCTTTCAAGGCCTTGTCGATGACCTTTCTGGCCATCTCCGGGCGCTCGAGGGCTTTTCCAACCAGGCCTTTTTTCGCGACATTGACCGTGGACTTCTCGGTTCCGGCACTGATGAGCGAGCGGACGTTGGCGACCAGCAGTTGCCCGGGCCGGGCGGCCGGTGCTGGCACATCCTTGACCCGCAGGTCACCGCTACGAAAATTCTGAACTACCTGTCGCATATGCTTCCTGCCGTACAATCCTGACCCATGTCAGGTTCCTGGAACGTAATAACTGAGGCGCGGCGCGGCCACGCGAATGAATTCCTGGAGGCGCTGGTCACTGGCCTCGATTGCAGTGATATCTGCCACCGGAGTCATGACCCGAATCAGGGCGCCATCGGTCCTGTTCAGCACCAGCGAATCCCTGAAGATGTACCACTTCGCCATGTACTCGTTGGTAACGACCCGTCCACGCTGGCTGAACCAGTAATAGACCAGCATGCGCTGCTCGCCGAAACTGATCAGCGCGCGGTTCACGATCAACGAATCGTCCGGACCGGCACCTTTTACATCCACCAGGCTCAGCTCATCGATCATCCATCCACCGCCCGGCAAACAGGTGCGCGGCGAATGAATGGAAGCACCGGAACGTTGTGAAGCGTAGTAGGCCACATACAGCTCTACAGGTGTGCCGATGTCCGACCTGGTGTAGCTTGCCATGATGTAGTCGGTCAACTTGAGGGTTTCCAGTTGATCGTCCGGCATGGCACTTTCCCGACCACGCCACTCACCCAGCTTCAGTGGAAAGGCAGTCAAGGAAGTGCGTTGGGGCGTGATTTCCACACGATTGCCGATCATGGACGAGGCGATGGCTGCAAACACCAGCAACAGGCCAGCGACAACCAGTTGGCGGCTCGTGGCAAACAGCAGGGCAAGCCCCGGCAGGGCCTCCCGGCCAGGCAGATTGACATCAAGCGCATCATCCAGGTTCTGGCCGCCGGCCCTGGCGAGTATCCACATCTCTGCGAAGAGGATCCCGAGACACAGGGTGAAGATCACCCAGCCCTCGAAGTAGTGCAGGAATCCTTCAGCAGCGCCGATGCCAAACCTGTTTACCAGCACACCGGTGACCGCAATACGAAAGCTGTTCATGACGATGGCGATCGGTGCGCTGCTGAGGAACAGCAGGAATCGCTTCCAGGCTGCGCCACGGAAAATCACCGCGCACAGCAGGGCAAATGCCATCAACGGGAACAGGTACCGGAGCCCGGCACAGGCCTCAACGACCTGCAGCTTGTAGCTACCCAGATCGATGACATTACCTTGCAAAAACACCGGAATACCGATCAGCCGCAGGAACGCGGTACCGAGCTCCGATGAAATCAGTTGCAGGCTGTTGGACAGGTTCGACTGAATGAAGTACGGCAACGGCACCATGAAAAACAAAAACACCAGCGCCGGCCAGAGCACTTTGAGCCCCCGCCACCCGACCTGCGTCACGACCAGCCCCGACAGGGTCATGACCAGGGAATACTGGGCGATCACAAAAAGCGCGCTCAAATCCCCCAGCACGAAGCCAACCAGCCCGGCAAGTACCATACCCACACCCAGCCATGAAGATGCCGGCCTGGAACGCTCGAGACGTTCGAGACGCACGGCAAGCACATACAGGCTGATCAGGGGGATCAGATATCCGTGGCTGTATTCGGCATGGCCCCAACGCTCCAGCATGTCGGCAATGCTGTCGCGAAAGGTAAAGAGTGAAATGGCGATACCCGCCGGAAACAGCCATGGCGCAGTACTGCGAGACTGGTCAGGTCTGGTTGATTCCTGTGGATGCATGGCGCTCAACCCGACAAACCGGGCTGCGAGGGCCTGCTCTTGTTACTGCGCATGGCAATCACCTCGGCCAGCAGATCCAGGTACCGGGCAGCGAGCATCTTCCGGTCAAAATTCTCGGCCACGAAGCGCCGGCCCGCCTCCCCCATCTTCCGTCGCTCTCCCGCGTCCACATGCAGGCGCCGGACTGCGGCCGCCAGCTCTTCGGCATTTTCCGGCTGTATGCAGATCCCCGCCCCGCTCTGCTCTACCAGTGCCTGGCTTTCACCGCGTACACCGAGAATGATCGGCCGCTGCATCGCCATGCTCTCGAAGATTTTTGACGGGATGACGCTGAGGAAAGTCGGCTCATTCCTGAGAACCACGAGACTGGCCCCGGTAATTGCCCAGATCATCGGCATCATCGCCTTGGGCTGCTGCTCCAGCATCACCACGTTATCCAGCTTCATGCTGTCACGCTTCTGGAGAAGATGCTCTCTTTGCGCGCCATCGCCGACCAGCAGAAACACGACATCTGGCACATCACGCAACAGCGCTGCGGCTTTCAGGACCGTGTCGAGGCCGTGCGCCATGCCGTGAGTGCCGACATAGGCCGCAACAAACTTGCCGCGGATATCACCCAGACCGGGAATTTCTGCAGACTCTGGATCAGGGATGGATTCCAGCGCGTAGAAAGCCAGATCCACGCCGTTCTTGATCACCGCAATCTTTTCACCCGGGATACCCTCCGCCATGATCGCGGTCTTGAAAGAATCCGTAACACACAGCACAAGGTCCGCCTTACGGTAGGCAAACTTCGCCAGACCAGCCAGACAGCGCAGCGTGAAACTCCGCCGCATGGCGCCGACTGCAACGATGGACTCCGGCCAGAGATCGCGAATCTCCAGCACCCATGGCACGCGCTTGATACGGCTGACGAAATAACCGGCCAGTCCGCAGAAGAACTGCGGTGAAGTGGAAACCACGATATCTACCCGTGGCAGGAATGGCGCGACGAGCACCGCCATCACCAGGTAAAAGGAATAGTTGAGACCACGGCGCAACACCCCCCGGTTTGGTGCGAGAAATGTCAGCACCCGCCAGACATTGATTCCAGACACTTCCTCACGTTGTACGACCCGGTTGTGGTAACCCGGGTAGACCTTTCCCGCCGGATGGTTGGGCACGTTGCTGAGGACATGCACTTCATGACCAGCCTGCACCCATGCACGACAGTGCTCATGGGTCCGGCTGGCCGGCGCGTTAACCTCGGGCGGAAAATAGTGGCTGAGAAACAGGATTCTCACGGTTCAGAGGCGCTCGATCCGGTAGTGCATCTCCAAAGGCAGCGGACCCGTCCGCTCTATGCAGATCACACTGTTTTCCTGGCGCAGACCGAACTCGGGGAAATGGTAGCCACCCGCCCGCCTGGCGGCGCTGCCGCAGGTCACGGTCAAGCGCAGTGCCATGCCAGAATCCGCCTGCAACAGCATAAAAAGCCCCCGCGTCTCTTCCTGAACCACGAAAGACGGGTCCAGATGAATGCAGCTTAAAGCCTGATGGTCCCCCCCGGGATTACCGGTAATTAAGTCATGGATTTCCCAACGGCCGGCAGCCGTCATCGTGATACGTCGTTCATGGCGAGGTTGCCCCGGCAGAGCGCTGTAGCCGTCATGGCTGCCAGTAAACAATAATCGGCCATCCTGCCAGGGCCCCAGGGTGACCCGCAGCGGCTTTGCCCGTCGCCCCACGCGAAAAGCGCCCCAGATCTCTGACTGCTCAACCCCATCGAGCTGCACCGTGTTATGACTACTCGTACGCCGTGCGTGGTGCCGCAGGCCGTCGATACCGTAGCTGTGGGTACCGGTATCGACCACCACACGCTGGCCGGCCACACACAGCTCATAGCTCAGGGCATCGCAGTGCGCATGCCCCGGCTGATAGTCCGGCCCCACCGGCCCGCAGTCCACGATCAGGCTGTCCCCGCCATGGCGATAGCCGTAGTAGCCCGTATCAGGGAAAAAGATCCTGACCGGGGCGCCTGTGGGAGCGCCTTCAGAAGGGTTTTCAGCCGCGATTTGACCCGGGACCGCGCCTGAGGGTGACCCCACAGCCGGGATTGCGCCTGAAGGCGCTCCTGGGGGCGTTCCTGCGACGCGAGCACCGTAGTCGAGCAGTACGGCCGGCTCTGGCGCGATACCGAAGGCTGCGTCGTTAAAAAGCGGGATGCGGCCATCGCCGGCAGTGATGCCGGCCAGGAATCGCAGTGCACGCGTGGCGGCCGAAGCCAGTCGCGCCTCGTCGCGCCCGGACACCAGGCCCGGCCCGCCAGCCGACGTGCTTCGCGGCGCAAGCCGCAGCAGATTGAGCACATCGAGCAGGTCTTCCAGGACGATGCAGTGATACATCGGGCTGCGCTCGAAATGCCCGCCATCGGCGAGGATCTGCTCATCCGCCTCACGCAGCAGGATCGAGAGCCCCAGGCGTCGCCAGCGTTCCGCATCCGGCCCGGTGAGATACAGGCCGCCGAACAACAGCGCCTTGCCGTTCTTCAGCAGGTGATTCGCGAGCAGGTGATACTCCACCCGCCGCTCCAGCCAGGCGAGTTGCGTGGCGAGGCTGTCCAGCCAGTGCGGCGCCGGCGCCGGCGCCGGCGTGGCCAGCTTGCCCTGCAACCAGGCCTTGATCCAGTTCACGACGCGCAGGGACAGCGGATAGGGTTCCCAACCGTCGCCCGCGGTCGCCGGGTTGCCGACGATCCAGCTGTCGATGAGCTGCCTTTTTTGTGCCGCCGAATAGACCGGCCAGTGCAGATAATCGAAGTAATGCAGGTTGTAACGCCACAGCTTCGGCTCTGCTGCCGATGACCAGTCGACGGCAGCAGGATCCAGCGGCCTTGTGTGGTTGAGGAAGCTGATCTGGTCGGCGGTGATGGCGGGAACCACCGGGGATGCGAAGGGCTGGAGTTTGTCGGCACCCGGCAGTTCGCGGCGGACGGCACCGCGCACCTGTCGCGCTGCCGGTACCGGCGTCAGCCGGTAGTAAAGCTGCCAAGCGATCTGGCTTAAGCGCAGGTGGCGAACGGTGCGCCAGTAGAGACCGATGCGGGCGAAGCCGGCGGGCCGAGGGGGTGACGGGAGGCTGGACTCTGCGACCTTCATGTTCACTTGCGCACCCCCTCTGCCAAACACAGCTAAATGATAGCTTGGCTAAAGGAGCAGAACTTGCCACCTATCCCCATGCCTTGAATACCAGGAGCACCTCTACTTCCTGTTCCTCAACTGCGAACAGTATCGTTACTCTCTGGCATAGAGTGTTTTGGCGGGCATGGTTCGCCCTCGAATGGAGGTGCCGCCAACATATCTCTATGACGCTGATCTTCATCTTCACTAATGAACCTTCGTGCAATGAAGCGTGCGGGCACACCACCCCAGATCTCAAAGGCAGGCACATCCTTCGTAAGGATCGCCCCCGCTGCAACAATCGCACCATCCCCAATACAAACCCCCGCCATAACAATGGACCTGAACCCCAACCAGACGTCATCGCCGATAATCGTCTGGGGTAACTCCGGACGTCCGGAGAAAATAGTTGGCACACCCGCTGCCCGGAACACGTGATCAGCACCCACGACCGCCACTTCCGGTGCAAGCATGGAATACTTGCCTATCGATACACGCGGACCGATACGACAGTTATCTCCGATAAAACTATATGGCGCCGCCCTGAGGTCTTTAGATATCTTCGTGCACTCGCCGACAAAGCAGGTTGGGTGGACACCAGCCAATCCGTGCCGGATTATTCTCCAGCGCCCAAGAATCCTCCGTCGAATCCTCCTGAGCCTCAGCGTGACGTTCATTTAACCATCCTGATACCTGGCCCAACTAACCGCCCGCATCACCGGACTTCACGCGCCTGTGCCGCATACATAACCGCCGACACAATTCCCTGCAAATACGTATGAACATTGTGTCGATTCCCGATTATCCACAAGGATCTTGCTTTCATTTCTCCCAACAAAACGTCATCGGCCAGAATTTCTGCAATCCGTTCAGACAACCCCGCAACATCACCAACATCGCAAAGATATCCGTTACGTCCTTTTTCAATCAAATCAACTTCGCAACCATCCGCGACAGTCGCGATGACGGGAAGCCCATGCGCCATCGCTTCAGATATCGCCAATCCACCGAGATGAGGCAATACAAACAGGTCGGCAGCAAGAAAGAAATCAGAAATGCCATCAATCTGCTGGCCGGCGAACACCACCCCATCCACACCGGTCTCCGCAACATGGCGCTCAACATCCAGCCGAGATGGTCCATCGCCAACTATGAGCAATCTAATATCAGGTAAGCGTTTCTGCGCAATCTGAATAGCATCAACCAGATCATGCAAACGCTTCTCCGGAGTCAACGCCCCAACAAACAACACCACAGGATGCTTGCCCAGCTGATACTGTTCTCTAACCCTCTGCCCGGAGCAGATTCCGCCTCTCAAGCGCTCCTGGATCAGATCGGTATCCACGCAGTTTACTGCCAGAAACTGTTTTTCCTTTTTATATCCGCAACGATCGAAATAGGAAATCGCAACGGAGCTGTACCCTAGCAATGCTCCCGCTCTACGCTCCATCCATGTGGTCACCATGGAGAATAGTCGACTCTTCAATCCGACACGCTGCTTTCCCTGCAACTCACCCAACGTCCAGAATACAACCGGCGCACCGGCACGCATCGAATAGATGAATACCAGAAGGTTATTCAATATATTGCTGTTGCCCTCCGCCAGGATGACATCCGGCCTAAATTTGCCGAGATGCCCAAGCAGCGCAGGACAGAAAGGCACCTTTGCGCCTCTTAGCGCACGTATCGTCCGCATTTCAGTGTGAGCGACGTCATCAAATGATTTCGCATTGACAACTTTTGTGCCTGGAAAATCTGCGCCATGGAATATGTGCAGATCAATATCAGGATGCGCAGCCAGCCGTCTGAAAATCGGCAGGCGCCAATGCTGGACCACCCGATAGGTCACCGCAACACGAATAGGTGTTCTAACAGTCATAGCAGACATCACCAAAAAGCGGACGACCACAAGAGAATCGCACCCTGCCGTAGCGAATCTTGCTTATCCGCCTCAGAACGGCCAAAGAACTCGTTTGCATATATCCACCGTATCGCCCAGTACGGTATATCTCGATTAGTGCACCACAAACCTCTCCGGCACGGCCCTTGCCCAGGAAACGGACCCCGTACCACATCATCTTTGCCGGCAGGTACCAGACCAGCCATGACAGGGGATACAGGCACAGTATGGTGCGTATATCGTTAAGGAATCCTCTGCGCATCTGCATTTCAGTTTACCGGGACAAACCGAACCCTTCTAACGCCATGATCTACGCACACATGGCGGTCCAGCGGGCCGGTACGATAGCCATCCACGCGGGCATACAGTGCGCCCAGTTCCGAATGCGCTTCGAACATTGCCACACACCGGAGATCACATCCGGAGTAGCCCATGCACCGTCGTTATCGAGGAGCATCAGCAGCTCGCCAACTACAATCGCAGACACCACGATTCCGTCTTCTCGGGCACACGAGATTGCGATCGAGGGTCACGTACCTGAAAGGCCGAATGTGCCTGGCACCGACAAAGGACAACTCCCGATGCGGATCGTCGATCCACGGCCAACTCCGCGGCCGAGACCGGCATCGGCTGGCAGCACATGGAGGCTCGTGACAACCCCGTCAGTTCGCCTGGCGGCAACGTTGATAAGTCGTGCGTCCGATTGATCATCGCGTATTGCGCCTTGTATCCCGGCGATATCTTCGCTGAAAGGGCGGGACTTACCACCTATCCCGGCGTCCCGGATACCGGGGTCACCTCTCCCATATATAGCCTGTTTCCACACCCTCGATATTACCCATTGGTAACGCCAGCAGAGGTCAACGATTGGCATACCGATGCTAGACTTCCGCCGGTATTGGGCCTCAGGTCACGGATCCTGCAAGCGCTTACGACATAGCATTGATGCCTGCTCATCCAGCAAGACCTTGGGCTCGATTCACGCTTGGCGGCAAACAGTCCCACACAGATTGTGTCATAGCTGCGACAGCCGTTCTCATCAGTCAAACCAAGAACCGACCCGCAGCACTCATGAGAACCGGACCCAATAGTTCTTTAGGCCACACCTGGCCTTCGGTTGGTGCCGGCATTTGCCTTCTGTTTGCCAGCGCGGCACCAGGCATGCCCTCATCACCCTCTGAATCCATCGACGCCTCAACCAACGAGGCCCACGGTTCCACTGACAAAGAAATGGCTGCACCCATCACGCCATTGCTTATTTTGAATGATGGGGCCGAGCATGGACAATGTTTCAGTACCAGACCTCTCGCCTCACGACCTCATCCAGCCGCATATTTCACCAGCACCTGTGCTGACGATCAGGAGGATGGCGTTCGCGTCTCACCCGTCGCTGCGCACAGCGGCACGTTCGGCTATGAACTGGTGGTAACTGGCAAAGATACGCACCATATGAGCCCCGCTACCGCCATTGGCACAGCAAAAATGACGGCGAGCCAGCTCATCACGATGAACCAGCCCGTTAGTGCCACGCTTCGTTACGAAGCATGGTTCCTGATTGCCTCTGGTTTCAACGATACCGCCTGGCACATTCAGATGCAGTGGAAGGGGCAGAAGACCGACAACATCCTCAATGACCGCTATTGGACCGGTCAGAATCCGAAGATTGCCTTGGGCTTCATGCGCCGTGAGAGCCGGCATCGACAGGTCGAGGTCATTATTCGCGATGCAGACCCCGATCGATGTGATTCCGCTACATACAATCACTACACTCGCCGATCAACATTAAAGCAGCCCGCATTGCCTGTCGAAGATAATACCTGGACACAACTGATCATAGAAATCCACTTCGATATACAACACGGCTACGTCAAGGTCTGGCAAAGCAATGGACAGCAGGCGATGCTGATAATTGATGCGCGCGAGATCGATACCGTGTCGCAAGTGATAGATCGACATATCTCA
Organism: uncultured Chromatiaceae bacterium; assembly: GCA_964417725.1. GTDB lineage: Bacteria > Pseudomonadota > Gammaproteobacteria > Steroidobacterales > SHZI01. The sequence continues at coordinate 107,762 of CAYQIV010000005.1, forward strand.
AAACCTTCGGATCATGCCTGCAAACCCGGACAGGATAACGCCTCCTATCGCACACGCCCGACACATCTTTCTTTTGGCCTCGCCAATTATTTGAGCGCAGAGTCCTTTCGATACACATCACATCCACATGTGATTTACATTGACGATATCTCGATCACACGTCTGCAGTGATGACGCAGCCATCATGGCATCCATCCTCACATCACAATCCGCTGAATGAACGACCAAATACCGCAAACAAGAAAAATGATGTCCGGTGGACAAACGGGTGGGCTTGTTTGGGCTTTACTCTTCGGCTGGGCCATGAGCGACACTCTTATTTTGTACCTCGCACGCCCGTGGTTCTCAATGCCACTGAATACGTTTTTGCCATTTCTTCTCGGTGCGGTTTTTTTGTTTACTGAAAGGGGGCGCATTTTGATCCCGCCCAGTGCGGTGATATGGATGAGCTGCATCGCGCTCGGATATGGCCTTGCTATTGCCATAGATGTAGAGCCTTTCAGCATCTCGGCCAGAAATATGGTGAAAACCATCTGTGTTTTTATCATTGGGTATTACGCCGTTGTACGTCAGAACGACTATCGCGTGCTTGGCAACGTGCTTTTACTTGTCGGTGGACTGCATATAGTGGTCTGCGTACTGGCCTTGCTTGGCGTCAGCAAAACTTACCTGCCGGTTTCATATCTTCGTGGATTCGTCGATGGTTCACCGGTAAATCGGGCAGAAATCACCACTGATCAGAATTACCAGGTGTACTACCTGTTCCCGATGCTGCTTGGATTGGCTGTTTTCAAGGAGCGGTGGCGAATCGTATTGATGGCGGTTGGTTTTATCGGCGCATTGTTCATCGGCAGTAAACTGGCCACCAGAAGTGGGCTTATTCTGATCGTTCTCACATTCTCCGGCGCGCTGCTCATCCCATGGTGGTACCGCCTCAAAGGTAGCACCGGTCGTGTCATTCTGGTTGCAGTGATACTCGGTGGCGCATTTCTTTATCAGCTGCCCGCCCTGATATCCGCCACCGCCGACATACGGCTGCGCATGAACGCCGAACAGATGACAACGTTCTGGGGACGCGTGCTTTCATTTACATATCTTATAGAGCACCTCTTGCACCCCGATTGGTGGATACCGAAAGGCACTGATGTATTTCTCAAGCAATACGGTAGCTTTCCACACAGTTCACCCACCATGATGTACCTGCAGGCCGGGTTACTAGGGCTCATAGGCTGGGTCATGCTGGTCATCGTTCCGCTGATGAAAGGGCTGCGCGGTATATGGCTTCGCCAAGGTGGCACCTTCCTGGCTGTTATCATCTTTGGCGGCCTCATCTCCTGGCTAGGTGCCATGACACTACCGGCATCGTTCTTTGAACAAGCGTGGCTTTGGGCCGGCGCAACAGCCGGAGCCGCAGCCTCTCTCCGTGCAAAACGAAGGCCTGTTACTGCCCTCAAGTCACCTGAAGAGCGGCCTGGCGAGCCGCCCAAGGAACTGGAGTGATTGACGTCGTTCTGCTTGGCTCATCCAGCGCGCCGAACAAAGGATCCGGCATCAATACCTATGTAAATTGCATTGCTGCCGCCATGCTCGACAGAGGTATCAGGGTCATCTATGCAGCTCCACCAAACGTCACCTCTGCCCCGCCGGCGAACATTACTGGCTATACCCACGTTCCCATCGGGCAGGCAGATAGCCCGCCGACAGCAGCAAAGTGGATACTGGAAGCTCTGTACGAGCACAACGTAAAACTCATCATCAACAACGACAACCCCTACCTCCAAGCCATCGCACCCTGGGTAGATTGCCCTTTCATCTCGGTCGGCCACATGTCGCGGACCAACGTCGCGCGGCTTGCTTGTCACAATCACGACTGGGTCGATTATGTGGTGGCTATTTCAACGGATATGCAGCGTCGATTTGTTGACGGATATAATTTGGAGCCATCCCGCGTGCCCATCATCTATAACGGCGTCAGCGATCCGCTGAACGGCGTACTGCCGGCACGAGAAGGTCACCGAAATCTACACGCTGTATTTGCAGGCGGTACGGGGCGCAACAAGGGTGCGGACCTGCTTGAAGACGCCATTACTCGGCAACCACTACCAGAGAATATGACCTTGCACTGGTTCGGGCATATGTCCGAGCAGGATCACCGGCGTCTATCACTCCTGCCTCGAGTCATGGTGTACGGCCGTACATCTCGTCAGGAATTCCTCCAGGTTCTGGCACAGGCCGACATCTTCCTTCTGCCATCGCGCACCGAGGGTTGTCCGATGGCAATGCTGGAGGCAATGAGCTATGGCGTCGTGCCTGTCGCGAGCAATGGGACCGGAGCCATGCAGCGCATCATCATTCATGGCCAGGAGGGATTCATCTGCCGGCTCTCTGCCTGGGGACGCGATATGCATGGCTGCATCTCCCAGCTCGGCCGATCCCCGGCACAGCTGGCCGGGATGCGTCAACGCACCTACCGCCGATTTCAGGCTGATTTCACCATCGATACAACCGTCGATCGCCTGCTTGCGCTCGGCGCCATACCGACATGCGAGCGCGCACAAAAACCAGCACGCCTGCGCCTCCTTCGATGGCACAGACCTACTTTGCCGAACTCCTTGAAAGCCCCTCTTCTAGATCGGTTGGCGATCCGCGCAGGGTATCTGCGTCGAGCTGATACGTATAGTCGCGATAGCCTCTAACCCACTCGTAATTTCATCGGCACCACACACCGTACATAAAACGAATAATTGCCATTCACGCTTATTCCAAATACGCCACCAATTAGGTCGTCGCTGTACACCGGTCAATGAAGCCCAGAAAAATAGCCGCATACGCAATTGGACCGATCGGTGGAGCAGCTTTTGCACTGATAACGCTGCCGCTTGTCGCATGGATCTATTCTGCGGAGGACGTCGGGCGATTAAATATGGCCCAACTTGCCTCCACCTTCTGCCTGCAGTTGTTTAGCCTTGGGCTTGATCAGGTTTATGTGCGTGAATATCACGAGACCAAAGACAGGGCAGCATTACTGCGTGCCGCAGTGTTGCCGGGCGCGCTGGTGCTCGCAATTGTCCTCGGCATATGTCTTGCGGTACCCGGACTTATCAGCAAGGTGCTATTCGCAGTCGAAAGCTCCACTCTGAGCATTCTCGTCGCCGTCGCACTGGTCGCAGTATTCATTACGCGGTTTTTATCGCTGATTTTCCGGATGCAGGAAAGGGGACTTGCGTACTCTATGAGCCAGGTTCTGTCGCGCGCCATGTTTCTCTGTGTGGTGGCCATATATATCGGCCTGGCCGTTACCGCCAAGCTCATAAATTTAATCGTTGCGCATACGCTATCCCTGTCAGCTGCATGCATTCTGCTTGCATGGAGTACGCGACATGAATGGCTGCCCGCCATCAATGCCCGCATAGACCGCAGTCAACTTAGGGAGATGCTCCACATCGGCCTGCCACTGATCATCAGTGGTCTTGCGTATTGGGGCCTGACCGCACTTGGCCGCCTTTTCCTCCGTAGCTACGCAGGCTTTGAAGAACTTGGAATCTATGCTGTAGCCACCAGTTTTGCGGGTGTAGCAATAATCGTCCAGAATGTTTTTTCGACGATATGGGCGCCGCTGGTATATAAATGGTCGGCGACAGGAGTCAACACAACCAAGATCGACCAGATCATCGAGATGGTCGTCTATGTAATCGTCGCCATATTCGCACTGGCCGGCCTGGCCTCCATGCTGGTGACCTATCTGCTGCCGCCAGAGTATGTACGAGTACGGTATCTGCTGGTGGCATGTATGGCTCACCCTCTTTTTTACACCCTGTCCGAAACAACGGTCGTCGGCATCGGAATTCAACGCAAAAGCATATACGCCATGACAGCGTCTATTGCAGGCTTGCTGACCGCTATCGGTGCAAATTACCTGCTTGTGCCCCGGTACGGTGCTGACGGTGCGGCTATAGCCACAGCCATTTCGTTTTGGGTGTTCCTGGTGTTTCGAACCGAGATGGCCATTCTCGCATGGAGGCCGCTGCCACGATTGAAGATCTATGGATGGACGTTCGCGTGCCTTACAGGCGCAGTCGCCTTTGTCGCACTCGGCAGTCAGCACACACTATTTTTCTTCACTCAATGGCTCATCTTACTGGGCATTGCATCTGCGCTTGGAGCAACGTTGTTTTTCCGTCACTACAAGCCATCCATGAACAATAATGTCGCCTAGTTTTTGCAGTAAGCCAGGATGATCTGAGCCGCGTCCATTCGCCGGACCATGCTGACGGTTGGTTTCCGGCGCGCTTGACCTACGCCTGCGCTGCAAATTCTCCAGGGGCGCCATCGCCGCGAAGCACGGAAGGTATGCCATCACCCCAGCGATGAGGTCGCAGGCGGGAGCAGATCGGCAGATGGACTGACGTCCGTTGCAAGGGAATCGGCTGTAGCCCCCCCCGGCAGTCCCATCCGCCGCCGGTCCTCGAGCACGGCACCGACTTCGGCGACGGTGATGGTGTCGCGACCCTCGGCGAAGCCGTAGACCAGCGCCAGGTCACAGAAGGTGTTGATCAGCCGCGGCACGCCGCGGCTGGCGGCGGTGACGAGGCGGATGGCCTCGGCGTCGAAGAGGTCCTCGCGGCCGCCGGCGGTGGCCACGCGGTGGGCGATGTAGCGGGTCACCTCCTCGGCAGTCAGGCGCTTGAGGTGGTACGCCACCGAGACGCGCTGGGTGAGCTGGCGCAGGCGCGGGTTCTTGAGCAGGGCACGCAGTTCGGGCTGGCCGACGAGGATGACGTGCAGCAGGTATTCCTTCTGCGCGTTGACGTTCGACAGCATGCGCACTTCCTCGAGGCCGCGCAGGCCGAGGTTCTGGGCTTCGTCGATGATCAGCACCACGGGCCGGCCGGCGGCGTATTCGCGGATCATGAACTGGACGAAGTCGTCGTAGAGTTCGACCTTGCTCTTCTGTTTGTAGTCGAGGCCGTAGGCCATCATGATCCATTCGGCCATGTCGCCGAAGGATTGCGTGGTGAAGTTGATCAGGCCAACGGTCATGTTGTCCTGCATTTCGTCGAGCAGCCGGTTGACGAGCGTGGTCTTGCCGCAGCCGACCTCGCCGCTGACGACGGTGAAACCCTGGCGGTTCCTGATGCTGTAGCGGAGCAGCGTCAGGGCGACGTTGTGGCCCTTGGAGAGGTAGAGGAACGACGGGTCGGGCAGCAGCGCGAAAGGCCGCTCCCGCAATCCGTAGAAGGCCTCATACATCGCGGTGCGCGGGCCGCGCCGCGCTCAGCGCAGCCACCTCGACAGCAGCCCCGTCTTCGGTTTGTGCATGCCGCCGTAGCCGTAGCCGCTGGAGGCCGCCTCGGAACGGTTGAGCACGGTACCGATGAGCGGCGTGTCCTTGAGGATCTGGTAGGCCTTCTGCAGGTCTTCCTTGCGCGTCTTGCCGCTCTCGGCAACCATCAGGATCGAGTCGGTGTAGGGGGCGAAGGCCAGCGCATCGTCGGCGGCGAGGATCGGCGGCAGGTCGAAGACGACCAGCCGGTCCGGGTAACGGCTGGTGATCTCGTTGACCAGCGCGATCATGCGCGGCGAGCGCAGCATCTCCGCCGAGTTGTGCAGGGCGCTGCGCCCGGGCAGCACGACGAGGCGGTCGATGGATGGTGAGAACAGCAGCTCATGCAGCTTGACGTCGCGCGTCAGGTAGTCACTGAGGCCGAGTTCGGGCTCGTGGCCGAAATACTTGTGGATCGCCGGGTCGCGCAGGTCGAGGTCGACGAGCAGCACCGTCTGGGTGACTTCCATGGCCAGGCTGATGGCGAGGTTGATGGCCGTCAGCGTCTTGCCGCAGCCCGTCGCCGGGCCCGTCACGGCCACCGAGTTCCAGCCGTTGTTGCGCATGGTCTGCAGCACGCGCGTGCGCAGCATGCGGTAGGCGTCCTTGAAGGGGTGCTGGGGCACGGCGGCGATGACGCGGTTGTCGAGCAGCGTGGCCTGCGGCACCTCGACGACGCGCGTCATGGTGTAGCGCACACCGGTGGAGAGGTCGGCGGGCACATCGGCGGCGCTGCGGCGCGTGTCGCCGCCTTCGCTGCGGTCCTGGCCGGCGCGTTCGAGTGCCTTGCGTATGCGTTCCATTGATCAGCCCCCGTGCCTTACATGCCGAGCTTGCGCAGCAGCACGTACCACGCCACGTCGATGTTGATGATGAAGAAATGGATGATGGCCAGCACCACGACGCCGGCCACCGGCACGATGACGAGGCCGGTGAGCCGGGTCTGGCGTTCGTGGCGCTTGTCTTCGGCGGTCTCGATGACCGGAATCTCGGCGATCGGCGGCGCGCCCTGCACGCTTTCGACGGCACGCGGGCTGTTGATGGCCGCATCCATGGATTCGGCGATCTGCGGCCAGCCGAGGCCGGCGGCCAGCGTCAGGATGACGAGCAACGCAAGCAGCACCGGGCGGTTGGGGCTCGAGGGCTGCAACGGCAGGTCCGGCGGCTCGACCAGCGCGAAGCGCTCGCCCTTGCTCTGGGTTTCCAGTGCCTGGCCCATGCGCGCGGTCGAGAGGCGTTCGCGGGCGGCCTGGTAGGCGGCGGTGGCGGTCAGCAGGCGGCGTTGCAGGGCGCTCAGGTCCTTCTCGACGTCGGCGCTGCGGAGGGTGTTGCGTTCCAGCTCGTTGATGCGTGCCCGCAGCGCGTTCTGCTTGTCGCGCAGCGAGCGTTCTTCGGCCTCCAGGCCGCGCTTCTGCGCCTCGATCTGGATGTAGACGGGGTTGTCGGGCCGCAGGCTGCCGACCTCGCGCCCCGGGCTGGCCTCGGCGAAGCGGCTTTCGAGGTTGGCGATGCTGCGTTCGAGGCGCTGCACCTCGGGGTGTTCGGCGGAGTACTTCTCGCGGGCCTTGGCCAGTTCGAGGCGGGCATCGGCGAGCGCGGCGGCGTTGGGGGTGGCGTCGACGTTGGTGCCGAGCTGGGTGCGCACGGCTTCGAGATCGCGCCGGGTGCGCACCACGTCGGGGTGGTCGGCGCTGTAGCGGCCCTCGAGCATGGCGAGCTGGGTCTGCAGGGCGCGGAGCTGGTCTTCGGGCGGCGACACGGGCTTGCCGTCGGGCAGGACGGTGGTGGCCATCGGGCTCAACTGGGCGAGCTGGGCGCCGAGCATGATCTTGCTGTCCTGGATCGACTGGATGCGCCGGTCGATCTCGCGCAGCTCGTTCTCGAGGTTCTGCATGACCTGCATGTTGAAGCCACGCAGCTCGGGCAGGCTGCCCTCGTTCTGCTGCTTGATCTGCGAGATCTGCACTTCGAGGTCGCGGACCTCGGCATCCATGCGCTCGACCTCGGCCTGCAGGAACTGGCTCGTCTCGGAGGTCTGTTCGGTGCGCGAGCGGACGTTCTCGGCGAGGTACAGCGAGACCAGCTCGTTGGCCACCTGGCGCGCCACCTGCGGCGACTCGTGCTCGAAGCCGAGCGTGAAGGCGATGGTGCTGGTCACGGCACGGCCGGCCGCGTCGGGGAGCTGCACGTCGATGACATCGATCTTGATGTCCTTCTGCACCTCGTCGACGAGCATCAGCGTCGGCAGGTACTTGCGCTCTTTCTCGAAGAGATTGAATTTCTCGATGATGCTGGCGAGGTTGGTGCGCGTCATGACGCGCTGGTTGATGTACTGCACCTGGCGGGCGGCGAAGGTGGTGACGGTGCTCGGCACGAGGCCCGGCGGCACGTCCGGGTCCTCGATGAGGATGACGGCCGACGACGTGTAGGCATTGGGCCAGACGAAGATGCCGACGACACCGGCGACGAGGATGGCCAGCGCGATGAGCAATGCCGGCCGGCGACGGCGCTTCAGCGCGTCGAGGTAGTCGGCGAAGGTCCGGGTGTCTTCTTCGGGGACTGCGATCTCGTAGGCCATGATGCGTGGCTCTGTCTCTTCTGGTGGTGTGGGGCGCTATCCGGGCCGGACCGATGCTAGCGGGTCATGAAACGGGGGGATGTGACCCGCCGCCCAAATCCCCCCCGCGCTGCGGCATGCGGCGTCCACGGCCGAGAATCGGGTCAACCAATATCGCTCAGGACGTTGATGAGTCTAGCACCGCCCCCCGACAGCGCCACACAGATTACCAAGGTTTCACCCGCCACCGCGGGTCCGGGCACCACGGGCGCGATGACCGGCCGCCGGCATCGCGATGGCCTGCCGGGCACACCGGGCATCCGCGTCGACCCCGACTCGAACGACACGGCGACACCACGAAGAACGCCCCGGAGGCCGGGGCGTCATCGGGCCGGCAGTCGCGGCAGGGTCAGGTGGTGCGGCGGGCGCGACGGCGCCAGGCGAGGCCCGCGATGCCGGTGGCGAGCAGCCACACGGCGGCCGGTGCCGGCACGGCCTGCGTGCCGCCGAACCAGGCCGTTTGGGCGAAGCCCCCGGCTTCCCGCGGCAGGCGGAAACCGCCCACCCGCGCGGCGAAGAACGAATGGCCCGAGGGCGCCCGGCCGGTGGAGAGGTCGACGTAGCTCAGCACGTCGTCCATCGTGACGCCGGCGATGGAGAACTCGAGCACGTCGGTGCGCGCCCGGGGCCGGCCCTGCAGGACGATGTCGAAGCGGCCGAAGGTCGAGGCCTGGCCGGCGTTGCGTGCGCCGTTGCGGGCCCGCCAGCCATCCGGCAGGCCGGTGATGTCGAAGGCCTCGGTGGCCGTGCCGCCGACGATGTTGAAGGTGAAGCGGTCGATGCCGAAGCGCCGCCGGGCACCATCGGTGAGGGGATCGAGCGCGGTGATGGTGAAGTCGATGTCGCCGCCGGCGCCGTCGGCGATGGTGACCATGAGATAGTTGATGCCGTCGGCGAGCTTGTTCGACTGGTCCAGATACCAGGACATGGACGCCGACTGGGCCGCCCCGGCCCACAGCAGCAGGACGGTGGCGAAAGCGCTGATTCTGGCGGAACGCGGCATTGTTCTTCCCTCTGGCGTGTCCATCGGCGTGCCCATCATCGGCCGCCCCCGCGGGGCCGGCGCCCCGGTCTCGCGCCGGGTCGTGGTCACGGACCGACTCTAGGCCCATCGCCGGGCCCGTGCAATGTCAAGTTGTCATAATCCGCCCCGCCGCCCCCCTCAGCCCGGGCCCACCGCCGCGGCGGCCCACAGCGCCGCCAGCGCCCGGGCGGTCTCCATCCAGCGCCCGAGGCGGGCGCGGTCTTCCTCGCCGGGCGCACGGCCGAGGCAGGCGGTGAGCCAGGCCTCGTGCGCCTCGCTCGGCAGCTCGCGGGCCAGCGTGGCGCGGTCGAACCACGGGTCGGCGCAACCGGCGTATTCCCAGTCGATGAGGCACAGGCCGCCGACGCCGCGGATGACGTTGGCAGCATGGACATCGTGATGGCACAGGCAGTGGCCGGCGGCCGGTTCGGCGGCCAGCCGCGCGATGAGCGCCCGCGCCGGACCCTGCCAGGCGGGGCCGGCGGCGGCGGCGTAGCGGGCGATCACCGCCGGCAGGTCGACCGGCGCCGTGTCGACCGGCAGGGCGTGGAGCCTGGCGAGCAATGCGCCGAGGGCCTCGATGTCGACGGCGAGGGCGGCGGGCCGCAACGCCTTGCCGGGCAGCCAGCGCCTCAGCAGCAACCCGGCCTCCGGATCAGCCGCCAGCGGCGCCGGGCCGAGGCCGGCCACCGCGACCGCCTCGAGCACGGCGTGCTCGCGACGGCGGTCGAGGCCGAGCGTGGCGGCGCGCGGGCCGTCGATGCGCAGCAGGGCCTCCTCACCGTTGTCGGCAGTGAGCCGCCAGCAGGCCGCCACGGCCCCCTCGCCCACCGGCCCGAGGACCCGCCAGCCCGGCGCCGCGCCGAGGCGCGCCAGCGCCGCCCCGGGTGTCACGCGGGCTGCGCCATTGCCCGGCGCCAGGCGCGCAAGCCGACGACGATCAGCACGAGGTAGACGGCGAAGAGCAGCGCGGTCAGGACGAGGCCGCGGCTGACGTAGAGCCAGATCGACAGGCTGTCGATGACAAACCAGTAGTACCAGTTCTCGAGGAGCTTGCGCGCCACCATCCACGTCGCGCCGATGGCGCCCCACGTGGTCAGCGAATCGAGGAACGGCATCGCCGCGGCGCTGTACTCGCCGAGCAGCCAGCCGCTGAGCAGCGACAGCGACAGCAGCCCGACGATCAGGGTCGCGTGCCAGGCGAATGGCCGCGTCGCCACGGCCAGCGGCACCGCGTCGCCGGCCGCGTCCCGGCCGCCGTATTGCCATGCCCACCAGCCGTAGAGGGCGAGCACGGCGTAGAAGACCTGCAGCAGCGACTCCATGTACAGCGCGGCGTCGTACATCAGGCGGATGTAGATCAGCGAGCTGACCAGCGCCGCCGGCCAGCACCACAGCGACTGGCGGATGGCAAACAGCAGATAGGCGATGGCGAGCGCCACCGCCACCAGCTCCCAGGCGCTGGTGGTGGCGAAGACACGGGCCAGCAACTCCGGCACGGCCGCGTCGCTCAGGCTGCACCGATGTGCGGTGCGTGGTGGATGTCGAGCTCCGCGCCGACGTACTTGGCGACCAGGACGAGGGTCGGCGAGGTGGCCATGGCCCTCGCCAGGCAGTCGTTGATGGCGCCGGTCACCGCCGCATGGTCGCCCCGCAGCTGGGTGCTCATGGCGTTGGTCACGACCTCGATGCCCGGCTGGCGGCGCAGGTCTTCGATGAAGGCGGTGATCGGCCCGATGAAGCCCGCATCGAGCGGATAGAGGCTCAGTTCGGCGGTGATGCGCATGCGCTGTGCTCCCTTGGTCTCCGTTTACCAGTGCCGCGACACGGTCACGCCGGCGTGGCGCGGATCGCCGAGCCGGGTGTAGAGCGTCGGCGTGAAATCCGGCGGCTCGTTGCCGAAGTAAAAGCCGCGCACGGCGTGCTTTTCGTCGCTGAGGTTACGCACCCACAGCTCGACCTGCCAGCCCTGCCAGCGCCGGCCGCCGCGCAGGTCAGCGAGCGCCACCGCCGAGGTGCGCGGGTCGCGGCAGTCGCCGATCGACTGGCAGTAGTCGATGACGTAGCGGTCGCGGCCGGCCAACGAGGCACGCAGATACCAGCCGGCCGGACCCTGCCACTCCCCCCACAGGCCGAAGCTGTGTTCCGGCGCATGGGCAAAGTCCGCACCCTCGAGTTCCGGGCGCGCGGCGAAGCGCCGGATGCGCGTGCGCAACAACCCGAGGTGAGCGCCGACGGCGAGGGCGTCGCCGACCCGCTGCCGCCACTCGAACTCGGCGCCATGGGTGCGCGCGCTGCCGGCGTTGGCCGTGTAGAAGATGTAGGTCAGTGGGTCGCCGGCACGAAGCTGTACCGGGATCTTGACCTGCATGTCGTCGCGCGACTGCCAGAACAGGCTCGCGGCGAACTCGAAGCGACCGTCGGCGGCGAACCAGCGCAGGCCGGTCTCGGCGTTCCACAGGTACTCGGTGTCATAGGCGATGTCGTCGGCGCCGACGTTGAAGTCGGGGAAGGCGTCGAAGTCGAAGCCGGCGAGGCTCGGGTTGAAGCCGCCGCCCCGGTAGCCGCGCGCCAGCCGCAGCCAGAGCTGCCGGCCCGCGGCGGGCGCGTGCTGCAGCGCCAGTTCACCGCCGAGCATGCGGTCGTCGGCATCGAGGCGGTTGGCCGAGGTCGTCGCGGCAATGCGGTCGATGCCGGCATCGCGGTAGCCGGCGTCGCGCGTTTCGTGGCGCAGGCCGGCGCTCAGGGTGGTGCGGGCACCGAGCGGCAGCGACAGCTCGCCGAACAGCGCCACGCGGGTGGCGTCGTAGTCGTGCTGGAGTGTCGAATCGATGGCCAGATCGAAGCCGCAGGTCGCGGTATCGCAGTGGCCGCGGTCGTCGCGCCGGCCCTGCTCGTCGAGGCGCATCAGGTAGACGCCGAGCAGCCAGTCGGCGGTGCCGATGCGTCCGGCCGGCGTCGACAGCAGGCGCAGCTCCTGGCTGAGCGTGTCGCGCTCGCGGGCGAAACCCTGGGTGAAGTCGTAGATGAGCGGCGCGAAGCCTTCGGCATTGCCCCAGTCGGCATCGAAGCCGAGCCGGCTGTCGGTGTCGGCCAGCGTGCTGATGCTGACCAGCGAGGCGCGTGGCCCGAGCGGTGTCTCGACACGCAGCGCCAGGGCACGGGTGCGCTGGTCGTCGCGGCCCGGTGCATCGCTGTGCGTGGTGTAGCCATTGTCGGTGGCGAAGGCGTCGTAGCCGTTGTCCATCTCGAGGTGCAGCGCGGTCAGCAGCACGCGCGTGTCGGCCTGCGGCTGCCAGGCGAGCTTGCCGCGCAGGGTCAGCTCGTCGCGCTCGTTGGTGTCGTCGCGGCCGAGGTAATCGTTGCGGCGGAAGCCGTTGCTGCCGTAGTGGCGCACGGCGAGGCGCCCGGCGAGGTCGTCGAAACCGGGCACGGCGCCACCACCGGCCACGCCGATGGCGCGGGTGTCGTCGCTGCCCGCGCTGGCCTCGGTATACAGCGACGGCGTGGCGACGGGGTCGGTGCTGCGCATCCAGACGAGACCGGCGAGCGCATCGGCACCGTAGCGCGTGCCCTGCGGGCCGCGCAGCACCTCGATGCGATCGACGTCGAAGGTGCCGGCCACCGCACCGATGCCGGACAGGTCGATGTCGTCGACGATGAAGCCGACCGACGGGTTGGGTGCGCCCTCGTACTGCTCCAGTTCACCGCTGCCGCGGAGCTGGAAGTAGCGCGCCCGCGAACCCTCGCCGGACCAGTTGAGGTTCGGTGTGAAGAGCGTCAGCTCCTCGAAGTGCTGCAGCGTCTGGCCGCGGATCGCCTCGCCGTCGAAGACGGTGACGCTGGCCGGCAGGGCGTCGACGGCCACCCCACGCAGCGGCGAGGCGAGGACGAGGATTTCTGGTGAGGGCGACGGCGGCACGGCCGGCGGCGTCGACAATGCGGCGCCGGCGGCGAGCGCAAAGAGCACGGGCATGGACATGGCGGATCTCCTGCAAAAGTGAGCGAAGATCCGGTGTGACGGGCTGGTCGGGAATGTCGCGGTTGCGTCTTGTCCCTACGCCGGTACTAACCGGATCAGGTTCCAAGGGTTCCCTTGCGGATCTCAGGCCGGGCACGCGGGCCAGGCCACCCCTAAGACTGGCGCGAAGCATAGCGCGACAGCGCGCACCTGTGAACCGGCACGGGCCGCCGGGTCGGGGGCATTTCTGGTATCTTGCGCCGCACCCCATCCACCGTGTTGCCGCCCCCCCGCGGGCGGCGGGAAGCCTGTCATGAGCCAAGCCGACTACAAGAACATCGACGCCGTGGTCAACATCTGGACCGAGGAAGCGCTGGCGCAGCGCCCCGGCTGGAGCACGGACTTCTTCTCCGGGAAGATGAACGCCGACAAGGGCCTCATCGCTCACCCGATCAGCCTCGAAAAGATGGTCGACATGCTCGACGAGGCGCAGATCGACATCGCCTTCCTGATCGCGGCGCGCTCCGGCCGCCCCGGCCTGCCGGGCTGCTATCACATGCCCTACGAGATCGTCGCCCGCGCCTGCGAGAAATACCCCGACCGCTTCCGCGGGCTGGCCGGCATCGACCCCTACACCGGCATGAAGGGCGTGCGCGAGTTCGAGTCGGCGGTAAGGAACCACGGCTTCGTCGGCGCGCACCTCTACCCGCACTGGTTCGAACTGGCGCCCGACCACGCGAAGTACTACCCCTTCTATGCCAAGTGCGTCGAACTCGACGTGCCGATCCAGATGCAGGTCGGCCAGTCGATGATCTACGCGCCCGACTACCCCTGCCGCAGCGTCGGCCGGCCGATCAGCCTCGACGCCGTGGCCTGCGACTTCCAGGAACTGAAGCTGATCGGCATCCACGTCGGCATCCCGTGGACCGACGAGATGATCGCCATGGCGTGGAAGCACAACAACGTCTACATCGGCTGCGACGCGCACCGGCCGAAGTACTGGCCGGAAAGCTTCGTCCGGTACATCAACTCGTTCGGTCAGGACAAGGTCATCTTCGGCACGGATTTCCCCGTGCTGCCCTTCCGCCGCACCGTCGACGACATCGACGCGCTCGGCTTCAAGCCCGAGGCGCGACGCAAGCTGATGCGCGACAACACCGCGCGGCTCTACCGGCTGTAAGGCATCACGCCCTGCCGGAGCCCGCGCGCACGGCGGGCCCGGCGCGGGACGCCGCCCCGCTCAGGCGCTCTTGCGCGCCTGCACGACCGGGCGCAGCGTCGCCGCCAACCCGGTGAGCAGCGTCTCGGTGGTCGGCCAGTCGATGCAGGCGTCCGTCACCGACTGGCCATAGCGCAGTTGCGTGCGGTCCTCGGGAATCTGCTGGTTGCCAGCCTCGATGTGGCTTTCGAGCATCAGGCCGATGATCGAGCGGTTGCCGCCGCCGATCTGTTCGGCGACATCGTGCGCCACCAGCACCTGCAGCGCCGGGTCCTTGTTCGAGTTGCCGTGGCTGCAGTCGACAACGATGCGCGATGGCAGCTTTGCCGCCTCCAGCGCCTGTTCGCAGAGCCGGATGCTGACCGAGTCGTAATTCGGTCGCCCGCCCCCGCCGCGCAACACGATGTGGCCATAGGGGTTGCCGCGCGTCTGCATCACCGCCGAGCGGCCGTCCTCGTTGATGCCGAGAAAATGATGCGGCTCGCGCGCCGACTTCAATGCGTTGATGGCCACCGCCAGCGAGCCGTCGGTGCCATTCTTGAAGCCGACCGGCGTCGACAGGCCGCTGGCCATCTCGCGATGGGTCTGCGACTCGGTGGTGCGCGCGCCGATCGCCGTCCAGGTGATCAGGTCGCCGAGGTACTGGGGCATGATCGGGTCGAGCGCCTCGGTGGCCGTCGGCAGGCCGCGGACAGCCAGCTCGCGCAACAGGCCACGCGCCATGCGGATGCCCTTCTCGATGTGGAAGGAGTCGTCCATGTCGGGGTCGTTGATCAGGCCCTTCCAGCCGACCGTGGTGCGCGGCTTCTCGAAATACACGCGCATCACCAGGCACAGCACATCGCCGACCGCATCGGCGAGCCGGCGCAGGCGGGTGGCGTAGTCGAGGGCCGCGTCGATATCGTGGATCGAGCACGGCCCGACGACGACGAAGGGCCGCGGGTCAGTGCCGTCGAGGATCTGCTGCAGCGTGCGACGGCTGCGCAGGATGAAACCTTCGAGCGCCGCGTCGAGTGGCAGTTCGGCCTTGATCTCGGCGGGTGTCGGCAGGACCGTCCGCGCGGTGACGTTGATGTTGTGAATCTTGCTGTCGAGGGCTGGCATGGGTGGATCCGTGCGGCTGGGTGACACCGGTCCCGGGGCGGGCCGGGTGGCCGGCCCCTGACCGGGTGGCGGTTAGTGTAGGCGACTGCGACAATCGGGCCAAACCCGTGATTGCCGGGCTGGCCATGACCGCTAGAATGCTCCTTTTCCCCTCCGCGGAGATGACGATGACCCAGGCCTCCACGCTCAAGCCCTTCGCGCGCGGCGATATCCTCGTCGGCTGCACCCTGCTCAACCGGGCCGATGACGACCACGCCGGCGACGGCCGCATCATCCAGTACGACCAGAACCTGCAGGAAAAGGGCGTGCTGTGGACGCAGGACACCACCCACCTCGTCGGCGGCCTGCGCTTCGGGCCCGACCGCACCCTGTGGGCCTTCGACAGCAATGCACACGTCGTCCTGCGCCTGTCACCGGACGGCCGGCTGCTGCCGCGCATCCATTTCGCCGACCGCTCGTTCTCCAACGTCAATTTCACGCCCGACGGCGACGTGCTGCTCGGCGAGCACCTCGTCGGCAACGAGATCAAGCTGCCGCCGGAGCGCCCGCTCGGCACCACGCTGACGCGCATGCCGGGTTCCGACCGCTTCGGTGATGGCCACGTGTTCCGCTTCAGCCCCGAGGGCACGCCGGTGCGCGAGTACGCCACCGCGACCAACGGCGGCATGGCCGGCTTTCTCGGCGTGACCACGGCGAGCCTCGCCGCCGACGGCCGCACGCTGGTCTATACCTCGGAGACCGGCACGCGCGTCTACCGCTACGACATCGTCGACGACCGCCAGCTCCCCGACCTCATCGACATGGCGCCGGGCAGCGGCATGGCGCTGGTCGCCATCCACCAGGACGACGGCACCCTGCTCTTCATCAAGGCCAGCTTCAAGACCGGCTTCGCCATGCAGCACCTGTCGCCGGAAGGCGAGGTGCTCAGGGAGTGGCCGCTGCCCGGGCCGGGCTGGGCCAACATCTGCACCAGCCTCGAGGCCGGCAGCGTGCTGCTCGGCAACTTCTTCACCGGTACGCTCGCCAAATTCGACCTCGCCAGCGGCCAGGTCACCGCCAGCGTCGAAACCGGCGTCAAACGCTCACTCGCGGGCATCGCGCAGTTCACCGGCTGAGGTGACCGGGAAGGGGGGAAGGCACCTTCCCCCCGCCTGACGAGCCCACTGGACAGGCCGGCCCCCATATTTGCAGCGCTGCTGTACATATGGGGGTGTACCGTGAATGCCATCACCCGCACGACTGCCCGTGCCCACCTGGCCCACATCATGGACCGGGTCCGCGGGGACCATGAGCCGCCGATCAATACCCCCGCAACGGGCAGCAATCCGTCGTGATGATGTCCCTTGAGGGCTTCAAGGCGCTGGAAGATGCGCCTGGCTGCCGAGAGACCCAAAGAGCGCCAGGCGCTGCTGATTGCGCAATTTCGCCATCACTACTGAGCACGCAAGGGTTTTGCCGTTCCACGAAGGCCGGACGCCGGCGCTGCCCGAAGGCCGTGCCGGCGCCGGTTCCCTCGCCGGTCAGCCCGCGGCCTTCGCGCCGGACTGTGCCCGCGGATCGGCGGCGGGGGCGAGCGGCACGGACTCCAGCACCCAGCCCTTCATCTGGCGCCGGCCGGGGCCGGGGATGGCGTAGGCGACATGATTGCGGTTGCGTTCGAGCTCGCGCATGTCGATCTTCCAGCCCTTGTCGGCCCACTCCTTCTGGCTCTCGCGATAGAGCAGGATGCACTTGTCCGCCGGCAGCATGAACTCGTGGTTGTTGGCATCGGGCGTCACGGCCGGGGCCAGTTTCTCGATGATCTTCACGTCCTGGTCGGCGACGTACTGGTTGCGCTGGATGACATAGGCGTCGCTCTTCTCCTCGGTGGAGAAATTGCGCGCGCACACCAGGTAGAGGAAGGTGTTGTGCTCGTCGATCGGCCGCTCGAAGAGGTACTGGTGGATGAAGAAGTTCGGGCCCGGGTGGATGTAGGTCCAGACCATGTTGGTGCCGTGGTAGCCGGTGCCGGCGTCGAGCTTGCCTTCGCCGGGACGGTATTTCTTCAGGTCGCCCTGCAGCGGCGGGGCGTCGAAAGTGTGCCAGAAGCCCCTGCCCCACGGCAGGTTGTCTTCCATGCGCATGTCGCCGATGCGGTATTCCTGCTCGCGCTCGCCGCTGAAGCCGTGCGTGTCGTGGACGAACTCGTTGTGTGCCGGGTCGATGCCGTTCTCGATCGAGCGCTCGTAGTAGCCCTTGATCTGGTAGTACTGCAGCGTGGTGCGCCAGCCCTCCTCGCCCCACTCCTTGATTTCGAGGATCGGCGGCCGCTCTTCGGCGGGCAGGTCGCCGAGGAAGGCGAAGACGAGGCCATAGCGCTCGTCGACCGGATAGGCGTCGATGCGCGTGCGGCCGGGGATCTTGGCGTTGACGCCGAGCGAGGGGATGCGCCGACAGTGGCCGTCGCCGTCGAACTGCCAGCCGTGGTACGGGCACTGGATGCAGTCGCCCTTGATCTTGCCGTCGGCCAGCGAGCCACCGCGGTGGGTACAGACGTTGGCCAGGCAACGGGCCTCGCCGCTGGAGTCACGAAAAACGACGAAGTCCAGGCCGAGGGCACGGACCTTGAGCGGCTTGTCGGTCAGCTCTTCGGACGTCGCCATCGGATACCAGAAATTGATGTACATGGACTCCTCCTGCAGGGCATGGGGCAAGGTATTGCGGTCAATTCGCGGCACGCCGGCAAACGGATGCGGGCGCCGCCGGGCCAGCATATCACCGCGGCTCCAGGGGTCGTTGCCCGTGGTGCCCGGCCCCGGCGGGCCAGCGCCTGCGCCTCAGCCGCCGCGCACCACCGGCGTCCATTTGCCGAGCCGGCGCACCACGCCGACCATGATCGCGATGCACGGCAGCAGGACCAGCGCCGAGGTGTAGAGCGAGGCGTCGCGGCCGACGGTGTCGAAGAGAATGCCGGTCATCAGCGGGCCGACGGTGCGCCCGAGCCACGATGCCGAGTTGTAGGTGCCGAGCACCAGGCCGCGCTCGTGTTCGCCAGCCTGCTGCGAGACGAGGCTGTTCATCGTCGTCATGTACAGCGCGCTGCCGATGGTCGTGAAACTGATGCCGACGATCATCACCGGCCAGCCTGGCGAGGCCACCATGATCAACAGGCCGAGCACGTAGCTCGACAGGCCGCCGATGAGCAACCGGCTCTCGCCGAAGGCCGCCACGAGGCGGCCCATCAGCACGCCCTGGGTGATGGCGACGAGCAGGCCGAGCCAGGCGAAGATCGAGCCGATCTCGCGCGGCCCCCAGCCGAAGCGCGCCCGTGTCCAGAACGGGAAGACGATCTCGAACAGCGCCATCGCCAGGTAAACGAGGAACCCGACCAGCACCAGCCGGGCGAGGATCGGCCGGCCGATGACATGGCGGATGCCGCGCAGCCCGCCCATCGGCGAGTTGGCGGATTTTTTCGCGCGCTGCCCGGCGCCGAGGCTCTCGCGCAGGAAGAACAGCCCGCCGATCAGCGAAATGGCGCAGACGCTGGCCGCCGCCAGCGCCGGCCACAGCAGCGTGGCGCTGGTCGCGTCGGCGCCGCCGAGCATGCCGCCGAGGAACGGCCCGACGATGAAGCCGATGCTCATCGAGGCACCGACCCAGCCCATGGTCTTGGCGCGGTTCTCCGGCGTGGTGATGTCGGAAACGTAGGCCATGGCCACGGCGAGGTTGCCGCCCATCAGCCCCGACATCAGCCGCCCGGCCGCGAGCAGCCACAGGTTGGTGGCGAAGGCGAGGATCAGGAAACTGACCAGGGCACCGGCGATGCTGCCCATGAGCATCGGCTTGCGGCCGTAGCGGTCGCTGAAACGGCCCCAGATGGGCGTCGAGATGAACTGGCCGAGCGCGTAGAGGCCGAGGATCGTCGTCGCCACCCAGGTCGGCGCTCCGAGGTTCTGCGCAACGTAGGGGAAGCCGGGCAGGATCAGCCCGAAGCCGAGCCCGGACATCATGATCGTCATCAGCAGAATGGGCATTTCGTCATCCGTGACGGACGCGGTGCATCCGATGGAAAAGATCCGGCGGGCCAGGATGGCCCGCCGGATCATCGGTCGTCGTGAAGGCCGGGGAACGCGCTAGCGCTTGCCGACCTTGCGCCCGTGGAGCATCCGCACCTGCGGATTGTCCGGGTAGGTCGGGTTCTCGAAGTCCGGCGGCCCGTGCGGATGGTTGTGGCCGTCAGACTGCACCCAGCGATAAAGCTGCGGGCGCTTGCGGTAGAGGTTGGCTGCCGCGCGCAGCTTGTTCTCGTCGGGGTTGGTCCACGGGTTGAAGTGGAAGTAGTTGAACAGGACCGAATCGGTACGGCCGAAGGCGATGGTGCCGTACTTGCAGCGGAACGAGCCGTGGTTGATGTACGGCGGACGCCAGAAGTAGCCGCCGGTCGGCAGCTCGCCGAACTGCATCATCCACGAAGTGCCCCAGATGTGATACGACTCCTCGGCCGAATCGTGGTAGCTGATGTTGTCCTGCATGAACTCCGGCGTCATGCAGTAGAGGAAGCTCAGCGCCTCGGTCAGCGGGTCGTAGTGCAGGACCTTGATCAAGCACCCGGAAGCCACCGACGGGTTGACGAGGTTGCCGGGGGCCCAGGGACGGTCCTCATAGCTGTTGACCGAGGTGTAGGCCTCGCTGAGCGCCAGCCGGTGGTTGCGGTCCGATTCGAGGAAGGTGGGCTCCGAGTCGTTGAACATCACCAGCGCCTCGGCGCCCTGCGGCACGTCGATGGCACCGATGGCCATGCCAGCCGGGATGAAGGCGTAGTGGCCCTCGGTCCAGATCTCCTTGCCGACGCGCATCCGGCCGTTGAGCACGAAGATCTCGAGGTCCGAGTAGCTCATGCCCGGCTTGCGCCGGAAGCCGTTGTCGAAACGCACCTTGAGGGTGCAGGCCCCGGTGTCGGTGTCGAGCGAAAGGACCTTGTACTTGCTGCCCTTGAAGCCGGCAACGTCGAATTTCTTGTAGGGGGTCTCGAGCTCCACATAGGGCTCGATGTGTGGTCTGGCCATTGAACGTTCTCCTTAGGAATCCTGCGGGGGGGTTACCAGACGACCTGATCGGGGCGGCGCGGCTTCTTCGGCACCTCGGCCTTGGTGATCTTGCGGCGCATGTCGCCACTGACGTTGAAGCCCCGGGTCTGGACGATCTGCAGGAATTCCTGGTACCACTTCGCGCGCTGCGGCGCGAGATCTTCGTTCATCTCCTTGCAAATCGCGGCATGACGCTTCTTCTGCTCGGCGATGTTCTCCTTCAACCAGGCCCGGATGTCGGTTTTCCGGGCTGGCTTGAGGTCCTGTACGCGTTTGGCCATGGGTGGTGACTCCTCGAGTAGTGAAAAACCTTGCCGGCAGCGCCTAGCGCTTTTTCATGCAGCTGCGGCGGAACCAGTCGTTGACGTCGTCGCCGGTCGCCATCCACACGTCGCGATGCGCGGCGATGTGGCGGAAGGCGCGCGCCAGGTGGCGGAACTTGTTCGGCTGGCCGACCCAGAAGGTGTGCAGGCAGATCGGCATGCAGCGGGCGTTGTCGGCGCCCTCTTCGTAGAGCTGGTCGAATTGGTCGACGATCATGTCGCCGAAGGCCTCCGAGCTGACACCGACGTTGGCGAAGGCCGGGATGTCGTTGAGCTCGACGGTATACGGCACCGAGATCAGACTGCCCTTCTTCACGTTGAAGGGGAAGGGGTGGTCGTCGGCCGTGTAGTCGCAGAGGTATTCGACGCCGAACTCGGCGAGGATGCTCGGCGTGTTGTTGGTGTGGGTCAAGAACGGCGACAGCCAGCCTTTTGTCTTGCGGCCCAGGGCCCTTTCCATCGCCGTGAGCACGCCGCGGATGATCTCGCGCTCCTTCTTCTCGTCGATGTTGCTGAGGAAATTCGCCGGCGCGTTGTTGATGCCGTGGCCGATGAAGGCCCAGCGGCGGCGGTGGGTTTCCTCGATGATGCGCGGGTATTCGCGGATGATCTCCGAATTGAGGCACACGGTACCGCGCATGCCGCATTCGTCCATGAGGTCGATCATGCGCCACAGGCCGACGCGGTTGCCGTAATCGCGCCAGCCGTAGTTGAGCGGGTCGGGATTGAACTGCTGCGTGCCGGGGATGATCGCCGTACCGGGAATGTCGTGCGGGAAGTGCTCGATGTTGATGTAGGGGATGACGGCGACGCGCGCGCCCTCGGGCATACGCAGCTTCGGCCGGTCGATGATCGGCACGTAATCGTAGTGCGGGGACTGGGTGAGGGCCGGCCTCTTGCCACCCGCCGCCTTGCCTTGACCGTTGCGCTTCACCGTCTTCTTCGTCGCCATGATGCTGATTCCCCTGGGTGACGTGTGCCGAGTATGGGCGCGGCCGCGCTCAGCGGCGGGCCGTTCGTCCCGTCTTCTTCGCCGGCTTGCGGGCCGCCGCCTTCGCCGCCGGCGCCTTGATGCCTGCGATGTACTTGAGCGCCTCCGCCTTGCCGATGACATCGCCGTACTTGGCGTTGATGTCGAACAGGTTGGCCTCGTGCGGGCCGTCGTGGCGGTCGCCGACGCATTCGCGGATGACGATCGGGCGGAAGCCGTGCTGGACGGCGTCGACCGCCGTGGCGCGGATGCAGCCCGAGGTGGTGCAGCCGGTGATGAGCAGGGTGTCGACGCCCATCGCCGTCAGCGTCGAGGCCAGCGACGTGCCGAAGAAGGCACTGGCGTAATTCTTGGTGATGACCAGCTCGCCCTTGCGCGGCTCGACGCCGGGGCAGAACTCGGCGTACCGGTTGCCCGGCACCAGCGCCTTGAGCACCGGCGCCTTGGTGATCCACACGCCGCCGTCTTCGAAGCCGCCGGGGTTGTAGAGCACGCGGGTGTGGATGAGCGGCATCTTCTTCGCCCGCGCGGCGCGCAGCAGGGCCGGCATTTCGGCGACGCACCGGACCACGCCGGGCGCCAGCAGCGGCGCGCCGGGCAGGGTGTAGCCCTGCAACAGGTCGATGACGATGAGTGCTGCCTTGCGGCCGAAGCCGAGGCGATTGTCCCAGACGCCCTTGTAATTCTGGCTGGCCGAAACCTGCGCCATGCTGTCGCTCTCCTGAATTCAGTGGAGGGAAATGGAAACCCTGGCCGCGCCGGCAATAGTTCCATTGATCGGCCCGGGCCGCAACTGCCGTGCGCCGGCACGGAGCGGTGCAGCCGGGCGCGGACAGCGCGGTTCGCCCTGCGGTTGGCGCGGCGGCGGCGCGCTGACTTTCGGCGGCCGGAGGATGACAATCGGCGACACGATGACCGTGATGGCCCGGCACGCGAAACCGCCACAGCCATCGCTTGTATTCAACCCGAGGAGGAGTGACCGCCATGGCCGAAACCGCCCGCAAGGATGATGCCGCGCCCGCCAAACCCGCCTGGCGCACGCCGACGGTCGAGGAGTTCGCCCTCTGGTCGGGCTTCGAGGGCCGGGAAGAGATGCTCGGCCGCGGCCTGCTCCAGTTGCTCAAGACCGCCAAAAGCGACGTGCCCTACCAGCACCACCTCAACGACGCCGTGCTCAAGGCCCACCTGACGGCGATCCAGTTCGCCAAGAACCAGGGCCTGCTGCCGCAGTACGTCGCCCATGACATCAAGACGCTGGAACCGATCAACAAACGCATTCGTGCCCTGATCGAGAGCACCGGCAACCCCGAGTACGGCCTGTCGGCGATGTTCGAGCGCACCGATTGCTGGTACCAGATGGTGCTCGATTACCAGGTCGAACCCGGCCGCCGCACCTGGCGCTCGCCCTTCCATACCGTACTGGCGATGGGCAGGCGCATCGGCCAGTTCGATCTCACCGAGCAGGAGATCCACGAACAGTGGACCGTGCCGCGCATGCAGGGCTATGCCGCGGCGATGGGGATCCAGGTGCGCCTCTCGCCCTGGCAGGAGGACGGCCGGCTGTCCTGCGAGCTCATCGCCTGAACCCGACCGGCACGGCGGTGGGGCCCCTGCCACCGCACCGGCCGGGCCGGGCGGGACGTGACGATCATCGGCCACCCACGGAGCACACCCATGACCGAAAAGGCACCGCTCATCGCCGAGGTCCCGCCGCATGCCGGCCCGCACGGGCGCAGCGAGGCCGACCGCTACCGCACGCTGTCCGGCTTCGAAGGCCGCGAGGACGAACTCGGCCGCTCGCTGTCGGTGCTGCTGAAGATGCTCAACAACCACGCCGGCTACGACCACGAGATGAACGACCCGCTGGTCAAGGCGCACCTGCTCGCCATGCAGTACGCCAAGGACCGTGGCGACTGGGCCGGCTACGTGGCGCACGACATCAAGACCATGCGGCCGATCAACCTGCGCATGAAACAGATCATCGCCAGGACCGGCAACCGCGAAATCGCCCTGATCGCGCTTTTCGACCGCACGGCCTGCCACTACGCGCTGGCCCTCGACTCGCACGGCGAGGGCC
This sequence comes from uncultured Chromatiaceae bacterium, assembly GCA_964417725.1. Lineage (GTDB taxonomy): Bacteria > Pseudomonadota > Gammaproteobacteria > Steroidobacterales > SHZI01. Next base: position 131,467 of record CAYQIV010000005.1, read on the forward strand.
GCGAGCGGACGTGGACCTCACCGTTTCGCCGCGTGCTGCCCGAGTGTCGCAAGATCGGACAGTTCGACCTCACCGAGCCCGAAATCCACGAATGCTGGACGGTCCCGCGCCTGACGGGCTACGGGCACGACATGGGCGTGACCCTCGAGGTCTCGCCGTGGCGCGAGGACGGGCGCATCACCTGCCGGCTCGTCGACTGACGGCCACCGGCGGGGCGGCGGCGGCAGGTTCACGCGGCTGTTGCGGCATGCGCGCAACAGCGAACCCGTGGCGCGCCTTTGATCGAGACCCGGACTGCCCATCTGACAGCCTTCTGCTACCATCGGCGCAGCGGCCCCGGCCTGTGGCTTCGGCAGCACATGCGGCCCGGGCACCGGAACAAGCAACAAGGAACCGGTTCAATCGGACATCGCGGAGGACCACCATGCAACCACGCAGCCGCCTGCTCGCCCTGTCTGCCCTCACCGTCGCCATTGCCACCCCCGCCCAGGCCGCCATCACCGAGATCTTCGTCAGCGCCCAGCGGCGCGGTGACGAGGCCATCCAGACCGTGCCGATCGCCGTCAGCGCCTTCAGTGCGGACCAGATCACGTCGCTGCAGATCGACGACGTCAAGTCGATCGGCGACAACGTGCCGAACCTGCAGACCTACACCGTGACCGCCGGCGCCCAGGCGCTGCAGATCCACGCCCGCGGTGCCAGCGTCCAGAACCCCGGCTTCAACCTCTCCGAATCGCCGGTCGGCATCTACCTCGACGAGGCCTATTTCGGCCGCCTCGCCAGCGCCAACCTCGACCTTGCCGACATCGAGCGCATCGAGGTGCTGCGCGGCCCGCAGGGCACGCTCTACGGACGCAACACCATCGCCGGCGCGGTCAAGGTCATCACCCGCACACCGGGCGACGACGCCTGGGCCCATGCCACCCTCGGCCTCGGCAACTACCAGACGCTGAAGTTCAGCGGCTCGGCCGGCGGCCCGATCGAGGAAGGCGCACTGGCCGGTTCGCTGTCGTTCCTCTATGAGGACCGCAACGAGGGCTGGCAGAACAACCCCGTCACCGGCGCCTCGCCCGGCGAATACGAGAACAAGGTCGCGAGGGCCAAGCTGCACTGGTACGGCACACAGGGCATCGACGCGGTGCTCGGCGCCTGGGTCGCCGACATCGAAAACGACGGCTACAACGGCATCCCCTACGTGCCCTTCGACAACACCGGCAGCCCCAACCCGGACTTCGACCCGGCGCCGGCCGGCAGCGCGCCGCTCGGCGATTTCTACGACAACTTCTCCGCCGAGGGCGTCAACTACGGGCGCTCCGACCAGGCCGGCGTCAACCTGACGCTGGGCTTCGACATCGGCAGCCTGACGCTGCGTTCGATCACCGCCTATGCCGACATCGAGGACGAGTTCGGCTTCGACCTCGCCGGCGGCGGCGCCGGTCCGTTCGGCCTGCTCATTGCCTCCGACTCGCAGATGGACCAGTTCAGCCAGGAGTTCCAGCTCATCGGCAATGCCTTCGATGACCGCCTTGCCTGGCAACTCGGCCTGTTCTACATGAACGAGGATGGCGAGCAGCGCTTCAGCGGCACGATCCCGGGGCTGTCGGCGGTGCCGTCGTTCGACGAGCGGATCCGCAACGAGACCGACAGCTACGCGGTTTTCGCCGAAGGCACCTATGACGTCTCCGCCCGCTGGTCGCTGACCGCCGGCCTGCGCTGGACCAAGGACGAAAAGGAGTACAGCGACGACTGCGCCGGCGCCTTCTGCACCGCGGCCTCGGTGGCGCTCGAAGACGACTGGGACGAGGTCACCGGCAAGCTCGGCGTCAACTATCAGCTCTCCGACCGGCAGCTGCTCTATTTGACCGCCGCGCAGGGCTTCCAGTCCGGCGGCTTCCGCACGCTGTGCTTCGGCAACCTCGGGCCCGACTGCGGCGGCACGGCCTTCGATCCGCAGACCGTCGACAGCTTCGAACTCGGCTACAAGGGCGACCTCTTCGACAACACGCTGCGCATCAATGCCGCGGCGTTCTACGCCCTCTACGACGACATCCAGCAGGTCGTGTTGCGCTCGGGACCCTTCAGCGACAGCTTTCCCATCGACAACATCGGCGAGGTGGATGTCTATGGCCTGGAGATCGAAGTGACGTGGTCGCCCGTCGACAACATCAACATCTTCGGCATGCTCGGCGTCCAGGAAAGCGACTTCGGCAGCGTCAACCCGGCATCGCCACCCGGCGGCTTCGAAGGCAACGCACCCCCGACCGACGAGCTGTCCTCAAACCCCGGCTGGCAGGGGCGCGTGGGCTTCAACTATGCCGTCGACCTCGCCAACGGCATTACATTCAGCTACGGGCTCGACCTCAACCACGTCGACGATTTCTTCAGCGAATCGCGCAACCTGGTGAAGATCGACAGCTACACACGGCTCAACGGTTTCGCCGGCATCAGCGGCGACGATGGCCGCTGGGCCATCACGCTCACCGGCAAGAACATCACCGACGAGGAAGACAACGTCTCGGGCATCTTCGCCAACGGCTTCGCCAACGTCCGCACCGTGCTGCCGCCGGCCGAGTACATGCTCAACTTCAAGATCAGCTACTGACCCTCCCCCCTCACAACCCCAGGGGCGCTCCGGCGCCCCTTATTTTTCCCGGATACCGCCCCAGCCTCCGGCCAAACGCCCGGTCATGTTCCTCCGCGCCGCCCGCGACCCACCACCACAGCGAACGTCCCGCGAAAGTCGACAGCCCTCGCCGGCCCGCCACCCACGTCACCCTCCGGCAACGACAGCCCGCACGACCCGCCACCACCGGACACCCCCGATGCCATCAAACGCCGCGGGGCCTGTCGGCTTCCGCGGGCCTGTGA
>CAYQIV010000006.1:0-125439 GCA_964417725.1 uncultured Chromatiaceae bacterium
CGGAAGTGTTTCTCATCGTGCTGCTCATCGACGAGCGGCCCGAAGAGGTCACCGAGTGGGAGCGCACGGTGCGCGGTGAGGTGGTCTCCAGTACCTTCGACGAGCCGGCCAGCCGCCACGTACAGGTGGCCGAAATGGTCATCGAGAAGGCCAAACGTCTCGTCGAGCACAAGAAGGATGTCGTCATCCTGCTCGATTCCATCACCCGCCTGGCGCGCGCCTATAACACCGTCGTGCCGTCGTCCGGTAAGGTGCTGACCGGTGGCGTCGACGCCAATGCCCTGCACCGGCCCAAGCGCTTCTTCGGCGCGGCACGCAACATCGAGGAGGGTGGCAGCCTGACGATCCTTGCCACCGCGCTCATCGATACCGGCTCGAAGATGGACGATGTCATCTACGAAGAGTTCAAGGGCACCGGCAACATGGAGATCCACCTCGACCGGCGTATTGCCGAGAAGCGCGTCTTCCCCGCCATCAATATCAACCGTTCCGGTACGCGACGCGAGGAACTGCTGACGCGCGAGGACGAGCTGCAGAAGATGTGGGTGCTGCGCAAGGTCCTTCACCCGATGGACGAACTGGCCGCCGTCGAGTTCCTGCTGTCGAAGATGCAGGACACCAAGAAGAACGTCGATTTCTTCGATTCGATGAAACGCTAATTGCGCCGCCAGCCCGGGTAGAAGGGCGTGTAGGGGTCGGAGCGCGGCTCGGTCGGGATGTAGCCGGTGCAGCGCGGGATGCGTCCGGTGCTGCGCGGCGCGTAATTGAGTGCGCTCGGTGCGTCCCACGGCGCCGGGTAGCGCATGCCGATCGCCGCCGAGGTGCAGGCGACGACCTGCGTGCCGACGAACAGCAGGGCGTTGTCGTGGTGCATCAGCCACGTCAGGGTGACGATCAGGTTGGGGATGTGGCAGCCCAGCGCCTTGATCTTCTGCGTCATCGGCGTGTCGTGCTCGGGCGCGATGTAGTGGTCCCAGTAGATGCTGTGCCAGTTCGGTTGCCATGCCGACAGCACCAGGAAGGTCGCCAGCCAGCGACCCCAGTCGGGCAGCCCGGCGGTGCCGGCCAGCACCCAGACGGAGAGGAACAACTGCCCCGAACTCAGCCCCCACAACAGGCCGAACAGCGCGGAAATCGGCACATGGCGCCGGCGTTCGAACACCGGCGTGAAATACGACCAGACGCCGGCATAGGCGAAGAGGATGAAGGCATAGACCCCGGCCGTGGCCAGCCACCAACGCTGGTCGGCGAGCTGTTCCGCGGTGGCGACCGGCGAGGACAACAGCAGTGCCATCGCCCCGCTGGCGTACGACACCAGATGGCAGAGGCAGAAGTAGATGCCGGCCCGCAGCCAGGCGAGCTTCGGATAGTGGATGTCCCACGGGTGATGGCGATAGCGCGTGAAGCGCAGCGCCAGCAGTGCGGCGAGCGTGATGCCGATCAGTCCGGCGAACAACGACAGCATGGCCAGTCACCTCCCTCGCCCGTCATGGTGCCATGCCCTCGATCGCGGTGTTCACCAGCCGGGTGATGTCGAAGCCGGGGCGGATCGGCTGGCGGCCGAGTGCCGGGCCCAGGCGCACGATCACCAGGCGGCGCGACGGCACGATGAACACATGCTGCTGGCCGCGCCCCCAGGTCATCCAGGTGTCGCGGGCCAGGAAGGACCCCGGCACGATCGCGCCCGAGGAGCCGGCGTGTTCCGGCGGCACGGCCGGGTCGCCGCCACCGAGCCAGACGTGCAGACCGTAGTGGGCCGCCGCCGGTGACGGCGTGGTCATCTCGCGCAGCCACCCGGCGGGAATGACCTGCCGCCCGCCGATCGTGCCGTCATCCAGCAGCAGGACGCCGAGCCGTGCCCAGTCCATGGCCGGCGCCGCCAGGCAGCACGAGGTGTAGGCCCGCCCGCCGGGGCGATCGGTGTGGACGCGGGCCCGTTCACCGCCCATCGGCGACCACAACTTGTCGCGCAGGATCGTCGAATAGCGCTGGCCCCAGGCCCGTTCCAGCACCATGCCGAGGATTTCGGAGTTGATGTTGTTGTAGTCGTAGCGCGAGCCGGGCGGCCAGCCGGCCATCGGCGTGCGCAGGATCACCGCCGTGGAGTCACTGGCATTGAGCCAGCGGTTGTCATCGACGAAGGGGTTGAGCGTGAAGCGGTATTGCGCCAGCCCCGAGCTCATGTGCAGCAGCTGGCGCAGGGTGATCGCCCCGCGCGGGTCGTCGCGCCACTCGTCGATCCAGCGCCCGACGGGGTCGTCGATCGAGTCGATTCGTCCTTCCGCGATGGCGATGCCGACGAGGATCCCCATCAGCGACTTGTGCATCGACTGCGACTGCGTCAGCCGTTCAGGCGACCAGTGCGGGGCGTACCACTCGTGCTGGATCAAGCCGCCGTGGACGACGATCAACGCGTGGCTGCCGAATTCGGCAGCGTAAGCGGTCATTGCCGCCAGTGCGGCGTCGCTGATGGTTCGCTCGCCGGGCACCGCCACCGGCAGGGCCACCGGCCGCCCGCCGGAGATCTCCTCGTCGGGCGGCAGCAGTTCGACCCCGGTGGGGTCGCCGCTGGTGAAGAAGGTCACGTAGTTGCGCCACGACCACGGGTCACGCCAGTAGGCGATGTTGACGAGCACGATGGCGCCGAGCAGGGTCAGCGCCGGCAGGCGGCGCCAGGGTGGTGTGCGGCGGTCTGCGGCCAAGGGCATCTTCCTCCCGCGAAGTGAGGTCAGGCCAGTGCGTGGAACACCTTCTGTACGTCTTCGTCCTGCTCAAGGCGATCGACCAGCTCGAGCACCTCGCGCGCCTCGTCTTCGCCGAGTTCGACAGGCGTGGTGCACAGGTACTCCTGCTCGGCCGACAGCGGCGTGATGCCGCGCTCCTCGAGGCCTTTCTGCATCTGGCCGAAATCGGTGAACAGGCAGCGGGCGAGCAGTTGCGGCTCGCCTTTTTCGTCGCTGCTCTCGCCCATCTCGTCGAGGCCGTGGTCGATGAGGTAGAGCTCAAGCTCATCGGCGTCGATGCCGGCGGGATCGAGGCGGAAGGCGCCCATGTGGCGAAACATGAAGGCCACGCTGCCGCTGGTGGCGAGGTTGCCGCCCAGCTTGTTGAAGATGTTGCGCACATTGCCGACGGTGCGTGTCGGGTTGTCGGTGGCAGCCTGGACGATGATGGCGACACCGTGCGGCCCGTAGCCCTCGTAGAGGATCTCCTCGTAATGCGCGACATCCTTGCCGGAGGCGCGCTTGATCGCTGCCTCGATCTTGTCCTTGGGCATGTTGACGGCGCGCGCGTTCTGGATCACGCGGCGCAGGGCCGGGTTGCCTGCCGGGTCGGTCCCACCGCCCTTGACGGCAATGGTGATGTCCTTGCCGATACGCGTGAACTGCTTGGCCATGCGGTCCCAGCGCGCGAACATGGTGTGCTTGCGGGTCTCGAAGATACGTCCCATCAGCGGGGGTCCAATGTGGCTGGAACGCCGTGGATTATGGCCAAAAATCAGGCGCCGCGGGGTGTATTGATGGATCGCCCGGGTACACTGCGCCCCCATGTTGAGCTACCAGCACGAATACCACGCCGGCAACCATGCCGATGTGCTCAAGCACGCCGTGCTGGTGTTGTGCCTCGAAAGTCTCCTGCGCAAGGACAAGCCGCTGCGGGTCTACGATGCCCATGCGGGCTCCGGCATCTACGACCTGCGTGGCGCCGAGGCGCGCAAGACCGCCGAGGCGGACTCGGGCATCGTCCGCCTGTGTGCCGCCGCCGGACCACCGCCGGCCCTGGACGGTTACCTGGGCGCGGTCAGGGCCTGCAATCGCGGCAGCGACGTGCTGCGGCGCTATCCCGGGTCACCGGCGCTGATCCGTCACCTGCTGCGGCCAGCCGATCATCTCGTCCTGCTCGAGCGCCATCCGCGGGCGCTGGCCCTGCTGCGCCACAATTTCACCCTCGATCCGCAGGTCCACCTCCATGCACGCGATTGCCACGAAGGGCTGCCGGGCCTGCTGCCGCCTCCGGAGCGCCGCGGTCTGGTGCTGCTCGATCCGTCCTATGAAATGCGCGGCGAGTTCGGGCACACCGCCGGGCTGCTCCAGGATTGCCACCGGCGTTTTGCGGGCGGCGTCTACCTGCTGTGGTACCCGCTATTGCGCCAGGCGCCGGCGGCACGTCTGGTCCGCCGGGTTGCCGCCAGTGGCATGCGCCCCGTCCTTCGCGCCGAATTGCGGGTCGAGGATGCGAGTCATGCCGGATTGCATGGTTCGGGCGTGCTCGTCGTCAACCCGCCCTACGGGCTCGACGTCACCTTGCGCACGCTGGTGCCCTGGCTCTGGCGTACGCTGGCGCCGGAGGGCCGCGGTGGCTGGGCCGCCGAATGGCTGGTGCCGGAGTGAGCGGTGGCGACGTGAGCCGCTGCAGCCTGCCGTCGTGCCGCTGGACCGGAGTGTCGCGTGTTTCCGATCCGTGACGAAAACCCGCAATTCCTGACGCCGTGGGTGACCTGGGCGCTGATCGCGCTCAACGTCGCCGCGTGGGTGCTGGTTCAGGGGCTGGGCACGGAACCGGCCTTGTCGCGGTCGGTGTGCACGCTGGGCCTGATCCCCGGCGAGGTCCTGCAGACGCTGCCGCCCGGTGCGTCTTTCCAGGTGGGCCCCGAGGCCTGGTGCCGGATCGGTGACCAGGCCGGCTGGCACACCCTGGTGACGTCGATGTTCCTCCATGGCGGCTGGATGCACATCATCGGCAACCTGTGGTTCCTGTGGATCTTCGGCAACAATGTCGAGGATTCGATGGGCCATGCGCGTTTCATCGTCTTCTACCTTCTCGGCGGCCTCGCGGCGGCGGCGTTGCAGATGGCTGCCAACCCGCAGTCGGGCATTCCGATGGTCGGTGCCTCGGGTGCGATCGGTGCCGTGATGGGCGCCTACGTGCTGCTCTATCCACGGGTGCGGGTCACCATGCTGGTGTGGCTCGGTTTTTACGTCACCACCTTTGCCGTGCCGGCGGTGTTCATGCTTGGCTACTGGTTCCTGGTGCAGTTGCTGGGCGGCATCGGTTCGCTGGGGCGCCAGGGCGGCGGCGTGGCCTTCTGGGCGCACATCGGCGGCTTCGTCGCCGGTGCCCTGCTGGTGACGGCGTTCCGCAAGCCCGAACTCGTGGCCCGCCATCCCTTCCATGGCTGGCGCCGCGGCCCGGACCGCTGAGGGGTGGGCCGGGGCGGCGGGGCGCCCCGGTGCCACCGGCCGGTGGGTCAGGCGCGGCTCGCCGGGCCGTGATGGCGGGTCATGATGGTGCGGCGCTCAGCAGGGCGGGTCCAGCGCGCGGTACCCGCTGCCGGTCCCGTCGCACGTGTCGTCGTCGGGTTCGGGGTCTTCAAGCCCCTCGAGCTCTTCCATCTCGATGCTGTCGAGCAACTGGTCGACGAGACGCAGGCGGACGTTGATGGGCAGCGCCAGCGCCTGCGCCACCACGGCTTTGGCCGAATATGCCATGACAGGGTCTCCATGGGTGTGGGGCCGGGTCGTCAGAAATGAAGTGTCCCGGGTGATTCATGGTGGCGGGACCACCCCCGGGTGATACAGCGCCGAATGCCGCAACTTCGCCGGGAAAGGACCGGGCCGGGCCGATAGGCGTTACCCTGTCGCGGTTGCCGGTGCCGGCTGGTGGCACCGGATGCTTCAGCGACAGATGGAAGGGTCATGCTCATCTTCGTTACTGCGGTTACCGTGGCACTGGTGGTGTCGTTTCTGTGCTCGATCTTCGAGGCCGTGCTGTTGTCGATCAGCCACGTGCAGATCGAGTCGCTGGTCCGGCAGGGACGCCGGTCCGGCATCCTGCTGGCCGGATTCAAGCGCAATATCGACACGCCGATCGCGGCGATCCTGATCGTCAACACGGCGGCCCACACGGTGGGTTCGGCAGTGGCCGGCGCGACCTTCGCCGACGTCTTCGACGAGCGCAACCTGTGGCTGTTCACGCTCATCTTCACCACGGCGGTGCTGCTGTTCACCGAGATCATCCCCAAGACGATCGGTGTTTCCCATGCGGCCTGGCTGGCGACTCCCGTCGCCTGGGGCATCCGTGGATTGACCATCGTGCTCTGGCCGCTGGTCGTCCTCACCGGCCATATCTCGCGTTTCCTGCGCGGCGGGAAGATCGCGCCGGCGACATCGGTCGAGGAAATCCGCCTGATGGCGGCACTGGGTCGCAGCGAGGGGGTGTTCGGCGTGCGGACGGCCGACATGATCGTCGGAGCGACCCGGTTGCGGCAGTTGACCGCAGCCGACGTCATGCTGCCGCGCCGGGAAGTCAGCATGTTGTCCGCCAGCCACAGCCGGGCCGAGGCGCTCGAAATTCTCAAGTCGACGGGACACAGCCGCTTCCCGTTCTCGTCCACGCCCGACATCGACCAGGTGACCGGCGTGGTGCTCGCCAAGGAATTGCTGTTCTGGATGAAGGAGCATGCCGAGGGTCCGGTGGACTGGCCGGCGTTGACCCGCGAATTGCTCATCGTGCCGGAAAGCCAGCGGCTCAACGAGCTGCTGAAGACCTTCCAGGAAAGCCGCCGGCACATGGCCATGGTGGTCGACGAATACGGTGGCGTGAAGGGCATCGTGACCCTGGAAGACGTCCTCGAGGAGATCGTCGGTGACATCCGCGACGAGAGCGACCGGCCAGCCGACGAGATCTGGCCGCAGGCCGATGGCAGCCTCCATGTCCGGGGCAGTATCGACCTGCGCCAGCTGTGTGCCCGCCTGCAGATCGATTGGTCGCCGGACAGCGCCGTGGTGACGCTCAGCGGCCTGATCAGCGAGCGCCTCGAGCGGCTGCCCGCGGTCGGCGACCGTATGGTATGGCAGGGCTATCAGCTCGACGTGCTGGCGGTGCACCGGCGCCGCGCCGAAGTGGTGGCCATTCGGCGGCCCGCCGAGCCGCCGGCCGTTCCTCTGGATTGAATGGTGCCAACACAGTTATGCTTCGCCGTCCGTAAATTTCATGCGGTCACGGCGCACGGCTTGGGCTATTCTGCGCGCCACGGGCCGTTTTCCACCCAGGGAGGTTGTGCAGATATGGCGAAGAAAGGCGGGGCGCCGACAAAGTCCGAAGTACTCAATCGCATCTCCAATGACACCGGCCTGACCCGCAAGGAGGTCAGCTCGGTTTTCGATTCCCTCAATGGCGTGATTCGCAAGAGCCTGCGTGGCAATGGCGAGTTCACCGTGCCCGGGCTGATGAAGCTCAAGGTCGTCAAGAAGCCGGCGACCAAGGCGCGGGTCGGTATCAATCCGTTCACCAAGGAAAAGATGACCTTCAAGGCCAAGCCGGCCTCGAAGAAGGTCCGGGTGCTGCCGCTCAAGGCACTCAAGTCGATGGTCAACTGAGACCGGCAGCGGTCCGGGGGTCCACCGGTACGGGCCTCCGGACAGCTGGGTCCACCTGCGCCGATAGCGCGGGCGGGGCCAGTTGCCCTGAATTTCGTGGCTTCGACCTGCCGTCGAGGCCGTCTTTGAAGCCGGCCCCGGCCGGGGCCCCTGTGCCCGTTGGGCAAAAGGTCAACAGCATGTTTTCCAGAAGCACGGGCATCCTGATCGCGGGCCTCGCGCTGATCGCCGGTTGCCAGCAGCAGCCCGGCGCGCGCACGGTTCAGGATTACAGCGACGACGAGAAAGCCATCTACGCCTTCGGTGTCGCCGTCGGGCGGCAGCTCGGCCAGCAGACGAAGCAGTTGCGCCTGACCCCGGTCGAGGTCGAGGTGTTCCGCGCGGGGCTCGGAGACGCACTGCAGGACAAGACCCCCCTGGTCGAGCTGGGCGACTACGAGAAGCGCTTCCAGTCGCTGGCCGAAGCGAGGCTGGCGGCCGGTGCGGCGGAAGCCGAACAGAAATCGGCCAGCTTCATCGAAGAGGCGGCCAAAGCGCCCGGTGCCGTGACCACCGGCAGCGGCCTGGTGTTCCAGACCTTGAGCGCCGGCGATGGCGCGCGTCCCAAGGCCAGCGATACGGTCAAAGTGCATTACCAGGGCACGCTGGTCGACGGCACCGTGTTCGACAGCTCCATCCAGCGCGGGGAGCCGGTCGAGTTCGGCCTCGACCGGGTGATCCCGTGCTGGACGGAGGGCGTGCAGCGCATGCAGGTCGGCGAGAAGGCCCGTCTGGTCTGCCCGTCGGCCCTGGCTTATGGTGAACGCGGCGCCGGGTCCGACATCCCGCCCAACTCGACCCTGGTCTTCGAGGTCGAGTTGCTGGGCATCAAGGCGCCCTGAACCTCGCCGCTGCTGCTGCAACCGCGTCACATTCGGCAGGTACACTTCCCCGAACCGGCCGCACGGAGCGTTTATACTCCGCCTGGCGCCCGCTGCCCCAGGCAGCCGCGCCCGGGTTTATCTGCTTGAGGTATCCGCATGCCGATGGGAAACATCGTCGACGACTTCCGCCTGGCACTCGGCGGGAAAGAGTACGTGCCGATCATGATCGGCGGGATGGGCGTCGACATCTCGACGGCGGCGCTGGCCCTGGAAGCCTGCCGCCTCGGCGGCATCGGCCATATTTCCGATGCCATGTCGCAGTTCGTCTCGGACAAGAAATTCGGCACGCGCTACACCAAGGCCAAGGGTGACCGCAATGCGGCCACCCGTGACGGCATCGACAAGACCGGGGTCAAGTTCATCCCCGAGGAACTCTACGAGGCCCAGCACCGCTTCGTGGCCGACGCCATGGCGCGCAAGAAGGGCCCGGGGGCGGTCTTCGTCAATGTCATGGAAAAGCTGACCATGGCCGCCCCGCTCGACACGCTCGCCGTCCGCCTGCGTGCCGCCCTCGATGCCGGCATCGACGGCATGACCCTGTCGGCCGGCCTGCACATGCACTCGCTCGGGCTGATCGAAAATCACCCGCGTTTCCGCGACTGCATGATCGGCCCGATCGTCTCCAGCGCCCGCGCGCTGAAGATCTTCCTGCGCAGCGCCCGGCGGGTCAGCCGCATGCCCGACTACATCGTCGTCGAGGGTCCCCTGGCCGGCGGCCACCTGGGCTTCGGTGACGACTGGCGCGAGCACCGCCTGCACGACATCGTGGTCGATGTAATGAAACTGCTTGAGGCCGAGTCGCTCGATATCCCGGTGATCCCGGCGGGCGGTGTCTTCACCGGCACCGATGCAGTGGAATTCCTGCGCGCCGGCGCAGGCGCCGTCCAGGTGGCGACGCGCTTCACCATCAGCCACGAGGCTGGCCTCCCGATGCGGGCCAAGCAGCGCTATCTCAGCGCCACCGAGCAGGACGTCATCGTCTCGACGCTGTCGCCCACCGGCTATCCGATCCGCCTGATCAAGGACAGCCCCTGCGTCGGCTCCAACATCAAGCCGCAGTGCGAGCCCTTCGGCTACGTGCTCGGCAAGGATGCCGACTGCGCCTACCTGAACGCATGGGAGGCGACGCCCATCGGCCCGGATGGCGAGAAGCTGCCGGTGCGCGACAAGATCTGCCTGTGCTACCACTTCAGCAAGCACAACTGCTATACCTGCGGGCACTACGTCTACCGCCTCAAGGACACCACCCATCGCCTGCCCGATGGCAGCTATCAGCTGCTCAGTGCCGAACACGTCTTCCGCGACTACCAGTTCAGCCGCGACCACCAGATTGCGCTGCCGGCGTCGATGGCCGACATGGAGCTCGAGGCGGCCGCAACCTGAAGCCGGTCGGGGGCGGCGGTGCCCTGCCGCCACCCTGCTAAGATCGGTGCCGATGACTGCCCCGCATCCGGCCATCGAGGCCCTCCCAGAACCACTCCGGCCCCGGTGTGCGGAGGTCTTTGGCCGCCTGCGTGACGCGGTACCTGAGCTGGCCGAGGCCCTGTACGGGCCGCTGTGCCGCGTGCTGGCCTCGAGCGCATGGGCCAGCGAGACCCTCGAACGCCATCCGGCGTTGCTGTCGGCGCTGATTGCCGATGGCAGCCTCGGTCGTGACCAGGCGCCGGGCGAGCTCCGCGCGCAGGTGCTGGCCGATGCGGCGCCGACCCTCGCGGAAGCCGACTTTCTTCGCCAGCTGCGCCTGGTGCGCCACCGCCAGCTGGTGCGCATCATCTGGCGCGATCTCAATGGCAGTGCGCCGCCCGAGACCACGCTCGCGGATCTTTCCGAACTCGCCGATGCCGCGATCGTCGCCGCCCTGGACTGGGCGCGGCACACGCTGGCCCCGCGCCATGGCGAACCGCGCTGCGCCGACGGCACGCCCTGTGGTTTCGGGGTCATCGGCATGGGCAAGCTGGGTGGCCGCGAGCTGAATTTTTCCTCCGACATCGACCTGGTCTTCATCTACACCGACTACGGCGAGACGGACGGGCCGCGACCGCTCAGCAACGAGGAGTACTTCCGGCTGCTGGCCCAGCGGCTGATCGACGCGCTCGGCCGCTGCACCGCCGACGGTTTCGTCTATCGGGTCGACGTGCGCCTGCGGCCCTTCGGCAGCGCCGGGCCGCTGGCCGTAAGCCTGCCGGCCTTCGAGTCATACCTGGTTCGCCACGGCCGTGACTGGGAGCGCTACGCCTACGTCAAGGCGCGTGTCATCAACGAGTGGGACCAGGCCGGGACCCTTTACCGGGACGTGCTGCGGCCTTTCGTCTACCGTCGCTACCTCGACTATGGCGTCTTCGCCTCGTTGCGCGAGATGAAGGCGCTGATCGCCGCGGAGGTGCGCAACAAGGCCTACCACCACAACCTCAAGCTGGGGCCCGGCGGCATCCGTGAGATCGAGTTCATCGTCCAGACCCTGCAGCTGGTCCGCGGCGGCACCCTGGCGGACCTGCGCGAACCGTCGCTGCTCGCCGTGCTGCCGCGACTTGTCCACCACCAGTGCCTGCCGCAGGGCCACGCCGATGAGCTGGCGGCGGCCTACCGCTACCTGCGCCTGGCCGAAAACCGCCTGCAGGCCATCGCCGACCGTCAGACACATGACCTGCCGACGGCGTCGCTCGACCGCGCGCGGCTGCTGCATGCCATGGGTGTCGCCGACTGGCAGGCCTTCGAGCACGACCTGAAAGCGCATCAGGCGGCGGTCAGCCGGCATTTCCACGACGTGGTGTTTCGCGGCGCGGGCGAGCGCGAGGCGCCCGCGACCGGTGAGGGCCTCGCCGCCGTCTGGACGGGCGCGCTGGATGCCGACGAGGCGGCTGCCGTGCTGGCGGCAGCGGGTTTTGCCGACGCGGGCGCGACCCTCGAGCGCTTGCGACGCCTGCGCGAGGGCGGCGCACTGCGCCGCCTCGGCGAGGTTGGCCGCCAGCGCCTCGACCAGCTCGTGCCGGCGGTCCTCGCCAGCGCCGCCCGCCAGCCCGCGGCGCTGCAGGCCATCGACGGCATGGCGCTGATCCTCGAGGCCATCGGCCGGCGCTCGGCCTATTTCGCCCTGCTCAACGAGAACCCGGCGGCCCTCGAGCGGCTGGTCAGGCTGTGTGCGCACAGCATGATGCTGGCGCAGCAGGTCGCCGCCCACCCGTTGCTGCTCGACGAATTGCTCGATCCGCGCATCTTCAGCGCGCCGCCCGACCGGGCCGAACTGGGGGGTGACCTGGCGGCACGGCTTGGGCGGGCCGGCACGGAAGACATCGAACAGCAGCTCGATGCCCTGCGCAACTTCCAGCAGGCAGCCATCTTTCGTGTCGCCGTCGTCGACCTGTCGGGCCTGCTGCCACTGATGAAGGTCAGCGACCGGCTCACCGACATCGCCGAGCTGACGCTCGGTGCCGCCCTCGACATCGCCTGGCGGGAACTCGCCGCGCGGCACGGCGCGCCGTTTTGCACGGTCGATGGCCGCCGGCGCCCGGCGCGTTTCGCCATCGTCGCCTACGGCAAGCTCGGTGGCCTGGAACTTGGTTACGGGTCGGACCTCGATCTGGTCTTCCTGCATGATTCGGCCGGCGAGGCCGAGCATTGCGATGGACCGCAGCCGCTCGACAATGCCGTGTTCTTCGCCCGCCTGACGCGCCGCATCCTCAGCATCCTCACCATGCCGACCAGCAGCGGCAAGCTCTACGAGGTCGACATCCGGCTGCGGCCCAGCGGCCGTTCCGGGCTGCTGGTCTCGAGCCTCGCGGCCTTCGAGCGTTATCAGCAGGAAGAAGCCTGGACGTGGGAGCATCAGGCCCTGCTGCGCAGCCGGGCAGTGGCGGGCGATGCCGCCGTCGGCCAGGCCTTCGAGGTGCTGCGTGTGCAGGCGCTCACGCACTGGGTGCGCCATGAAAACCTGTGCGAGGCGGTTGCCGACATGCGCCGGCGGATGCGCGTCGAACTGGCGACCGGTACGCCCGAGCTGATGGACCTCAAGCAGGATCCCGGCGGCATTTCCGACATCGAGTTCATCGTCCAGTACCTGGTCCTGCGCGAAGCACGGCACCACCCGGATCTGGTGCGCTGGCCGGACAACATCCGTCAGCTCGAAGGGCTGGCCGGCCACGGCATCCTGGTGCCGGCCGATGCCGAGGCCCTTGCCGAGGCCTACCGCAGCTACCGCGTGCAGATTCATCACCGGAGCCTCGCCGGCCAGCCCGCGCTGCTGCCGCGTGCCGAGGTCGCTGCGCTCGTCGCCACGGTGATGCGCCTGTGGACAGCGGTTTTCGGCGCGCCGCCCGAGGGCCGTCCGGACGCGCCGGCCACGCTATAATCCGGCCCCCGCAGCATCCCGAAGAGACCCGCGCCGCGACGCGGGCCGCCCCGGAGAGAACCATGACGGCAGCACGCGCAGGGCACCAGCCGCCCACCGGACTGATACAGCCCAACGCCGAAAACCACTATCAGGTCACGCGCCATGACCTGCCGCTGGCCTGTCCGATGCCGGGCATGCAGCTATGGAATGCCCATCCACGGGTCTACCTGCCCATCGAGGCCACGGGCCGTTGCAAATGCCCGTACTGCGGCGCGACCTACGTGCTCACTTGAGCACCCGGACCGTGTCCCGGTCGGTGCTGCAGCCCGGGCGCTGGCCCGCCGCATGCTCACCCACCTGAACCTTGCCCGCGGCTACCGCGGCGGCGAGCGCCAGACCGAGCTGTTGGTGCGGGGCCTGGCCGCGCGCGGCTGGCCACAATGCCTCGTGACGCGGCGCGGGGCGCCACTGGCGTCACGCTGTCGGGATGTCCCGTCACTCATCATCCGCGAGGCCGGTCTGGGCGTTGCCGGGGCGCTCGTCGCCCTGCGTGGGGCAACGCTCGTGCACAGCCACGAGGGCCGCGGCGTGCAGGCGGCGTGGCTGCGCCACCGTCTGCACGGCACGCCGTACCTCATCACCCGGCGCGTGCAGAAAGGCCCACGGGCCACGGCATTGAACCGCCGCATGTACCGCGATGCCGCGGCCGTGGTTGCCCTCTCTGGCGCCATCCGCGAGGCGTTGCGCCGTCTCGACGGCGGCCTGGCGGTGAGCATCATTCCCAGTGCCGCCACCGGGTTCATCGCCTCGGCGGCGGTGGCCGGGCGCCTGCGGGCAGCCTTTGGCGGTGAGTTCATCGTCGGCCACGTCGGCGCACTCGACGACTCCCACAAGGGCCAGCTGCAGATCATCGCCCTGGCCCGGCGATTGCAGTCGCGCATCCCCGGGCTGCGCTTCGTGCTGGTCGGCGCCGGGCGTGACGAGGCGCGCCTCAGGGCGGCGGCAGCGGGGTTGCCGAACGTCCTCTTCACCGGCGAGGTCGACAACGTCGGCGACCATCTGGCAGCCTTCGACCTCTTTCTCTATCCTTCGCGGCACGAAGGGCTGGGTTCGATCCTGCTCGATGCGCTGGGCTTCGGCCTGCCGGTGGTGGCGACCGCGGTCGGCGGGATTCCCGAGATCATCGCCAGCGGGCACCACGGGCTGCTCGTCGCGCCCGACGACCTCGCTGCGCTCGAGTCGGCCGTGCTGGCCTTTTATGCCGACGGCAGCCTGCGGGCGCGGGTCCGTCTCGAGAACCGCCAGCACGCGCAGTCGTATTCCGCCGTGGCAATGACCGCCCGTTACATGACGCTGTACCGCGAGCTGGCCGCACGCCTGCAACTGGATCTGGGGGCACCATGATCATCGTCACCGGCGGTGCCGGCTTTATCGGCAGCAACCTGGTGCGGCAGCTCAATGCCGCCGGCCGCGACGACATCCTCGTCGTCGACGACCTGCGCGACGGACGCAAGGTGCTGAACCTGTCGGATTGCCGCATCGCCGACTACCTGGACTGCGAGGACTTCGCCGGCCGCATGGCCGGCGGCGGCCGACTGCCGGAGCGCGTCGAGGTGATCTTCCACCAGGGCGCCTGCACCGACACCACCGAGTGGGACGGCCGGTTGATGATGGCGGCCAACCACGGTTACTCGCAGCAGGTGTTCGCTTTTGCCACCAGCCGCCGTATCCCGCTGGTCTATGCGTCGTCGGCGTCGGTCTACGGTGCCGGCCGGGTGTTCCGTGTCGACGAGGACTGCGAGCATCCGATCAATGTCTACGCGTTTTCCAAGCTGATGTTCGACCGCTTCGTGCGCCGCCACATGGGCAGCGTGCACTCGCCGGTGATCGGCCTGCGCTACTTCAACGTCTACGGGCCGGGGGAGGCCCACAAGGGCCGCATGGCCAGCCTCGTCCACCATTTCCGTCTGCAGCTCGCCGAGGGTGACGAGGTGCGCCTCTTCGAGGGGTGCGATGGCTACGGGCCGGGTGAGCAGCGCCGCGATTTCATCTACGTCGACGACGTGGTGGCGGTCAACCTGTGGTGCTGGCAGCAGGGCCGCTCGGGCATCTACAACCTCGGCACCGGTGCGGCCCGCACCTTCAACGACATGGCGCGGGCCGTGATCGCCTGGCACGGCCGCGGCCAGATCCGCTATATCCCTTTCCCGGCCCAGCTCCGGGGCAGCTACCAGAGCTTCACCGAAGCCGACCTCACGGGGTTGCGTGCCGCCGGCTACACCGCCGGGTTCACGGCGCTGGAAGACGGCGTGAGGCGCTACCTCGACGCTCTCGCGGCACACGGTTGAAGAGGCGGCAGCTGGCGATGCGCACGGCACGCCTTCCCGCAGAACCGGCGCAGATTCTCGTCGTCGGGCCCGCCTGGGTCGGTGACATGGTCATGGCGCAGTCGCTGTTCATGCTCATCAAGGCCCGCGAGCCCGCCGCCGTGATCGATGTCGTCGGTCCGCCGTGGTCGGTGCCGCTGGTGGCGCGCATGCCCGAGGTGCGCCGGGGCATCGCGCTGGATGTCGCCCACGGCGCGCTGTCGCTTGGTCGCCGGCGGCGGCTGGGTCGCACCCTGCGCGGCGAGGGATACACCCGGGCGATCGTCCTGCCGCGCTCGTTCAAATCGGCGCTGGTGCCATACTTCGCCGGGGTTGCCCGGCGCACGGGCCATGCAGCGGAATGGCGCAGGCTGCTGCTCAATGACGTACGCCGCCTCGACCGCACGGCACTCGACCAGACCGTCAAGCGCTACCTCGCCCTCGGCCTGCCGCGTGGTGAGGCCTTGCCGCCCGTGCCCGTGCCGCGCCTCGTGATCGACGAGGACAACCGGGCCGCGCTGCTCGGACGGCTCGGTATCGGCGGCCGCCCGGCGGTTGCACTGATGCCCGGCGCGGCCTACGGACCGGCCAAGCAGTGGCCGACCGCGCACTTTGCGGAACTGGCCCGCGAGCTGTGCCGCCGCGGCCATGAAGTGTGGTTGCTCGGTGCCGCTGGCGAGCGCGAGCTGGCGGCGCAGATCCGCGCCATGGCCGGTGAAGGCGTGCATGATCTCTGTGGCAGGACGACGCTGGTCGACACCGTCGACCTGCTGTCGGCGACGCGCGCGGCGGTGAGCAACGACTCGGGTCTGATGCACGTCGCGGCGGCGGCGGGCACGCACGTCGTTGGCCTCTACGGCAGCAGTTCGCCCCACCGTACCCCGCCGCTCGGCGAGCGCACGACGATCCACTGGCTGGCGCTCGACTGCAGCCCGTGCTTCCGCCGCGAATGCCCGCTCGGCCACCTTGACTGCCTGCGGCGCATCGCACCGCAGGATGTCCTTCAGGGGCTCGATGGCGTGCTGGCGCCGGCCGGGGGCGAGCCCCCGCCCTGACCTCAGCCGGCGGTGAACGCGTCGAGGATCTCGCCGGCGCCGGCGCTCCACACACCGGGCTGCGCCGAGAGGTGTTCGAGCACGGTTTCGAGGTGGCGCATGCGGTGAGGCTGGCCGAGCACCCAGGGGTGCAGCGACAGCGCGAGCATGCGCCCGCCCTGGCGGCCGGCTTCGTCGAGCAGCATGGTGCAGGCGTCGATGACCTGCTCGGCCCATGAGGCCTCGGCGTGCAGGTTGTCCATGACGACGAAACGGTCTTCGAGTTCGGTGGACAGCGGCATCGCCCACAGGTCGCCGTGGCGGGTGTGGAAGGGGTAGGGCATCTCGTCGTTGACCCAGTCGCACAGGTAATCGATGCCCTGCGCCTTGACGAGATCGGGCGTCAGCGGGCTTTCGAGCTTGCCCGGGCTCAGCCAGCCGCGCACCGGCCGCGATGAAACGCTGCGCAATGTCGCCAGCGACCGTTCGATGATCGCGGTTTCATCGGCTTCCGTCAGCCCGCCGGCATGCGGGGTGTCCATGTTCCATGAATGGCCGATGATCTCGTCGCCGCGTGCGGCGATGGCGTCGATGAGGGCCGGGTAACGCTCGACGAGCTGGGCGTTGATGGCGAAGGTCGGCCGGATGTGCCAGCGATCGAACGCTTCGAGGAAGCGCCAGATGCCGACGCGGTTGCCGTAGTCGCGCAGCGTGTAGTGACGCAGGTCGGGATAAGGCATGGTCATCGAGCCCGGCAGCTTGACGGGCTTGCCCTGCGGGTTGAGCGGGAAGTGCTGCAGGCTGACGTTGACCCACAGCGCCAGCCGTTTGCCGTCGGGCCATTTGACGGGCGGACGGTCGGCGAGCATCGACCACTCGTAGCGGTCGTGGTCCATGCCGTAACGGCGGCGGGGGTACTCGAGGTGGATCGTGTCGAGGGCCATGGTCATGCTCCGCTGCGGCCGGCGCGGCGCCCGGCGATGTCGGCCAGCGCCGCGTCGTAGTGGTGGGCGAGGTAGTGTTCGGCGATCTCGCGGCCGGTGGCCAGCCACACGCCGGAATGCCCGGTGACGTATTCGAGCGCCTCCTCGAAGGCCTTGATGCGATGCGGGCAGCTCACCTGATAGTTGTGCGTGGGGATGCACATCACCGTGCCGGAGCGCTCGCCCTCGGCGTAGAGGCGGTCAAAGGCGTCCTTGATCATCTGCCCGTAGCGGCGCGGCTCGATCTTGTTGACGACGTAGACGATGGTGTCGTTCAGCTCCAGCGAGTAGGGCACCGAGACGAAGCGCTGTCCGCCGCGCACCCTGACCGGCGTCGGCTGGTCATCGTGGAACAGGTCGCAGGTGTAGAGGCCGCCAAGTTCGGCGAACAGGTCGACCGTGACCTCGCTGTGCGACAGTGCCGGCGCCAGATAGCCGGCCGGCTTGCGGCCGACGGCGCGTTCGATGGTCTCCATCGACTCGAGGATCATCGCGCGTTCCTGCGCCTCGCTCATGCCGTAGGTGTAGCGCGTGTTGTAGATGCCGTGGGTAAAGAATTCCCAGTCGCGCTCCTGGCACAGACGGACGATCTCGGGGTGGTGGGTGCACAGGGCCGTCGACAGCGAGATCGAGCCGCGGATGCCGTATTTGTCGAGCAACTGCATCTGGCGCATGTGGCCGACGCGGTTGCCCCAGTCGCGGATCGAATAGCCGGGCACCGCCGGATACGGGTGCGGCCAGGCGGCGCGCTGCGGGTTCTTCGGCGGGTCGAGTTCGTAGAACTCGATGTTCGGTGCCACCCACAGCGCAATTCGGGCGTCGCCCGGCCAGCGGATCCGTGGCCGGTCCCGATAGGGCCAGTAGTCGTAGTAGCCGGGTTCTTCCTTCATGGCGCGGGGTTCCGTTACTTCGATGATGCGGCGAGGGTCGAATCGAGCCACGCAAGGGTTTCGCCGACATCGACGACATCGGCGTACTTGAGCATCAGGTCGGTGAGGTTGGCGAAATGGTAACTCTCGTGCTTGTCGGCCACGCACTGCTCGGGAACGATGGTGCGGTAGCCGCGCGACAGCGAGTCGACGGCGCCGGCGCGAATGCAGCCCGAGGTCGAGCCGCCGGTGAGGACCACGGTGTCGACCTGGTGCCAGACCAGCAGTGACTGGAGCGGCGTCTCGAAGAACGGTGAGGGCATGCGCTTGCAGTAGACGAGGTCGGTGTCGCGCTGCACGTCGCAGCGCTCGTCGAGTTGCGCGCGCCGCGAGCCGTGCTTGATGTTCTGCAGGGAGTCGGGCGTGTCGGTCCGCGTGCCCCACACGCCAGCATCTTCGCCCGATTCGGCATAGGCGACGTAGGTCCACACCACGGGCCAGTGCAGCTGGCGAAAGCGCTTCGCCAGTTCGTTGACGTATTCGATCTGGCGCGGGTCGGTTTCGTAGGCGGTCCTGAACTCGTCGACACGCGTGTAGGCACACTGGATGTCGATGTTGACCAGCACGGCTTTTTTTCCATAGCCGAAACGCGCCCGGTTGGGGTTGGCCTTGACCTCGGCCCAGATCTGGCGGGCGGTTTTGTCGGACAGCTCCATGGCATGGCTCCTGAAAGCGATGGCGTACATGTGGTCGATGCCCCCGCACGGCCCGCCGGGCGGTGCGACAGGGCATCCGGGTCCCTCGGCGGGGCACGGCGATCGGGTGTTGGTCGCTTCAGGGAACGGGTCCCGGCCGGTGCCGGGGCCCGTATCCGGCGTTTTCCGCGCGGGCCACCGGACCGGAGCCGAATCGTGCCACGCCGGCAAGGCGTGCTGCAACGTCGCGGCATGCACCGGCCGCGCCGGAGGCCCTCAACCGGCGGCCACCCGGCCGTCCACAGCCTGGCGCAGGCGGTCGTAGAGCTCGGGAGTGATCATGCCGAAATGGGCGGCGCGGGCGCGGTTTTCCATCGCCAGGCGCAGCGCCGGCTGTTCGCTGCCGGGCTCCTGCTCGAGGCGATGTTGCGCCGCGAGGGTCCACATCACGCCCAGTTCGGTGTTTTCCAGCAGCGGTGCGTACGGGTCGGCCTCGTGTGGCATCGGCAGCGCCGGGTGCTCCCGGCTCTCGACGTAGTGGAAGGCATCGGCCACAGGCTTGCCCCAGGCTTTCTCGAACACGCCGTAGGCCGGGTCGTTGGCGTGCAGGACGTGCTTGTACTTGTAGATCGCGTTGGTGGTGATGTCGACGTCGTGCGGGTCCGCGAGTGGGCGGCCCGGCTTCCAGTAGTGTTCGATCCAGACCTGCAGATACGCCTCGGTGGCTTCGAGGAAGAGGTCGGTGTCGAGCACGTCGTACTGGCAGTGGAGCAGGCAGGGCGAGCAGATCTTGAGCACCCAGTCGATCTTCGGTGCATCGATGCCGAGCGCCTTGCGATATTTCTCCCAGACCGGGCGCAGCGGCCCGTAGTCGATGCCGGGATGCGTGGGGGCGATGTCCAGCAGGGCGATCGACTGCTTGCCGTTGCCGCCGAGCTGGAACATGAAGATGGGCACATCGTGATCCGCCTCGGGCAGCACCAGGATGACGTTGCCCTGCAGCTTGTTGCGCACCCCGTACTCCTCGAGGATCACCGAGGACAACTTGTCGGCGCGGCGGAAATCCGAGTTCAGGTAGGTGTCCCGTCCGGCCTGGCGGCGGTTCGAGAAGAACTGCTGGTAATCATCTTCGCGCAGGTGTTCCCCGAAGTGGTCCATGAACATTTTCAGGGGGCCTTTGATCTTTGCTGCCAGATGGTCCATGGCGGTCACTGCGCTCCGGTGTCGGGTTGAGATGTATTGGAGAGTATACAAGTCGATGCCAGCAGTTCGGCACCTGTCCGGTCGGCGAGGCGTCTGGCCCCGGCCCCCGACGGCTCACGAATCTTTCAGTGTATTGACACTGTTGAGTAGGGTGCTTACCTTTCAGTGATGTGGGAAAAGAACAGCTACGCGATCGCCGAACTCGAAAAGGCCTCGGGGTTTGGCCGCCGGACCATCGTCTACTACATCCAGCAGGGGCTCCTCAGCAAGGTCGGGCGCCGCGGCCCCCACACCCGCTACCCGGCCGAAACGCTGGACCGCCTGCGCTTCATCCGCGGGGTCCGTGACCTGCAGGCCTCCGGTGAACTCCCCACCGTCAGCCTCGATGAGATGCGCCGGTTGCTGGGCCTGCTCGATGCCACCGGCGTGCGCGGGATGGTGTCACGCGGGATGCCGCCCGCCGATCTGGCCGCGCTGTGCGCCCAGGCTGTGGCCGCGCCACCGGAGGCCGCGCTGCCCGGGCCGCCGGCCCCGCCGGCCAACCCCCCGCCGGGCGCACCCGCGAGGCCTGCAGACCCGCCCGCCCGGCCGATGCCCGCCCCGCGCCCTTCGGCCGACGGGCGCCGGTATGGGTTGGCCGATGCGTCGATCCGCTACCGCCCCGGGCCCGCTGCCGATGCCCTGCCGGCACCTTTGGCCGCCGACGACACCCATCCGCGGCTGCCGGCCCTGACGGCGTCGCCATTGCCACCGGCCCCTGTGGTCACCCCGGACAGCCCCGCCTCCGCTGCCGGCACCGATGCCGCCGAGGGTGAAATGCTGGGCCTGCTGCTGCGCCGGCTCGACCTGCAGTCCACGCTCAACCGCCAGCGGGTGCCGCCCGGCGGTGCCGAGCAGTGGACCGAGATTCCGCTGACCAGTCGCATCTATCTGTCGGTGCGTGGCCTGGCCGCGGAAGACGCCGTGCTCGTCGAGGAGGTTGCCCGGGCGCTGAGGCGGGTGCTGCGCGCGTGATCTCGGCGGCTGTCAGCGAAAGCGTGGCACAACGTGCCGGCCGATCAGTGCGATGGCGTCCAGCGGGTCATCATGCAGCCGGAAGTTCAGTTCGGTGACCCCGGCCGCGGCGAACCGCTCGAGTTCTTCCATGCGCCGCTCGAGGTCTTCGACCGTGCCGGTGATCGAGAAGTTGTCGACCAGCTTCTGCACCAGCGCGTCGGGCACGCCGTCGATGCGGTGGTGGCGGCCGCGATAGGCCTTGTAAAAGCCCTCCTTGTGCGCCTCGATGTAGTCGCATTCTTCCGCGTCGAGGAAGGACTCGAGATACCAGCGTTCGAGAAGCCCGCGCAGCAGCACCTCGCGCCGCGCCTCGCGCTGCGCCGTCTCGTTGTCGGGCTTGATGTGCCAGGCCCAGATGTTGTTGATGCGGTAGCCTGCGGCATCGCGCCGGTGTTCTGCCAGCCCGCTGCGCACGGCGCCGACCGCGTCGTCGATGAGTCCGTGCGTCATGTCGCTGAACATCACGCCGTCGGCGACACGCGTCGCGGCGCGCAGCATCTGCGGGCGGTTGGCACCGGCATAGACCAGCGGTGCCGGCGCGGTGGCCCACTTCGGCTGGTAACTCCACACCTTGTAGATCTGCCCGGGGTAATTGAGCGCCCGGTCGGGCGCTGAACCCTTGACGATGTCGATTGCCTCCGAGACGCGCCGCACGCGGCGGTCGCCCGGGGCCTGCAGCCGCACCGCCCATTCTCCGCCACCGCCGATGACCAGTGCGGCCCGGCCGTTCGCGTACTCGTTGAGCGAGTGCAGCGACGAAGCCATCTTTACCGGGTGCATCTCGTGCGGACTGATGACACAGACGCCGAGCGTGACCTTGCGGGTGGCCAGCGCCGCCGGGACCAGGCTCATGAACGGTTCGCGCGATGACAGGTAGTTCTGCGTCCACATCGCATCGATGCCGTGCGTCTCGCAGGCCTGCGCCAGCGCCGTCAGCTGGTCGGGCGTGCGGTCCGGTTCGAGCAATACATGAATCTGCACGTGACGTACCCCCTGCGCGACGATGCGCCAGAGGCACGATAGTCGACCCGCCGTGATGCCGTACCTGATCCAGGTCAATTGCCGTCCGCTACGGGTGGACAGGACGTCGCACCCGGTGGCATCCGGGCGGATGATCGCCGACGCTGTGCGCCCTGCCCGTTGACTGGAGCCGGATCCATGCCTTCCGAAGCGCAAACGGCGCCACCCGCACCCTATGGCCTGATGATGCGTGCCATGCATCTCGGCCTGGTGCTGTTCGGCATCGCTGCCTGGCTGAGCGCCGAACTGGCCGGCGAGAAGGGCAGCAGCGGCTATTGGCTGCACGTCTACCTGGGGTTCATGGTCGGATTCATCGTCCTGTGTCGCTTTGCGGCCGGTGTTGGCGGCCAGCCACCGCTGTCCTTCGACGGCTGGCTGCTGTTCTACCCGTCCATCTGGCGCCAGGCGGTCGGTGATGTCGCCAGCTTGTTGCGCCTGCGCCTGCCGGAGCGTCCGCTGCATGAGGGCCTGGCCGGGCTGCTGCAGGCCTTCGCGCTGGTGCTGTTCGCCTGGCTGGTCTGCACCGGCATGCTGATGTTCTTCCTCAGCGGCGAGGACGAGGCCTACGAAATGGTCAGGAATGTGCACGAGATCGGCGAGTTGCTGGTGCCCGCCTTCCTGGTCCTGCACGCCGGCGCCGTGGTGCTGCATATCGCAGCGGGCCACGGTTCGTGGCGGCGCATGCTGTCGCTGACGCCCGGGCCCCGCCCGCCGCCACGGGGTTGATGGGCGCCGGCCGGCCGCACTTCGCCGGCGACAGGTAGAATGACCCGCTTCGGTCGCTGGCGCGAAACGGATGAAAACCGCCCGCGCCAGGCCTGCAGCGGGGAGCCGGCACATGTTTGCGATGCCTGACCTGTCTCTCCACGGGGTCGCCGTGCTGGTCGGCATGGTGGTCGCGTTCTATTGCCTGGCGCGCGAGCGCATCCCGATCACGGTGGGCAGCCTGGCGATCATCGCCGTGCTGGCGCTGGGTTTCTACCTGTTCCCCTACGAGAATGACGATGGCGTCACGCTGGGGCCGCGCGACTTCTTCTCCGGGTTCGGCCACGAGGCGCTGATCGCCATCTGTGCGTTGATGGTGCTTGGCCGCGGGCTGGTGCTGACCGGGGCGCTGGAGCCGCTGACGCGCGGACTGGCGGTGCTGTGGCAGGTCAGCCGCACCCTGGCCATGTTCGCCGTCATCCTCTCCTGCCTGCTGCTCAGCGGGATCATCAACGACACGCCGGTGGTCGTCCTCATGACGCCCGTGCTGGTCGGTCTGGCGGCGCGCACCGCATCATCGCCGGCGCCGCTGCTCATGCCGATGAATTTCGCCGTGCTGATCGGCGGCATGGGCACGGCGATCGGCACGTCGACCAACCTGCTTGTCGTCTCGCTGACCGAGGAACTCGGCGGCGGGCGCATCGGTATCTTCGATTTCACGCCGATCGTCGCCATCGCCGCGCTCGTCGCTCTGCCGTATCTGCTGTTCATCGCACCGCGCATCCTCGCCAATGCCGGCAAGCCGGCCTCCGACATGGCGCCGCGCGAGTTCTTTGCCGTGCTGCGCGTCGCGCCGGGCAGCTTCGCCGACGGCAGCACCATCGCCGAGATTCTCAACCGCGGCAGCCACATCGACATCCGCGCCATGCAGACCGCCGATGGCAAGTTCGCTGCCCGGTTGCCGACCTACCAGGTGCGCGCCGGCTTCCAGCTTCACCTGCGTGGCACGCCCACCGAGCTCAAGGAGGCGGAACGTCTGCTCGGCGGTGAGCTGCGTGCCGACGACACCGGCGGCTATGGTGCCCGGCGCAATGGCAGCAGGGTCCCCGAGGAGGAGGTCCACCTCGTCGAGATGATCGTCTCGGCCGACTCGGCGCTGATCGGCAAGACGCTCGGTGACCTGCGTTTCGGCCTGCGTTACGGCCTGGCACTGCTCGGTATCCATCGCGAGCAGACTCCGCCGCGCAATCCGGACGTGCGCCAGTGGACGGTACAGGCCGGTGACGTGCTGCTCGCCCAGGGCACGACGACCCGCGTCCAGGCGGCCAAGGAGGAGGGTGAGCTGCTGGCGCTCGACGGCAGCATCAGCCTGCCGCGCACGGCCAAGGCGCCGCTCGCGCTGGCCATCATGCTCGGCGTGGTGGCGCTGGCCGCCAGCGGCCTGGTGCCGATCGCGGTCGCTGCCGTCACGGGCGCGGTGCTGATGCTGCTGACAGGGTGCATCCTGCCGCGCAATCTCGGCTCGTCGGTCAACGCCGAGGTCATCCTGCTGATCCCGGCCAGCCTGGCGCTGGGCAAGGCATTGACCATCACCGGCGGTGCCGACCTCATCGCCGATGTCCTGCTGCGGGTCATCGCCGGCATGCCGGTCAACGTCGTCCTTGCCGGAATCATCGCCCTGATGTCGCTGATGACGAACTTCGTGTCGAACAATGCCGCGGCGGTCATCGGCACGCCGATCGCGATTTCGATGGCGCTCGATCTCGGTTATCCGCCAGAGCCCTTCGCGCTGGCCGTGCTGTTCGGCTGCAATCTCTGCTACGCCACGCCGATCGGCTACCAGACCAACCTGATCATCATGGGCGCTGCGGGCTACCGCTTCGGCGATTTCATGCGCGCGGGCCTGCCGCTGGTCGTGCTCATGGTCACCGCGCTGGCCTGGCTGCTGCCGTGGTGGTATGGCATCTGAGCAGCCGACGGCTACTGGCGTGGCCTGAGGCCGACGCCTTCCCGGACCCGGTCGCCGGGCTGCAGGACCACGACCTGGCCGGCGTCGAGCCCCCGGGTGATTTCGGCCTCGAGGCCGTTGCCGAGGCCGATTTCGACCGTGCGCAGGCGCGCCCGCCCGCCCTCGCTGACGAACACGGCCCAGCGGCCGTCGTCGTCGCGGAACAGCGCGGCGCGCGGGGCCTTGACGACATCATGTGCCGCGGCGAGCAGGATGCGCGGCTCGACGCGATAGCCATGCCCGAGCTGCGCCCGCTCGTCGGCGGATCCGTCGAAGTCGATGAGCACGTTGACGCGCTGTTCCTCGATGCCGAGCGCCGACACCTTGGTGAAACCCGAAGGCTCGATGCGCCGCACGCGGCCGCCGAGCGGCGTGCCGCCGCCCCAGGCATCGATGCGAACCGCCATCCCGGGCCGGATGCGCACGGCATCGGCCGACAGCAGGTCGACGACCACCTCGATGTCCTGCGGGTCGCCGACCTCGACCAGCGGTGTGCCCGAGGCGACGACCCCTTCGCTTTCGCGCAGCACGCCGAGCACGCTGCCGCTGATTGGTGAGCTGACGTCGATGCAGTCGCAGTCGGTGCGCTGCCGGCGCCGCACTTCGCTGGGGGCGAGCAGCCGGGCACGGGCCTCATCGAGGGCGGCGCCGGCCATGCGTGCGCGGCGCTCCGCGGCGTCGAGTTCGCTGGCCGACACGGTGCGGCTCTGGGCCAGTGCGCGGTAGCGCTCGACCTCGGCGCGGGCGAAGTCGCGTTCGGCCTCGGCACGGCGCACCGCGGCCAGTGCCTCGGATTCGCTGCGCGCGTCGAGGAATGCCGGGTCGCCGGGCTCGATGCGTGCGATGACGGTGTCCCCCGCGACCACCGCATCGCCGGCCTTGAGCGTGATCCGCTGCATCACCCCGCTGACCGGTGCCGAGACGGTGTAGACGTTGCGGACGCGGGTTCTGCCCTCGTCGCTGACGCTGACCTCCAGCGTGCCCCGCGTGATCTCGACCATGTCGACGGGCACCGGCTGCGGCCGGAAGGACCACACCAGGGCCAGCACCGTGGCGACGGCAAAGGGCAGCCAGAAGAGGACCCGCCGGCGGCGGGCATCGGGTTGGCGTTCGGCGACTGTCATGGTGAGGGCCTCACTCCCGTGTCTTGAGGACGGCGATCAGGTCGAGCCGGTCGAGCCGGCGGCGGACGATGAACGCCGAGACGATGGTTGCGGTACCACCGATCAGCACCGACCAGCCGAAGGTGTCGACCTCGAGCGCCAGAGGTATGCGGTACAGCTCGGTCTTGAAGGCGCCGAGCATCAGTGCCGACAGGCCATAGCCCATGGCACAGCCTGCCGGCAGTGCGATGCAGGTCAGCAGGGCAACTTCGCCGAGCAGGATGTAGGAGATCTCGGCACGCGTGAAGCCGAGGACGCGCAGGGTCGCCAACTCTCGACCCCGCTCGGACAGGGCGATGCGCGCGGCGTTGTAGGTCACGCCGAAGGCCAGAGTGCAGCTGAAGACCACGAAGAACGAAATGAAGATCAGCAGGGTCTCGGCCAGCGTTTCATGGAAGGTGGTCACGGCCGCCGACTTGAGCGTCATCGAACTGACCCGTGGGATTTCCTTTAGCCGGCGGAAGAAGTCGCCGAGCCGGCTGGAGTCGATGCGCAGATGCACGGCGCTGACCGCATCCTGTTCGAGCATCAGACGGTTGAGGGCGTGGATGTCGATATAGGCCGGGCTGCCGATGTAGGTCTCGAAGGTGGCTGCAACCGGCAGTTCGAACACCGGCCGCCGCCCCTCGAGGACCTCGACCGTGATGTGGTCGCCCGGGCGGACGTCGAGCAACTCGGCGAGCATGGTCGAGATCACCAGACCTTCCGGTGGCAGGGTCAGCGCGCGCCCCGAGGCATCCCAGACCTGGTGCAGCGCCTGTACCGGCGGCACGCCCTGCAGCGACTCGCGCTCCTCGCGCGGGCCGTGGCGCAGTTTCGCCGGGACGACGCGCATCGGCTCGGTGGTCAGCACGCCAGGCAGGCGTGCCACGTCGCGTTCGATGACACCGGAGCGCGGTGTGCTGAAACCGACCGTCACGTCCTGGTTCTGTGCCTGCAGGAAATAGACATCGACGAGATGGTCGATGGCATCCAGCCACTGGAATGAAGTCACCAGTACGGCAACCGCCATGCCGATGCCGAGCGAGGTGGTCATGGCACGCAGCGGCCAGCGGCCGATCTGGCGCAGCACGATGCGCGTCGGCTGGTCGAGGGCGCGCAGCAGGGGGACGCGCGCCAGTCGCGTGCGCCGAAACATCGGCGGTGCCGGTGGGCGCATCGCATCGGCCGGCGGCATGCGTGCGATACGACGTACGGCGCCGAGCGTGCCGAGCATTGCTGCGCCGACGCTGATCAGTGCGGCGACGAGGAAGGGGCGCGGACCCGGGTCGAAGACCAGGAACGGAAAGCGGTAAAACTCGGCATAGATGCGCGTGTTGACCAGCCCCAGCCAGTAGCCGCCGATCCAGCCCAGCAGGATGCCGACCGCGGCGATGCCGAGGACGAACTTCGTGTAGTGCCAGGCGAGTTCGCCGTTGCCGTAGCCGAAGGCCTTGAGCAGCCCGATCTCGCTGCGCTCGACGGCAATGAGCCGTGCCAGCACCATGTTGGTGAGGAAGGCGGCGACGGCGAGGAACACCGTCGGCAGGATCGCCGCGAGGCTCTTGAGCTGGCGGATCTCGTTGACGAGGAACCAGTTCGAGATCTGGTCGGCCTGGGTGTAGGCGCCGATGCCGCCGTAGCGTGCCAGCAGGAGGTCGAGCGGGTCGATCACGCGTTGCGGGTCGGTGCCGCGCAGTACCGTCAGGCTGAGGTCGTTGAAGGCGCCCTGCAGGTTGAAGGCCGCCTGCATGGCCTCCTCGCCCAGCCACAACACGCCGAAACGCCGGTCATCGGGCATCAGCGCGCCCGGACCGATGGTGTAGACATACTCGGGTGACAGCGCCAGGCCGACCACCGTCAGGCGTCGCCAGTGGCCGTTGAGGATGGCGCGCAGGGTGTCACCGGGGCTGAGACCATGCGCTTCGGCGAAGGGTTCGGAGAGCACCGCCTCGTCGACTGCACCCGGTGCCGGGAAGCGCCCGGTGCGCAGTGCCAGGCGGTTGAGTTCGGGCGGATGCCGTTCGGGGATCGAGACCAGCTGGCCGATCACGGGTTCGGCGAAGCCTTCGATGTCGAGCACCGCCATGCGCACGACCCGCGTGCTCACCGACTGGACCCCGGGCAACTGGCGCACGCGTTCGGTGAGGTGTTGCGGTGCACGCTCGACCCGGGCGAAGACGTGGGCGAAGGCATAGCGATCGTAATAGGCGGCGGCGGTTTCCGTCAGCGCCTCGATGGAAGTCAGCGACATGCCGAGCACGGCGATGCCGGAGGCGATCACCAGGGCGATCGCCAGCACCTGTCCGCGCAGCCGCCACAGGTCGCGGAGCAGCTTGCGGTTGAGCGGGCTCACCAGGACAGATCCCGGGCCGGGCGGCGCTGCGCATTGCGTCGCTCGTCGATGATGCGCCCGTCACCCATCACCAGCACGCGATCCGTCATGTCGGCGATCACCGCGTTGTGGGTGATGAGGATGGTCGTCGTGCCCAGTTCGTCGTGAATGCGCTCGATGGCCTCCAGCACCAGCACGCCGGTCTGGCTGTCCAGCGCGCCGGTCGGTTCGTCGCACAGCAGGACATCCGGCCGCTTGGCGATGGCCCGGGCGATGGCCACGCGTTGCTGCTCGCCGCCGGAAAGCTGTGCCGGGAAGTGGTCGAGGCGCTCGCCGAGGCCGACGAGCCGCAGGGCCTGTTCGGGTGCCATGGGCGCGCGTGCCACCTCGGTGACGAGCGCGACGTTCTCGAGCGCCGTGAGGCTCGGGATCAGGTTGTAGAACTGGAAGACGAAACCGACGTGGTCGCGCCGGTAGCGGGTCAGGGCGCGGTCATCGAGTGCGGTCAGTTCCGTGTCGCAAAAGTGCGCGCTGCCGCTGGTCGCGGTGTCGAGACCACCGAGAATGTTGAGCAGGGTTGACTTGCCGCTGCCCGAGGGGCCGAGCAGCACGACCAGTTCGCCGCGATCGAGCGCGAGGTCGACGCCGCGCAGGGCGTGGACTTCCACCTCGCCGCTGCGATAGACCTTGCACAGGGCTTGTGTCGCAAGCGTCGTGGCGCGGTCCATGGCGGGTCAGTCGGGGAGGCGGTGATCGCGTGTCTCGACCACCCACGGGATCAGCAGCAGCCCGGCGAGGGGGACCAGCGCGACCATCAGCAGCGCGTTGATGATGACGCCCGCGTCACCGGCACCGGCGGCGGCGACCGTGCCGACGACGTAGGGGCCGGTGGCCGCCACCACCCGGCCGATGTTGTAGCAGAAGCCGGCACCGGTGCCGCGCAGGCGCGTCGGGAACAGCTCGGGCAGATAGAAGGTGAAGCTGCCGAAGATGCCGAAGACGCTGAGGCCGATGAAGAAATACAGGTAGAGGCGTGTCATCTCCGGCAGGTCGAGGCCGAAGGTCGCGCCGATGGACAGCGCCGAGGCGGTGAAATAGATGGTGAACATCGGCCGGCGGCCGAGGCGCTTGGCGATGGGAATGGTCAGCAGCGTGCCGAGCAGTCCGCCGAGGTTGAAGGCCGTCGTCGCCACCGTCTTCCAGTGTTCGACGAGCACGCTGGTGGCGGCCTTGTCGAGCCCCTGGCCGGCTGCGGCCGCCTGGCCGAGCGTGGCGCTGACCACCGGGATGAAGGCATTGCAGCTCCACCAGGTCAGCAGCGCGATGAACGTCATGGCCAGCGCGCTGCGCGTGCGCGGCCAGATCGCCGGCGTGAAGATCTCGCGGATGCGCGCGTGGCTGGCCTTGCCGGCCGCGGTCTTCGTCACCCAGCGCTCCGGCTCGTGGACGAACAGCCGGACGATGAGGGCCACGCCGGCCGGCAGCAGGCCACACAGCAGGACGAACCGCCAGCTGGTTTCCGGGTCGGCGGTCATCCACTGGCCGGCGATCAGCGAGTTGAGCCCGGTGGCGAGGAACAGCCCGAAGGGCGCGGCGGTATAGAGCAGTGCACCGGCCTCGACGCGGTTGTCCTCGTCGACGACCTCGGCGACCATCGCCGCACCCGCCGCCCATTCACCGCCGATGCCGAGGCTGGCGAGGATGCGGCAGGCGATCAGTTGCCAGATGTCGGTGACGAAGGCGCAGGCGGCCGTGCCCACCGCATACAGCACCATCGTCAGCATCAGCGTCCGGCGCCGGCCGAAGCGGTCGCTGATCGGGCCGAAAATGACACCGCCGGCGGCCCAGCCGAGCAGGAACAGTGAGGTCAGGAGTCCGGTCCAGAAGACCGTTGCGCTGCGCGCCTCGGGCGTGCCGAGCGGGATGGCGAGCAGCGTGGGAATGGCGTTGGGCGCCACGTAGTTGAACAGCAGCCCGTCGAAGACATCGAAACCCCAGCCGAGCCAGGCGGCGGCGAGCACGGTCCACTGGTAGCGGGTGAGCTTGAGGGGCACGGGGGGCATCCGCGGGGCGACCGCCGCATGGTAGCCAAAGCCGGCAGCGGCGACCAATCCGGGATGATGCGGACCGCTGCGGTTGTGGCTCATGGCTCGCTTGCCCTATGCTCGCGCCGCCCCGGCTTTGCCCGGGCCCGATCGGACCTTATGTCGCCCGAAGTGTTTCTGCTGTTCCTGACCGTTGGCGTCTTCTGTGTCGCGGTGCTGTATTCCTCGGTCGGTCACGCCGGGGCTTCGGGTTATATCGCCGTGATGTCGCTGCTCGGCCTGGCGCCCGCCGTCATCCGGCCCGGCGCGCTGGCCCTCAACGTGCTCGTCGCGACCATCGCCACGTGGCAGTTCGCCCGTGCCGGGCATTTTTCCTGGCGGCTGTACTGGCCCTTTGCCCTGCCGGCGGTGCCACTGGCGTTCGTCGGCGGTGCGCTGAGCCTGCCGGCGCGGGTCTTCCAGATCGTCGTCGGCTTCGTCCTGCTCTACTCGGCACTGCGTTTCATCGTGCCGGTGGCCCCCGACGAGACGCCGGCCGCGCGCCCACCGTCGCTGCCGGTGGCGCTTCTCTGCGGCGGGGTCATCGGCCTGATGTCGGGGCTGACGGGCACCGGCGGCGGGATCTTCCTCACGCCGCTGCTGCTGATGGCCGGCTGGGCGCAGCCCAAGATGGCGGCCGGCGTGTCGGCGCCGTTCATCCTCGCCAACTCGGTGGCGGGGCTGCTGGGCAACTATGCGGCCACGCAGACCCTGCCATCGTTCATCGCCCCCGTGCTGCTGGCCGCGGCGGCGGGCGGCCTGATCGGCGCCTGGTCCGGCAGCCGGCGCTTCAGCGCGGCGCTGATCCGGCGCCTGCTGGCCGCTGTGCTCGGGGTTGCCGGCCTCAAGCTGTTCTTCGCTTGACCTATCCCCCTGGAGGGGATAATACTGGGCGCCATCGAAGCCCCGGAGGTCGCGTCATGACACAGGCAAAAGCGCTCGCGGTAGCGGAGCGGGGCACGGCACGCGCTGCCGATGCCCACCATTCGCACCGTGAGGTCATCAACCGGCTGCGCCGGGCCGACGGCCACCTGCAGACCATCGTCCGCATGGTCGAGGAGGGCCGCGACTGCGTCGAGGTCGCCCAGCAGATGCACGCCGTGATCCGCGCCCTCGAGGCGGCCAAGTCGACGCTGATCCACGACCACATCGAGCACTGCCTCGAGGATGCCGTCGGTCCGGCGAGTCGTGAGCAGCGCGCGACCATCGAGGCCTTCAAGGCCATCAGCAAGTACCTCTGACACCCACCTGCACCACACGGTATCGATCCATGCTGCGCTCCATCCTTGACTGGCTCGGCTTCGGCGAAAAAGGCCATGAGGTCGGCCACCATGGCCATTCACACGGCGCCCATGGCCACGCCCACGACGAAGGGGGGCATGGCCATACCCACGGCGTCATCGACCCGACCATCGCCACCACCGCGCGCGGCATCTGGGCGATCAAGTGGTCTTTCGCCATCCTCGCCGTCACCGCGGTTTTGCAGATCGTCGTTGTCCTGCTGAGCGGCAGCGTGGCCCTGCTCGCCGACACCATCCACAATGTCGGCGATGCGGCCACCGCCATCCCGCTCTGGATCGCCTTCGCCTTCGCCCGGCGCAAGCCTTCGGCGCGTTTCACCTATGGCCTCGGCCGCGTCGAGGACCTTGCCGGCATGGTCGTCGTCGGCCTGATTTTGTTCAGCGCGCTGGTCGCCGGCTACCAGTCGATCGACCGGCTGATCAACCCGCAGGAGATCCACATGCTCGGCATCGTGGCAGCGGCCGGGGTGCTCGGTTTCATCGGCAACGAGGTCGTCGCCGTGTTCCGCATCCGCGTCGGCCGCGAGATCCAGAGCGCGGCGCTCATCGCCGACGGTTACCATGCCCGCGTCGACGGGCTGACCAGCCTTGCCGTGGTGCTCGGCGCCACGGGTGTCTGGCTGGGCTTCCCGCTGGCCGACCCGATCGTCGGGCTCGTCATCACAGTGATGATCTTCGGCATCGTCTGGCAATCGGCGCGTGCCGTGTTCACCCGCGCGCTGGATGGTGTCGAGCCGGCCATCAGCGAGGAATTGCGGCAGGCCGCCGGGTCCGTGCCGGGGGTCCGCGGTGTCGGCCGGCTGCGTACCCGCTGGATCGGTCACCGGCTGTATGCCGAGGCCGAACTGATCGTCGATGACTCACTGATGGTGCGCGAGACGCGCGTGCTCGCCGAGCGCATGCAGCGTGCCGCACGCACCCGCCTTGCGGCACTGCACTCCCTGACACTGAGCTTCAGCGACGGTAGCCCTGAGCCGGCATGGATGCCGCTGCCGCCGGCCGCCGGCCAACATGCCCACCATGACCACGCCCATGGTGAGCATGGCCACGTGCACTAGGTATCGCCGGCGCCACCGTGTTCCGCCTGGCCGTCTGTGCGGGCGCCGCGCAGGAAGTGGACGATGCCGGCCGCGCGCAGCATGTCGATGGGCGGATACCACATCGTCTGGCCGGTCTGGATCCAGCGCTGCAGGAACCAGTCGGGCACACCGCGCTGGCGGAAGTGGCGCAGTTCGCCTGCATAGGCGGGGTTGATGCCGCCGCTGCGCGCCGTGCCCCAGTGGCGTGGCAGGTGCACGCCGATGCGGGCACCGCGCTGCAGGTAACGGAAGCGGCCCCCGATGTATGCCGAGACACAGGCGCTGGCGCAGCCATCGTCGGATATCGTGTCGAGCCCATGCGCCAGGATGATCGCGCGCAGCCGTTGCCCTTCGCCCAGCGCACCACCACCGCTGTTGAGGCGGATGCGGCGCACCCCCGGCGCCGCCGCCAGCCGTGTCTCCACCGCCGCCGCGACGCCGTAGCCGAGGCCGCCACGCACCTCGATCTCGCGGCCGCCCGGCTGCAGCGTGACCGTCCAGGCATAGGGGCCGATGGCCAGTGCCAGCCGTGCGCCGATGGCCTGCTCGGCGGCCCAGCCCAGCGCGCGCATCGTCACGGCCAGCGTGCACAGCAGGGCCAGCACCTGCACCGTGCGGCCGGCGAGGCGCGTGCCCGGCCGGGGCGCGCGGCGATCGGCGCTGCGCCACAGGCCGGTGAGCTGCCAGACGGGCACCAGCACAACCGGCACGCCCGTGAGTGCCGCCCAGACGAAGAATCCGCCGGTGGTCGCCGCGGGCCAGCCGGTGGCTTGCGCGATCCCGCGCATCAGCGCCCACAGGCACAGCGTCAAAGTGACGCAGTTGACCCACCAGCTGACGGCAAGGCCGAGGTCGCCGCGCCAATGGCTGGCCAGGTAACGGGTGAACGTGCTGATCAAGGAGGCGATGGACCGATGGACTGTGGGGCGCCGCACCGCGATAGTATCATCGCGTCGCAAGCACTCCCCGGGACGGGTTCTCGCCAACGGTAATCCCCAGACGATGTCACGCCCTTTCTTTGCCGGCCTGCTTGCGCCCGTGCGCCGACTGGCCTCACGGCGCGGCGGCTTGCCGCTGCTCGTCCTGCTGGTGACGGCGGGCCTCATCGGCCTGCTGGCCGTCAGCCGTCCGCGGCTCGTTCCCGAAATGCACGCCGAGCGTGTCTGGCCGGTGCAGTCGGTGGCGGTCCGTCGCCAGGACATCCAGCCCGAGCTGGTCGTGTTCGGCGAAGTGGTGGCCGGGCGCCGCAGCGAGCTGCGCGCCCTCGTGGCCGGGCCCATCGTGCGCATCGGCGAGCGCTTCCGCGAAGGGGGCGTGGTTGCCGCCGGGGAACTGCTCGTCGAGATCGACCCGTTCCACTACCGCACGACTCTCGCCGAACGGCGCGCGCAGCTGCGCGAGGCCGAAGTGCACCTCGACCAGCTGCAGCGCGACGAGCGGCGCATCGTCGCCCTCCATGCCGAGGGCAGCGTATCGGCTCGTGACCGTGACAATGCCGAGCTGGCTGCCCGCCAGCAGGAGGCGGTTGTCGAGCAGCGTCGCATCGACGTCGAACGTGCCGAACGCGAACTTGCCGATACCCGGCTGACGGCGCCCTACGGCGGCGTGCTCGGCAACGTCAGCGGCGACCTCGGCAAGCGCCTCGGCGCCAACGACAAGGTTGCCGATCTGACCGACACCGGCCAGCTCGAGGTGCGCTTCTCGTTGTCCAACGCCGAGTATGGCCGCCTCTCCGCCGACGGCGAGGTGCTGATCGGCCGTGCCGTGACGGTGGCCTGGCAGGTCGGCGAGCAGACCCGCCGCTATCCGGCGCGCATCGCGCGCACCGGCGCCGAGATCATCTCGACGACCGGTGGCATCGATGTCTACGCCGTGCTCGATGCCGGGGTGCAATCCGACCTGCGGCCCGGCGCGTTCGTCTCCGTCGTCGTGCCCGACCGGCGCTATGAGGCGGTCTATGTCGCCCCGGAGAGCGCCCTGCACGGCGATGACCTCGTCTACATCATCGCCGGTGAACGGTTGACGGCGCGGCGCATCGCGCTGCTCGGCCATGCGGGCAGCGACATGATCTTCCGTGCGGCAGGCGAGCCGGCGCTCGCCGACGGCGATCGTGTGGTGGTCACGCCGCTGCGCGAGGCCGGTGTCGGCGTCAAGGTCATCGACCGGCCGGCCGGCGACTGAGCATGGCGCAGGGCGGTTTCATCGCCATGTTCGCCCGCCACCGGGTGGCGGCGAATCTGCTGATGTGGGCGCTGATCCTCTTCGGCCTGTGGGGCGCCAACAACATTTCCCGGCAGGTCCTGCCCGACTTCAGCATCGAGAAGATCCGTATCACGGTGGTGTGGCCGGGGGCCAGCCCGGAGGATGTCGAGAGCAACGTGCTCGAGGCGATCGAGCCTGAGATCCGCTTTCTCGAGAAGGTCGACAGGGTCGATTCGGTGGCTGCCGAAGGCCGTGCCGAGGTCATCATCGACTTCGACAGCGGCGTGAACATCTCCAAGGCGCTGACCGACGTCGAGTCGGCCATCTCGCGCATCACCACCTTCCCGCAGGACATGGAGAGGCCGGTTGTCAGCCAGATCGTCAACAGCGACCTGGTGTGCCGCATCGAGGTCTCCGGGCCGTTCCCCGAGGTGGCGCTGAAGCGCCATGCGCGGCGCATCCGCGACGACCTGCTCGATCGCGGCCTGTCCGAAATCCGCCTGCTCGGCCTGCGCAAGTCGGAGATCTGGGTCGAGATTCCCGACGATGCCCTGCGCGCCCTCGATCTGACCATCGGCGATGTCGCCTCGCGCATCGCCGCGTCGAGTGTCGACATGCCCTCGGGCAGCATCGAGAGCGGCAGCGTCTCGCGCCAGATCCGCACGGAGCACCTGGCGCGCACCGCAGCCGAAGTCGCCGGCATCGAGGTCGTCTCGCATCGTTCCGGCGAGAAGCGCCGCCTGCGCGACATCGGCCACGTCAGCGAAACCTTCGAAGACGGGGCGGTCTCGCGCACCACCGGCGGCTACCAGTCCATCGGGCTGATGGTCATGCGTTCGCGCGGGGTCGATTCGGTGGCTGCGCAGGAAGGCGTTGCCGCCTACCTCGACGAACTGCGCGCCGAGCTGCCGCCGACGCTCAAGGTCGACATGTACGATGTGTTTGCCGACCAGGCCACGCAGCGCGTGCGCATGGTCATGGAGAACGGTGCCCAGGGCATCGTCCTCGTGCTGCTGATCCTCTTCCTGTTCATGAATGCCAGGGTCGCGTTCTGGGTTGCCTGGGGCATCCCGATCTCGGTGCTGGCGACGCTCGGGGCGATGGTCCTGCTGGGGTTCACGCTCAACCTGATCAGCATGTTCGCCATCCTCATGGCCATCGGCATCATCGTCGACGATGCAATCGTCGTCGCCGAAAGCGCCGAAGTGCTGCACCGGCGCGGCGCCAGTGCCGAGGAAGCCGTGCTGACCGCGGTCCAGCGCATGGCTCCGGCGGTGATCGCCGCGGGCCTGACCACCGTGGCGGGCTTCATGCCGGTGCTGGCCATCGGTGCCACCGTCGGCAAGATCATCCGCGAACTGCCCATCACCGTCTGTCTGGCCATCCTGTTCAGCCTCATCGAATGCCTGCTGGTCCTGCCCATGCACCTCAAGCACGCGCTGGTGCGCCTTGAAGCGCAGGGCGGCAGCGGCGTCAACCCCTTCGCTTCGCGCCTCGAGGCCGGCGGCCCGGGGCGCTGGCCGGCATTGGCCGGGTACCGGCTGGTCGCGGCCCGCGAGCGGTTCCTCGAACGCTTCCGCGAGTTCCGCGAGGGGCGCTTCGCGCGCTTCACGGCGTGCTGCTACCAGCGGCGCTACAGCACGGTGCTGGCCACGGTCTGCTCGCTGGTGCTGGCCATCTCGCTGTTCGCCACCGGCCGCGTCGGCTTCGAGTTCTTCGCTTCGCCGGAAACCGACCTGTTCTTCGGCAATTTCTCCTTCACGCCGGGCACGCCGCGCGAGCAGACCGGGCGCATGATCGACGAGATGGGTCGTGCGGTGCGTGCCGTCGAGGCGCGCCTGACGGATGGTCGCGGCGGGCTGATCCGCTATCAGGTCGGCAGCATCGGCACCAACGAATCACGTCCGGGCGAGGTCATCCAGACCGGCGATCATGCCGGGGGCTATACCGTCGAACTGATCTCGGGTGACCTGCGCGAGGTGCACAACGCCGAGTTCATCCGCGCCTGGCGCGATGAGGTGCAGCTGATGCCCGGCGTCGAGCGGCTGTCGATCATCGACCTCAGTGCCGGCGGTCCGCCGGGTCGCGACCTCGACATGCGCCTGTCCGGTGCGCCCCTGCAGGTGCTCAAGGCTGCCGCCGTCGAACTCCAGGCTGCCGTCGCCGACATCCCCGGCATCATCACGGTGGCCGACAACCTGCCTTGGGGCAAACAGGAACTGGTCATGGCGCTGACGCCGGCCGGAGGGGCCATGGGCTTTCGCACCCAGGACGTCGCCCGCCAGGTCCGCGATGCCTTCGAGGGGGCCATCGCCGTGCGGTTCCCGCGCGACCAGGAGGAGGTCATCGTCCGCGTGCGGCTCGCCGCCGGCGACAGCCCGCGCGACACTCTGCGCGACTTCATCCTGCGCGCACCCGATGGCCACGAGGTGCCCCTGATCGAGGTGGTCGACATTGGCACCCGGGTCGGGTTCTCGGAGATCCGCCGCGAGGACGGCCTGCGCCAGGTGGCGGTCTCCGCCGATGTCGACTACGACGTCACCACCACCAACGAGGTGGCAGCACTGCTGCGCGCCACGGTGCTGCCGACGCTGATGCGCACCCATGGCGTGCAGGTCACCTTCAAGGGCAAGGCGGAGGAGCAGGCGCGTGCGCTGGGCGAGTTCCGCACCGCGCTGGCGCTGGCGCTGGCCGGTATCTACATCATCCTCGCCTGGGTGTTTGCCAGCTACACGCGTCCGCTGGTCGTCATGGCGATCATTCCCTTCGGCCTCGTCGGCGCCGTGGTCGGCCACTGGGTGATGGGCTACAACATGAACATGCTGAGCATGCAGGCACTGCTCGGCCTGTCGGGGGTGCTGGTCAACGACACCATCGTGCTGCTGCAGACGGTGGAGCGTCATCGCGCCGATGGCGCGAGCCTGGCCGAGGCCGTGCAGCGGGGCGTGCGCGAACGCCTGCGGCCGGTGATCCTGACCACCGGCACGACCATCGGCGGCGTGGTCAGCCTGCTCTTCGAGGGCAGCCTGCAGGCCCAGCTCGTGCAGCCCATCGCCGTGACGCTGATTTTCGGCCTGCTGTTCGCCCCGGTGCTCGTCTTCCTCTACGTGCCGGCACTGCTCGGCATCGGTGAGGACCTGCGTCGCTGGCGTTATGGCGAGCCCAGTCGCGAGGGGTCGCCGGGGGCTGCCGCGTCACGGTCGTAGCGCACCGGCCGGCCCTCGCGCAGCCATACCCAGAGGGCACCGAGGAAGATCAGGAAGTTGACCAGACCGACGAAGATCACCGGCGACGAAATCGACAGGTGGTCGAAGAGGTAGCCGCCGACCAGGCTGGTGAGCAGGATGCCGGCCGCGCCGCAGAAGCCCGCCAGGCCGATCACCGAGCCGCGCACATGGACCGGTGCTTCCTGGCCGAGCAGGGCCGTCACCGACAGGATCACGCCCATCTGGCCCATGCCGGTCAGCACCGCACCGATGTAGCCGGCGACGCCGAAGGGGTTGTCCTGCAGGCCGAACCAGATGTAGCCGGTCGAGGCGATGAGCAGTGCCAGACCAAGGCAGGCCAGCCGGTTGAAACGATCGAGCAATATCCCCGAGACCGGCGCCCAGAGCAGCGAGGAAAACTGGATCAGACCGAACATCAACCCGGCCTTGGCGATCGATTCCGAGGCGCTGAGCCCGGTATTGCGCCCGGCCTGCTGCAGCCACAGCGAGATGAAGGTCGCGACCAGTGTCAGGTCGGCGCGTGAGGCCGTCGAGCCGGCGTAGCAGACGAACAGCCGCGGGTTTTTCAGTCCCTCGGCGATGCCGATGCGCAAGGCACTGAACGGACTGACCTTCTGGCGCGTGCCGGTGGGCGTGCCGCCCATCAGGCCGACCTGCATGACGACTGCCGTGACGAGGCACAGGCCGGCGACCGTCAGCAGCATGTAGCGGCCGGATGCCTCGACACTGAACCCCATGCCCTGATAGACGGCCGGCAGCTTGGCGAAGAGCAATGTCGCCAGGCCCACGCCGAGGCCGTTGAGGATGCCCGTCAGCCCGGACAGCTTGCCGCGCGAGGACTCGGCGGGGTAGTCGGCCGCTGTCACCGCGATCATCGTTCCCGCCATCGCCAGGCCGACGGCGAACACCACGCGGTAGGCATAGAGCTCGAAGATGGAGTCGGCGAACGCATACAGTGCATAGCCCAGTGCCGTGACGCCGACCCCGGCGGCGAACAGCGAGCGCCTGCCGAAGCGGTCCGAGAGGCTGCCGACGTAGGCGATCAGCGACAGCGTGATGATTTCCTGGCTGGTGATCAGCCACGCCGTGACGCGGCCCTTCTGGTCGGCAGGGACATGGACCAGTTCGTCGAGGATGTAGGGCAGCGCGAAATTGAAGAAGCTGACCAGCGTCATGATGACGAAGTTGACGTAGAGGTAGCTCCAGGCATTGACCCCGCTGACGCCGGGGGCGAAGCCGATGGGACCGAGCCGGTAGCCAGGCGCGAAGGGGCTGGGCGCGGCAGCCGCGGGCT
Organism: uncultured Chromatiaceae bacterium; assembly: GCA_964417725.1. Lineage (GTDB taxonomy): Bacteria > Pseudomonadota > Gammaproteobacteria > Steroidobacterales > SHZI01. The sequence continues at coordinate 39,233 of CAYQIV010000006.1, forward strand.
GCCGTGGTGAATCTGTCACGAATGGATTCCTTGGGGTCAGGCCATGCCGCGCCACCCTGGCGCCGCGCCGGCACCATGGCAGGCCGTCGCCGGGCAAGTCAATCGGCGCGTGGCGCCAGGGGTGCGCCGGACCGGGCTGCGGTCATCATCGCCTCGTGCCAGCGACCGAAGCGTGCGTCGAGCGCCGCGTCGGGCCGCGGCTGGAAATACTCGCCGGGGCCCCGTGGCCAGCCTGCAGGGCTGCCGGCGACGAGCCAGGCGAGGCCGCGCGCCGTGGCTTCGCGCTCATCGCTGCGCCAGACGGGCAGTCGGCACAGGTTGGCCAGGCGCTGGCAGAAAAGCCGGTTGGCCGACAGCCCGCCGGTCAGCACCGCGCGTGCCAGCGGCGGGCCGTGCGGCTGCATCTCGTCGAGGTTGACCCTGACGAGGAAGACGATGCTTTCCAGTACCGCAAGCAGGCGCAGCAGTGTGCCTCCGCTGCCGAGGTAGCGACTGTCGAATGCGGCCAGCCAGTAGGGCGAACCGAGACCGGAGATGCCGTTGAGGTATAGCGGTGGCTCGCCGGGCGGCTCGTGTGCGGCCAGTTCGTCGAGGGCGCGCGCGGCATCGCAGCCTTCGGCCGCGGCCCACGCCTCGATGGCGCTGCCCGCGCCGTTCACCGTGCCTTCCAGCATGAAGTCGGTGTGCCCGCTGTCGGACCACACGACGCTGGTCAAAAGCCGCGGTGCGTCGGGTGGCCGGTCGGGGAGACTGCGCTGGATGAAGGCGCCGGTGCCGGTGTTGATGTAGGCCAGTGCCGGGTCGAGCGGCCCGAAGGCAAAGGGCGCGGCCGACTGGTCGCCCGTACAGACGCCGAGTGGCACGGGGCCGGCGGCGGTGTCCAGGGTGCCGCAGGCATGGCGGCTGTGCACGCAGCGTGGCAGGTGGTCGCGGGCGATGCCGAAGAGTTCGAGCAGTGCATCCGACCAGTCGCCACGACGCGGGTCCCACAGCAGCGTGCGCGAGGCGTTGGCCGGGTCGACGACCAGCGGTCGCTCGATGAGCAGGCGACAGAGGATGAAACTCGCCAGCGGACCCATCACCAGCGTGCCGGCACGCGCGGCAGCGGCCACGACGGGCAAGTGGTCGAGGCACCAGCGCATCTTGCTCGCGCCGTAGTGGGGTGACAGCACCAGACCGGTGCGGGTGTGGATCCACGCTTGCCGGTCCTCGAACCGGGCCAGCCACGCCGCGTGGCGGCGGTCCTGCCACGACAGCACCGGCGACAGGGCCGCGCCCGTCGACCGGTCCCAGCAGACCATGCTCGAGCGCTGCGTGGCGAGGCCCGCGGCAACGATCCGCCCCGGGTGGCCGGCAAGGGGGCCGCAGACCATGTCGATGGCCGCCCGCAGCGAGGTGATGAGCGCCTCCGGGTCGTGCTCGACCTGCAGGCCATCGGCGCTGCGCCGGGTCCCGACGGGTACCAGCGCGGTGTCATGCAGGTGGCCATGCCGGTCATAGAGCAGGGCGCGGCTGGCATGTCCGCCCTGGTCGATGGCGAGGTACAGCGCTCGCATGGCTGTGGGTCCCGGCGGGGTGGGGGAGACAACGGTAGCACCACCGCAGCCCGCCCCGCGCTGGTGATTGCGGCGTCCCCCCGTTTTCGGGCACCGTAGTCCCCATGCGCGGCAAGCTGCCCCTCATTGGTGTCATTTCCGACCGGCGAATGCTGGGTCGGCAGGCGTTTCAGCTTCAGGGCGAGAAGTACCTCGATGCCGTCGTCGCCAGCGTCGGCGGCTATCCGGTGGGGTTGCCCTGCCTGGCTGGCTTTGACGGGGTCGAAGGCCTCGCCCGGCTCGACGGCCTGCTCCTGACGGGCAGTCCATCCAACGTCGAACCGCATCGCTATGGCGCGCCGACCGATCCGGCCAACACCCTCCACGACCCGGCACGCGACGAGGCCGTGTTCGCGCTGATTCCGGCGGCCGTGCGGTACGGTCTGCCGCTGCTGGCGATCTGCCGCGGCTTTCAGGAACTCAATGTGGCCTTTGGCGGCAGCCTGCACCAGCAGGTCCATGCCATCGAAGGCCTCGACGACCATCGCGAGGACCGCACGGCACCGCTCGAGGTGCAGTACGCCCCGGTGCATGAGGTGCGCTTCACGCCCGGCGGCATGCTGCAGGCGATCGCCGGTGTCGATTCGGCGCGCGTCAACTCGGTGCATCACCAGGGTGTAGACCGGCTGGGTGAAGGGCTGTGCGTCGAGGCTACCGCGCCCGACGGCCTCATCGAGGCGCTGTCCGTGCGCGATGCCCCCGGTTTCGTCCTTGGTGTGCAGTGGCACCCGGAGTGGCGCGCGACGGACGATGGCCTGTCGACGCGGATCTTCCGCGCCTTCGGTGATGCCTGTCGGGGCCATCGCCCGTGACTATCGACCAGGACAGCCTGCGGCGCTGGCTCGCCGACCATGACATCGATGAGGTTGAGGCGGTGGTGCCCGACATGGCCGGCGTCGCGCGCGGCAAGTACATGCCGTCGCGCAAGTTCGGCGATCAGGCTGGCATGCGCCTGCCCGAGTCGGTGTTCGTCCAGTCGATCACCGGCGAATATGCCGATGATTTCCTCGATGAGTCGATCGTCCATCCCGCTGACCGCGACATGGTGGCCCTGCCCGATCTCGCAACGCTGCGTCTCGTGCCGTGGGGCGGGGAGCCGACGGCCTGCGTGATCCACGACTGCTACACCGAGGCGGGGCTGGCAGTCGACATCGCACCGCGCCAGGTGCTGCGCCAGGTCATCGGCCTGCTGCGCGAACGCGGCCTGGTGCCGGTCGTTGCCCCGGAGATCGAGTTCTACCTCGTCAAGCGCAACACCGACCCCGACTACCCGCTCGAGCCGCCGGTCGGGCGCTCGGGTCGCAAGGAGACGGTCCGGCAGCCCTACAGCATGGATGCCGTCGACGAGTTCGAGCCGTTCATCGAAGACATCTACCGCTATTGCGAGACCCAGCGTCTCGAGGTCGACAACCTGGCGCACGAGAATGGCACCGCACAGCTCGAGCTGAACTTTCGCCACGGCGACCCGCTCGAGCTGTCGGACCAGATGTTCCTCTTCAAACGCACCGTGCGCGAGACGGCGATGCGCCACGACATCTACGCCACCTTCATGGCCAAACCGATGGAGCACGAGCCAGGCAGCGCCATGCACTGGCACATCAGCCTGCGGCATGCCGATGATGGCCGCAACGCCTTCGTCGACGCCGGCGGCGGCGAGAGTGCGCTGTTCCGCCACTTCATCGCCGGCATGCAGCGCCACCTGCCGGCCGTGACGCTGTTCTGTGCGCCCTACGTCAATTCCTACCGCCGTTTCACCCGCTACATGTCGGCGCCGATCAACTTGCAGTGGGGCTACGACAACCGCACGGTCGGCCTGCGCGTGCCCCAGTCCGACGTCGACAACCGACGCATCGAGAACCGTGTCGCCGGTGCCGACGTCAACCCCTACCTGGCGATCGCCGCATCGCTGGCCTGCGGGCTGCTGGGCCTCGAGGATGGTCTCGAGCCGGGTCCGCCGGAACAAGGCAGCGCCTACCGGCGTCCCTTTGCCCTGCCGGGCAGCCTGCTCGAGGCGATCACGGCGCTGGAGCAGGACATGCGCATCCGGCGGCTGCTGGGCGAGCGCTTCGTGCAGATCTACACGGCGATCAAGCGCCAGGAGCATCAGGCCTACTTCGAGGTCATCAGCCCCTGGGAACGCGAGTACCTGCTGCTCAACGTATGACGCCACCGGCCCGCGGGGCGGGTGCGCGGGAGAACACCATGGACACGGGTTCCGATGAAGAAATGGCGCGGCTGCAGGCCCTCGACCGGGCGCATTTCCTCCATCCCTTCACCGATCACCGGGCGCTGGCGGCACGCGGCACGCGGGTCATCCACCGTGCCGACGGGGTATGGATCGAGGCGCACGACGGGCGGCGACTGCTCGATGCCATGTCGGGCCTGTGGTGCGTCAACATCGGCTACGGCCGGCAGTCGCTGGCCGAGACGGCATACCGCCAGATGCAGGTGCTGCCCTACTACAACAGCTTCTTCCAGTGCAGCCATCCGCAGGCCATCGAACTGGCGCGCGAACTGTGTGCGGTGGCGCCGGCCGGCATGGACAAGGTGTTCTTCACCAACTCCGGCTCCGAGGCCAACGACACGGTCATCCGCATGGTGCGCCATTACTGGGCGCTGCGCGGCCAGCCGCAGCGCCAGGTGATCGTCAGCCGCCACCGCGCCTACCATGGCAGCACCGTCGGCGGTGCCAGCCTGTCGGGGATGCCATGGATGCATGCCCAGGGCGGCCTGCCGATCCCCGGTATCGTGCACATCCGTCCGCCTCATGCCTTCGACCTCGCGCAGGGGCGCGACGCGCAGGCCTTCGGCCTCGACATGGCGGCCGAGCTCGAGGCCGTGATCCGGCAGCTGGGTGCCGAGCGGGTCGCCGCCTTCATCGGTGAGCCGGTGCAGGGTGCCGGCGGGGCGATCATCCCGCCGGACAGCTACTGGCCGGAGATCCAGCGCATCTGCCGGGTCCACGGCATCCTGCTGGTGGCCGACGAGGTGATCACCGGCTTCGGTCGTCTCGGCCACTGGTTCGGCGTCGGCCACTATGGCGTGCAACCGGATCTGATCACCTTTGCGAAGGGCGTCACGTCGGGTTATCAGCCGCTCGGCGGCGTGCTGGTCGGCGAGCGCGTCGCCGGGGTGCTGGTCGAGGAGGGCGGTGAATTCCATCACGGCTTCACCTGGTCGGGGCACCCGGTGGCCTGTGCCGTGGCACGCGAGAACCTGCGCATCCTGCGCGATGAGAACATCATCGGCCGCGCCCGGGATGAGGTCATCCCGCATTTCGCTGCCTGCTGGCAGCGGCTGGCCGCGCATCCGCTGGTCGGCGAGGCCCGCTCGGCGGGACTGATCGGTGCCATCGAACTCGTCGCCGACAAGGCCACGCTGCAGCGTTTCCCGGCCGCGCGCAAGGCCGGTGAGGTGTGCCGCGACATCTGCATCCACGGGCAGGGGCTGGTGATGCGCGCCGTCGGCGACACCATGATCGTTGCACCGCCGTTGGTGATCGGTGCCGCGGAAACGGAGATGCTCGTCGAGCGTGCCTGGCAGGCGCTGGACCTCACGGCCTGCGCGCTGGCCCGCTGAGCGGCCGGCCGTGACGGGGACACAGGCCGGCACCGCGGATCCGCCTTCATGGCCTGAGGCGACGGCAAACGACCGGACCCGCTATCCGGCGCTCGACGGAAGTTGCCGGACCGATGTCTGCGTCGTCGGTGGCGGCTACACGGGGCTGTCTGCGGCGCTGCATCTCGCCGGTCTCGGTTTCCGCGTCGTCGTGCTGGAAGCCCGCCATCCGGGTTGGGGCGCCTCGGGGCGCAATGGGGGTCAGCTCGGTACCGGCCAACGGTGTGACGAGCGGGAACTGGAGCGCCGCTACGGTGAAGCGCATGCGCAGGCCCTGTTTGCCATGGCCGAAGAAGCGAAGGCGCGGGTCGCCACGCTGATCACCCGTCACGGCATCGATTGCGACTACACGCCGGGCCAGCTGATCGTTGCGGCACGGCCCTCGCACGCGATCGCGCTGCGCGAACGCGCCGCGCACCTCGAGCGCCGTTACGCCTACGGCCACATGCGCTTTTTGCCGCGCCAGGCGCTGGCCGAGTGGCTGGACGCGCCGCACTACCACGGCGGCTGTCTCGACGCGGGGGCAGCACACCTGCACCCGCTGAACTACTGTCTCGGGCTGGCACGCGCCTGCCGCGAGGCGGGTGTCGCCGTCCACGGCGACTCGCCGGCCACGGGCTGGCAGCGTCACGGTGAACACATCGAAGTGCATGGCCCGCGCGGCTCGGTGCACTGCCGCTGGCTGGTCCTTGCCTGCAACGCGCATCTCGGCGCATTGGCGCCGCGGATCGCGCCATGGATCATGCCGATCTCCAGTTTCCTCGTCGCCACGCAGCCGCTCGAAGTCCATGGCCGGGCATTGCCGGTGCGGGGCGGTGTCTGCGTTCATGACACGCGCTTCGTCGTCAACTACTTCCGCATCACGGCCGATGGCCGCCTGCTGTTCGGGGGCGGCGAGCGTTGGCGGCAAACGTGGCCAACCGACATCGCCGCCTTCGTCCGGCCGCACCTGCGTCGCGTCTTTCCCGGGCTCGCCACGGTGCCGATCGACCATGCCTGGGGTGGTACCCTTGCCATCACCATGAATCGAATGCCCCACCTGGGCCGGATGGCGCCGAACGTGTATTTCGCGCAGGGTTATTCTGGTCACGGCATCGCCACGGCCACCTTCGCCGGCGGCCTGCTCGCCGAGGCCATCGGCGGCGATGCCGGGCGCTTCGACCTGTGGGCATCGCTCGGCGTGCGCCGCTTTCCCGGCCCCCGCGGCTTGCGCGCGCCGCTGGCGACCCTCGGTCTGCTCTGGTACGCGCTGAGGGACCGCCTGTGAGGTGGCCGACCGTGGTGGCGCTGCTCGCGCTGGCGCTGGCGGTTGGCGCCTGCGGCGCCCCGCCGGATGCCGGCACCATGCCGCTGCGTGTCTACAACTGGTCGGACTACATCGCCCCCGGCACCCTGGAGGCCTTCGAGGCCGAGACCGGCATCCACGTCACCTACGATGTTTTCGACAGCAACGAAGTGCTCGAGGCCAAGCTGCTTTCGGGGGCCTCCGGCTACGATGTCGTCGTGCCGACCTCCGAGTTTCTCGGCCGCCAGGTACCGGCCGGCGTGTTCCAGCCGCTCGACCGCCGCCGGCTGGCCAACCATCGCCACCTTGATCCGGCGCTGATGGCGCGCCTTGAGGAAGTCGACCCCGGTAACCGCCACGGCGTGCCATACCTGTGGGGTACGACGGGCATCGGCCACAATGTCGAGCGGGTGCGTGCGGTGCTCGGTGCCGATGCGCCGGTCGACAGCCTGCGCCTGGTCTTCGACCCGGCCCATGCGGCACCGCTGGCGGAATGCGGCATCGCCATGCTCGATGCACCGCGCGAGGTCTTCTCGGCAGCGCTGCAGTACCTGGGCATCGACCCGAACACCGATGACCCCGCGCACTACCAGCGCGATGCGCGCCGGCTGCTCGAAGGTATCCGGCCGTACATCCGCTACTTCCATTCCTCGCAGTACATCAACGACCTGGCCAATGGCGAGGTCTGCGTGGCGCTCGGCTGGTCGGGTGACATCCTCCAGGCCGCCGACCGGGCGCGCGAGGCGGGCAAGCCCTTCGAGGTGGCCTATCGCACGCCACAAGAGGGCGCGCTGGTCTGGTTCGATCTGCTCGCCATCCCGGCCGGCGCGCGCAACGTCGAAGATGCCCACCGTTTCATCGATTATCTGCTGCGCCCGGACGTGATCGCCCACATCACGCGTCACGTCAACTACGCCAACGCCAACCTGGCGGCCGATGCGCTGCTGGCGCCGGAGGTGCGCGCCAACCCGGGGATCTACCCGCCGCGCGCCGCGCGCCAGCGTTTCTATGTCAACGCGGTCGTGTCGCCGAAGATGAACCGGATCATCACGCGCACATGGACCGCGGTGAAAAGCGGTCGGTGATGTCCGTCGCCAGCGACAGCGGTGCGCCGCCGCGGCCGGTGCGCGAGGCCTGGGTGGTGATCGAAGGTATCCGCTGTGCCTTCGCCGATGGCCAGGAAGTCGTTCGTGGGCTGTCGCTCGCCATCGGTCGCGGCGAGGTCGTGGCCCTGCTCGGGCCGTCGGGCTGCGGCAAGTCGACCCTGCTGCGCGCCGTGGCCGGCTTCGCCGTGCCGCAGGCCGGGGACGTGCGCATCGCCGGCCGCTCGATCATGACGCTGCCCCCGCACCGCCGGCCGGTGAATCTGATGTTCCAGTCCTATGCATTGTTCCCGCACATGACGGTCGAGCAGAACATCGCCTTCGGCCTGCGCCAGATGAAGCGGCCGGCCGCGGAGGTTGCCGCGCGCGTCGATGCGTTGCTCGGGCTGGTGCGCATGGAGGCCTTTCGCCACCGCCGGCCACACCAGTTGTCCGGTGGCCAGCAGCAGCGGGTGGCCCTGGCGCGCAGCCTGGCGCGTGAACCGCACTTGCTGCTGCTCGACGAGCCGATGGGCGCGCTCGACCGCAAGTTGCGCACCGAGATGCAGTTCGAGCTGGGCGAAATCCTGCGTCGTATCGGCGCCACCTGCCTGATGGTGACGCACGACCCCGAGGAAGCGATGGTGATGGCCGACCGCCTGGCGCTGATGTGCGAGGGCGAGATCGTCCAGCAGGGCGTGCCCCACGAGGTCTATGCCAGGCCGGCAAGCCGCTTTGCCGCCGCTTTCCTCGGCCCCGTGAACTGCTTCGATGCGGTGGTCGCCGGCATGGACGGTGATGAGGTCTTGCTCCACGTTCGCGCGACCGGACAGGATGTGCGGGTGCCTGTCGGGGCGCCGGTGGCGGAGGGCACAGCGGTATCGCTGGCGTTGAGACCGGAGCAGCTGACGCTGCAGCGGGCCGGTCAGGGCCTGCGCGCGGAGCGGGCCGTGCGGGTCACCATCGAGGACGTTGCCCAGCTCGGCAGCCAGACCACGTACCGCGTGCGTCTTGCCGATGGGTCGATCATGACGGTCCGCGAGGCCGGGGGCCGCGGCGTGGCCGTTCTCGAGGGGGGTGAATCGGCGTGTCTGTCGTGGCATCCGGGCGATGCAGTGGTGCTGCGGTCATGATGGCTGCGCGGGGCCGGCAACCGCGCCGCTGGCGCCTGCTCCTGCCCGCCGTGCCCTGGACGTGGATGGCGCTGTTTTTCCTCGTGCCGCTCCTCGTCGTCCTGGCGATCAGCTTCAGCGAGGCGCAGCTCGCGATCCCGCCCTACGCGCAACCCGTGCGCTTCGTCGATGGTCAATGGCGTTTCCACGTCACGGCCGACAGCTACGCAGCGCTGTCCGGCGACGGGCTGTACCTGCGCGCATGGTTGAATTCGCTGTATATGGCACTGGTCTCGACGGCGCTGTGCCTGCTGCTGGCCTGGCCGATGGCCTGGGCGATCGCCCGTACGGCGCCGGGCCTGCGCGGCCTCCTGCTGCTGCTGGTGGTGATCCCGTCGTGGACATCGTTCCTGATCCGCGCCTATGCCTGGCTCGGCCTGCTCGGCAGCAATGGCCATGTCAACGCCGTGCTGCTGTTCCTCGGCGTGGTCGACGGGCCGGTCACGCTGCTGCGCACGCCTTTCGCGGTCTACGTCGGCATCGTCTACAGCTATCTGCCGTTCATGATCCTGCCGCTCTACGCCGGCATGGTGCGTCTCGACTACCGCCTGGTCGAAGCGGCGCGGGATCTGGGTGCCGGACCACTGCGCTGTTTCACGGCGGTGATCCTGCCGTTGTCCCGTCCGGCACTGGTGGCCGGTGCGCTACTGGTGTTCATCCCCGTGACCGGGGAGTTCGTCATCCCCGAACTGCTCGGCGGTGCCGATACGCTGGTCATCGGCAAAGTGCTGTGGCAGGAGTTCTTCCACAACCGCGACTGGCCGCTGGCCGCGGCGCTGGCGACGCTGCTGCTGGCGACGCTGCTCCTGCCCATCGTGCTGTACTGTCGCAGCCAGCTGCCGCGCGAACGGCAGGCCACGGCCCTCGCGCCGTCCCCGGAGGCGTGAGCCATGCCCCGCTGGCAGCGCATCGTGCTGTGGGTCGGCTTCGCCTTCATCTATGTGCCGATCGCCGTGCTGGTGGTCAATTCGTTCAATGCCTCGCGGCTGGTCACGGTCTGGGCGGGGTTTTCGACGCAGTGGTATACCGAGCTTTTTCGCAATCGCCAGATGCTCGATGCCGCGTGGCTGAGTGTGCGCCTGGCGATGATGGCCGCGAGCACTGCGCTGGTGCTCGGCACGCTGGCTGCACTGGCACTGACACGGCTCGGACCGTTCCGCGGCCGGACGCTGCTCGGCGTGGTGCTGACCGCGCCGCTGGTCATGCCCGAGGTCATTACCGGGCTGTCGATGCTGTTGCTGTTCGTCGCGCTCGGGCAATGGTTGGGCTGGCCGGGGCAGCGCGGCCTCGTGACCTTGTGGATCGCGCACACGACCTTCGCCACGGCCTACGTGATGGTGGTCGTGGCGGCCCGCCTGGTCGAGTTCGACCGGGCACTGGAGGAGGCTGCCGCCGACCTCGGCGCCGGGCCCCTGAGGGTTTTTTTCACTGTGACCCTGCCGCTGATCTCGCCGTCGCTGGTCGCCGGCTGGCTGCTGGCCTTTACGCTGTCGCTGGATGACCTGGTGATCTCCAGCTTCGTCACGGGGCCGGGGGCCTCGACGCTGCCGATCGTGGTCTTCTCCAGCGTCAGGCTCGGGGTCAGTCCGCAGGTCAATGCGCTGGCGACGATACTCATCGCAGGGGTCGTCGCCGGCACCGGGGTGAGTGCCTGGCTGATGCACCGGGCATCGCGGCGCCTCAGAGCCAGCCAATGAAAAACCCCGGTGCAGGCAAGGCCCGCACCGGGGTTTTTCGAAGGGGAAGGGTCAGATCTGGGCCGCGTACAGCGACCAGATCCGCGCCAGTTCCTTGAACTCCTCGCCCTGCACCTTGGCGAAGGCCTTGCGTGCATCCTCACCGTTCTTCAGCCGCACGTGGCTCTGGCCGAGCAACAGCCAGGCCTCGTCCTCGCTGCGTACGCCACCCTTCTCGAGGGCCCGCGTGAGTGCGGCCACCGCGCGCTCGTTCTGCCCGAAGCTGAAGAATGCCTGGGCGACGGCATAGTCGGCCTGGCCGGTGGTCGACTTGAGGGCCTCTTTTTCCTGTTGATCGAGGGTGTTGCGGTCGCCGGCTGCCTGGGTCTTGGCCTGGTCGTAGATGCGCTTGCTGCGCGCCGTGTCACCGCTGGTGTCGAGAAGTTTCTTCGCGTAGCCATGCTCCATGACGGCCAGTGCCTCGCCGGGCAGGCCCTGCTGCAGGGCGATGATCGCCATCTCGGCATAGTCGTCGGCGGTCTTGAGGACGTCGAGCTGGAACATCAGGCGATAGATGTTGAGCGTCATCCGGTCCTCGCCGGAACTGCTGCGCAGGAGGTTGGCGGTCAGCGAATCCCAGTAGTCCTTCTTCGGGTAGTAGCGCACCAGCTGCGTGAGCATGCGGTTGACGCCCGCGGCGTCCTTTTGTGCGAAGTAGGACTGCTGGATGATCAGCAGCCAGTTTTCGTCGGGCTTGCGGCCGGCCTTCTGGGCGGTATTCACCGCCTGGCCCATGAACTTGATGGTGTTGGCGTAGTCCTTGTCCAGGTAGTAGGCCTGGCCGACCAGCACCAGCATGTCGATGTCGTTCGCGCCGGTGGCCTTGAGCCACTGCTGGCCGTAGCCGGTGGCCTTGGCAAGGTTGCGGATCTGGAAGTTGAGCTGGGCAAGGAGCTTGAGCCGGTCATTGACTGCACCGGCATCGAGCTGGCCGGATGACTGGTTGCGTTCGTAGTAGCGCAGCGCCTCGGCGTATTTCTTCCGCTTGAGGTGGATGTAGCCGTACATTTCATTGATCTGGAACTGCTCGTAGGCAGTTTTCTTCTCGACGGCATCGGCCTTTTCGAGGGCCGCCAGCGCGGGGTCGAACTCGTTCTTGTTGATGGCTTCGAGGGCCTGCTGCAGCGGCTTGCCGACCTTGGCACCGATCTTCTTGTCATCGGCCGGCTTTTTCTGGGCCCAGGCGGTCTCGGGTGCCAGCGTCAGCAGTGAAACGCTGCCCATGGCCCCCATGGCCAGCACGAGCATCATTGCGGCTTTCTTCATCATCGTCGTCTGCTCCTCTTGCGGATGCCGGTGGCTGCGGCTGCATGCCGTGGACCACGGGCCGCCGGCGCTTGAATCCTCTCAGGGACGGGTGAACTCCCCCTGAATGGGGGCGCTCTGGCGATGGGCCATGGCTAGTTCAGGAACTGTTCGTTGCCGATCAGCCCCATGCGTTCGATGCCGGTGCGCTGGGCCATGAACAGCACCTCGGCGACCGTGTCGTACTTGGCGCGCGCATCGGGCCGGATGTGGATCTCGGGCTGCGGGATCCTGTCGGCTTCGGTGCGGAAATAACTGCGCAGGGTATTCATGCTCGGCACGACGTTGCCGTCCCACAGGACGGTGCCATCGAAGTCGATGGTGACGGTGATCACGACCGGATCGACCTCGGGCGGCGGGGCATTCTGCCCCTGGGGCATGTCGAGCTTGACGGCGTGGGTCATGATCGGCAGCGTGATGATCAGCATGATCAAGAGGACGAGCATCACGTCGATCAGCGGCGTGGTGTTCATCTCCACCATCGGGTCGTTTTCGCCGCCGGTTCCGACTGTCATTCCCATCGTGGTGTGCTCCTGAGACTTGAGGCCGCCGCGTGCTCAGCGGCTGCCGCGATCCGGCTCTGAAATGAAGCCGACCTTGGCGATGCCGCCGCGCTGGACCAGCATGATGACCCGGCCGACGTACTCGTAGCGGACATTGCGGTCGCCGCGAATGTGCACCTCCGGCTGCGGCACCTGGGTGGCGACGGACTTGATCCGTTCCAGCAACTGGTCGTTGTCGCGGAGCAGGGCCGCATTCCAGTAGATCTGCCCGCGGCGGTCGACGGCGATGGTGATGTTTTCCGGTGCCGTCTTGGTCGGCGCGTTGGCGACGTTCGGCAGTTCCACCGGCACGGTCTGCGTGATGACGGGCACGGTGATCAGGAAGATGATCAGCAGCACCAGCATCACGTCGACGAGCGGCGTGGTGTTGATGGCCGACATCACGCCCTGTTCGTCATCATCACCCGATTGTATGGACATACCCATCGTTGCGTGCTCCCGCGGGGATTACTTGCCGGCCGCGGCGTGGCGCTGCTTCTCGTTGCCGCTGACCAGCGTGGCGTAGAGGTCGTTGGTGAAGTAGCGGGCCATGTCCATGATGGCCTTGTTACGCCGCAACAGCCAGTTGTAGCCGAGCACGGCCGGCACGGCCACCGCAAGACCGATGGCGGTCATGATCAAGGCCTCGCCGACGGGACCGGCGACCTTGTCGATGCTCGCCTGGCCGGCAATGCCGATGGCGATCAGGGCGTGGTAGATGCCCCACACCGTGCCGAACAGGCCGACGAACGGGGCCGTCGAACCCACCGATGCCAGGAACGAGAGGCCACGCTGCAGGTCGTTGTTGAGGCGCTCGACGTTGCGTTGCAGGTTGCCGCTGATCCAGTCCGACAGCGGCACGACGTCGGTCAGGCGACCTTCGTGGTGCTCGGTGGCCTTGAGCCCGCCATCGACGATGGCACGGAAGGCGTTGCCCTTGCCCGTCAGCTTCTTGGCGCTCTCGGTGAGCGAGTTGCCGCTCCAGAATTCCTTGTTCGCCTCGCGGGCCTGGCGCAGCAGGCGGGCCTGCTCCCACAGCTTGGTGAGGATGATGAACCACGAATACAGTGACATCAGCACGAGGATGATCAGGGTACCCTTGGCCACGGCATCGCCCTGGGCCCACAGCTGCTCGAGGCCGTAGGGGTTTTCGACGACGTCGGTCGTCGCCGCGGTCGTGGCGGCGGGAGCCGGCTCGAAGAGCATCTCCTCGCCGCCCAGGCCCTCGCCGAGTTCTCCCGGGCTGAGGCCCTGGTTCTCGAGATCGGCGCCCGCAGCCGGCTGCGTGGCGGGATCCAGCGCGGGTGTGCCCTCGGCTGCGGTGTTCTGTGCCAGCTGAATGTTCTCTCCTGCCATGACTCGCTCTACCTTGGTGATTGACTGGTTAAACGGGGTTGCGTGTGGTGTCTCGCCGGCCTCAGCCGGTGATCTTGAACGTGACCTTCACGATATGCCACTGGGCGACCGGCTTGCCGTCTTCGGTGCCCGGCGTGAAGCGCCAGGCGCGCAGGGCGTGCCTGAGGGCCGCCTCGTCGAGGCGCTTGTGGCCGCTGCTGGTCTGGATCTTGCCGTCGGCGACCTTGCCGTCCGTGCCCACGTAGACCTGCAACACCACCGAGCCTTCCTCGCCGAGGCGCCGCGACGTGGGTGGGTACTCGGGCTGGAAGCGCCGGCGGAAGCGCGGATCGATCTCGGGGGCCTTGCGGACCACGGCCTTGGGCGGCGGTGGCGCCACCGGCCTCGGCTGATTGGTGACCTGCGTGATGGCGCGTGTCGGGGCCGAATCCACCGGCAGGTTGATCTGGATGTCGGGTGGCGGCACGTAGGGTGGCGGCGTCTCGATCTTGGGTGGCGGCGGTGGCGCCTCCTCTTCCTGCTCGACGATCTCGTCGATGATCTTGGTCTCGATCGGGCCGAAGACCCGCTCGACGACCTGACGCGACAGGCTCGAGTTCAGCGCCCAGATCAAGATCACATGAAACACGACGATCAGGAGGAAGATCGTTCCACGCCGTGCGGCATACCCACTGTCGAAGCTATCCATGAATCCCTGCTGCTGTCGCGCTACCCTGCCATTCCCTCGGCACCCTCGGCCGGCCTTCCATGGGCCATCGGTGAAGCCGCCGCCCTGTTGCGCCAAAAGCTGCCGCAGCACATCCCTCCATCACGGAGGGCCCGGCCACCGAACTGGTGAAACGGCTTGACGCCCTGGTTGCAGGATCCGGGTATTCCAGACTGGTGGGTGGCGATCGAAATCTCGTTATTTGCCATCCTCACCAGAACCCCCCGCTGGCCCGAGTCGCGCGAATTTACCCGAATTTTTCCTTGAATGCACATCCCTGTCGTGGCGTCTGCCGGCCTGTGGACACTGCGTTCGACGGCGTAGACTATCGAGTCTGCTGGCTGCGCAAAGTTTCCACAGACACATGAATGAGCAGCCTCAATACCGCGTCTGGCGTGCCATTGCTGCCTGCCGGCATGGGTCGCGTGTCGGCCGGGTGCTGATCGTGATGGGCCTGTATGCATTGTCAATCGGTGCATGTACGGATGTCGTCAACCCGGCTGCCGATTTCGACCGGCACCGCTACAGCCGGCTGGTGGTCCCGGCGGACCGCCCGGGAACGATCTGGTTCGACGTCATGTTTCCGCCGGCCTACCCGGCGGATGACCCGGTGGCGGAGGCCACGCGGCAGCGATGGCTGTCCGAATGGCTCACCCAGCGTCGCCTGTGCCCGGCGGGACATGCGGTGATGGCGCGGCGCGCCTTCCTTTACCTCGAAGACAATCCCGGGGGCTATCGGCAGCGCCAGGAAGTGCGCTGTGCCGCGGCCGGTGCGGGCCCGGGTGGCTGATAGCCGGCCGGCGCCGCAAGGACCCTACTTCAGGTAGGCGTGGAGCAGGCGGCTGGCCGGTCCCACATTCCAGCGCCCGGCGAAACCCGCATTCATCTCGAGCACGGCAGCCACCGGCGCCGGTGCCGGGATCAGGTCGGTCGACAGCGCCGTGCCGGTGGCCACGCCGGCGACCCGGCCATCACCGCCGATGAACAGGATGTCCAGCGGCAACGGGGTGTCCTTCATCCACATCACGACCTGCTGCTGCGGCTCGAAGCCGAAGTACATGCCCTCGAACTCGGCCATCGCCGTGACGTGCATCAGCCCCTGGTTGCGCTGGGCCGGCGTCCGCGCGAAGTACACATCGAGATGGAGGCAACGCCCCTGGTCGGTGGCGAGGACCAGGCCGCCGCGGGCGAAACCGGCAACCAGGAAGGCCGGCTCGAGCGCGCCCGCAGGGCTGCTGGCCAGCCAGAGGGCGCTGGCCAGCAGGGCGAAACCGGGTGGCGTTCCGTGACGGGGCATGAGCGGGGTACCCGGGTCCGTGGGATGACGGCGGCGATGGTAAGCCATCGGGCCGGGCGGTTCATTGCATGCCGGTGTCTTTGGCGGGAAGATGCCGCGACCGGATGGTGCCGTCGCTGGAGGGTGTCATGGAGCCTAGCCCGGGGGCCGGGACCGCGCCGCGCTGTTTCTGCGAGGTCCGCGGGGCGGAGGGCGGCGGGTCGCCGCCAGAGATCCGTTACAACAGCCTGACGGGCCGCTGGGGCGACATGCTCGTGGCGGCCACGCCGGCAGGGGTCTGCAGCCTCGAGTTCTACGATGACGGCCGCCGCGAGGCGCTGGCGCGGCTTGCGGCGCGCTGGCCGGATGTCGAACTGCGCCCTGCGGTGCGCCCCATCCGGCAGATCGGCCAGTTGCTGACGGCCGCCGGCGACGTGGCCGTGTCCCTGCACCTGCGCGGCACGGACTTCCAGGTGCAGGTCTGGAGGGCGCTGCTGGCGGTGCCCCGCGGCACGACCTGCACCTATGGTGACCTGGCGGTGCGGATCGGCCTGCCCCGTTCGGCGCGTGCCGTCGCCGGTGCGGTGGCCGCCAACCCCGTCGCCCTGCTGGTGCCCTGTCACCGGGTCGTATGCCACGGGGGCAGCCTCGGCGGCTACCGCTGGGGGCCCTGGCGCAAGCTGGCGCTGCTCAAGGCCGAGGAGGCCGTCCTGCCGGGCGGCCAGCTGCCCGGCCTCGTGGCCTGAATGCCGCAGGCGACGCTGCGGCCCCGGAACTGTGAATCGCGGCGTGGCGGCAAGCGGGACCGGGCGGTTACCGTCGCGGCTGGCCATGGTCGCGGTTCGGCCTGCGCTTCGAGGGCGGCGTCTTGAGTCTGGATATTCACCAGCACCTGAGTGCATTGAGCAGCGACAAGGGCCGGCCGGGTGCGTCGCGGCTGCATTTCGGCGACTTCCTCGAGCCGGATTTCCGGCGCCTGTATGCCGAGGCTCACTACCCGCGCACCAGGCCGCTGCTGATCACCGCCGGCGTGCTCGTCGCGATCGCCGTGGTGGCAGCGGTCGGCCATGCGAGCCTGAGCTGGATGACGGCCGCATTCACCATGGGGATCCTGCTGCCGACGCTGCTGCTGACCCTGGTGCTGTCCTATCGCGAGCATTCGCATGAGGGGTATCACCACGGCCTGGCGCTGACCGCGTTCTGGGTCGGGCTGGTCTGCACCTCGCTGACGATCCGCGGCAGTCTCTACGGCGCACCGTATTACTTCGGCGCCGAGGTCGCCTGGATCTTCGTCGTCTGGCTGGTCCTCGGTCTGCGCTTCCGGCATGCCGCGGTGACGGCGATCGGTGTCTCGCTCATTTATGTGTGGGGCATGCTCGAATGGGACTTTCCGTTTGCTGAACTGGTGTTCTGCAGCGTGACGCTGCTGGTGGTCAACATCGTCGGTGCGTCCGGTTGCTACCAGCTCGAATCGGCGGTGCGCAATGCCTTCCTGGAGTCGCGCAAGCTCAATGAACTCGCCGAGCGCGACGGCCTGACCGGGCTCTACAACCGGCGCCATTTCGATGCGTTGATGCAGAAGGTCTGGCGCCAGTCGCGTCGCGACCAGACCCAGTTCACCCTGATGCTCCTCGATATCGATCACTTCAAGGCCTACAACGATCTCTATGGGCACCAGGCCGGCGACGACGCCATGAAGCAGGTCGCCGATGCCATCCGGCACTGCGCACAGCGGCCGCTGGATTTCGCGGCGCGCTATGGCGGCGAGGAGTTCGCCCTGGTGCTTTATGGTCCGGCGCAGGATGCCGGGCGGGAGATTGCCGGGCAGCTTCGTCAGGCCGTCGAGATGATGCAGATCCCGCACGCCGATTCGGCGACCGGGCCGTGGCTGACGATCAGCATCGGTGTGGCCATCATCAGCCCCGGGGCCGAGCGCAGCCTCGCCGGGGCGATCCAGCTTGCCGACGAGGCGCTGTACCAGGCCAAGGAAGAAGGTCGCAATCGGGTCGTCGTCAAGGAATCGCGCCTCGCCCACATCCAGACCGGGCGTTTCCGTGCCGGCCGGGCCGGCGCCGGCACCGTCTGAGTGACACCTCGTCCGGCGCCTCCCTTGCGCCGGTCGTGCGGAGCGGTAAAGGTAGCGGGGCACGGTCCCCGTGTCCTCAAAGGTTCCAGTGAGATGAGTCACCGCCCGCGGCGTCTGGTCTATGTGCATGGTGTGCGCGCCAAGCCCCCCCCGGAGGTTCACCGCGAACTCGTCTGGCGCTGCCTCGTCGAGGGGGTGCGCCGCGCCGACCCGGCTGTGGCACGCCAAATGGCCGGCGCAGGCGACGTCCTCGATCTGGTGTCGTGGAGCCACCTGTTCTACCCGGCTTACCGCGACCCGGCGCTGGACGCCGGCGGCCTGGCCGCCCTGCTCGCCAACGATGCACCGGCACGCGATGCCATCCAGCCGGTGTCCGGCCTGGCGTGGCGCGCGCGCTATTGGGCCAACCGCGCCGGCGACCGCCTGCCCTGGCTGATCCGCCTGCTTGCCAGCCGCAACATGCGCATCAACCTGGCCGAGACAGCGCGCTACCTCGAAGATGACAGGGGTGTCGCGAGCCAGATCCGGGCATTGCTGGCCAGCGCGCTGCAACGCGCCTGGCGGGCGCGGGCCAGCGTGCTGCTCATGGCCCACAGCCTCGGCTCGGTGATCGCCTGGGACACGCTGCGGCAGCTCGATCGCGCGACGGGGGAGTCAAGCGGACCGGTGGACCTCTTCCTGACGCTCGGCAGCCCGCTCGGCAATCGCTACATCCGTCGGCGCATCGACAGCGCCGGCGCCGCGCCCTATCCGCGCACCATCCGCCGCTGGGCCAACGTCGTTGCACTCGGCGACCAGACGGCGCTCGGTCGCCGCCTTGCCGACGAGTTCCGTGGCATGCGCGAGCGGGGCCTCGTCGATGAAATCACCGACACGCTGGATGTCGTCAATCCGTTCTGCGATGACGATGGCCTCAACGTGCACAAGTGTTACGGATACTTCGTCAACAAGGCCACCGGCGCCGCCGTCGCCCGCTGGTGGCGCGACGGCACGCCGGCGCGTTGAGCGGAGTGCCGCCCGCGCCCCGGCGCTTCTACTGAAGCCACGTGGCCGGGTCGGGGGTGATGAGGATGTCGATGCGGCGGTTGCGCGCCCGGCCTTCTGCGCTGTCGTTGCTGGCCACCGGTTGTGACTCCCCGTGACCCACCGATTCGACGTGGCCACCGGCACGCTGGATGGGTGGGGCGAGCTGGCGTTGCACCGTCATGGCCCGCGTTTCCGACAGGCGCACGTTGGCGCGGTCGTCACCGGTCGAATCGGTGTGCCCCTCGACGACGATGGAAGCGCGCGGGAACATGGCCAGTGCCTGGATGGCCTTGTCCAGCAGAGGGGCGCTGCGCGGGTCCAGTTCCGCCGAGCCCGGGCGGAACGATAACCCGTGGAGCCGCAGGATGATGCGGCCGGACGCCTGGAGCACGCTGCCCTCGTCGCGGCCGAACATCGCCTCGAGGCTGGCCAGCAGGTCGCGCTGGCGCTGACGGGCCTCGAGGGTCATGACCAGCCGTTCGCGTTCGGCGGCGGCACCGCCGAGGCGTTGGTCGAGCTCGCGCAGCTCTTCTTCGAGCCCGGCGATCTGGCGGTCGCGTTCGGCGACTTCACGTTCGAGCATCGCGACCCGTTCGCCGAGCGCGCGCGCATCGGCGAGCAGCTGCCGGGCCGCCGCGGGGTTGCCGATGATCCGGCGCGGACCCAGACCGGCGGCAGCGGCCGTGTCGCTGAGGGTCTGGTCGAGGTCGAGCAGGACCTGCTCGCTGCTGGCGCCCCCCCGACGCAGTTCATCGGCCACGCCGGCGAGACCGATGGCCTGGCGGGCGGCCCGTTCGGCATCGCGGATTGCGGGCAGGGCGTCTTCAGGGGTGCGGCGTGCGGCTGCCAGTGCGGCGTCGGCCGCCGCCTGCAGCTGACGGGCCCGGTCGTAGGTCAGTGGGACGAGCCGGGCGGCACGGGCCCGCTCGGCATCCCGCATCAATCCCCAGACCGGGGCCAGATGCTGCGCGCGAACGGCCTGGAGTTCGGCGTCGGCGTACAGGGCAGAGGCCTGGATGCCGAGGGCGGTGGCGGCGCGCGCATCGCCCCGTTCCAGCTTGCGGGCGGCATCGAGGAGCCGTTGCTCCGCCTTTTTCCACTGCGCGGGCGCGCGGTGCCAGGCCTCCGCATCGCGTGCGGCCGCGCGGTTGGCCAGCGCGTCCAGAAGCAGCGGCCGTGCCCGTGCCGACTGTGCTGCCGCATCGCGAAAGTGCGTCGCCGCCTCGTCGAGCAGGGTGTCGATGCGCGGGTCGGCCGGGTCCGTGTCCCGTTGTCGTCGTGCCGCGTCGAGGGCCTTGACGCCTGCGGCATAGCCGAGTGGCGACAGTTGCGGCGCCCCGGCCGCCTCGGCCGCCTCGCGCAGCGCAGCGGTCCGCGACAGTGCGGTGCCCGTGTCAGGTGCGGCATGGAGGGCTGCCATGAGGACGAGAAGGGCGGCAGCAGCCGCAGTCCGGCGAGCGTGGCTCATGTTTTCTGTGGACTCCTTCACAGCGGTGGCGCTCCGCCTGGCCTACCGTGTGGGCCATGGCGGCAAGGTACTACACGAGGTTCCTGCTGGGTTCCGGCGAACCGGGATACACCGACGAATATAGCGGTGTGGTCGAGGTGAGTCACGGTATCGAGCAGGTGCTGGAGCCCGCCGAGATCGAGGCGATGCTGGCACGGAATTTCCATTGCGAAAGCGATGAAGTGCGGGTCCTCAACTGGTCCCGGGTGCATTGAACGACACGGCAGGCCCGCCCACGGATTCAACGGTTTCTTCATGACTTCCCCCTGATTCGCCCGGCCTTTGGCCGGGCCTTTTTTTCTCACGGGGTCGGGGATGAATGATCGGTCTTCACGGCCACGGTGCCTCGACCTTGCGGTGACCGCCCGGTCTCCCTGCCCGCCACGGCGCGGTGCGGGACCGCTCGGCAACCCTCGTTCCGGCAGCATGGGGTTTGCTGGCCGTGCCGGGGGCTGCATGCGAGAATCCCGCATCCCGGTTCCCATGACACCGTTTCAATGAGTCATTTCAAGGGCATCCCCATCGACAGCGGGACGCGTTACGTCACGCCAGCCGGCCACAGCGCGATCCGCGATGGCATCAAGGCGCGCCGTGGGCGTGCCGTGGTGGATGAGGGCGCCGGCCGCAAGCCGGACTGGCTGCGCATCCGCATCCCCGGCAGCGGACACTATGCGAAGGTCCGCGATGTGGTGCACACCCACCGACTGGCGACCGTCTGCGAGGAATCGCATTGTCCGAACATCGCCGAGTGCTGGAATGCCGGCACCGCGACGCTGATGCTGATGGGCGCCGTGTGCACGCGCGCCTGCCGCTTTTGTGCCGTGGACACCGGCAACCCGCACGGCTGGCTGGACCCCGCCGAGCCGGAGAATGCCGCGCGTTCCGTGGCCCTGATGAAGCTGCGCCATGTGGTCCTGACATCGGTCGACCGGGATGACCTGCCCGATGGCGGGGCACGGCACTATGCCGATTGCATCGGCGCCATCCGGGCGCGCAACCCGCACACCGCCATCGAGGTGCTGACCCCCGATTTCGCCGGGTGCACGGCGGCGGTGGCAACCGTCGCGACGGCCGGTGTCGCGGTCTATGCGCACAATATCGAGACGGTCGAGCGGCTGACGCCCGACGTGCGCGATCCTCGCGCAGGGTATGCGCAGTCGCTGCGGGTCCTGGCGGTGGCGCGCGAGACCGCTCCCGGCGTGCTGACCAAGAGCAGCCTGATGCTCGGCCTCGGCGAGACAGCCGACGAGATCAGCCAGGCGATGGACGATCTCCGGGCACATGGCGTGGACATCCTCACGCTCGGACAATACCTGCGGCCCACCCGCAACCACCTGCCGGTGCGCCGGTATGTGGCGCCGGCCGAATTCGTGGCATGGCGTGAGGCGGGGTTGTCGCGCGGATTCCGCGAAGTCGTCGCCGGGCCGCTGGTGCGTTCGAGCTACCGCGCCGAGCGTGCGCTCGACGGCAACAATGTCGGTCTGGCCGGCACGGCCGCGCCGCGGGTGGTGGCAGGTGGCGTGACCAATGACTGAGTTCCTCGCCCAGTACGGGCTGTTCCTCGCCAAGGTCGTCACCGTCGTCGTGGCCATCGCCGTGCTGATGCTCGTCGGGTTGTCGCGCCGCACGCCCGGTGCGGGTGGCCTGGTGGTCGAGAAGCTCAACGAGCGCTATCAGCAGATGGCCACCGCCCTGCGCCGGGCCAGCCTGCCGAAAGCACAGTGGCGCCGGCAGCAGAAGGCTGACCGCGCGCGGGCCAAGGCCGCGGCGCGCGACGAGAACCGCCGACGGGTCTTCGTGCTCGACTTCAAGGGCGATATCCGCGCCACCGCAGTGGCCTCGCTGCGTGAGGAAGTCAGCGCTGTGCTGGCCGTGGCCACCGACAAGGACGAGGTCGTGCTGCGTCTGGAGAACTTCGGCGGTGCGGTGCATGAGCACGGCCTGGCTGCGTCCCAGCTGCAGCGGATCCGCGATCGCCACA
The DNA here is from genome assembly GCA_964417725.1 of uncultured Chromatiaceae bacterium. Lineage (GTDB taxonomy): Bacteria > Pseudomonadota > Gammaproteobacteria > Steroidobacterales > SHZI01. The sequence continues at coordinate 61,506 of CAYQIV010000006.1, forward strand.
TCCCCCTGACGGTGCTCGTCGACAAGGGCGCGGCCAGCGGCGGCTACCTGATGGCCTGTGTCGCCAACAAGATCCTCGCTGCGCCGTTTGCCGTGATCGGTTCGATCGGCGTCATCGCCCAGATTCCCAACTTCAACCGTGCGCTCGACAGCCGCGGCGTCGATGTCGAGCAGATCACTGCCGGCCGCTACAAGCGGACCGTGACCATGTTCGGCCGCAACACGGAGGAAGACCGCGCCAAGCTGCGCGAGGAACTCGAAGCCGTGCACACGCTCTTCAAGGCGGCGGTCGGCGCCAACCGGCCGGCGCTCGATATTTCGGCGGTGGCGACCGGCGAGCACTGGTATGGCAGGCAGGCGCTGGCGCTCGGCCTCATCGACGAGGTCGCCGCCAGCGACGATTACCTGCTGCATGCCGCCGATGAAGCCGACCTGCTGCACGTCTCGTGGCGTGCGCGGCCGACCCTGCAGCAACGGCTGTTTGCTTCCATGCAGGCGGCGGCCGAGGGTTTCTCGGCATGGCTCGCCGGCCGCGACCAGCGGAGCCGGTTTCATTGAGCCGGCGCCGCGGCATTCGATGCGGACAGCTGGCTGCGGTGGCCTGCGTGGCGATGGGCCTCGACGGTTGTGCGCTCTTCGAAATGCCCGAGTGGGCCCGCCAGCCGCCGGAAGCCGCGCCGCAGGCGCGGCCCGAGGCGCCACTGCCGATCGACAGCCGCCGCTTCGTGCTCGTGCCCGGTGAGGATGTCGTCGGCGAGATCCAGATCATCCACAGCCGCCATGCCGACACCTTCGTCGACATCGCGCGGGCCTATGACCTCGGCTACGACGAACTGGTGGCCGCCAATCCCGGCGTCGATCCGTGGCTGCCCGGCGAAGGCACGCGCATCGTGTTGCCGACGCAGTTCATTTTGCCGGGTGCGCCGCGTGAAGGCCTCGTGCTCAATACGGCGGCGAAGCGCCTTTACTGGTTCCCGCCGCGTCAGCCCGGCCGGCCGCGCGAGGTGGTCACGCATCCGGTCGGCATCGGCCGCGAAGGCTGGTCGACACCACTCGGCACGGCGCGGGTCATCGCCAAGGCGAAAGATCCGGTGTGGACCGTGCCGGCGTCGATCCGCCGCGAGCACGCCGCGGCGGGCGACCCGCTGCCGGCACGGGTGCCGGCCGGTCCCGACAACCCGCTCGGTCACCGGGCCCTGCGCCTGAGCTTGCCGTCCTACCTGATCCACGGCACCAACCGCCCGGCCGGCATCGGCATGCGCGTGAGCCACGGCTGCATCCAGCTCTTCCCGGAGGACATCGAATCGCTGTACGAGGCGGTGCCGGTGGGTGCCCCCGTGCGCATCGTCGACGAACCGCTGGCCTGGGGCTGGCGCGGCGGCAACCTCTACTTCGAGGCCCATCCACCACTGGAAGAGGACGCCCGAGACCTTGACCGTCTGGCCGTATCGGGCCTCGACCGGCAACTGCGCCGGGGGGAAACCGTGGATGTCCAGCCCGATCGCCGGCTCGTCGGTGACACGCTCGCCGAGGCGCGTGGCCTGCCGGTGCCCGTGCTGCAGCCGGCCGCCTCTGCGGCCAGCGTCATCGCGCGGGCGGCGGTGGTACGCAACATCGTCGTTCACGCCGAAGAACGTCCCCCCGTGGCCGGCCCTGCGCCGGACCCGGTTGCGGCCGACGCACGTGATCCCGCTCGGTGACGGATGGCGGGCCGCCGAGCCCGCCGTGGTGGGCTGGACGCTGATGGCGTTGTGCGGGGCCGGTTTCCTCTGGCAACTGGGCCTGCCGCAGGCAGACACCCCCCAGTACCTGGGACTGGCCTTCACCCCGGGCGTGCTCTTCGGTGGTGTCGGTGTACCGGCCGGCCTGTACGTGCTGCCGCCGCCGATGACCCTCGTCAGCTACATGTTCCTGCACGGCGGCTGGCTGCACCTGTGCAGCAACCTGCTCTATCTGTGGGTTTTCGCCGCGGCGGTCGAATCGGTGCTCGGTCACGCACTGTTCAGCGCGCTGTTCATCGTTTGCGGGCTTTGTGCCGCAGTGGCCCATGCGGTGCCCGATCCGTCATCGGCTACGCCGCTGATCGGCGCCAGCGGCGGCGTCTCCGGTGTGCTCGGCGCCTACCTCTACCTGCATCCGCGTGCCGACGTGCGCGTGCTGGTGCCGATCGGCTGCGTCATCGACATCGTCCGCGTACCGGCATGGGTCGTGCTGCTGGCCTGGTTTGCCCTGCAGGTGCTCTATGCCCTGGCGACGCCGGAGCAGCTCGGTGGCGTGGCTTTCGGTGCGCACGTCGGTGGTTTCGTTGCGGGGTTTGCCCTGGCACCCGTGCTGGCGTGGCGCACGGCCACGTCCGCGGGTGCATCGACACGCTGAGCCTTGATCGAGGCGCCGCCCCGGCGGCGCGCTTTGCTAAGATCGTCGCACCTCTCGATGGGTGATCGATGCGCGTGTCACGGCCGGACGACAACGGGATGCAGGTGAGCGAATCCTTCGCCGGCGAGGATGCCATCGTGCCGTGGCAGGAACCGGTGACGGCTTTCGTCGGCCCGGCACCGCGCGGCCCGGCGCATGTCGCGGTGGCCATCGACGATGTCGAGGCGTTCCGGCGCCGTTTCGGCTCTCCGGCCGAGCGCAGCCGTCTGGAGTGCATGCTCGGTCAGTATTTCGATAACGGCGGTCGCCGCGCCATCGTGGTGCGTGTGCCGCGTGCGGGCCGTCCGGGGCGCCTGGTACTGCCCGGTCCCGGGGGGGCGCTGGTCCTTGCGGCGACCAACCCCGGTCCGCTGGAATTTCTCCGTGCGGCCGTCGACTACGACGGCATCGCCGCCGATGACCTGTGGCGCTTCAACCTCACCATCCAGCGCATCCGCTCGCTGGCCGAGCCGCTGGTCGAGGAGCAGGAGTCGTGGCGCAATGTTTCGGTCTGCGAGGACGATCCGCACCCCGTCGCGGAGGTGCTCGCCGGTTCGGCGCTGGTGCACGTCGAAGGCGAGGTGCCGCCGGTGCGCCCCGACGCGACGCCGGCCGGCAGCTATGCCGGCTGCACGCATGACTGGCGCCACTCGTCGCCGCCCGCCGACCATGACCTCATCGGCACGCCGGCGGGTCTGACCGGGCTTCACGCCCTCGATCAGGTGGCGCGTGTCGATTTCGTCTGCCTGGTGTCGGGGTCACCGGATGCCGACCTCGGGCCCGTGGCGCTGGTCGCCGCCGAGCGCTACTGCCGCGGGCGCAATGCGCTGCTGTTGCTTGACCCGCCGAATCGCTGGAAAACCGTTGCCGACGTGCTGCGCAGCCAGCGCGACCAGGGCCTGGGCAGCGCCAACGCGCTGACCTACTTCCCGCCCCTCATGGCAGCGGCTGCCGAGGGTCAGCCGGCCCGGCCGCTCGGCGCGCTGGGTGCGCTGGCCGGTGCGCTGGTGGCCCGCGAGCGGCCCGCAGCGGGGCGCGCGCCACCCGGCGCGCCGCTGGCCTTGCGCACGCGGCTGAAGACCGCGATGCCGCTGGATGAAGAGGAGGTCCGGGCGCTGGTGCGCAATGGCGTCAATGCCCTGTGCGTCGTCGCGCCGGGCGGGCTCGCCCTGGTCGGGGACGTGACGCTCGCCAGCCGGGGGGACCGCCGGGAATGGCGCCACCTTGCCAGCCGGCGGCGCGCGCTCGCCATCGTCTCGGCCCTGGCCGGCGGCACGCGCTGGGCCGCCTGCCAGCCCAGCACGCCGGTCACCTGGCAGGCGCTCGTCCGCCAGGTGTCGGTCTGTCTCGCGGCACTGCACGCCGAGGGGGTGCTGGCAGGTACCCGCCTGGAAGAAAGCGCCTACGTGAAATGCGACCACGACATCAACGATCGGCAGTCGCCGCCGACGCTGATCGTCGGCCTGGCACTGCAACGACCGGGTGATTTCATCGCCTTTCGCATCGCCCAGCCCTTGTCGGGCAGCGTCGTCACCGAGATCGCCTGGCAGCCGGGGGTCGCGTTGGCGGGCTGAGCGGACGCGCCGGGCCGTGGTTCAGCAGACAGGCAGGTGGAGGATGAACGTGGTGCCCTGGCCCGGCACCGACTCGACGTCGATGTGGCCGCCGTGTTTGGTGACGACCGTGTCGTAGACCTGCGACAACCCCTGCCCGGTGCCCTTGCCGACGGGCTTGGTGGTGAAGAACAGGTCGAAGATCCGGTCGATGATCTCCGGCGCGATGCCGCAGCCGGTGTCGCCGACCCGGATCTCTACGCTGCCGCCAGCCCGTCGTGTGGACACGGTGATGGTGCCCTTGGTGGCGCCGTCGCCGACCACCTCGGCGATGGCATGCGCGGCGTTGACGACGAGGTTGAGGATCGCCTGGTTGATGTCGCTGGGCACGACCTGCACCTGGGGGAGGCTGTCGTCGAGGTCCGTCACCACCTCCGCGACGTATTTCCATTCGTTCGTCGCCACCGTGACCGTGCTCTGGATGGCATGGTTGAGGTCGATCGCGATCTTCTCCTGTGCCGGGTGCGAGAACTCCTTCATCGCGCGGACGATGCGCGTGATGCGCGACAGGCCTTCACCCGACTGTGCCAGGGCATGGGGAATCTCCTCGCGCAGGAAGTCGATGTCCATGGCTGCAGCGGCCTCGCGCACGGCCAGACACCAGGCTGCCGTGTCGCCATGGTCTGGTGCGGCGACGAGGTCGAGGAGTGCCGTCAGGCTGGTGCAGGCATCCTGCAGGAAGCGGATGTTGTCGCTGACGTACTGCGCCGGGGTGTTGATCTCGTGCGCGATGCCGGAGGCCAGCTGGCCGATCGACTCCAGCCGCTGCGCGCGCTGCAGTTGCAGCGCCATGTCGCGCTGTTCCGTGACGTCGCGCTTCATGACCACGTAGGCCGAGACCCGGCCGTCTTCGCCGCGGATCGGCGAGACCGTCACGTCCTCTTCGACCTGCCGGTCACCGCGGTATCTCGACTTCAGGGTGCCCTTCCACTGGCGGCCGGCCCGGGCGGCGGCGAGCATCGCGGTATAGGCTTCCGTGTCGGAGGCAAAATCCACGAGGTCTTCCGGCCGCTGGCCACGAACGTCCTCGAGGCGACAGCCCATGCGTTGCTCATACGCCGGGTTGGCATAGATGATGGCGCCGCGGTGATCGAGGATCTCGATGATGTCGCTGGCGGCCTCGACGGCGGCAACGAGCTGGCGCAGCGTGGCCTCGGCCTCGCGACGCGCGGTGATGTCGCGGGTGATGCTCAGCGTGGCGGCCACGGCGCCGGAGGCGTCGCGCAGCGGCGTGGCGTGCGTCTCCAGCCAGCGGTGTCCGCCCTTGAGGCCGCGGATCTCGTATTCGAGCACACCGGACTGCCCCCGGGCCGCGCATTCGTTGAGATGCCGGAAGGCGGTGCGGTGGCGTTCGGCGACCAGCGGGTAGATGCAGCGGTGCTGGACCTCGCCGAGGTGCTCTGCCTCGATGATGCGCAGCCCGGCGGGGTTCATGTCGAGCAGTGTGCCGTCGGCATCCAGTACCTTGACGCATTCTGGCTCGGCATCGAAGATCGCGCGCAGCCGGGCCTCACTGGCGGCAAGCTCGCGGTTGGCGGCCTGGAGCTGCACGGCGCGGTCTTCGAGCTTGCGGACCAGTGCGGCGTTGTACTCGCGCAGCAGCATGGTGTCGTCGTCTACCGGCTGCCCGGCCGGCGTGAGGCCGCTGCGCTGCTCGACAGCCAGCACTTCGCGGATGCGTTCGATGAAATGGTCCGGCTCGGTGGGCTTGACGATGAAGGCATCCGCGCCGAGGTCCATCGCCAGCTGCATGTCCTTCGGCTCGGTGTAGGTTGCGGTGTAGACGACGAAGGGGATGTCGCGCAGCGCCTCGTCCGCCTTCCAGTGGCGCAGCAGCGCGTAGCCGTCCATCACCGGCATCAGCAGGTCGGAGATGATGAGCCGGGGCTGCTGCGTGCGGGCCAGGGCGAGGGCGTCGCGGCCGTGCCGGGCCTCGACGACGTCATAGCCGTTCCCGGCGAGCAGGCTGCGCAGCAGGTCGCGGTTCTGGTCGATGTCGTCGACGACGATCACTCGGGTCATGGGCGCGCTGTCTCCAGATTCGGCAACGGTTGGCAATCTGTGCAACGGAAAATGCCCCTGCGGCGGCGGCTCCGGGGATGGGGCCACCGCCGGTGCATGACGCCCACGTCGAGCATGCAGGGGATCGGGACGCGCCCACTGTACCCGAGTCGTGCCCGGCATGTTGCGTTATGTCAAACTCTGACCATGCCCCGGTCACGCCCCGGCCCGGGGGCGGCGATGTAGGATCGGGGCGACCTGGCGGATGGGGGTGCCCGATGCAGAGCCCGGTGCTTCGTGCCGTATTGCGTGTGACGCTGCCATACCTCCTCTTTGCGGGCCTGTGGATCGTCCTGTCCGACACCCTGCTCGGGATGCTGGTCGACGATGCCGACCGCTTCGCCCGCTGGTCGATCTGGAAAGGCGGGGCCTTCGTCCTCGTCACTGGCCTGCTGCTCGTGGTGCTGCTGCGCCGGGAGTTCTACCGGCGTGAGGCCTCCGAGGCGGTACAACGTCTCAGCGAGCAGCGCCTGCGGCTGGCACTCGACGCCGCGCACATGGGCATCTTCGACTGGGACATCCCCGGGCGGCATGTCACCTGGTCGCGCTGGCACGAAGAGTTGTGGGGGTATTGCCCGGGCGAGTTCGACGGCAGCTACGCCGCCGTCGAGCGGCGCGTCCACCCCGATGACCTGCCCAGGGTCAAGGCCGAGGCCGCGCGCTGCGTGGCGAGTGGCCAGCCCCTGAGCAGCGAGTTCCGGATCGTCCTGCCGGACGGTACGGTGCGCTGGGTGCTGGTCCAGGGGGAGTTCAGCGTCGAGGGCGGTGTGCCCGTCAGGTTGCGCGGTGTGGTGCGGGGAATCACCGCACGCAAGCAGCGCGAGCGCCACCTGCATGAGCTGATCACGGTCATCCAGCAGCTGGCCACGGCACGCAACCGGGCCACTGTCGTCACCGCCGTGCGCACGGCGGCACGCCGCCTGACCGGTGCCGATGGCGCCACCTTCATCCTGCGCGAAGGCGACTGGTGTCATTACGTCGACGAGGAGGCCATCTCACCGCTGTGGAAAGGCCGCCGCTTTCCCGTCGACGGCTGCATCAGCGGCTGGGCCATGACCCATGGCGAGCCCGTCGCCATCCGGGACATCGATGCCGACCCGCGCATTCCGCTGGCGCTTTATCGCGAGACCTTCGTCAAGAGTCTGGCGATGGTGCCGATCCGTGCCGCGGCGCCGGTGGGGGCCATCGGTGCCTACTGGGCTCGCCGCCACACGCCGGCGGCCGAGGAGCTCCGCCTGCTGCAAACGCTCGCCGACGCAGCCTCCATCGCCCTCGAGAACGTCGACACCTACACCCGGCTCGAGCAGCGTGTCGCGGAGCGCACGGCCGAACTGGCCGTGGCCAAGGAGCGGGCCGAAGCCGCCGATCGCCTCAAATCGGCGTTCCTGGCGACGATGTCGCACGAGTTGCGCACGCCGCTCAATTCGGTCATCGGCTTCACGGGCGTGCTGCTGCAGGGCCTGGCCGGCCCGCTCGGCGACGAGCAGCGCCGCCAGCTCGGCATGGTGCAGGGCAGTGCCCGCCACCTGCTGGCATTGATCAACGACGTGCTCGACATCTCGAAGATCGAAGCCGGCGAACTGCAGGTCAACATCGAGCCCTTCGACCTTCCGGCGCTGGTCGCGCAGGTGGTGGCCACGATGGCGCCGCAGGCCCGCGCCCGCGGGCTGACCCTGGACGCCACGGTGGATGCCGATATCGGAACGGTGACCAGCGACGCGCGGCGCATCGAGCAGATCCTGACCAACCTGCTCAACAACGCCGTCAAGTTCACCGAACGGGGCCAGGTGACGCTGTCGGTGGTGCGGGAGGATGGTCGCGTGCGCATGGCGGTGGCCGACACGGGCATCGGCATCCGCGCGGCCGATATCGCCGGGCTGTTCAGGCCTTTCCGCCAGATCGACAGCACCCTGTCGCGCGCCCATGAAGGCACGGGCCTGGGCCTGGCCATCTGCCAGCGCCTCGCGCAACTGCTCGGCGGCAGCATCGCCGTCGACAGCCAGTGGGGCAAGGGCAGCGTGTTCACGGTCGTGCTGCCGCTGCGCGCCGGCCCATCGCCGGCCGCACGCTGAAACGTCACAGGCTGCCCTGCAAAAACATCCGGTAGGTCGGGTTGTCGCTCTCGTCGCGGAAGGCGTAACCGAGCGAAGCGACGTGGGCGAGGAAGGCGTCGCGTTGCCCGGCCGCGATCTGGATGCCGGCCAGTACCCGCCCGTGGTCGGAGCCCGGGTTGGTGTAATGGAAGAGACTGATGTTCCAGCGGTCGCCGAGTGCCACCAGGAACTGCAGCAGCGCACCCGGACGCTCCGGAAACTCGAAGCGGTAGAGGTGCTCGTCGCGCAGCCCCGGCGCCAGGCCGCCGACCATGTGGCGCACGTGCAACTTGGCGACCTCGTCGTCGCTCATGTCGACGACCGGGTAGCCGAGGGCCTCGAGGTCGCAGATGATCTGCTGGCGCTCGGCCAGCCCGTTGCGCAGTTCGACGCCGACGAAGATGCGCGCGCGGGCCGGATCGCCATAGCGGTAGTTGAACTCGGTGATCGTGCGGCTGCCGATCGTCTCGCAGAAGGTGCGGAAGCTTCCCGGGCGTTCCGGGATCTCGACGGCGAGCAGTGCCTCGCGGTGCTCGCCGATGCCGGCGCGCTCGGCGATGTAGCGCAGGCGGTCGAAATTGACGTTGGCGCCGCTGTTGATGGCCACCAGCGTCCGGTCCCGGACCCGGGTGTCTTCCACGTGGCGCTTGATGCCGGCCACCGCCAGCGCGCCGGCCGGCTCCATGATGGCGCGCGTGTCCTCGAAGATGTCGCGGATGGCGGCGCAGACCTCGTCGTTGCTGACGATGATGATGTCGTCGACGAGTTCGCGGCAGATGCGGAAGGTTTCGTCGCCGGCGCGCCGCACGGCGACGCCGTCGACGAAGATGCCGGTCAGGTCGAGGTCGACCGGGCCACCGGCGGCCAGTGCCGCGTGCAGCGTCGGCGACTCCTCGGGCTCGACGCCGATGACGCGGATCTGCGGATAGAGCGTCTTGATGTACAGGGCGATGCCGCTGATGAGGCCGCCGCCGCCCACCGGCACGAAGACCGCATCGATGTCGCCGCGGTGCTGGCGCACGATCTCCATGCCGACCGTGCCCTGTCCGGCGATCACCGCCGGGTCGTCGAAAGGATGGACGAAAGTCATGCCGTCGCGGCGGGCGAGATCGAGGCCGTGGGCGCAGGCCTCGTCGTAGGTGATGCCGTGGAGCACCACCTCGCCGCCGAGGTTGCGCACCGCCCCGGTCTTGATCTGCGGGGTCGTCGTCGGCATGACGACGACGGTGCGGATGCCGAGCGTGCGGCCGGCCAGCGCCACGCCCTGGCCGTGGTTGCCGGCCGAGCTGCACACCACGCCGGCCTGGCGTTCCGCCGTGCCGAGCTGGCTGAGCTTGTTGTAGGCGCCGCGCAGCTTGAAGGAAAAAACCGGCTGGAGGTCCTCGCGCTTCAGCAGGATGGTGTTGCCGAACCGTGCCGACAGCCGCGGTGCGGGCTCCAGCGGCGTCTCGCGCGCGACGTCATAGACGCGCGCCTTGAGGATGGCTTCGAGATAGGCGGATTGCATGGGTGCCATGGTAACGCCGGCGGCGGCCGCCACGGCAGGTGGCGCGACTATTTGCCGGCGGGTTCGAGCAGGTCGGCCATGCGCCGCGTGAGCTGCTCGGTTTTCCATGCCGGCAGCGTGTAGACCCAGCCGGCCACCCGCTCGTTGATGCGCGCGGCCTCGGCGGCGGCGGCCTCGCCGGGTGCCGGGCTCGCCTCGGCGCCCCCGTCCGGCGCGTGGCGGCGGGCCAGGGCGTCGTCCACCGAGGCGAGCACGGTGAAGCGCACGCCATCGGCGACTGGCCAGCCGCTGAACTCGACGACCAACCCGTCGAAGGTCTCGAAACGGGCCACGATCGGTTTGCCCGGATCGGCCGGCAGGCTGTCGCGGGGCTGGACGTCCTCGAGCGTGAGTGCGGCGGGCACCGCGCCGATGCCGTTGGCGATGGTCGCGTAGCGCAGGCTGCGCCCGGTCGGGATATCGGCGACGGTGAAATCGGTGACTTCGCGCGAGGCGCGCGCCAGGCGCAATGGCCGCTGTCCGGGGTGGGTCAGCGTCACGGCGTGGATACGACCCGGCTCGATGTCCAGCACGGTCTGGTCGAGCCATGTGCCGGTGTCGCGGCCGGGATCGAGCTGTCCGCCGACCAGCCAGCTGGTCGCCTCGCCGGCGCGCCGCGCGTAGCGCGTGTCGCCGCCTGCCGGGCCGGGGTCGCCGAGGATCACCCTCCAGCGCCGCTCGCCGGCCCTGAGGTCGACCTGCATGCCGCGGGCGTCGGGCCCGGCCACGTCGCTGACGGCCAGCCGGTCGTAGAACGCCGGGTCGGCGGTCTTTTCCTCGATGAGACGTGCCTCGGCGAGTTGCAGCAGCAGGCTGCGCAGCCGGCCGACATCGGCGGGGTAGTGATCGCGCTCGACGACCTGCCAGCGCCCGTCCTCGCGGCGCAGGGTCGCCACCACCGTATTGCCGGCCGATGTGAGGCGCACTTCGTGGATGTCGTTGAGTGCGGCGGCGAGGCCCTCCAGCAAGGGCGCGCCACGCGCCGCGTCGCGGTCCGGTTCCGGGCCGCCGGACAGGACGGCCAGCACGCCGAGCACGGCGAGTGCGGCCAGCAGCAGGAACAGTGCGCGCCGGCTCATCGAGCGTGCGCCGCCCTGCGCCGGCGCTGCCAGAGCGCCACCAGGCCGCCGAGCACGATGAGCAGCGGCACCCCGCCGATGTTGATGAGCTTGAGGCGCATGCCAAGCCGTTCGATCGACTCGTCGAGCCCACGCTGCACCTGGCGCAGCTCCCGGCGCAGCTCGAGGCGGCGGGCCTGGAAGCGCGCGATTTCGGTCTGTTGCTCCGCCGTGAGGATCGCCCCGCCGCGGTCGGTGCGGTTGGCCTGCAGTTCGGCGAGCCGGTTATCGGTCTCCTGCAGTTCCTCTTGCAGGCGCTGCTCGGTGACGAGAAAGCGTGCCTCGGCGCGCCGCCGCAAGTCCTCGACGCGGTGGAAGGGCCGGCTGAAGGTTGCGCGGCTGCGGATGCTGATCAGGTCGCTGCTGCCGAGCAGGTTGTCGAGCGCATTGATGACGAAATCGCCGTTGTTGGCGAAGGCCGTGTCGACGCGCTGGCCGAAGAAGTCGCGCGACTGGACCCAGAGGCGGTCGGAGAGCATGTCGCTGTCGGCGACCAGCACGATGTTGACCGGTGCCCGGGCTTCGGCAAGGTGGCCGGCCGGTGCATCGTCCTGGCTGCCGGGCGGGGCGGGAAGCCCGCCGGGGAAGGCGCTCTGCGGCGTGCCACCGAGCCGGGCCGCGAGGACGAAGGGCTCGCCGGCTGGCGCGAAGCCTTCGCGCAGGCCCGCCGGGTCGGCGGCGAACAGCAGGCGCTCCGTGCCGATCAACGCGGCGCTGCCGCTCGAGCGGATGAGCGGCGCGAACTCGGGCCCGGCCGCCGTGGTGCGGGTGATGTGGCCCGGGAAGGCCATGTTGACCATACCGAGGCCCGCGGTGATGACGTCATCCGGGTCCATGGCCTGGTCGTCGAGACCGATCACGCCGAGGTGGCGCAGCGGCAGGCCGTCGCCGCCGCTGACGGTCAGCGCGTAGCGGTCGTCGATGACCGCGTTGGCCGTGTCGATGCGCACGCCCCAGGCTTCCAGCAGCCGGTCGAGCTGCGAGGCCTTGCCGCCGAACTGTGCGGCCGGGTTCGCCGGATCGCCGGGGTCCATCTCGGCATGCGGGTCGATGAAGGCCAGCAGCCGGCCGCCGCCCAGGACGAACTGGTCGATGGCATAAAGCGCCGTGTCGGGCAGCCCGCGCGGGTGGACGAGGACCAGCACACGGATGTCGTCGTCGATGCGCTCGATCGCGGCATCGAGGCTGCGCACCTCGAAGAACTGGCGTATCTGGCGGGTGATCACCCACGGCTGGCTGGCCTGCGGGTTCAACGGGTCGAAGCCGGCGGTCATCGGCAGCGACGAAAGGAGGCCGATGACCGGCTTGCGCGGATTGGCCAGCGTGTAGACCAGCTTGGCCAGCTCATACTCGAGGAAGGCTTCCCTGGCGGGGTCGAGGAACGGGATGATCTCGTCGTCGCCGACGCTGTTGCTGCCGGCGACGCCGAAGTAGATCGGTTCGATGCTGTTGCCGAGCCGGATCGGCTGCAGGCCGAACTCGGTGGCACGGTCCTCGCCTTCGCTGAAGGGCAGCGGGTCGATCACCGTCAGGCGGAGCTTGCCGCCGGAGCGTGCGGCGAAGTCCTCGAGCATCTCGCGCACCCGTGCGGCGTAGGTCCGCAGGTAGGGCACGCTGGCGGTCGCCCGGTCGGAAAAGAACAGGTACAGGTTGAGGGGTTCGGCGATGCCGCCCACGATGCGTACCGTGCCTGCGGAGAGGGTGTAGAGGTCGTTCTCCGTCAGGTCGGCGCGGAAGCCGCGCAGCACGGTGTTGCTGAGCGAGACGCCGGCGATGAACACCAGCGCCAGGGCGCCGAGGCCGATGCGGCCGTAGGTGCGTTTTGCCGCTGCCATGGCTTCAGTCCGCCTTCTTCATGTCGATGACGATGGTCGTCGCATAGAGCCAGGTGGCGATGACCAGCACGAAGTAGACCACGTCGCGCAATTCCAGCACGCCTTTGCCCAGTGCGTTGAAATGTGTCAGGAAGGACAGCCCGGCAATCGCATCCTGCAGGGCGCGCGGTGTCCAGCCGGCGAAGAAGTCCAGAACCAGTGGAAAACCGGACAGCAGGAAAACGAAGCACACCGCCACCGTGAGGATGAAGGCCACCACCTGGCTGCGATTGGCTGCCGAGATGCACGAACCGATGGCGAGGAACCCGCCGGCCATCAGCAGGCTGCCGAGGTAGCCGGCCACGATGACGCCGTTGTCGGGGTCGCCCAGCCAGTTGACCGTGAGCCAGATGGGGAAGGTCAGGGCAAGCGCCACGGCGATCACCAGCCAGGCGGCGAGAAACTTGCCGAGCACCGCCTGCCACATCGTCACCGGCAGTGTCATCAGCAACTCGATGCTGCCGCTCTTGCGCTCCTCCGACCACAGGCGCATGGCAATGGCCGGCACCAGGAACAGGTAGAGCCACGGATGGAAGCTGAAGAACGGCGACAGGTCGGCCTGCCCGCGCTCGTAGAAGCCGCCGAGATAGAAGGTGAAGACGCCGGTGAGAACGAGGAAGATGACGATGAACACCCAGGCGAGCGGTGTCGAAAAACAACCGCGCAGCTCGCGTCCGGCGATGATGCCGATGGCGCCCATCACGCGGCCTCCTGCCGGGTGATGTGGCGGAAGACCTCGTCGAGGCGTCCCGATTCGAGATGCAACTGGCCGAGCGGCCAGTATTGCTCGGCCGCGAGGTGGCTGATCGCGGCAAGAATCGGCGCGCCCTCGCAGGGGAAGGCCGTGAGGGCGTGCCCGGCCTCGTCGACCTCGATGTGGCCGACGCCATCGAGGGCGCGGATCGCGGCGGCCACGCCGTGCAGGTTGCCGCTGGCTTCCAGCGTCAGTGTCACGGCGTTGTGGTGGCGCGAACGACGGACGAGCGCCGCCGGCTCCTCGTCGGCGACGATGCGCCCGCGGGCGATGATGATCGCGCGGCTGCACACGGCGTCGACCTCCTCGAGGATGTGGGTCGAGATGATGATGATCTTGCCCGGCGACATGGTGCGGATCAGCTCGCGGACCTCGTGTTTCTGGTTGGGGTCGAGGCCATCGGTCGGCTCGTCGAGGATCAGTACCGGCGGGTCGTGAAGGATCGCCTGGGCCAGGCCGACACGGCGCCTGAAGCCTTTCGACAGGGTCTCGATCGGCTGGTCGAGCACGCCCGCCAGCTGCAGGCGGCCGATGACATCATCGAGGCGCGCCTGGCGCCGCGTGCCCTCGAGGCCGCGGATGCCGGCGATGAAGCCGAGGAAGGTCCGCGGTGTCATCTCGGCATAGCACGGTGCGCCCTCGGGCAGGTAGCCGATCAGTCTTTTGGCCGCGAGCGGCTCCTCCTGCATGCAGTGGCCGTGGACCAGCGCACGTCCGGCGGTCGGCTGGACGAAGCCCGCGATCATGCGCATGGTCGTCGTCTTGCCGGCGCCGTTCGGGCCGAGGAAGCCCAGCACCTCGCCGGGCCTGACGGTGAAGGAGACGCCGTCGACGGCCGTCAACGCGCCATAGCGCCGGGTCAGTTGCTGTGCTTCGAGCATCTCGCCGTGTCTCCGGATCGGCACATCCCGGCAAAAATCCTAACCAGAACTGCCGGCGCTTTACAGGGGGTTGCCGTCGGCGTCGAGGAGGCGGATCTCGCGGTAGCCGAGCTGTTGCAGGTCGTCGCCGATGACGGCCCGGTCACCGACGACGACGAAGATCAGCGCGTCGGGATCGAGGTGCGCGCGGGCGCTGGCATTGACTTGCTCGATGCCGAGGGCACGCAGGGCCCGGGGGTAGCGCGACCAGTAGTCATCGGCAAGGCCCTGCTGGACGATGCGGCGTATCGCCGCCGTGATCGATGTGGCCGATTCCCAGCGGCCGGGCAGCGACAGGGTGTTCGAGCCGACCACCAGGCCGACCTCTTCGGCGGTCGCCGGCCGGCTGCCGGCGAGGTCGCTGAACTCGCGGCGGATCTCGCGGATCGCATCGGCGGTGCGGTCCTTCTGCACGGGCGCATAAGCCAGCAGCGGGCGCTCGCCACGGGTCTCGCTGATCAGCGTCCTCGCCCCGTAGGACCAGTGGCGGGTCTCGCGCAGGTTCATGTTGAGGCGGGCCGTGAATTGCCCGCCGAGCACATCGTTCATCGTCTCGATGGCGAGGTCGTCGCCGGCCGACGCCGGTGGCAGGAGCTGGCCGGCGAAGATCACCGACTGCTCGGCGCCGGGGCGGTCGATCAGGTAGAGGACGTCGCTGTCCGCGCCCTGCACGTCACGCGCCGGCGCCGAGGGCAGTTCGCCCGGCTGCCACCGGGCGAACAGGCGTTCGAGTTTCGGTTCGAGCATGTCGGCCGTCACCGGGCCGACGGCGATCAGCGTGGCGTGGTTGGGTTTGAACCAGGTGGCATGAAAGCGCACGAGGTCGTCGCGGCTCAGGGCGCGCAGGGCGTCCTCGGTGCCCGTGCCCGTCAGCGGCTGTGCGTAGGGGTGGCCGTCGCCGTAGAGCAGGCGCGGCATGACGCGCAGGGCCAGCGATGCGGGCTGGGTTTTCTCCTGGCTCAGTGCCGCCAGGTAGACCTGGCGCAGCCGCTCGAGGTCCTGGGCCGGAAAGACGGGGTTGAGGATCACGTCGGCATACAGTTCGAGCGCCGGGTCGAGCTTGTCCAACAGGGCCGACAGGTTGACCTGCGAATGATCGAGCGTGGCGCCGCTGGCGAGGGTGGCCCCGAGCAGGGCGAGTTCCTCGCTGATGGCCAGCGCGTCGCGCTGCCTGGTGCCCTCGTCGAGCATGGCCAGCGTCATGTTGGCGGTGCCCGGCCGGGCGTGCTGATCGGCGGCGTAGCCGCCGTCGAGCACCAGGCTGAAATCGACGACCGGCAGGCCGGGCCGCTCGACGACGATGAGCGTCAGGCCGTTGTCGAGGCGCCTGCGCTGGAAGGAAGGGAAGGTGACCTCGGGCCCGGCTGCAGGCAGCGGCACGATGCTGCGGTCGACGCCCCGGTCGCTGGCCGCAAGGCGCGGCGCCGGTTCGACCTCGAGGACGAACGGCGCATCCGTGAGCCAGCGGCCCACGGTCTCGCGCAGTGCTGCGGGGGTGGCCTCCGCGCTGTTCGCCAGGGCGTGCTGCCAGGCATCCGGGCTGCCGCCGAGGACCGTGCTCTCGGCCAGCGTGCCGGCCTTGCCGACAAAGCCGCCGACTTTCTCGATGCCGCGCAGGAAGGCGGCGCGCTGCCGCGTGCGGACCCGTTCGATCTCGCGCGCCGTCGGCCCCTCGCGGCGGAAGCGGGCCAGTTCCTCGTCGATCGCCTGCTCGATGGTCGCCAGCGCCACGCCGGGGTTGGCCGAGACCTGCAGGTAGCTGATGCCGGCGATCTCGAACGCCAGGGTGCCCAGTTCGACGTCGGATGCCAGCCGGTCGCGATAGACCAGCCGCTGGTAGAGGCGCGAGTTCTTGTCGCCGGCGAGGATCGCGGCGGCGAGTTCCAGCAGGTGTGCGTCGCGGCTGCCCCACTGCGGCCCGGTCCACGACAGATAGAGGCGTGCCTGGGAGACGCGGTCCTGCATGCGCTGGCGGCGCAGCGTATCGTGGCGCGGGATCCACGTGTCGAGGCGGCGCAACGGCGGCCCGGGCGGGATGTCGCCGAAGTATTTTTCGACCCGTGCGATCGCCTCGTCGGTGTCGATGTCGCCGGCGATGGCGAGCACGGCGTTGTTCGGCCCGTACCATGTCCTGAACCATTCACGGACATCGTCGAGCGTCGCGGCATCGAGGTCGGCCATCGAGCCGATGGTTTCCCACGAATAGGGGTGGTGCGGCGGGAAGAGCTGTTTGAGGATGATCTCGAAGACCTTGCCGTAGGGCTGGTTTTCGCCCTGGCGCTTCTCGTTCTTGACCACACCGCGCTGTTCGTCCAGCACCGCCTGGGTGATGTGACCGGCAAAGTGCCCCATGCGGTCGGACTCGGCGAACAGCACGGTGTCGAGCGCCGTGACCGGCACGGTCTGGAAGTAGTTGGTGCGGTCGAACCACGTCGTGCCGTTGAGGTCGGTGGCGCCGAGCTGCTGGAGGAAGTTGAGGTACTCGTCGGGCAGGTTTTCCGAGCCCTGGAACATCAGGTGCTCGAAAAGGTGGGCGAAACCGGTCCGCCCGGGCGTCTCGTCCTTCGAGCCGACGTGATACCAGATATTGACGGCCACGACCGGCGCCTTGTGGTCCTCGTGCACGACCAGCGTCAGGCCGTTGTCGAGGCGGTGCATCGTCCAGGGGATGTCGATGTCGGGTGACGCACCGGCGGGTGCGGCGAGAGGCAGACTGGCGGCGAGCACGGCGACGAGGGTCCTGCGCATCGGGTCGGTGTCCTGTGGCGGCGGGTGCGACGAGACGGATTCTATACGGATCCGGGCACGGACCCGCCGAAGTGGTGCCGATTGCGTAAGATGTACGTCCCGGACGTGACACGTACCGACAGGTTCCCCGCCCGATGTCCCCTGCCACGCCTGCACGCCGCACGCTGTATCCGCCGGTCGAACCCTCCGAGACCGGCCATCTGCAGGTTTCCGCATTGCACCGGGTCTATTGGGAGCAGTGTGGCAACCCGCGCGGCAAGCCGGTGGTGTTCCTGCACGGGGGGCCGGGCGGCGGCGGAGACGAGACGCCGCGGCGCTTCTTCGACCCGGCGCGCTACCGCATCGTGATCTTCGACCAGCGCGGCTGTGGCCGCAGCACCCCTCATGCCGAGTTGCGCGAGAACACCACCTGGGACCTGATCGCCGACATCGAGGCGCTGCGCGAGCGGCTCGGCATCGCACGGTGGATGGTCTTCGGCGGCTCGTGGGGCAGCACGCTGGCGCTGCTTTATGCCGAGACGCACCCCGGGCGCGTCACCGAACTCGTGCTGCGCGGGATCTTCCTGCTGCGCCGGGCCGAGATCGCCTGGTTCTACCAGGAGGGGGCCAACGCGCTGTTTCCCGACGCCTGGGCGGCCTACCGCGACTTCATCCCCGCCGACGAGCGCGATGACCTGCTCCACGCCTACCATCGCCGCCTCACCGGCAACGACCCGGCCCTTGCCCTCGAGGCCGCGCGGCGCTGGTCGGTGTGGGAGGGCAGCACCAGCCATCTCGAAGCGTCGCCCGATGTGGTCGAGCGTTTTGCCGCCGACCGCTTCGCGCTCGCCTTCGCGCGCATCGAGGCGCACTATTTCGTCCACGATGCCTTCATGGAAACACCCGACCAGATCCTCCGCGACATCGACCGGCTGAAGGATATTCCGGCGGTCATCGTCCAGGGGCGCTACGACGTCGTCTGCCCGATGCGCAGCGCCTGGGACCTGCACCGGGCCTGGCCGGCGTCCACGCTGCGCATCGTGCCCGATGCCGGGCACTCGGCCTTCGAGCCCGGCACCGTCCATGAACTCGTTTCCGCCACCGACCAATGGGCCGACCGATGAACGCCAACGACAACTCGCTGCTGATCATCAACGCGCAGCTGTGCAACGAGGGCCGCACCACGCCGGGCGACCTGCTGGTGCGGCGCGGGCGCATCGAGCGCATCGGCCGGCAGATCCCCAGCGGCCGTGCCGAACGCATCGTCGATGCCCGCGGCCGCTACCTGCTGCCCGGTTTCATCGACGACCAGGTGCACTTTCGCGAACCCGGCATGCCGGCCAAAGGCGATATCGCCTCGGAGTCGGCCGCCGCGGTGGCGGGCGGCATCACCAGCTTCATGGACATGCCCAACACCATCCCCAATGCCACGACGCGCGCCGTGCTCGCCGACAAGTACCGCCGCGCCGCCGGCCGCTCGCGGGCCAACTACGCGTTCTGGATGGGCGGGGCCAACGACAACATCGACGAGATCCGCGCCCTGACGCCCGACGAGTGCTGCGGCCTCAAGGTCTTCATGGGTGCGTCCACCGGCAACATGCTGGTCGACGACGAGGCGACGCTGGAGGCGATCTTCCGCGACAGCCCGGTGCTCATCGCCACGCATTGTGAGGATTCGCCACTGATCCGCACCGCCGAGGCGCACTACCGCGACCTCTACGGCGAGGACGTGCCCTTTTCGGTGCACCCGCTGATCCGTTCGGCGGAAGCCTGTTACAAGTCGACAGCACTGGCTGTCGAACTCGCCCGCCGCCACGATGCCCGCCTGCATGTCCTGCACCTCAGCACCGGCCGCGAACTGGCGCTCTTCGCCCCGGGACCGCTCGACGGCAAGCGCATCACGGCCGAGGTGTGTGTCCACATGCTGCATTTCGACAGCACGGCGTACGGCGAGAAGGGCGCCTTCATCAAGTGCAACCCGGCGATCAAATCGGCGGCCGACCGCGCCGCGCTGATCGACGGGCTCATCGACGGCCGGCTGGCCGTCATCGCCACCGACCACGCACCGCACACGCTGGAAGAAAAATCGCAGGGCTACTTCAAGGTGCCGGCCGGCCTGCCGCTGGTCCAGCATGCCCTGCTGGCGTTGCTCGAACACGTCCACGACGGCACGTTGCCGCTCGAGCTGATCGTCGAGAAGACCAGCCACCGCGTCGCCGACCTGTTCGGCATCCGCGAGCGGGGCTATCTGCGCGAGGGGTACTGGGCGGACCTCGTGCTGGTCGATCACCGCCACCCGACCCTGGTGCGCCGCGAGGACGTGCTGTCGCGCTGCGGCTGGTCGCCTTTCGAGGGCACGCGCCTGCGTTCGTCGATCGACATGACGCTGGTCAACGGCACCGTCGTGTGGGAGGACGGTCACCTCACCGGCGCAGCCCCCGGCCAGCGCCTGCATTGCCAGGCCACGCGCGGCTGAGGGCCGTCGCGGCGAGGGGTCAGATCAGCCCGAGCCCTGCCAGCCGCTCGATGTCCTTTTTCTGCAGGGCGCCCAGTTCGCCACGCGCCGGTGCACGCACCTCGCCGTCCTGCAGCAGCAGGTTGGCGGGGTGAAAGACCGTGTCGCGATAGCGCCCGGCGTAGGCCTGGAAGGGCTGGCGCACCAGCATGTTGGTCAGTCCGGTCTTGCGCCGCGCCGCACGCAGCGCGGGGATGTCGAGGGTCGCGTTGGCGACCATCGACTCGCCGCCCGGCGCGGCCTCGGCGAGGACCTGGCCCTGGTAATCGACGACCTTCGACATGCCGGTGGCCGAACCGGCCGGCAGCGGGGTGTGGGTCAGGGCGGCGGAGTTGGCCGAGACGACGTAGGCGAGATTTTCCAGCGCACGGGCGCGGCGGGCGATCTCCTTGGTCGACACCGAGGGGCTGCCGGCCTCGCTGGTGGGGTGGACGAAGACCTCCGCACCGCGCATCGTCCCCATGCGCGCGATCTCCGGGTACTGGATTTCCTCGGAGGCGATCGCCGCGATGCGCCCCAGCGGGGTTTCGGCCACCGGAAAGACACCGTCGATGCCGTAGATGTCGAGGTAGCGGTCCCAGACGTCGAACGGTGTCGGGGCCGACAGCGAGATCATGCGCCGGTAGCGCAGCACGACCTCGCCGGACGGGGCGATGACGAAGCAGGTCTGGAAGTACAGCGCCGGGAAGTGGGGGTCAAGTTCGTAGGCATTGCCCGCCAGCCAGACGTCGGCCTCCGCCGCGAGTGCGGCCAGGCCGTCGTATTCCGGCCCTTTCATGTCGAGTGCCGCCCGGTTCTGCCACTCGGCGACCGACTCGCCCATCGGGAACCCCGTCAAAAAGTACTCGGGCAGCACCACCAAACGGACCTCGCTGCCGCTGTACTGGCGCACGAAGGCCTTGCTGGCCAGCACCGCGCGCCGGGCGTGCGCCAGGTTGTCGGCCATGCGCCGGCGTGCCGCAGCCGGGTCCGGGCAGTCGTTGACGCAGGCGGTGGTGAGTTGCAATGCGAGGGCCGCGTAGCGGCCCACGGCAGCGGGAGCATCATGATCTGTCATAAGGCCAGCATTGTTTCATCGCCGCACCCCGGCGTGTCAACGCGGCGTGCCGCCGCCAGGATTTAAAACCGCCTGACGGTATGTATAATCACGCGTCTTTTTGCCCCGGGCCGCGGTCCGGGACGTGTGATTCACCCAAAGCCAACTCCTTGGTACCAGCGTGACAAAGCGGTCCCCTGCTGCCCCGATGCAGCCCACCGATACCTCCCGCCCGGACTACTTCCACAAGGTCGTGGACTGCCAGTGGGCCTGTCCGGCGCACACCGATGTTCCCGGCTACATCCGGCTCATCGCCCAGGGGCAGTACACCGAGGCCTACCTGCTCAACCGCAAGTCGAACGTGTTTCCCGGCATCCTCGGCCGGGTCTGCGACCGGCCCTGCGAGACCGCCTGCCGCCGTGGCCGCGTCGAGGCGCAGCCGGTGGCCATCTGCCGGCTCAAGCGGGTTGCCGCCGACCACGCCGACGAGAGCTACCGCGCTGGCCTGCCCAGGGCTGCGGCGCAGCGCAACGGCAAGCGCGTGGCCTGCATCGGCGCCGGCCCCGTGTCGCTGACCGTGGCCAATGACCTGCTGCCGCTCGGCTACGACGTCGTCATCTACGAGGCGCTCGGCGTGCCGGGCGGGCTGATGCGCTCCAACATTCCCTCGTTCCGCCTGCCGGCCGAGGTGCTCGACCAGGAGATCGGCGACATCGTGCAGTTGGGCGCCGACCTGCGCCTCGGCCACCGTATCGGCAGTCTGCGTGCGCTGCTCGACGAGGGCTACGACGCGATCTTCGTCGGCAGTGGTGCACCGAAGGGCAAGGAACTGAAGCTGCCCGGCCGCTACGACGACAAGTCACACGTGCACATCGGCATCGAGTGGCTCGAATCGGTGGCCTTCCAGCACGTCAGCCGCATCGGCGAGCGGGTGCTCATCATCGGCGTCGGCAACACCGCCATGGACTGCTGCCGCACTTCGCTGCGCGTCGGCGCCAGGGACGTCAAGGTCATGGCGCGCAAGCCCCGCCAGTTCTTCAAGGCCTCGACCTGGGAGCTGGAGGATGCCGAGCAGGAGCAGGTCAGCATCGTCGTCAACCGTTCGCCCAAGGCCTTCGTCAGCGACAACGGCCGTCTCACCGGCATGCTTTTCGATGTCATGGAATACGAGTGCGACGAGCGCGGCCGCATCGTCGGCGAGAAGATCACCGGTGAGGAATTCATCCCGGCCGACGACGTGATCCTCGCCATCGGCCAGGAAAACGCCTTCCCGTGGATCGAGCGCGATCTCGGCATCGAGTTCGACAAGTGGGAAGTCCCGGTCGTCGATCCCCTGACCTTCGAATCGACCCGGCGCGGCGTGTTCTTCGGCGGCGATGCCGCCTTCGGTCCGAAGAACATCATCTGGGCGGTCGAGCATGGCCACCAGGCCGCGATTTCCATCCACCGCCACTGCCAGGGTCTCGATGTCAGGGATCGCATGCCGGATGGCATGAACCTGCAGACGACCAAGATGGGCATGCACGAGTGGTCGTACAGCAACAGCTTCGACCCTGCCGAGCGCCGGCTGGTGCCGCATGTCGGCCTCAAGGAGCGCTTCGCGCGACTCGACATCGAGGTCGAGCTGGGTTTCACCGACGAACAGACGCGCCAGGAAGTCGAGCGCTGCCTCAACTGCGACATCCAGACGGTCTTTACCGCCAAACTGTGCATCGAGTGCGATGCCTGCATCGACGTCTGCCCGGTAGACTGCCTGACCATCACCGGGCCGGGCAGCGAGGACGATCTGCGCGGGCGGCTCAATGCGCCGGCGCGCAACACCGACCAGGCACTCTACGTCTCGGCGGCGTTGCCGCAGACCGGGCGGGTGATGGTCAAGGACGAAGACCTCTGCGTCCACTGCAGCCTGTGCGCCGAGCGCTGCCCGACCGGCGCCTGGGACATGCAGAAGTTCACCCTGCACCATCCGCATGCCGCGGACCAGGCGCCTCTTGCCGAAACCGACAAGCGCCGTTTCGGCACCTGAACCGTCCATCGAGCAGGATGCCCGTCAACCGTCACCCCCAGCCGCCGGCGGATCGCGCCGGCAGACCCACCAAGGCAGCGCCATGAGCAGCATTCCCCAACGCCCGGCCGACAACGAATTCACGGTCAAGATCGCGAATGTCAACGGCACCGGGTCGGCCAGTGCCAACGGCATGCTGATGAAGGCCCTGTTCCGCATGGGCATCCCCGTTTCGGGCAAGAATTTCTTTCCGTCGAACATCCAGGGCCTGCCGACCTGGTACGAGGTGCGCGCCAGCGCCCGCGGCCACCTGGCCCGCTCCGGACGCGTCGATGTCATGGTGGCGATGAATCCGGAGACCTACCGCAAGGACCATGCGGAGGTTGCCCCGGGCGGCTGCCTGGTCTATGACTCGACGTGGCCACGCAGCCAGATCTTCAACCGCAGCGACATCCAGGTCCATGGCGTGCCGCTGTCGCGGATCTGCAACGAGAACTTCACCGCGGCCCGTGCCCGTATCCTGATGAAGAACATCATGTACGTGGGCGTGCTCACGGCGCTGCTCGACATCGACGTCGAGGTGGTTCGCCAGCTGATCAACGACCAGTTCAAGGCCAAGGCCCACCTTCTCGAGGCCAACCAGAAGGCCTTTGACCTCGGCCACGCGTGGGCCCGTGACCACCTCGACTGTCCGCTGCCGTTCCGCGCCCGCGCCATCGACCAGACCCGCGGCCACATCCTCATCGACGGCAACACCACGGCGGGCCTCGGCTGCGTCTACGCCGGCGCCACGGTCGGCGCGTGGTACCCGATCACGCCGTCGACCTCGGTGATGGACAGCTTCAAGCGCTTCTGCGAGCGCTACCGGGGCGACCCGGACACGGGCCGGGCCAACTACTGCATCCTCCAGGCCGAGGACGAACTGGCCGCCATCGGCATGGTCCTCGGCGCCAGCTGGAATGGCGCGCGGGCCTTCACGCCGACCAGCGGCCCCGGTATCTCGCTGATGAGCGAGTTCCTCGGCTATGGCTACTTCACCGAGATCCCGGCGGTGCTCATCAATGTGCAGCGCTGCGGGCCGTCGACCGGCATGCCGACGCGCACGCAGCAGGCCGACCTGCTCGCCTGCGCCTACGCCTCGCACGGCGATACCCGGCATGTGCTGCTGTTCCCGGCCAACCCCGAGGAAGCCTTCTACGACTCGGTGCAGGCCTTCGACCTCGCCGAACGCCTGCAGACGCCCGTCATCGTCCTCACCGACCTCGACATCGGCATGAACGACTGGATGTGCCGCGACCTGCGCTGGGACGACGCCTACCAGCCGGACCGCGGCAAGGTCATGTCCGCGGAAGCGCTCGACAAGGTGGCCCGGTTCGGTCGCTACACTGACGTCGACGGCGACGGCATCCCCTACCGCACGCTGCCGGGCACGCACCCGTCGAAGGGCGCGTTCTTTACCCGGGGCTCCGGCCACAACATGTACGCTGCCTATACGGAAGATGCCAACGAGTACAAGGCGCTCGTCGACCGCCTGCTCGTCAAGTGGCAGACGGCCAGGGAACTGGTGCCACAGCCCGAGATCGTCGCCAGCGACAAGGTGCGCACGGCCCTGCTGACCATCGGCTCGTGCGACGCCGCGGTCCGCGAGGCACGCGACCGGCTGGCCGATGCCGGCGTACAGGTCAACCTGATGCGGGTCAGGGGTTTCCCCTTCGGCAAGGCCGTGCAGGACTTCCTCGATGCCCACGACCGCATCTATGTCGTCGAGCAGAGTCGCGATTCGCAGTTGCGCAGCCTGCTCATGCTCGAGACCTGCGTGGATCCGCAGAAGCTCGTGCCGGTAGCGCTTTATGACGGGCTGCCGATCACGGCGGCAGCCGTGATAGACCAGGTTGCACCGGAGATCGCCAAGGGAGTCGCCGCATGACCTTCATCGCCAAGCCTGCGGCCGCCCACCCCGGCCTGCCGCGCAATGCGCTCGGGCTGACCGTCCGCGACTACGAGGGCGGCATGTCGACGCTGTGTGCCGGTTGTGGCCACGATGCCATCACCGCCGCCCTGATGCAGGCCATCTTCGAGCTTTCCATCCCGCCGCACCGACTCGCCAAGCTGTCGGGCATCGGCTGCTCGTCGAAGACGCCGGCCTACTTCGCCCGCGCCTCGCATGGCTTCAATACCGTGCATGGGCGCATGCCCTCGGTGGCGAGCGGCGCCAATGCCGCCAACCGTGAGCTCTACTACATCGGCGTTTCGGGCGACGGCGACACCCTGTCGATCGGCTTTGGCCAGTTCGTCCATGCCATGCGCCGCAACGTCAACATGCTCTACGTGATGGAGAACAACGGCGTCTACGGGTTGACCAAGGGCCAGTTCTCCGCCTCCGCCGACGTCGGTTCGAAGGCCAAGAAGGGCGAGGTCAATCAGCAGGCGCCGATCGACCCCTGCCTGCTTCTGCTGTCGACCGGCGCAACCTTCATCGCCCGCAGTTTCTCGGGCGACAAGGCGCAACTCGTGCCGTTGCTCAAGGCGGGTCTTGCCCACCGCGGTTTTGCCTACATCGACGTCATTTCGCCCTGCGTCACCTTCAATGACCACGAGGGCTCGACCAAGAGCTACGCGCATACCCGCAAGCATTTCCACCCGGCTGTCTACACCGATTTCATCGAGCCGGCACAGGCCATCAGCGCCGAATACGCGGCCGGTGCGGCGGCATCGGTGGAGATGCATGACGGCAGCCGCATCCTGTTGCGCAAGGTCGACGAGTCCTACGATCCGCGCGACCGCGTGGCTGCCTTCGACTACCTGCAGCGCCACGCGGCGGCCGGGGAGATCGTCACCGGCCTGCTCTACATCGACGAGACCCGGCCCGAACTCCACGAACTGGCGCGGACGCCGGATGCCCCCCTGAACAACGTGCCGTACTCCCGACTGTCGCCTGGTGCAACGGCCCTCGCGGAACTGCAGGCGCGCTACCGCTGAGCGTGTGCGACGGGCCGCCTGCGCGGGCTGAGCCGTGATCCGCTGGCTCGGCGTCCAGGGCTACCGCCATGCGCGGCGGCTGGTGGTGGCCGTGATCGGCGGCACGATCGTGCTGATCGGCTTGGTGATGTTTCTGACCCCGGGTCCCGCGCTGCTCGTCATCCCGGTCGGTCTCGCCATTCTCGGTGCCGAATTCGCCTGGGCGCGCCGCTGGCTGCGACACCTCAAGGCCGGCACCACGCCGAAAGGCCGCCATGCCATCCGGCGCTGGCTGGCGAGCCGCTGGGCGCGCTGGCGCGGGCAGGACTGAACTTCCCGGTCGGGATATCGGGGCAGGCAGACACCTGAGAGAAAGAAAGAGGGGCCCGCACGACTGGGGGTGTCGCCGGCTCGGGCGGGAGGTGCACACCGAGTCGGCAAGTCGAGGGGCCCCCCTCGAGCGGGGCCGTGAAGGGGGATAAACGGCCCCGCACTCAAGGTTCTTGCCGATCCATGGCCCGTGGCGCCGGGGAAGGGGGGGTGGCGACACGTGTGGACAAGTCCTTGGTGACAAGGACTATGCACGGGGCGTGCCAACGCATGTACCGCTGAAAATCAGCGTGTTGCATTAATACCGTGTCGCGATTTTCCGTGATTTTCGGAAATCCGTGATTATATCTAACGGAAATCCGTGTATTCTCGCTGCCGATGAACAGCCAGGAATCCCGCCGCCTGTTCAGGAGTGCGCCGGTCATCGCGGTGCTCCTTGATCGCGAGGCCCGGTTTATCGATGTCAGCGATCGCTGGGTCGAGGTCACCGGCCATGGCCGCGATGAACTGGTCGGGCGCCGGCCGCAGGACCTGGCCACCCCCGAGAGCTTTCAGCGCATCACCGAGGAGCACCTCCCCCTGTTCCGCCGTACCGGCCGGCTGGACAACGTGCCGGTCGAGTTCCTGGCCCGCAACGGCAGCCTCCTCGAGTTCCTCGTCACCTCGGCGGCGGTACGCCGGCCCGGCGGCGACTACCTCCAGTCGATCTCGGTCTTCACCGAGATTTCGGATGCCGACCGCATGCAGCGCCGCTACCGCGACCTGTATCGCGGTACGCCCGCCATGCTCCACACCGTCGACGCGGAGGGGCGGATCATCGAGGTCAGCAATCACTGGCTGAGCAAGCTCGGCTATGCCCGCGCCGAGGTGCTGGGCCGCTCGATCCTCGACTTCATGACTGACGCTTCGCGTGAGCAGCTCGTCGGCCGCCTGCCGGAGATCGTTCGCGCCGGCGACCGCATCAACCTGCCGCGCCAGATGGTGACGCGCACCGGCGAGGTGCTCGATGTGCTGATGTCGGCGCAGACCGATCGCGGACCCGGCGGCGAGGTGCGGCGCCTGCTGGTCGCCAGCAAGGACGTCACGGAGCGCAATCGTGCCGAAGTCCGGCTGAAGGAAGCCTACGCCGAGATTGCGCGCCTCAAGGACGAACTGGAGCGTGAGCGCGACTACCTGCGCGAAGAGGTCCAGGTGTCGATGAACTTTGGCCGCATCATCGGCACCAGCCCGGCGCTGCGCGCGATGTTGACGCGCATCGACGCCGTGGCCCACACGCCGGCCAGCGTGCTGATCATCGGCGAGACCGGTACCGGCAAGGAGCTGGTGGCCCACGCCATCCACGCCCGCAGCCAGCGCGCCCACGGACCGCTGGTCAAGGTCAACTGTGCGGCGATCGCCGAGGATCTCTTCGAGAGCGAGTTCTTCGGCCATGTCCGCGGCGCCTTCACCGGCGCCCACCGTGACCGCATCGGGCGCTTCCAGCTCGCCCATGGCGGGACGATCTTCCTCGATGAGGTCGGCGAGATCCCGCTGGCGCTGCAGGGCAAGCTGCTGCGTGTACTGCAGGAACGCGAGTTCGAGCGCCTCGGTGAGGACATCACCCGCACCGTCGACGTGCGCGTCGTGGCGGCAACCAACAAGAACCTCGAGAAGGCTGTCGAGGCGGGGCAGTTCCGCGAAGATCTCTACTACCGGCTCGGGGTATTTCCGGTCCACGTGCCGCCGCTGCGCCGCCGTGGCGACGATGTCATCCAGCTCGCCAGCCACTTTCTAGAGCAGATCTGCCGCGACTTCGGCCGACCCTGTGCGCCGCTGAGCCAGGCCCAGGCCGGGGTGTTGCGCGGCTACGACTGGCCGGGCAACGTGCGCGAGTTGAAGAACGTCATCGAGCGCGCGGTGATCCTCTCGCGTGGCGACACCGTGCGGCTCGACCTGCAGCCGACGATGCCGGTGCCGGGGTCGATGGCCGCAGCGGTGCCGCAGGAAGACATGCCGGCGGTCGCCGGTGACGCCCACCGCGCCGCCTTCGTCGGCGAGGCGCAGGTGCGTGAGTGGCAGCGCGCCAACCTCATTGCCGCGCTCGAGGCGGCCGGCTGGCGTGTCGCCGGCAAAGGTGGCGCGGCGGCACTGCTGGGCATCCCGCCGAGCACGCTCGCCGACCGGATGCGCAGCCTCGACATTCGCCGGCCGCCGCGTGACGAGGGCGCGCGACCGGCGTGAAATCGCTAAGCTGCGCGCACCGGAACAGGAATGGTGGCGCGGGTTTCGATCGTGATGGGCAGGGTGTCGGCGGCGTATCGGCGCGGTGCAACGGGCTGGGTGGCGTGGGTCATGCTGTCCACGATGCTGCCGGCTGCCGGCCGGGCGCAGGTCGACCAGACCCCGTCCACCGGCCTGCCGGTGACGGTCGTCGAGGCCCTCGCCCGGCACAAGCTGCCGGCCGATGCGCTCAGCGTCTTCGTGCAGCGCGCCGGCGACGCCGCGCCGCTCGTCGCCCACCATGCCGATGTCGCGCGCAACCCCGCATCGCTGATCAAGCTGCTGACGACCTTCATCGCGCTCGACGTGCTCGGGCCGACGTGGCGCTGGCGCACCGAGGCGTTCATCGATGGCCCGCTCGATGGCGGTCGTCTGGCCGGCGACCTCATCTTGCGCGGTGGCGGTGACCCGTCCCTCGTCACCGAGCGCCTGTGGCTCTTCCAGCGCGCGCTGCGCAGCAAGGGCCTGCAGCACATCGACGGTGAGCTGGTCATCGACAACAGTTTCTTCGCCCGTGAGGAAACCGATCCCGGCGCATTCGATGGTCAGCCCTACCGCAGCTACAACACGCTGCCCGACGCCCTGCTGGTCAATTTCCAGACCGCGAACTTCCTTTTCCGTCCGGACCCGGTGCACGGTCGCGTCGAGATCCTCGCCGACCCGGCGCTTGCCGACATCGAGATCCGCAACCGGATGCGGGTTTTTCGCGGAGGCTGCGATGCCCGCAACAGCAGCATCAGCATGGTCGCCGGCAACGATGATCGGCGCCGACCGGTGCTGACCTTTTCAGGGGCCCTGGCCGCCCAGTGCACCGAGTACCAGCTCAGTCGCGCCCTGCCGAACGCTCCGGCCTTCGCCCATGCGGTGTTCAAGGCGCTGTGGCAGGAGCAGGGTGGGACGCTGGCCGGCGGCTGGCGGGTGGGCACTGCCCCGTCAGGGCGTGCGCCGCTGGCGGCGATCGAATCACCGCCGCTGGCCGAAGTCATCCGCAGCGTCAACAAGTACAGCAACAACGTCATGACGCGGCATATCTTCCTGACCCTCGGCGTGGCCGAAGGGGAAGGGCCGGCGACGCTGGACAAGAGCCGTCAGGTGGTGGGCCGTGCGCTGCGACGGCATGGCCTCGAGTTCCCGGAGCTGCGCGTCGTCAACGGTGCGGGGCTGTCGCGCGACACGCGCATCTCGGCACGCAGCCTCGGCCGCCTGCTGCTGGCGGTCGGTGAAAGCCCGTTGCGGGCCGAGTTCCAGGCCTCGATGTCGCTGGCGGGGCTCGATGGCACCACGCAGCGTCGTTTCCGCCGCGACCCGCTCGCCGGGCGCTCGCGCCTCAAGACCGGCAGCCTCGATGGCGTCAGTGCGATCGCCGGCTATGTCCTGTCCCGCAGTGGCGAGGAGTATGTCGTCGTGGTGATCGCCAACGCGCCCCGCGCCACCTGGGGCGGCGGCCAGGAGGCGCAGAACGCCCTGCTGCGCTGGGTGTACGGGCGCTGAATGGCCGCCGAGTTCTCAATGGCGCCCGGGCCGCGCTACAATCGGCCGCCCCCCAGCGCCGACCCGGAAAAAAGCCGATGAAACTCATCACCGCCATCATCAAGCCGTTTCGCCTCGACGATGTCCGCAATGCGCTGGCCGAGGTCGGCGTCAATGGCATGACCGTCACCGAGGTCAAGGGTTTCGGCCGGCAGCGCGGCCACACCGAGCTGTACCGGGGCGCCGAGTACGTCGTCGATTTCCTGCCCAAGTCGAAGATCGAGGTTGCCGTTGCCGACGACCTCGTCGAGCGGGCCATCGAGGCGATCAGCAGCGCGGCGCGCACCGGCAAGGTCGGCGACGGCAAGATCTTCGTCATGGACCTCGAGCAGTCGCTGCGTATCCGCACCGGCGAGACCGGCGACAACGCACTCTGACCGCCGGCCGGATCGCAGCGGCCGTCAGCACGCCCGGACCGGCGAGCCAGCCGGCAGCGGCGCCGGCGTGGCGCAAGCAGCGCTGGCCCTCGTTCCCACGTGGGTCACTGCCGGACGGCAGTTCCTGCATCAGCAGGGCGAACCTCGAGCAGGCCGGCCGGCCACTGTCGCCATGGCTGC
Source organism: uncultured Chromatiaceae bacterium (assembly GCA_964417725.1). Classification (GTDB taxonomy): domain Bacteria; phylum Pseudomonadota; class Gammaproteobacteria; order Steroidobacterales; genus SHZI01. Next base: position 91,816 of record CAYQIV010000006.1, read on the forward strand.
TTTACCGTGCCGTCCGGATCCGCCGCCCGGGTGCCAGCGCCGGATGCCGAGCAGGATGATGAACACGACACCATAGAGCAGCGGCTCGCGGACATCCTGCTTGACCAGCCAGGCAAAGTGCCAGCAGCCCAGCAACGTGGCCGGGTAGATCAGCCGGTGGAGCGCCGCCCAGCGCTGGCCCAGGCGCCGTTGCCAGCCGGTCGTCGAGGTGACGGCGAGCGGCGTCAGCAACAGCAGGGCGATGACGCCGAGGGTGATGTAGGGCCGGCGGAGGATGTCCTCGGCGATCACCGCCAGGTCGGGCGTGCGGTCGAAGAAGAAATAAGTGACGAAGTGCAGGCTGACATAGGTCCACGCCCACAGTCCGAGCAGGCGGCGGAAACGCAGCGGCCATGTCCGGCCGGTCAGCAGCCGCAGCGGGGTCATGGCCAGCGTGGCCAGCAGCAGGCGCAGCCCCCAGGTGCCGAGGCTGTCGCGGATCACGAGTCCCGGGTTGGCACCGAGCCGCAGGTCGCCGAGTTCGAACAGGCGTGCCAGCAGCAGCGCCAGCGGCAGCAGGCACAGCAGGTGGACCGCGGCCTTCGCCCAGCGCCAGCCGGCCGGTCGTGCGGCCATGCCTCAGAAATTCCGGCGCAGGTCGAGCCCCGTGTACAGCGCGGCCACCTGCTCGCCATAACCGTTGAACATCAGCGTCGGCTGGCGCGCGGCGAACAGGCTGGAGAAACCGCTGCCGACGCGCCGCTCGGTGGCCTGGCTCCAGCGCGGGTGGTCGACCTCGGGGTTGACGTTGGCATAGAAGCCGTATTCGCGCGGCGCGGCCCGCGCCCAGCTGGTCAGCGGCCTGGTCTCGCTGAAGCGGATGCGCTGGATCGACTTGATGCTCTTGAAGCCGTATTTCCACGGCACCATGAGCCGCAGCGGCGCGCCATTCTGGTTGGGCAGCTCGACGCCGTAGACGCCGACGACAAGCAGGCTCAGCGGATGCATGGCCTCGGCCATCGTCAGGCCCTCGACATACGGCCAGTCGAGCACCGGATACCGTTGTCCCGGCATTTCCTCCGGCCGCAGCACCGTCTCGAAGACGACATACCTGGCCCGCGAGGTCGGTTTGAAACGTTGCAGCAGCGGGCCGAGGGGGATGCCGACCCACGGGATGACCATCGACCAGGCCTCAACGCAGCGCAGCCGGTAGATGCGTTCCTCGAGGGCGTGCGGCCGGACAAGGTCGTCGTAATCGAAATCGCCGGTGACCTCGGCTTCACCGTCGATGGTCACCTTCCACGGCCGCGGGCGAAAACGGCCCGAACGGCGCGACGGATCGGCCTTGTCGGTGCCGAACTCGTAGAAATTGTTGTAGGTGGTGATTTCCTCGAAGGTGTTGGCAGCCTCCGTGCTGCTGCCCGGCCAGGGCTGCACGTCCGGCAGTCGCCGGTGCTGCGGCGGGATCTCGTCCGCGGCGGCGGGCAGGGCCAGGCCGATGCCGCCGAGCCCGGCGAGCTTGAGCAGCTGCCGGCGCTGGCGGTAGACGTGTTCGGGCGTGATGTCCGACGGCCTGATGCCGGGTGTCCTGGCGTTGCGCATCGCGGGGCTCCTCTGGCGTGGCCTTCGGGGCTTCGCCGTCGACAGGGTAGCGGATTCCCCGCCGGCCACCGAGGCGGTCAATCGCCGGCGCGCGCCCCCTGGCGCCGCAGGCCGTTGAGCACCGGTTCAGGGTCGAACCAGTGCACGGTGAAGCCGCCGCTGGCGAGGAGGCGTGCGGCCTGCGGGTCGTCGACGTGGTGCGCCAGCCAGGCCTGCAGCGAGCCGGCCTCGCGGGCGAAGTCATCCTCGTGGTCGCGGAACACCGCCGCCAGCCAGGCGATGCGTCGCGACACGTCGAAGCGGTTGCGCGTCGGGTCGTTGGCGAAGCGCCGCGCCGCCGCGTCGAGGTCCGCGTCGAGGGTGGCTGCACGGAAGGCGCGATTCGCCAGCGGCGGGCAGGACAGCGACGGGCAGGCGAGGGCGAGGTGGACCCGCGGGTCGCCGAACGGCGCGAGCCGTTCCTGCGCCAGGGCATCGAGCGACAGGGTCTCGCCGCCGACGCGGTGTCGGCGCTGCCTGTGGAAGGCCCGACGCCCGCGCTCGCCGGCCGGTGACAGGCCATCGAGGATGCTGTCGACGGTCAGCGCGTTGTAGGCATTGATGTAAAAGGCCAGCCGTGCGGCGGAATCGTCGGCCGGCCCCGGTGGGGTCGTGTCGAGCGCCTCGATGAAGCGGGCGAAGGCCGGGTCGGCGGCGATGCCGTCGTAGTCGACGAAACCGCGGTCGACGTTGCGCAGCAGGACGTCGTCGAGGGGGCGGTAGTCGGGCCGCGCCCCGTCCTCGCGTGCGTGCCCCGGGGGCGACCACGCCAATCCCGCAAGCGGCACCAGGGCGATCCAGACAAGGACGGTACGGCGCATCATCGGGCAGGCTCCCTGGCGGATCGCTGTGGGGGGTCGGGGCGAGCCATTCTAAGCGCAGTGGCGGGTCGCGGTCGTGTGGTCTCGTGGCCGCTGCATCGTCGGCGCCACCTTTGACAACGCGCCCGCGGCCGGCATGATGGGGGCCCTCCCCGCAGCACCCCTCCGCCCACACAGGCTGGCCCGATGTCCCGGTGGCGTTCCCTTCTCCTGTCCCTGGTTGCGGTGTCATGCCTGCCGGGCTGCGCACCGCCCGAGGATGCGCTGGTGGTGACGGCGGCCGGCACGACATCGCCCGGTACGCCCGGCGAGGCGATCTGGCTCGGCTTCACGCGCCAGGTCGAGGCGGCCTCGGGCGGAAAGATGCGCGTGCGGCCGCTGATCCATGGCCAGCTCGGCTCCGAGGAGCAGCTGCTGTCGGGTCTGCGGCGGGGCCGCATCCAGTATGCCAACCTGTCGGCGCAGGTCGTCTCGACCCTCATCCCGGAGATGGCCCTGCTCTACGCGCCGTACCTGTTCCCGGATGAGGCGACGGCCGAGTATGTCTACGACCGCTACCTCACCGACATCTACCGTGAACTGCTCGCCGCGCGCGATTTGCACCTCGTCACGTGGTACGAGATCGGTTTCCACCACGTCTATGCGACGCGGCCGCTGCTGCGCCCGGCGGATGCCGCCGGGCGGCGCTTCCGCGTGTCGTCGGCGCTGAACGCCCGGCTGTTCGCCGCGGCGCTCGGTGCCGATGTCATCCCGCTGGGCTTCGGCGAGGTCGTGCCGGCGTTGCAGACGGGGCTCGTCGAGGCGGGCGAGAATGCCGTGAGCCTCTACGCGCGCACCGGCATCGCCGGCGAGGCGCCGCACCTGACGCTCACCGGCCACGCGCTCGGCATGTCGGTCATCGTCACGCGCCGCCAGTGGTGGCGCTCGCTGGACGAGGCGCAGCGGCGGCTCCTCACCGAAGCCTTCCCCGACATCGCGGTCACGCGCCGCCTGGTGCGCGCCCAGGAGCGCGCCGACCTGGCGCAGGCCGCCGCCATCGGCATCGTCACCCACCCTCTCGACGACACCCTGCGCCGCGAGTGGCAGCAGGCCACGGCGCCCGTCACGCCGCGCCTGGTCGCCGCCCTCGGCGGACGGTCGGCGGAAATCCTCGCCGTCATCGAAATGGCCAGTGCCGAATACGCCGCGCGCCGGCCGTCGCCGCCGTGAGGGCGGGACAGTATCATCGGGACTCCCACGCCCCGAGGAGTGCTCCTGCCCATGGCCATTCGCATCGTCTTCCTGCTGTTTGCCGTCGTCATGTGGGCGACGTTCGGCATGGCTGTCGCCGCCGGCACCTGGACCGGCACGCAATGGCTGATGCTCGGCCTCGCGCATGCCGCCTGCGCGGTGGTGTTCATGCATTTCGCGTGGCTGTTCACCTACGGTTATGCACTCAGCATGCTGCTCGTGCACGGGGCGGTGCTGCTGGCAGCCCCGTCGCTGGCGACGCTGCTCGTCGCCGGCCTCGGCATGCTGTATGGCCTGCGCCTGCTGGCCTTCGTCCACAGCCGCTACCGGGACGCCAGCTATGTCGCGATCCGTCGCCGCGGCGAGAATGCCGGGGCCGGCATGCCGCTGCCGGCCATCGTGATGATGTGGGTGGCAGTGAGTTTTCTCATGACCTTCGAAGGCATGGTGGCCTGGCGGGTCGGCGAGGCCGGCGCACTGACCGGCTGGGTCATCGCCGGGGCGCTGGTCATGGGGGCCGGCCTGCTGCTCGAAACCGTGGCCGACCAGCAGAAGCAGGTCGCCAAGCGCCGCGACCCCGCGGCGTTCGTCGATGAGGGCCTGTACCGGCGCATGCGGCACCCCAACTACCTCGGCGAGATCGTTTTCCAGCTCGGCCTGATGCTGACCCTGCCGGGTCTCGTCGGCGGCTGGCAGGATGCCGCCATGGTGCTCGTCGCCCCGCTGTACATCGTCGTGCTGATGGTCCATGCCGCCGTCGATGCCGACCGCCAGCAGGCGACGCGCCTGGCCGGGGAGGCGTCCTATGCGGCCTGGCGCGCACGCACCGGCTGTCTGTGGCCGAAGGGCGGCGCCTGATGGCAGCCGCGCTGTGCCACGCCGTCAGCGGCATGCCGTTGCGCGGCCCCTTTCCGCCGGGCCACGGGCGCGCGGTCTTTGCGCTGGGCTGCTTCTGGGGTGCGGAAAAGCGCTTCTGGCAACTGCCCGGCGTCTGGACCACTGCCGTCGGTTATACCGGCGGCCATGTCGACGACCCGACCTACGAAGCGGTCTGCACCGGTCGCACCGGCCATGCCGAGGCCGTGCTCGTCATTCATGACCCTGCCCGCATCACCTACGAGGCCTTGCTCGAGGTGTTCTGGGAAGCGCACGACCCGACCCAGGGCATGCGCCAGGGCAATGATGTCGGCACCCAGTACCGCTCGGAGATCTACTGCTTCGACGACGGCCAGCGCACCCTGGCGCTGGCCTCGCGCAGCCATTACCAGGCCCGGCTTGCGGCGGCGGGGCTCGGCCCCATCACCACCGGGATCCAGCCTGCCGGCACGTTCTGGTTCGCCGAGGACGAGCACCAGCAGTACCTGGCGAAGAACCCGCGCGGCTATTGCGGGCTGGGCGGCTGCGGGGTGTCCTACCGGGCCTGATGCACGAACTGTGACGGCGGCCGCGACCGTGCCGGTGGTGCCCCATTTACCATGCCCGAACGGCAGGCCACCGGCCCGGCTGGGACCATTCCGTGCAGTTCAGGCGCATCAGGATCGAAACCGCGAATCTCGAGCAGGGCATGTACGTGGCCCAGCTCGACAGGCCATGGCTGGAGACCCCGTTCCTCCACCAGGGGTTCGAGGTCACCGATGCCCACCTCCTCGGCCAGCTGCGCCACTACTGCAATTACGTCTTCGTCGACGCCACGCGCAGCAGCGTGCCGAAGGAACGCATCCTCGCCGCGCGCAGCCAGGCACAGCACTACGCCGCCCGGCTGGAGCGCCGCATCAACGGTCGCGAACACGCTCCCCGCGAAAGCATGGCCAGCCGCCTGCTGGTGGCCGTGGCCCGCCTCGACCCGACCGGCACCCTGGCCGACCGGCTGCCGGCCGCGACCCGCCGCAACACCGTGACGACGGCCAACGAAGCGCCGCGCGCCGTCGAGGCCTTCGACACCGCCACCGCGACCATGAACCGCGTGCTGATCGACATGCGCGAGAGCCGGCCGCTCGATGTGCCGGCGATGAAGGCGGCCGTCGCCCCGCTCATCGACAGCATGCTGCGCAACCAGGACGCGATGACGTGGCTGGCCTTCCTGCGCAAGCGCGACGAGCGCCTGCAGCGCAACTCCGTGTCGAACGCCGTGTGGGCGCTGGCCGTCGGCCGGCACCTCGGCTTCGACCGCCAGAGCCTCGACAGCCTCGCGCTGGGCGGCCTGTTGCTCGACCTCGGCAAGTCGAAAATCCCCGGCAGCATCCTCGACAAGGCCTCGAGCCTCGACACCAACGAGTTCAGGATCGTCAAAAAACACGTGGCGCTGAGTCTCGACATGGTGCGCCGCACGCCCGGCATCAACGCCGACGTCATCGCCATGATCGAGGGCCATCATGAGCGCCATGACGGCACGGGCTACCCCCGGGGGCTCAAGGGAAATGAAATCCCGGTGTTCGGCCGCATCGCCGGCATCGTCGATTCCTTCGACGCCATGACGACGCCGCGCGCCTATGCGCCGGCCCGCTCGCCCTACGATGCCGTCCGCGAACTCAACGCGCTGGCCGGCATCAAGTTCCAGCGCACGCTCGTCGAGCAGTTCGTGCAGGCCATGGGCATGTTTCCGACGGGGTCACTGGTCGAGCTCAGCGGTGGCGAGATCGCCATCGTCATCGAGCAGAATGCCCAAAAGCGCCTGCGCCCCAGGGTGATGGTGCTGCGTGCGGCAGCCGGCGCCACCGTGGCGCCCGGCAAGGTCCTCGACCTGCACCGGCTGCCTGGCCATGGCGAGCCCGGCAAGGCCGTGTGGATCGTGCGCGGCCTCGGGTCCGGTGCGCACGGCATCGATCCGCGCAACTACTTTCCCTGAGCCCCGGCCGTTGCCGGCAGCCGCAGGATCACGCGCAGGCCAGGCGCGTTGTCCGCCAGCTGCAGGCTGCCGCCGTGATGGTGGGCAATGGCGCTGACCAGCGAAAGCCCGAGGCCGCTGCCGGGTATGCCGGTGACGGCAGCCGTGCGATAGAAGCGCTGCATGACCTTGTCGTGTTCGCCGGCCGGGATGCCCGGCCCCTGGTCGTCGACGATGACGTCGAGGCTGTCATCGTGACGTGTCATGTCGAGGCGCACCTCGGTGCCTGCCGGGCTGTACTTGATGGCATTGTCGAGCAGGTTGGCGATGGCCTGAAAGAGCAGGTCGCGGTCGCCGGGCACCGGGGCGGGTTCGTCTGCCGTGGCCCCCAGCACCACGCGGATGCCCTTGTCTTCGCCGACGGCCTGGTAAAGCTCCCAGGCATCGTGGAGCAGGGTGCCCATGTCGACCGTGCCCCACTCGCGGTCGTGGCCCCCGGATTCCAGCCGTGCGATGCGCAGCAGGGCGCTGAAGGTGGCGAGCAGCTGGTCGGCATCGCCGATGGCCGTGCCGAGCTCGCGGCGCGTGGCCTCGTCGAGGGTGGGCCGGGCGGCGAATGTCTCCAGCTGGCCGCGCAGCCGGGTCAGCGGCGTGCGCAGGTCGTGGGCGATGTTGTCGGCCACCGCTCGAATGCCGTCGACCAGTGTGTCGATGCGGTCGAGCATCGCGTTGAGGTTCTGTGCCAGCTGGTCGAACTCGTCGTTGATGCCGCGTACCGGCACGCGCTCCTGCAGCCGGCCGGTCATGATCTCGCGACTGGTGCGATTGATGGTGTCGATGCGGCGCAGGACGCTGGAGCTGAGCAGCATCCCGCCGATCACCGACAGCACCATGCCGATGCCGAGTGCCCACAGGACGATCTCATCGACCAGCTGTCGTGCCGCGACCAGTTGGCCGGTGTCCTGCGCAACGAGCAGAAACTGTCCGCCCGCGAGCACCACGATGCGCCCACGGGCCGGGGTCGGCAGCGCCTCGTCCCGGTGGACCTCGAACTCGTACCAGCCGTCGCTGGTGGTCTCACCTTCGGGCCACGGGTCGAGGTTGCCGGCCATGGGCCGCAGGCGTTCGTCGGCCAGCAGGTAGCGCATTGCCTGGCGGCCATCGGCGGAAGCGCGCTGGTCGACGACGCTCTTCAGGGCACCGAGACCGCTGCGCCGGTAGACCTCGACGAGGCCGTTGGCCTCGGCGCCGATGGTGGCGTTGATCTGTTGTTCGAGCTGGCCGGCCATCGCCCAGTAGACATAGCCGATGAGGACCAGCGCCGAGCCGCCGAAGATGCCCATGAAGGACCAGGCGAGCTGGAAGGTCGAGGTGCGGAGCAGCCTAAGGGGATTCACTCAGCTTGTACCCGGCACCGCGCACGGTGTGGATCAGTGCCGGTGGGAAGTCCTTGTCGATCTTGCGTCGCAGCCGGCTGATGTGCACGTCGATGACGTTGGTCTGCGGGTCGAAGTGATAATCCCAGACGTTTTCCAGCAGCATGGTCCGCGTCACCACCTGGTCGTGGTTGCGCATCAGGTACTCGAGGAGGCGGAATTCGCGGGGCTGGAGGTCGATTTCGCGGCCGGCGCGGCGCACCTCGCGGCTGAGCAGGTTCATCTCGAGGTCGGCGACCTGGAGCTGGGTGACCTCGCCGCTGCCCTCGCGCGCGGGGCGCCGGCTGATCGCCTCGATGCGCGCCAGCAATTCCGCGAAGGCAAAGGGCTTGCCGATGTAGTCGTCGGCGCCGACGCGCAGGCCTTTGACCTTGTCGTCGACCTCGCCCAGCGCGCTGAGGACCAGCACCGGGGTGTTGTTGTCGGAAGCGCGCAGCGTGCGCACGATGGTCAGGCCGTCGATGCCGGGCAGCATGCGGTCGATGATCAGGATGTCGTAGTCGCCGGTGGTGGCGAGGTACAGGCCCTCCTTGCCGTCGACGGCATGGTCGACCGTATGGCCGGATTCGCGCAGGCCCGAGACCACGAAGCCCGCGACACCCGGGTCATCCTCGATGACGAGCAGTTTCATGGCGGCATGATAACGGATCGCGCGGCCGGCGCCTCCGGGGCGGGCCCTAGAGACTGCGCCAGATCAGGAGCAGCGCACCGGCGGTGGCCATGGCCAGCATCGCGCGCTGCCCGTGGCCGCGATCGAGCCAGCGGGCCATGGGTGCCGCAAGCGCGTAGCCGAGCAGGAAGCCCGGCAGCAGGAACACGCCGAGCAGGGCCTCGTGCGCCCCGAAGCGGCCGGCGACGGCCAGCATGACCAGGGTCATGACCGACGACAGGGCGTAGATCACCGCCAGCGTGGCGCGCAGGGTCGCACCGCTCTCGTGCGGATAGAGCAGTGCCAGCGCCGGCGCGCCAAAGCCCGAGGTGGCACCCATGAAGCCGGCCAGCGTGCCGCTGACGGCGAGGTTGGGCCGGTTGAAAGCGATGCGCATGCCGGCGGCGGTGAAGCCCACCGCGACCAGCACCACCGTGCCGAAGAGCAGGCCGAGGCGTTCGGCCGGCACACGGGCCAGGCCCGCCACCCCGGCCAGCGCGCCCACCGCCATCCCGGTGAACAGCGTCGGGAAGCCGGTGGTGCGGATCGCGCGCCGGCCGCGCCAGGCCATCAGGCCGGACAGGCCCATGCTGGCGGCGATCACCGGGCCCGGGATCAGCTCGAGGCTGACCAGCGCCAGCAGCGGCGTGACGATGAAGCCGCCGCCGAAACCGGTCGCGGCCTGCAGCGTCGCCCCCAGCAGCACGATGCCGGTCGTCAGCAGGAAGTGGCTCAAGGTCAGGTCCATGGGTGGGTCTACCGGGTCCGCCGGGTACCGCAGTGGCATCGGCGTGGGAGGAGCGACGGCGAAGCATAAGCCAGATGGCGGGCGCGAGGCCGTGGCGTTGGCCATCGCGGCGGTTCCCGGGCCCTGCAATGCGACGACGGAGGGCACCGCGGTGCGCTGGCCGGCCGCGCCTTGACCTTGCCACGATGGCAAGGTTTAGGATGCGCCCATGAACATCAGCCAGGCTGCCGCCCTGTCGGGCGTTTCCGCGCGGATGATCCGCCACTACGAATCGGCGGGACTGGTCCCGGCGGCGGCGCGCAGCGCGGCCGGCTACCGGCGCTACACAGAAGCCGACGTGCACCGGCTGGCGTTCATCCGTCGCGCACGCGCGGTGGGCTTCGACACCCCGGGGATCCGCCGCCTGCTGTCGCTGTGGGAAGACCGCCGCCGCCCGGCGCGCGAGGTCCGGCGGCTCGCCCAGGACCAGCTCGGACGGCTCGAGCGGCGCATCGCCGACCTCGAGGCCATCGCCGCGACGCTCTCGCACCTCATCGATCATTGCCGGGGAGATGACCGGCCCGAGTGCCCGATCCTCGATTCGCTGGCGGCCGAAGGGCCGCCCGTCCCGCCCGACACCGGGGTGCGGCGCTCATGAGTGCGGCGGTGCGGGTGATGGATGACAGGCGCGGCCGCGCCGACCTGCCGGTGCGAGGCATGAACTGCGCCAACTGCGCCGCACGGCTGGAGAAAGTCCTGCGCGCGGTGCCGGGTGTCGACGAGGCCACGGTCAACTTCGCCACCGAACACGCCTCGGTGCGCTTCGATGCCGACCGGCTGCAGGTGGCCGACCTCGTCGGGCACATCACTGGCGCCGGTTTTACCGTGCCGGCGGCCGAGGGCGAACCTGCCGACGACCCCGGTGCCCGCGCCGAACGCTGGCGGCTCGTCGTCGCGGTGGGGTTGGCCCTGCCGCTGGTGGCGCAGATGGTGGCGATGGCGGCGGGTCGGCACTGGCACCTGCCGGCGCTTGCCGAGCTGTTGCTCGCCACACCCGTGCAGTTCGTCATCGCCGCGCCGTTCTACCGCTCGGCGTGGCGCGCCCTGCGCGGCGGGGCGGGCAACATGGACGTGCTCGTCGTGCTCGGCACGACGGCGGCCTTCGGCTACAGCGCCTGGCTGCTGGCCACGCTGGGCTTCGAGGCCGCCGCCGGCGCGCTGTATTTCGAGGCCTCGGTGGTCATCATCACGCTGGTGCTGCTCGGCAAGTTCCTCGAGGCACGCGCCAAACGCGGCACCACGGCGGCCATCCGCCAGCTGATGGCGCTGCGCCCTGAGGTGGCGCGCGTGCGCGGACCCGATGGCAGCGAGGCCGAGCGGCCGGTGACCCAGGTGCGCCGTGACGATGTCGTCATCGTCCGGCCCGGCGAGCGCATCCCGGTCGACGGTGAGGTCATCTCGGGGAGCAGCGAAGTCGACGAGTCCTTGATCACCGGTGAGAGCCTGCCGGTCGACAAGGCGCCCGGCAGCCGCGTCACCGGCGGGGCCGTCAATGGCACGGGGCTGCTCGACGTCCGCGCCACGGCCGTCGGTGCCGACTCGACGTTGTCACGCATCATCCGCCTCGTCGAGAACGCCCAGAGCGGCAAGGCGCCGGTGCAGCGCCTGGTCGACCGCGTCAGTGCGGTCTTCGTGCCGGTGGTCGTGATGGTGGCGGTTGCGACCTTCACCGCGTGGTGGCTCTGGCAGGGTGACTTCGCCGCGGCGCTGATCGCGGCGGTGGCGGTGCTGGTCATCGCCTGCCCGTGTGCGCTGGGGCTGGCCACGCCGACGGCGATCATGACCGGCACCGGCGCCGCGGCGCGCGCCGGCATCCTCATCAAGGATGTTGCTGCGCTCGAACGTGCGCATCGCCTCGACACCGTGATCTTCGACAAGACCGGCACGCTGACCCTCGGCCGGCCGACGGTGGTCGGCATCGAGGCCGTGCGCGGCGATGCCGATGCCTTGCTGCAACGGGCGGCGTCGCTGCAGCAAGGCAGCGAGCACCCGCTGGCACGCGCCCTCATCGACGAGGCCGCCGTCCGCGGCCTCGCGCTGACGCCGGTCAGTGCGTTCCGCAGCCACACCGGGCGCGGCGTGGTCGGCAGCGTCGATGGCCGCGAGGTCCTCGTCGGCAACACGCGGCTGCTCGCCGAACAGGGCATCGATTCCGGCCCGGCGCAGGCCCTGCTCGACACCCACGAGGCGCAGGCGCACACCGCCGTGGTGGTCGCCGACCGCGATGGCGTGCTCGGCGTGGTGGCGATCGCCGATCCGTTGCGGCCGGAGGCGGTGCAGGCCGTCGGCTTGCTGCGCAAACTCGGTGTGCGCACGCTGCTGCTGTCCGGCGATGCGCCGCGCGTGGCAGTCGAGATCGGCCGCCGGGCGGGTGTCGATGAAGCCCTTGGCGGCGTGACGCCGGAAGGCAAGGCCGAGGCCGTCGCCCGCCTGCGCGGCGAGGGGCGCGTCGTCGCCATGGTCGGCGACGGCATCAACGATGCCCCGGCGCTCGCCGCCGCCGACACCGGCATCGCCATGGGCACGGGCACCGACGTGGCGATGGAAACCGCCGGCATTACCCTCATGCGGCCCGACCCGCGGCTCGTCGCCGGCGCCATTGCCGCCAGCCGCGCCACCTTCCGCAAGATTCGCCAGAACCTGTTCTGGGCCTTCATCTACAACATCGTCGGCATTCCGCTGGCCGCGCTCGGCTTCCTCAGCCCGGCGCTGGCCGGCGCCGCCATGGCGTTGAGCAGCATCAGCGTCGTCGGCAACTCGCTGCTGCTGCGCCGCTGGCGACCCGCCATCGCGGTGCCGGCGGTGGGCCGCTGAGCATCACCATCTCCTTCATCGGGGGCACCATGCAGAAGACGTCGACACTCAAGCCCTTCGCACCTGGCGACATCTTTCTCGGCAACACCTACCTCAATAACCCCGCCGACGACCACATGGGCGAAGGCCGGGTCATTCAGCTCGACCGCGACTTCGTCATGAAGGGCACGTGGTACACCACCGGCACGCGCTACTTCATCGTCGGGTGCAAGGTGGGCCCGGACGGCGTGCTGTGGGGTTTCGATTGCCATGATCACGTCGTCGTCCGCGCCACCCCCGATGGCCGTGAGTTGCCCCCCTGGGATGCGGGCCGGGCCTTCGGCAGCGTCAACTGGGACCGCGACGGCAACCACTACTTCGGCGAGTACTTCATCGGCACGGAGATCTGGAAGGGCACCACCGCCAAACGCCTCGAGGACGGCACGCTGGGCCACGGCTGCATCCATCGTCACGGGCCGACGCTGGTGCCGGAAGAAATCTACCGGGTCGACAATGCGCCGGAGATGACCGGCTTCAAGGGCGTCACCCACTCGACCCTGCACCCCTCGGGCGAGTTCATCACCTACACCACCGAGACCGGCCGTCGTCTGATGCGCTACGACATCCGCAACCGGCGGCAACTGCCCGACCTCGCCGCCTATGCGGATGCCGACCCGCACGATCGCAGCGATCGGCGCTGGTTCATCGCGCCGGCATACCTGTCGGACGGCCTGCTGCTGTGCACGGACGCCACCGGGCTCGCCATCTACGACGAGGAGGGCAGGATGCGGGCGCACATCGAACTGCCGGGCTATGGCTGGGCCCAGGTGACCCCGGATGTCGACCAGCGCTACGCCCTTGCCGCCAACGTCTGGACCGGTGTCGCGGCGCGCATCGACCTGCGCGAGAAAAAGGTCGTGCGCACGATCGACACCGGCTTCACGGCCCCGTTCCGCTCGCTGGCCGGCATCGCCGTGTTCCGTGGCTGAATGACCTTCAACCGCCTGCCCGAGGACACCTCCGCATGCGCCTGTACACCTTCACCATCACGCCCAACAACCGCAAGGTCGAGGCCTTCGTCCGTCACTTCGATCTCGACGTCGAGATCCATCCCGTCAGCTTCAAGGACGGCGAGACCAAAACCGCCGCGTACCTCGCCATCCATCCGATGGGCAAGGTTCCGGCGCTGGTCGACGGCGACTTCCGCCTGTGGGAATCGAACGCCATCCTCACCTACCTGGCGACGCTGTTCCCGGCCACCGCGGCCCTGCCGGGCGACCCGCGCGGGCGCGCCGACGTCGACCGCTGGCTGCACTGGCAGAGCTGCCACCTGACGCCGGCCATGGGCGCGCTCAAGGTCGCCGAGGTCAAGGACTTCGCCAGCATCACACCGCTGCTCGGCATCCTCGAACGGCAACTCGCCGGCAAGGATTACCTGCTCGGCCAACTGACCGTGGCCGACTTCGCCATCGTTGCCTATCTGCTGACCAGGCTCGGCCGTCAGCTCGACTACGAGAGCAGCCCGGCGGTGGCGGCGTGGGTGGTGCGCATGGCGGCGCTGAAGGGCTTCGTCGCCACGGAGATGCGGTCGCCTTGAGGGGTCCGGAGGAGGCGGGTCGCGACCATATGCCGCGGCGACAGGCGCGCATGCCCATCCTAAAGTAGCGCTCCCCCGCCCACCGAGGAACCGCGCTCATGTCTGCACCGGCCAAGGCACCACCCGTCGGCAAGTCGAAGCTCTGGCAGCCGCCGATCGTCGGCATCGTCACCTTCGTGCTGATGTTCGTCGGCGTCGGCCTGGCGCACACCCTGATGGTGCTGATCGAGCATGGGCTCGGTCGCGAGACCACGCTGGCGCTGTCACCGCTGCTCGGCTTCTCCGGCATCGTCATGCTCTGGTACGGCATCAAGTCGAGGAACGAGAGCTTCCAGACCTGGATCGGTTTTTTCGCCGGCATCGTCGTCTGGATGTGCTGGGTGGAATTCTTCTACATGTGGTACGGGCGCATGAACTGGGGAATGCTGCCACGCATGGACGGCCCGGACGGGCTGCGCGTCAGCGGCACGTGGCCCGAGTACATGATCATGGGCTCCACGGTCGGCGTGCTGATGCTGATGCTGTGCTTCTACACCTTCGACAAGGACACGCGCTGCAACATGTTCCTGTGGTTCCAGGACAAGCTGGGCCTCAAGGAAGGGCTCGGCCCGAGCACCAAGACGGCGCGCGATCGCAACTACGCCATCATCACCTTCATGGAGACGTTCTTCGTCACCTGGTTCTGCTATGCCTGGAACCTGCTCACCTTCGACCCGGGCCTGATGGGCACCGGCGACCTGTTCCTCGGCGTCAACCTGGCCTCGATGTTCATCGCCACCATCTGGGCCGGCTACTGCATCACGCGGCTGGTCCAGTTCCGGCGCACCTCCACCGCCCTGCGCTACGCCATCCCCGTCGGCAACGTCGCCTGGGTGAACATCGAGATTCTCGAGAAGTTCGACATGATGAATGCCATCTGGGTCGACCCGTGGAGCTATACGCTCGAGATGTCGGTGATCTTCGCCGCGTTCCTCGTGCTGATCGGCCTGCTGGTGATGGCGCCGAAGAAGCCTTCGGAAGTCGGCAAGTGGCAGAAGCAGGGTTGAGAAGGGAAGTCACGATGATGCGGTTCGTCAACCCACGCGTCCCGGCGCTGCTCGCCGGCCTGCTGCTCGGTATCGCCGCCCCCCACGCCATGGCCGACAGGGTCAGGCTGCCCGAGGGCATGGGCGGTGTCTCCGACATCGGCGCGATCCCCTGCACCGTGTTCAGCCAGATGACCGTCGTCGGCCCCCTCGGCACGCGGTTGTCGCTGCTCACCTGGGCGGCAGGCTATTTTGCCGCGACGTCCGGGCAGACCCTCGACGATGTGGCCGCCGCCGCCGGCAAGGCCGGCAGCCCCTGGGACTTCGAGCGCCTGACCACCCACCTCGTCGACTACTGCGCCGCCCACCCCGAAGCGCGCACCGCGGCGGCCGTCAAGGACCTCGCGACGACGCTCGGCGTGACCCGCTGAGCGGCGGTGCGGGCGCGGAGGGCGCGAGCCCCTTCCGTGCCCGCCGGCGTGCATTCCGTCGGCGCCCCGACCCTGGGGGCGTCACCGCCGCAGCCTGTTGAGGAGACTGACCCGGAGCGGTGGGGGTCGAGGTCCGGCCCCGCCGCTCATGTCTTATGGCGGAAAGTCCACCGGAGCACTCCCATCCGGGTGATGACATGCGGCCGAGGCCGATGGTAGCGCCGGACGCAGACGAGTGGCGCAAGCTGCCCGATGTCGCCAGATCTCGGGCAAAAAAACGAACAGCGAAGGTCCGGGGGGCAGAACAGATGAAGCGGATGACTTCGGGGATAGCCTTGGCGATTCTCACGGTTGGGACCGCGGATGCTGATCCTCTGCTCTTGTTGCGGCGCCGGTGTACGTGGGCGCTCTCCTGCGTCGCGCTCCTCGCCCCGAGTGCGGCCTGAGCCGCCACCGACCTTGATCAGCGCCGGGGTCTGGGGCTCCGTGCGCGATGCCGGGCGTGACGGGACCTTCGATAGCATCTTGTTTCCGACCTCGCTCGTGGTCCAGAACATCCCCAACACGGACGTCCTGGATCGTGCGGCCTTCGAGTTCGACCTGTCGCTGCTCCCGTTCGTCAGCACGATCACGTCGATCGAGCTCAAGGTGGTTCTGGTGAGCACGACGGGTGGCGACACGAACTACGACGCCTGCCAGTACGCAGGCGACGGGGTCGTGGGTTTCGGCGACGCCACGGCCGGCTCCCTCTTGACTGTGAGCACGTGGTCCGACAATCGGCAGGCAGGTCAGGATCCTGAGCAAACTATCGCGCTGCACGGTTCTCCACGTATCGCCCAATCAGTCCCATCCGAAAGGGCGGGGGAAGCCGACGGCACCGGACCAGCGCATGCCAGCCGAGCGGCTCCTCATCACAGCGTTTGACGTATAACGATAAACGTTATACGATACGCCCATGATACAGAGCTTCCGGTGCAAGGATACGCAGAGCATCTTTGAGACCGGCAAGTCGAAGCGCTTCGTCGGTGTCGCGAAGGTGGCCACGCGCAAGCTCGCCCAGCTCGATGCCGCCGAGACGCTGGACTTTCTGCGGGCGCCTCCGGGCAATCAGCTGGAAGCCCTGAAAGGTGATCGCGCCGGCCAATACAGCATCCGCATCAATGACCAGTGGCGGCTGTGCTTTCGCTGGACGGCGCGCGGCCCGGAAGCCGTGGAAATCGTTGACTATCACTGAAACGGAGACGATTCATGAGCATCAGAAACGGCATGCGCCCGGTGCATCCGGGTGAGGTCCTGCGGGAGGACTACCTGAAGCCATTGGGGCTGAGCGCCAGTGCGCTCGCCAGGGCGCTGGCGGTGCCCGCACCGCGCGTCAACGACATTGTGCTCGAGCGCCGCGGGGTCACCGCAGATACCGCGATGCGCCTGGCGCGCTACTTCGGCGGCGATGCGCGTTCGTGGCTCAACATGCAGGCCGCCTACGATCTGCGCCGCGCGGAGATCGAGAGTGCGCGCAAGGTAGAGCGCGAGATTACGCCCCTGGCAGTGTGATCAGGCGGGAAGGGGCACCGCGCCATGAGCGGGGCGCAGCGGCTGAAGCGGGTGTTCGGGATCGAGATCGAGGCTGCCGTCGCGGGGACCACTGCCGGGGGTGGGTTTTCTCTGAGCAGTCAGCTGTCAGTTTCACGCCGCCGTGACGGGGCCGGGGTGAGCGGCCGGGCCGGGTGAGGTCTGCACTGTACAAATCCGGGCATGGTGGGAAGATTTGTTGCTCGCTGGCCCGCAGTGCCGGCGGCCAGCAGGCCGGATGGCCGTGGCGTCCGGGGTCCCGGGCTGGCAGACTGCAGTCATGCCGGCGTTTAAATTTCCTGTACTCAGGGTCGCGAGATGTCGCTTTGGGAGAGACTCAGGTATTTCATCCTGGGACGGCGCCAGCGCAAAATTGACTCTGGTGATGAGCGCGGCCTGGCGCCTCTCATATCCGCAGCGTTGAAGGGCAACACCACCGAGGTAGCGAGCCTGCTGAACGAAGGCGCCGACGTCGACGAGCGGGAAGATTCCGGTCGGACCGCCCTTATGCATGCCGCCATATTCGGACACACCGACATCGTCACTGCACTGCTGGACCGGCGTGCGGACGTCAACCTGCAGGACCAGGAAGGCGGAACGGCGCTTATGAGTGCCGCCATCGGTGGCAGCATCGACGTCTTCAGGGCGCTGCTCAACGCAGGCGCAAACATCAACCATCAGGCTCTCGTCTTTGGCCGGACCCCCCTCTGGGGGGCTGCGCTCCATGGCCATGCCAAAATCGTGGCGGCGCTACTCGAAGCCGGGGTGAACGTTGATCAGCAGGGCAGTTATGGCGACACAGCCCTCATGGCTGCCGCCGGCGGCGGCTATGCCGAGATCGTCAAGATGCTGCTGGACGCGGGAGCTGACCCGGGCCTCGAGGACAACTTTGGCCGGACAGCCCTCAAGCATGCCGCTGACAAGAACCATACCGAGGTTGTCGCCGCGCTGCTGGATGCGGCGAAAACGTGCATGACCGGCAGGACGCCAGAGCCCGGCCGCACGCCGCAGACGAGACCATGGTTGCGCCCAGGCTCCGCGGGGACCAGAGTCATGGAAGGGCGGCCATCTTCGTGTTCGACTACGACCGCATGGGCAGCGCATACGGCGCCGAGGCGTTTGCGGCCATTGCCGAATGCATCGAAGGATCAGTCGGGGTGTGCGCATTTCTCGACGGGGACCTCGAGGTGGCGGCCGGAGGGGTCTCGCGCGTGCCCGCACTGCTCATGGAAATTCGCGACAACGGCTGGAACATCACCTCGCATCGCGGCGACAGCCCCCTGGTGCTACTGGCAACGGAAGCTCGCATCTACGCCTACGCTGCGGCATTGTGGACCGACGACGCCAATAATATTCCGAGGCTGCACGATTATTTGAGTCATGCGCTGCACGATGCGTATATGGGCTATCTCGATCAGCGTAAAGGCCTCGACCTGGCGAAGTTCCACGAGATCTTCCGCCCGCTGAACCTTCCGGTTCGGGTGACCTTCACGGATGGAGTGAGTCAGTAGGCCTCCAAAACGTCAGGGTTTGAAACCATAGCCCGCTATCCTTGCTGTCCGGAAGCAACCCATTCCATACAAATCCGTCGCACGAACTTGGTCGGGAGCATGATTGGCATGAGCAAGGTGACTCTCATATCCATGGTCGCGCTGATCAGCGCTTGTTCCACGCAGTCGCCGCAGAGTTTGCGGCCACCGGAAAAATTTAACCCGGCTTTCGCGCAGATCACGGTGCAGCGTCCGTTTTCGATGGTGGGGGGCGGCTCCAGCTACGTGCACACCCTGTTCGATAGCGGCAGCGGAATTGACTACAACGCCGATGTGCCGGAGCCCGGTGTGGCAGGTATGGACCACTTTGTCCTGATTGGCAAGATCACACCAGATCTCTTCGGGCAGATGAAATTCTTTAACGTATTCGGAAGTGCACCTGCGCCATGGCAGGAACCCGAATCCAGAAACCCGCTGCAAGACCATGAGCGCATTTCAGAACGGGTTGACCAAACTCTCTTTGGCGCCACATTGGTGAAAAAGGTCGATATCTCCCGCGGTGGTGCGCGGGTGGATGCGCTTAATACCACCAACAGCAAAGGTGGCGAAGTGCAGCGAGTCAAGCTGATGCAGCTTTATGACAGGCGGGAACGTGTGCTGTATCGTGTTCTGGAGAGTAGAGATGAGCGCTGCTTTGGTCCGAACCTCACGGGTATCAGGGCCGATCTGATCGAACCCGCGTTCAGCGACCTGGCCCCCGACTTCAAGAACAGATCGATGGACTACCTGTACGCCGAAATATGCGGGCTACACGTTCCCTTTGAGCTGCGTTGGAATGCACATCACATTGGATCGCTCCCCGGGTTCTCGCCGCTAACTTGGGAGCGAGCGCCGGGTCGGATGGCTCTCTATGCCGTTCTGCGTACCGCGCGCGTCTACGCAAACGAGATTACCGTGGAACCTGGGCGACAGTACGTCGGGATCTATGACCCGAATACGATGACCTTCGTCATAGAGGCTGTCGAGTCGCAGCCCAAGTAGCCGCGCGACGACCTCATCAGGCAGGTCTCGGCCCCCACAGAATCACCGCCGCGCCGGCAAGACATATCAGCCCGCCGATGATATCCCATCGATCGGGCGTCTGGAGTCCGCGGTTCACTGCGCTCCCCATTCGCGCTACCCGCTGGCGACGATCGGTGGATCTGGTTTACCTGACGCCGCTGGAGTCAGGAAGTCCTTAACCACAACCCATCCGGACGGAGCCATTGTCCAGAAGTGAATGACCCGAAGAAAGCGGGCAGGTCAAAACAGCTTCCAGAGAAAACTCATCATTCCATTTTTTGAATTTGATTGGCTTCAAGCTCACACTGCGATTTGCAAAAGTTTTGAAACTTGTCCTTTACCAGTTCTGGAGCAAGTTTTCTGGGAAAAGGACTTACGAAATATCCATGTCCATCTTTGTTCAGGTTAATGCTTCTCTTTGCGCGTTCGATGAGGCCGTCGCCGACTGCTGAAGAATGAAAAATAAATATGATGCGATTTCTCAGCCTGATCTCTCCGTCCAGGTCTCTGTCGAGGTAAAGATCGGTAAAAATAATCTTTTTTAAGTGATGCCAATGATAGCAATGGACATCAGCACCTAAACCAGAGCTGAGCGTTACTCCGTCCTGGTTGATCTGAACCAGAACGTCACCCGTACTCGACTTCGAATATTCATGAAATTTCATGGGTAATGTGATCAGGACCAACCCACCCAAAATGATGAAGAGATAGCCCGTCCACACGAACGGTTCCAGCTGGCTTTCTTCAGCAACATAAAAACTGAAAAAACAACCCAGGAGAACGGCTGCGGTTCCGATGGCAAGCGCATAAAAAAATGCGCCCCACTTTTCTCGATAGATGGTGAGGCCTTCAGGGGTGCTTTCCATCATTATTTTCATGGTCGTCTCACTTTACGGGCTGGGTGGTCGAGCGCGTACACCAACTGCGCTTGACCTGCCTGCCGATTGTCGGACCGTTTGATTCTAGAGAAGATGGCCCTTGCCAGGGAGCGAGGAGCCATGAAGAAGACGCGATTCAAAGAAGAGCAGATGGTGAAGATCCTGCGCGAGGCGGACCAGGCCCCGGTGGCCGAGGTTGCCAAGCGGCGGGCTTCTACAATCGCCAACGCATCCATTCGGCGATCAGCCGCCAGATCCCGGTGGCCGCAGAATCAGCCTTCATGCCCGTACAGACTGCCGCACGTGGAATCGAGGCAAGGTCACGGGCCCGAAGCCGGAAGAACCCCCAACATGTATGCGGCGAGGGCCGCCGCGCAGATCACGATGAACTCCGCCATCAGCGGCACGCGATCTCGACACGGCGGTTCAACGCCCGGCCCGCGGCGGTGGCGTTGTCCGCGATCGGCTCGTCCTCGCCGCGCCCCTCGGCGGCAATGCGTGGCGGATCGATGCCGCGTGCGATCATCGCGGCGGCCACGGCGGCGGCCCGCCGCCGGGACAGATCGAGGTTGTAGTCCGCCGGGCCCTCGCTGGAGGTGTGGCCGACGACGGTGATGCGCCCCGCCGTTGCGGCGCTCAATCCCGCGTGGAGCGTCTCGAGATGAACCTCGGCCTCCGGGCGCAGGGTGGCCGAGTCGAAAGCGAATTCGATGCCGTGGACGATCGACCCGCAGCCCACCGGCCGGACAGCGGGTCGGCGGCACCCGGATGGGGCGGCCGGCGCCGGCTCGCCGGTGCAGAGCCGGAACGGGGCGCCGTTGGTCGAACACACGCCGATGATCTCGCCGCGATCGCCCGTCGAGAGCACGAACACGCCCGGTATTCCGGCCTGGCGGGTCTTGCCCGTGGCACGCAGGATGTTGCCGCTCACCGTCCCCGTGAGCTCGCCGTCGCGGTCGTAACAGCCGCTGACGCGCACCCCGTCCTGTTCGAGGTCGAACATCACGCCGCGCCCCTGCCATCTGCCGCCGAACGCCTGCGACAACGGCACCGCTTCTTGCGTGCCGAAGCCTTTCAGTTCGCTGAACTCCAGATACGTCTTCTCGCGCTCGACGTGAATGCCGCCGGACAGCTGTACCCTCAGCCAGCGCACCGGCGTGCGTGTGTGCGCCGCCACCGCTGTCGTCTCGCCCTTGCCCCGGTGTGTCGCCAGCGTGGCTTCCGCCAGCGCCAGGAACGGGCCGTCGGGCCCTTCCAGGGAACCGGACAGGGTCACCGTGCGCACGAACGTCTGGGATGGACTCGGCGTCTCGAGCACGTTGGGCACGGCGAAAGCATCGAATACCGTGGCGGCCGGCAGCCGGTAAACGAAGACGACCTCGGTTTCCGGCCCGCCTGGTTTGGGCGTCAGGTTGAAGCCGCGATCATCGCCGTCGATGACCCGAAGCGCCTGTTCCATCCCGACCCCGAGGCGGGATGCGGCGCCCTCGATTGCCACCGGGATGACACCCTCGGCAAAAGCGAGCAGGTCGGTGCGGGAGGTCTCCTGCGCCGCCAGCGACGCGCTGACAGCCATGGCGACCATCGTCAGGGCCAAAGCCCGCAGGAAGCCAGTGCCCATGCAACCCTCCCGATCCGCGGCCTGCCGGTGTTTCGAAGACCCGGGTGCCGTGCAGGATAGCCGATATCGGCGGGCAGATTCGTGGGGTGCACAACGGGCAGGGCCCGCAGGGCACATGCACCGGGTTGCGCGCGAACCCGACGCGCTTTTCACCATGACCCGCTTGCTGTCAACGCCAAGGTCATTCTGACCCACCCGAGCCCTTGGTCAGGCCTCACGGCTGCATGGACTGCGATACGTGGAATCGAGGCGGGGTCGTTACCAGTTCGTGCTGCTGGGGGACTGATGACGTTGCCGGTCACGGGTCCCGCCAGGATCCGTGATCGCCTCCCCGCCGCGGGTCCGGTCAGCGGCCGGCGATCCGTGCCCGCATCTCGTGGTGGGCCTCGATGTGCCGTTCGACCGGCTGGCAGGTCTGCTGCCACGAGGGCCTGTCCTGCATCGCCGAAAGCCACGCGCGCAGGCGTGTGCAGTCGGCCGGCCACTCGGCGCCGCCGAGTTGTTCGTACAGCCCCCAGCGTTCGAAGAAGGGTGCGAACTGCAGGTCGACCAGTGTCAGCCGGTCGCCGAGGAAGAACGGCCCGTCGGGTGACCGCTGCGCCAGGGCCTGCTGTTCGATGAAGCGCAACACTTCGCCGAGTCTGGCGACGGCCGCCGCATGGCTTGTCGGGTCGTCCTCGCTCATCACGGCGCGGGTGGCGGGCAAAAAGCGTGTGTCGCAGTGGTCCATCCAGATGCGCGCCCGGGCGCGGCCGGCCGGGTCGGCGGGCATCAACGGTGGCTGCGGGAAGGCTTCGTCGAGATACTGATTGATGATCGCCGACTCATAGACCGTCACGCCGTCATGGCGCAGCACCGGCACCTTGCCGTAGGGCGAGACGCTGGCGAACCATGCCGGGCGGTCGTAGAGGTCGATCTCGGTGAGCGTGCAGTTGAGGCCCTTCTCGATGAGGGCCATGCGCGTGCGCTGCGCGAAGGGGCAGCTGGCAAAGCTGTAGAGTTCCATGGCCGGCAGTGTACCCAATGCCGCCCGCACCGCGGGTTGCCGGCGCGCGGTGACCTTCAGGCGGCGGCGTCGAGTGCCTCGCGCAGCACCTGCGGCGGGATGTCGACCTCGCCGGCGGTCAACGCGCGGGTGATGTCCCCACGCCGCTGCGGATGCCACAGCGGCGCGCCGGCCGGCAGGGGCTGGCCGTCGGCGGCCTGCACCAGCACGATGCCCGGGCGCAGCGGTTCGTCGGGGCGCTGGGCGCGCACGATGCCGATGCGCCCGTCGGCCAGCCGCACCCGGCAGCCGGTCGGCCAGATGCCGAGCTGGCGTGTGAAGGCGCGGACCAGTGCCGTATCGAAGTGCCGGCCGCGCAGGGCGTGGACCCGGCGCAGCGCTTCGTGGGGTGATGTCGACAGCGCGTAGCGCCGGTCGAGGAGCAGTGCGCCGTAGGTGTCGACGAGGGCGGCGAGGCGCCCGGCGAGCGGGATCTGCGTGCCGCGGAGGGCGCGTGGATAGCCGCTGCCGTCGAGCCGTTCGTGGTGGCACAGCACGGCCTCGTCGATGGCCTCGGCCACGGTGTCGGCGGCACGCAGCAGATACACGCCGCGGCGCACGTGGCGGCGCACGAAGACGAACTCGTCCGCCGACAGCGAAGCCTCGCGGGCGAGGATCGTCACCGGCACGCAGACCTTGCCGATGTCGAGCAGCAGGCCGGCCAGTGCCAGGTCCTCCACCAGCGCACGCTCGAAACCGACGCGCCGGGCGAGCAGCGTCATCAGCCACGCCGCATCGAGCGCCCGCCGGTGGAGGAACGGCAGGCGCATCTCGGTGGCCATCAGCCACGGCACGGTATCGGGGTCTTCGTAGAGGTGGGCAACCACGGGCGCAAGGCCGTCGCGCAGCGGGCCGAAGTGGAGTGCCGATGAACGCCGCGCCCCGCGCACGGCCGCGGCGAAGGCATGGGCCAGCGTGCGCAGGTGCAGGCGGGCGGCCGCCGGGTGGTCGGCATCGGGCAGCGCCGGCAGGGCCTGGATCCGGGTGGTCAGCCCGGTGGCGAAGGCCGCCTCGGGCGGGTGGTCGCTCTGGGCGGGATCGACGTAGACATATTCACAGTGGCGGGCCAGCGCCTCGATCTGCTGGGCGTCGGCGAGCATCAGGCCCGGGGGGCGGAACGGCGTATGCAGCCACGAGCGGTCGAGCTCGGCGACGTACATGCCGGGCTGCAGCCGGTCGCAGCTGACCGGGACAAGGTGCGTGGAGAAAGGAACGGCCATTGTTTTTGTTGTCGTGATGGCGGGGCCACTCTAGCAGTGCCGGGCTTCGCCGGGCCGTGACGCAGTGCGCAGTCCGGGCGCGAAGCACGCCCGGAGTATGCCATGGGTCAGGCGGGCTGGCCGCCGTGGCCCCGGTGTGCTGCCCCGCAGCCGAGGCCGAGCTCGGCGAGCAGCAGCGGGGTCAGGGCCGTCGCTGCGGCCGCCACGGTGGCGGGGCCACCGAGGTCGCACAGCCGGGTCACGGCCAGGCCCGCCTGGCCGCAGGGGTCGATGCCGGCAAACGGCGTGAGGTCCATGGCCACGTTCAGCGCCAGCCCGTGGTAGGTGGCATGGCGCCGGATGCGCAGCCCGAGGCTGGCCAGCTTGGCGCCGTCCACATATACGCCGGGCGCATCGGCGCGGGCGGTGGCGTGGATGTCGTGTCGGGCGGCCAGCGCGATGACCGCGTGCTCGAGTGCGCAGATCACGTCGCGCACGCCGAGCCGCGCGCGGGCGATGTCGACCAGCACGTAGGCGATGAGCTGGCCCGGACCATGGTAGGTGACCTGCCCGCCGCGGTCGCTGCGCACCACCGGGATGGCGCCCGCGCCCCGCACGTGCCGCGGGTCGCCGTTGAGGCCGAGGGTGTACACCGGGTCATGCTCGAGAAGCCAGATCTCGTCGGCGGTGCCGGGCCCGCGCGTGGCGGTGAAGTCCTGCATCGCCTGCCACGTCGGCCGGTAGGGCTGCAGCCCCGGCAGGTGGCGGATGACGACCGGTGGCGGTGTCGAGGTGGGGCTCACAGCAGGTAGAGCACCTGGCCGCTGGCCGTGAGCGTGCGGTAGATGTCGTCGACCTGATCGCGGCCGGTGGCGGTGAAGGTCACGGTGACGGCCAGGTAGCGGCCGTTGCGGCTGGCCCGGCTGTCGACGGCGAGGAGGGCGGCAGTACCGGCGTGGGTGCGCACGATCTCGGTGACGAAGGCCTCGAAGGCCGGCTCGTTGCGCCCCATCGCCTTGACGGGGAAGCGGCAGGGGAAGGTCAGCGGGCTATCGTCGTCGGCCACGCTTGAGCACCTCGAAGGCCGCCGCCACCTTGCGCCATACCGGGCCGGGTTCGCCATCGCCCACGGGGGTGCCGTCGAGGCGGACGACGGGGACCACGCCGCGCGTCGCCGCGGCGATCCAGATCTCGTCGGCGGCGCGCAGCCGGGCTTCGCTGACCGGCGCCTCGTTGCAGGGGATGCCGACGGCGCGGGCCACCGTCACCACGGCCTCGGTGGTGGTGCCCGGCAGCGCCGCGTGGTCTCCCGGCGGGCGGCGGCAGATCGCACCCTGCTCGACGATCAGCACCGAACTCGATGAACCCTCGATGAGGATGCCGTCGCGGAGCAGCAGCGCCTCGCCGGCACCGGCCTGGCGGGCGACCTGGCGGGCGAGGAGGTTGGGCAGCAGGGCCGTCGACTTGATGTCGCAGCGTGCCCAGCGCGTGTCCGGGTGCGTGATCGCCGCGATCCCCGCCTGGTCGGGGTGCGGGTCGGGGATGGGCGAGGCCATGCCGAACACCGTCGGCGACAGCGTGGCGTCCGGAAAGCCGTGGTCGCGGCCGTCGTCGGCGCCGCGGCTGACCTGCAGGTACACCGCCATGGTACCGCTGCCGTTGCCCTCGACCAGGCCCTCGACGATCGCCTTCCATGCGGCATCGTCGTGGGGGTTGCGGATGTGCAGCTCGCCGAGACTGCGTGCCAGGCGGCGCAGATGGGGCTCGAGAAGGAAAGGTCGCCCACCGAAGACCGGGATGACCTCGTAGACCGCATCGGCGAACAGGAAGCCGCGGTCGAGCGGCGACAGGCTGACTTCGGCCAGCGGCATGAAGCGGCCATTGAACCAGGCGTGGGGCAGGGCTTTCGCCATGTGTGCGCTCCGGATTATTCGAACCAGAGGAGGACCGTGTCGAGCGCCTGCTGCAGCAGCGAGCCCGAGGCCACGGTGGTCAGCGCGTGCACGGGCGCCTCGGTCAGCACCTCGCTGCCGAGCTGGACCCGGACCGTGCCCAGCGCCACGGCAGGGTCGAGCGGCGCCATGAGCGGTTCGCGGATGTCGATGTCCTGCTCGATGGTGCCACCGCCCCGCGGCATGGCGACCCACACGTCGCGCGAGACACCGATGCCGACCTGGCCGTGTTCACCCTTCCAGACCCTGTATTCGCCCATGGGCTCACCGGCAGTCAGGATGCGGCGGCTCTCCCAGTTGCGGAAGCCGTAATTGAGCAGGGTCGCCGAGTCCTGCTCGCGGGCCCGCGGGCTGTCGGTGCCGAGCACCACGGCGATGAGGCGCATGTCGTCGCGCAAGGCGGAACTGACCAGGCAGTAACCCGCGTTTTCGGTATAGCCGGTCTTCATGCCGTCGACGCTCGGATCGCGGTAGAGCAAACCGTTGCGGTTGCCCTGGGTGATGCCGTTCCAGCGGAATTCCTTTTCCGAGTACCAGCGGTAGTACTCGGGGAACTCGCGGATGATCGCCCGGCCGAGGGTGGCGATGTCGGCCGCGGTGGTGTAGTGGCCGGGTTCCGACAGCCCGGTCGCGTTGAGGTAGCGGGTGTCGTTCATGCCGAGCTCGGCGGCGTACTGCGTCATCAGCACGGCAAAGGCCGCCTCGGTGCCGGCAACGTGCTCGGCCAGTGCCACACTGGCGTCGTTGCCCGACTGGATGATCATGCCCTTGAGCAACACCGAGACCGGTACCCGCGTGTTGACGTCGATGAAGGTCCGCGAGCCGCCGGTGCGCCACGCCGCCTCGCTGACCAGGGCCTCGTCGTCGAGGCCGATGCGGCCGTCGCGGATGGCGCGGAACACGGCGTAGGCCGTCATCAGCTTGGTGATGCTGGCCGGATCGAGGCGCTCGTTCGCCGCCTGGCTGGCGAGTACCTGGCCGCTGTGGTGATCGACGAGGATGAAGGCCCTGGCGCTGACCGGGGGCAGGGGCGCCGTGGCGACCTGCGCGCGGGACGGCCCTGCGGGCAGGATGAGGGCGAGGACCAACAACAGGGCTGGCAGGCGAGAAGTCATGCGGCGTGCTCCGGGGGGTGGGCGGGTGGTCACGGGATGGGCGCGGGTCGTCGTGCCATCACGGCATGCCACGGGCCAGCGGTTCGGTGACGAGGTGGAAATCCCCGACCTGCAGCGCGTGCAGGCGGGCGGACAGCATATCGTATTCGTCCTCGCTGCCCACCGGACCGATGCGCACGCGGTAGAGCGGCGTGTCGGGCTGCGCATCGAAGCGGATCCGCACCGGCCCCAGGCCGCTGTCCTGCAGCTGCCGCTTGAAGCGCATGGCGTTGTCGCGGCTGCCGAAGGCGCCGACCTGCAGGTACATGGCGGAAGCGGGTGGTGGCGTGTCACCGGCAGCGGGGTTTTCGGCCAGCGCCTCGATCCGCACCGGGGCGACGCCGGTGTGGACCATGTCGAGTTCGCGGGCGGCGCCGTAGGAGAGGTCGATGACGCGGCCCTCGACGAAGGGCCCGCGGTCGTTGACGGTGACGACGACCTGCCGGCCGTTGTCGAGGTTCGTGACCAGCACCCGGGTCGGCAGCGGCAGTGTCTTGTGGGCGGCGGTGAGCCCGTGCATGTTGTAAGTCGTGCCGTCGGAGGTCGGCCGGCCGTGGAAGGCCTCGCCGTACCACGAGGCCAGGCCTTCGTCGCGATAGCCGCGGCTGCTGGGCAACACCTGGTAGCGGCGGCCGAACACTTCGTAGAACGCGGGGTTGCCCCGGCCGCGCGGCGACGTGGCGGGTGGCTGCGCCAGCCCCAGCCCCGGTGAGGGCAGGTGGCTGGCCGGCCCCGCGGGTGGCGGGGGTGGCTGGTAGCGCGTCGGCATGCATGCGGCCAGCAGGGCCATGCAGAGCACCGGCACCGGCCGGCAAAGGCTCGGGCCTGTCGGTCGCCGGGTCACGGTGCAGTGGCGGCGCCGGCGGCGATGGCCTCCGCCAGCTGGTGTACGGCCAGGGCGTACATCACGCTGCGGTTGTAGCGCGTGATGACGTGGAAGTTGTGGAAACCGACCCAGTATTCATCGCCTGCCGCACCTTCCAGCGAGAGAAAGATCGCCGGCGCGCTGTCGGGCAGGTCGGTGGAGAACTGCACGCCCTGGCGCTGCAGCGAACCGATGGTGTCGCGCAGCGTCAGTTCGTTGGTGCTCTCGGGCCGGGCCGCGGCGCTGCGCAGATGGGCCGGCGCCACCACCGGCTGGCTGGCCTGCCAGCGGTGCTCGGCAAAGTAGTGGGCGACGCTGGCGACGATGTCGTCCCAGTCGCCGCGCAGGTCGCGCCGGCCGTCGCCATTGCCGTCGACGGCGTAGGCGCGGTAGCTGCTGGGGATGAACTGCGGCGGCCCCAGCGCACCGGCGTAGGAGCCCTTGATCGAGGCGATGTCGATGTCTTCCTCGCGCGACAGCAGGAACAGCTGGCGCAGTTCCTTGCGGAAGAAGCTGCTGCGCGGCGGGTAGTCGAAGGCCAGTGTCGAGAGCGCGTCGATGGCGCGGAAATTGCCGGTGCGCGTGCCGTAGAACGTCTCGACACCGATGATGGCGGTGATGTATTCCGCCGGCACGCCGGTCTGTGCCGCAACCCGGCGCAGCCGTGATTCATGCTGGCGCATGAAGTCGATGCCGCCGTCGATGCGTGCCGGGGTGAGGAAGATCGCGCGGTACTCGTGCCACGGCTTGACGCGCTCTGCCGGCCGCGACATCGCTTCCAGGATCGAGGGTTTCGATTCGACGGTACGCAGCACGGACTCGACGGCCTGGCGATCGAAGCCGTCTTCCGCGACGAGTGCGTCGATGAAGTCGCGGACCTCGGTGCGGTTTGCGTCGAGCGCCAGTGCCGTACCGGCCGCAAAGCTGGCGAGGGCGGCCATGGCGGCCCTCGCCAGGGCGTGCCGGCGCAGGGGGGTCGGGGTCATTGCGCGATGAGTTTCCGGTGCGTCTGGATGGACATCAGAATACCGAAACCGGCCAGCAGGGTCACCATGGAGGTGCCGCCGGCGCTGACCAGCGGCAGCGGCACGCCGACCACCGGGATCAGCCCCATGACCATCGCGGTGTTGACGAATACATAAAAGAAGAAGGTGATGCTCAGCGTGCCCGCCATCAGCCGGCCGAAGGTGTCCGGGGCATTGGCAGCGATGTACAGCCCGCGGGCGACGATGCACAGGTAGATGGCGAGCAGGCCCAGCACGCCGACCAGGCCGAATTCCTCGCCCAGCACGGCGAAGATGAAATCGGTGTGGCGCTCGGGCAGGAACTCGAGCTGGCCCTGGGTGCCGTTCAGCCAGCCCTTGCCGAACACGCCGCCGGAACCGATGGCGATCTTCGACTGGATGATGTGATAGCCCGCACCGAGCGGATCGCTTTCCGGGTCGAGGAGTGTCATGACCCGCCGCCGCTGGTAATCGTGCATCACCGACCACAGCAGGGGCAGCGCCGCCCCCGCCATGGCGATGGCGGCAATGATGTAACGCAGGCCGAGCCCGGCGAGAAAGATCGCCGTGGCCCCCGACAGGACGATCAGGATCGCCGTGCCGAGGTCAGGCTGAGTGGCGATCAGCACCGCTGGCAGCATGACGATCACCAGACCGAGGGCGATGGCCGGGAACCCGGGTGGCAGGCGCTGGCCGTGCAGCATCGCGCAGAGCAGCATGGGCACGCCGATCTTCATCAACTCCGACGGTTGAAAGCGGATGCCGACATCGAGCCAGCGTTGCGCGCCCTTGCCGACCTCGCCGGTGAACATGACCAGCAGCAACAGCACCAGCCCCCCGGCATAGAGCAGCACTGCGCCGCGGCGCAGCCACACGGGGCTGACCTGCGCCATGACCAGCAGACCGACGAAAGCCACCAGGGTGCGCACGCCCTGTGCGCTGACTTCGCGCAGGTCGCCGTCCTTGGCGCTGTACAGCGCGAGGAAGCCGATCGCCAGCACCGCCAGCAGGCCGAGCAGCAGCAGACCGTCGAGGTGCAGGGCACGCAGGAGGCGTGCCCACAGGCCCTGCTCGACACGCTGGCGGGGTTCGAGACTGACGGTCATGGCCGCTCGCCCAGATAGGCCTCGATGACCGCGCGGGCGATGGGCGCGGCCACCTTGCTGCCGCTCTCGCCGTTCTCGACGATGACCGCCACGGCGATGCGCGGCGCCTCGAGCGGCGCGAAGGCCACGAACAGCGCATGGTCGCGCAGCCGCTCGCGCACCTGGCTGGCCTCGTATTTCGCGCTCTGGGCCACGCTGAAGACCTGCGCGGTGCCGCTTTTGCCGGCCATCGTGAAGGGTGCCCCCGCGCCGACTGCCCGGGCCGTGCCGTCGGCGCCATGGAGGACACGGCGCATGCCTTCGATGATGACCGCCCAGTCGCCGGCGTCGGTGTCCGGCACGGGCGGCAGCGGCACCGGTGGCCGGTAGCGGATGGTGCCGCTGACGGGCTCGCGCACACCGCGCAGCAGGCTCGGCTCATAGCGCCGGCCGCGCGCCGCCACCGTGGCCGTGGCGTGGGCCAGTTGCAGCGGGGTGGCCAGCAGGTAGCCCTGCCCGATGCCGGCGATCACGGTCTCGCCGGGGAACCAGACCTGGTCCGCCGGGCGCCTGAAAGCCTTTTTCTTCCACGCCGGATCGGGCACCAGCCCGCCCTGTTCCCCGCCGATGTCGATGCCCGTCGGTTCGCCGAGGCCAAAGGCCCTGAGAAAGCCGGCCATGCGTTCGATGCCGAGGTCGCGCGCCAGGTCGTAGAAGTAAACGTCGCACGATTGCGCGATGCCATCCAGCATGTCGATGCGGCCGTGGCCGCCGGGTTTCCAGTCGCGATAACGGTGGCTGCTGCCGGGCAGGCTGTACGCGCCGAAGCAGTCCATCCGGTCAGTGGCCCGGCGCAGGCCGTGGTACAGGCCGGCCAGCGCGACCATCGGCTTGATCGTCGAGCCCGGCGGATACTGGCCGCGCAGGGCGCGGTTGAACATCGGCCGGTCCGGGTCTTCCTGCAGCGCCAGATAGGCACGACGGCTGAGCCCGCTGCTGATCGCGTTCGGGTCGAAGGCCGGGCGGCTGGCCATGACCAGCACCTCGCCGTTGTCGGGGTCGATGGCCACCACCGCACCGCGCCGCCCCTCGAGCCGCGCGTCGGCCACCTGCTGGGCATTGAAGTCGAGGCTGAGGAGAAGATCGTTGCCGGCCAGTGGCGGTTGTCGCCCCAGCACCTGCATGCGCCGGCCGTGGGCATTGACGACGACGTTCTCGTGTCCGGTGGTGCCGTGGAGTTCGTCTTCGTGGCTGCGTTCCAGGGCAACCTTGCCCACCTGCGTCGTGCCGGCGTAGGCCGCCGCATCGAGGCGTTGCTTGTCTTCGGCGCTGATGCCACCGACGTAGCCGATGGCGTGTGCGAACAGCATGCCGTGGCGGTAGCTGCGGCCCAGCCGCGCACGGATCTCGATGCCGGGAAAATGCGGGCGCCGCACGGCGAAGGCAGCGAGTTGCCCCTCGTCGAGCCGCGGGGCGATGACCACCGGGTCGAAGGAGCGGCGGCTGTAGACGAGTTCGCGGAGTTCGGCGAGGTTGTCGCCGTCGACGATGCCGGCGGCCGCCAGCCGGGTCAGCGTGTCGTCCACGTCCGGTACCTGCTCGCGCACCATCTCGAGCTGGTAGGCGGGCGTGTTCTCGGCGAGCACCGTGCCGTTGCGGTCGAGGATCAGGCCGCGGATCGGTGGCAGCGGCGCGATGCGGATCCGGTTGCCGCTCGACTGGGCCGAGTAGTCGTCGTAGCGCAGCACCTGCAAGTGCCAGAGGCGGCCGACGATGAGCGCGCTCAGGCCGAGGACGATGATGCCGGCGACGATCAGCCGGCGCAAAAACAACCGCTGCTCCTGCCATGCGTTCTTGATGTGTGCGCGGCTCTCCATCGCGGCTCAGGTGATGCGGGATTCACGCCGCTCGAAATGTTCCCGTGCACGGTCCATCAGCGCCATGAGCAGCGGCCACAGCACCCCGGCAGCCAGCACCGGCCCGAAGCGCTGCGGGCCGAAGCTGGCGACGCCGATGATGCCGTCGATCCACAGGCGCATGAGTGCGGAGAGGCAGGCCAGCGCGAAGACCGACAGCGTCAGTTGCCAGAGCGGGAACACGCGCATCTGCAGGTGGAAACGCGCCACCACCCAGATGACCAGCGACAATGCCAGGGCGTTCTGCCCGAGCAGTGTGCCCGAGGCGATATCCATGGCGAGCCCGAGCACCAGGGCGCTGAACACGCCGAAACGGCCCGGCCACATCAGCGCCCAGTAGATCGCCACCAAAGTCGCCAGCGGCGGCCGCAGCGGCGTCAGGTAGGCCGGTAAAGGCAGCAGTTCGGCGAGCAGTGCCGCGACCACGATCAGCCACATGCGCAGGGTCAATGCCTTCATGGCGGCGCACCGGGACCGGCCGGGGGGGCTGCATTCGGGTTGTCGTGGAAGACCAGCAGCACCTCGTGCAGCCGGTCGAGATGGGCCGACGGCCGGGCGCTGACCTCGAGGAAGGCCTCGCCACCGCTGCGGTCGATGGTGGTCACATGCCCCACCGGGTAACCGGGCGGGAAAGCGCCGCCCAATCCCGAGGTGACGAGCAGATCACCGGCCTCGACGTCGGCGTTGCGGGTCAGGAAGGGCAGTGACAGCGCGTCGATGTCGCCGGTGCCGACCGCGATGGTGCGCAGGCCGTTGCGCAGGATCTCGACGGGGATGGCGTGGTCCGGGTCGGTGATGAGGATGGCCTCGGCGCTGTGGCGCTGGTCGCGGGTCACCTGGCCGACGACGCCGGCGGCGTCGATGAGCGCCTGACCTTCGCGGGCACCCGTGTTGCCGCCGCGGTTGATGATCACGCGGTGGCGCAGCGGATCCATGTCGACAGCCATGACTTCGGCCACCGTGACCCGGTCGGGGATGCGGGCGGTCGAGTCGAGCAGGGCACGCAGCCGCGCGTTCTCGGCTTCGAGCGCGGTCAGCCGTTGCGCCGCGGCGCTGGTGATCCGCAGTGCGCGGCGCAGTTCCTCGTTGTCGGCCACCAGCGTGCGGCGCAGGGCGAGGTTGTGGCGCAGCCAGCGCACCCCGCTGAAGGGCGCATCGACGATGACATGCACCGGGTAGAGGGCCGCGCCGAGGCTGCTGCGCAGCGCGTCCAGCCAGGCACTGCGGTGGTCCATGTACATGAGGGAGACGGACAGGATGGCCGCCATGAAAAAGCGCAGCCCCGGGCCGGCGCTGCGGAAAAGCCGGGGTTCGCTATCCGGTGACTTGAGCGCCATGCCTGTGCTGCGGGCCTGCCGCGCGGCGTGTCACCGCCGGGTCACTCCAGGCCAATGGTGGATGGCGAGACCTCGTCAAGCAGTTCGAGGATGCGTCCGCCGCCCAGTGCGACGCAGGTCAGGGGTTCATCGGCGACGACCACCGGCAAACCGGTTTCCTCCATCAGCAGCTTGTCGATGTGGCGCAGCAGGGCGCCGCCGCCGGTCAGCACGATGCCCTTGTCGACGATGTCG
>CAYQIV010000007.1:0-124591 GCA_964417725.1 uncultured Chromatiaceae bacterium
CGCCGACCTCTTGCATGCCATGCAAGCGCTCTCCCAGCTGAGCTATAGCCCCACGGCAGGCGCGGGAATCTACGCCACCCCTACCGGGGTGTCAAGGAAGGCGACGCCGCCCCGACTGCTCGGCACAGTCGCGCTTTTCAGCTTTCGCCACGCGCCAGCGCGATGGCCTGAACCAGGCGCTCGACACTGCGTTCACGGCCCACCAGCACCAGCGTGACGTCGATCGGCGGCGACACCGTGCCACCGCACAGCGCCACCCTGAGCGGCTGTCCCAGCTTGCCAAAGCCGATGCCCGCCGCACTGGCCGCATCGGCCACCGCAACATGCAGTGCCTCACGCTGCCACTGCGGACATCGGCGCAGCCGGCTCAGCAGGTCTTCCAGCGCCGGCACGATGGCCGGAGTCAGGTGCTTGCGCGCCGCTGCGGCATCGCGCTCCAGCGCGTCGCGATACAGCCAGGCACAGGACTGCGCCATTTCGCGCAGGTTGACCGAGCGCTCGCACCACGCATCGACCACCTTTGCGGCATCCGGCCCGGCCTGCTCGTCGATCCCGAGGTCCGCGAACTGCCAGCGCAGGGCGGCGATCGCGGCTGCGCGGTCGCCATCACGGATATGCTGCTGGTTGAGCCACGTCAGCTTGGCCACATCGAAACGCGCCGCCGAGGCATTGACCTGTGCGAGGTCGAAAAGGCGGATCATCTCGTCACGGCCGAAAACCTCCTGGTCGCCATGCGCCCAGCCCAGCCGGACCAGATGGTTGAGCAGCGCATCGGGCAGGAAACCCTGATCGCGATACTCGAGGACATTCACCGCACCATGGCGCTTGGACAGCTTGGCGCCGTCCGGACCGAGGATCATCGGCAGGTGGGCAAAGACCGGCCGCGGATAACCCAGGGCGTCGATGAGGTGCAGGTGACGGGGGGTATTGTTGAGATGGTCATCACCGCGGATGACATGCGTGATGCCCATGTCGCCGTCATCGACCACGACACCGAAGTGGAAGGTCGGTATACCATCGGCACGCAGCAGGACGAAATCATCGAGTTCGGCATTGTCGACCTCGACGCGACCGCGGACCCTGTCATCGACAACCGTGCGCCCGTCGCGCGGCATGGCAAAGCGGACCACGGGGTCGATGCCCGGCGGTCCAGTGCTTCGACCGCGGCAACGGCCGTCATAGCGCGGGTTCTCTCCGCGTGCGACCTGGGCGGCACGCATCGCCTCGAGTTCTTCGCGGCTGCACCAACAGCGGTAGGCCCTGCCGTCGGCGAGCAGCCGCTCGGCCTGCTCGCGGTAGCGCGCGAGGCGCCGCATCTGGAAAAACGGCCCCTCGTCATGGTCGAGGCCCAGCCAGGCCATGCCCTCGAGGATGGCATCGACTGCCGCCTGCGTCGAACGCTCGCGGTCGGTGTCCTCGATGCGCAGCACGAATCGTCCACCATGATGGCGCGCATGCAGCCAGGAAAAAAGCGCCGTACGGACTCCGCCGATGTGCAGGAAGCCGGTCGGGCTGGGGGCGAAACGTGTCTTGACGGTCATGCGGTCGGTCTTCACGCGGCAGGCGGGGGCGGATTCTAGCAGGGCCGGCATCTTTCCCTGGACGGGGTTGCCCGCATTTGGCGTATGGCCCGGCCGCGGGCACACTGCCGCCCACCATGGATACTGCCGGTCTGTTGCGCGTAAAACTCGAGACCCTGCTGCCCGGGGGCGTCGCAGTGGCTGCAGTGGCGCTTGACAGCCCATTGCCCGGCCTCCCGGCCATCGAGCAGGCACTGACGCCCGGGATGTCGGCGGCCCGGCGGCGCGAATTCGCCGCCGGCCGCCACTGCGCACGACAGGCATTGGCGGCGGCGGGCGCAACGAACGCGGACACGGCCATTGCACGGGGCCCGCATCGCGAACCGCTGTGGCCGGCCGGCAGCACCGGATCGATCAGCCACACGCGCACGCTGGCGGCGGCGATCGCCGCCCGAACCGATCACTACCGCAGTGTGGGGCTCGACATCGAAGACAAGGCTGCCGTCGATGACACGCTGCTCGGCACGCTGTTCGCCGGGGCGGAATACCGGCGGATCGCAGCACTGCCGGCCAACGACCGCGGGCTGGCAGCGACCCTCGCTTTCAGCGCCAAGGAGAGCGTCTACAAATGCGTCCACCCCCTGCTGGGGCGGTTCATCGATTACCCGGAAGTGGAAATCCTGCATGCCGGACCGGACGGGCACTTCGCCTGCCGGAGCCCCGGCAACGCCATCCCCCGATCGCTGTGCGACCGCCTGCAGGGCCGCCACGGCCGTATCGCGGGCCACGTCATCACGCTCGCATGGATCCCCTGAGCCGGACCCCCGGCATCGGCTCAACGGCCCGGCGCGGCCGGCGGACCACCGGCCTTGCGCCGGTCACGGCCGGAACGGCGCTCCGGGCCCTCGTAGGCCACCGCAGCAACCGCGCGCCGTTCGGCGCTGATGCGCCGCCGGCAGATCGAGCGATGCAGGAAGCGCATCACCCGCCAGGCATGCATGATCAGCCAGAAATAGCCCAGGCCGACGGCGAGGAAAGCCAGGGAAACCAGCAATTCGGGCAGCTGCCAGTGAATGCTGGCCATCCCGACGACAACGCCGGCCATGGCCATGGTGGCCATGATCGCCACGGTCTGGTTGACGCTGTAGCCGGCCAGCAGGAACACGTGGTGGAGGTGCTCGCGGTCGGCGGCAAACGGTGAACGGCCCCGCAAAATCCGCCGCAGCATCATGGCCACGGCATCGAAGATCGGCAGCATGAGGAACCACAGCGCTGAAGATGGCGTGATGGCGCGGTTCTCGCCCTGCGACAGGCTGATGGCATACCACGTCAGGGCAAAACCGAGGAACATGCTGCCGGCATCGCCGAGAAAGACGCTGGCTCGCGCCCGGCCCGGCAGACGCAGGTTGAAGAGCAGAAAGCCGGCGACACAGGCGCCGAGCACCGGCAGGACGCCCGTGGCGCTGGCATCACCCCAGATCAGCGCGGCAAGCATCAGCCCGATGAGCGAGACCAGCGACAGGCTGCCGCTGAGGCCATCGAGGCCATCGCACATGTTGAGGGCGTTGATCACGCCGAGCGTCGCGAATATGGTGAACGGCACGGCCAGCCAGCCGAGCTGCAGTGTCCTGCCGCTGGGGGTCATGCCCCCGAGGTCCGAGAGGACGACGCCGGCCCCGTAGACCATCAGCAGCGCGGCGACGATCTGCGTGACGAAGCGCACGCTGGGCGTCAGCTCGAAGAAATCGTCGACCACCCCTACGGCGACCAGCAGCAGGCCGGCACCGAGGAAGCTCATCAGCCGGGGGTCAGCGCCCCCGCCCCCGGCCACGAGACAGGTGATGACCAGGCCGACGAACACCGCCAGCCCGCCCACCAGCGGCGTGGGTGCGCTATGACTCTTGCGCTCGTTCGGCACATCGACGAGCCCGATGGTCGCAGCGATCGGCCGCAGCACGACGATCATCAGCGCCGTGGCGACCAGCGCCAGCGGAGGCAGAAACCAGGTCGTGTTCACAATTTTCCGTCCAGTCGTCAGGCCACGGGGCTCGAACCTCCGAACCCGGCAGCAGACGGTAATCCCGTCACCTGCGGCATTCTGCGAAGCCCCTCACAACGGCGAGCATCGCAGCAAGGTACAAAGCCCAGTACACTGTGCCGCAAGGTGCTGCCTGCCGGTGGCAGTCCCGGATACAGGGCTCATGATGCGCGAGCCCATCGCACCCGGGGCTTACCGGCGGATTAAATTTTGTTTACGACACCTGGCGGCCTGCACACCGGCCACCGGCTGTTTTAAGGTCGCGTGGCGGCGCCAGTCGCCACCGTCAAGGCCACACAACCCGGGGAGTCATGGGGAATGAGCAATAGCAGGTTACTGGGCATGGTGCTGGGCGTCATGCTGGCCACCGCGGCCTACGCGGCCGACCAATCCGCCCCGGCGGCGGTCGAAAGCGGCAGCTACCAGATCAATGCGGGAGATGTGCTCAACATCCTCGTCTGGAAGGAAGAAGACCTCCAGCAGCAGACAGCCGTCCGCCCGGACGGTTTTTTTTCCTTCCCGCTGACCGGCGACATCCGCGCCGAGGGACGCACCGTCGATGAGGTCAGCCGGGACCTCGGCGCCCGCATCGGCCGCTTCATTCCAGATCCGGTGGTCAGCGTCTCGGTACACCAGGCGCTGGGCAGCAAGGTCTACGTCATCGGCCAGGTCAACCGGCCGGGCGAGTTTCCCGTCAACCGCTACGTTGACGTCGTCCAGGCGCTGACCATCGCGGGTGGAATGACGCCGTTTGCCCAGGTCGACAAGATCAGGATCCTGCGCCGCGAGGGCGGCACCCAGATCGCGATCCCCTTTGCCTACAGCGATGTGGCGGCCGGCAAGCGGCTGCAGCAGAACATCGTCCTGAAGCCCGGTGATACGGTCGTCGTCCCGTGACACGGCCGGCGGGGACGACCGGCCCGGGCATCGGCCTGGGTTTCGCCGCGCTGCTGCTGGCCAGTGCCGCGCAGGCCGACTACTGGGAATTTTTGCCCTCGGTAACGCTCGGCGTCATCCACGAGACGAACCCCCGCTATACCAGTGACAACGAAGCCGATGCCACGGGCACGTATCTCGATGCCACGCTGTCGGCCCGGCTCGAAACGCCGCGCAGCCGGGTCGGTATCAAGCCGCGCATCAATCACAGCAATTATCTGAGATCGAACAAGGATCTCAACGACGACGATTTCTACTTCAACGCGGATGCGTCGCGCCGCTGGGAAACAGTGGAGTTGGGCAGCGATTTTTCCTGGCGCGACGTCGGCATCCGTACCAGCGAATTCGATCCGGCGACACCCGACGACATCGACGGCGCACTGGATCCTGTCACCGGGTCAGGCACCGTGCGCAACCTTGACGACACTCAGCAGACCTGGGAGATATCGCCCTATGCGACCTGGACGATCAGTCCGCGTTGGCAGGCCGGGCTGAACGCGACCCGCTCGGA
The DNA here is from genome assembly GCA_964417725.1 of uncultured Chromatiaceae bacterium. Taxonomy (GTDB): domain Bacteria; phylum Pseudomonadota; class Gammaproteobacteria; order Steroidobacterales; genus SHZI01. Next base: position 5,006 of record CAYQIV010000007.1, read on the forward strand.
GATCGAGTACGACCTCGAAGGCCGGGATGACCTCTTCGACTACGAGTACACATCCGGCTCGGCGACGGTCATCTACCTGTTCGACAACAACAACTCCCTGCGCCTTGGCGGCAGTGCAAGTCGCTTCGACTCCACGGAGAAGTCCGGGCCGTTCCGCAACCGCACCGATTCCCAGACCATCAACGCAGGCTGGACCTGGGCCTTTGCCAGGACGTGGACCAGCGAGGTCACGGTCGGTTCGACGAAGAGCGAAATCGAGGTCTCCGGGCTGCCCCGCAACCCGCTGACAGGTGCCCCGTGCGTGCCGGTGCTGTGCACCTTCGACAGCGATGACCGCAACCTGATCCTCCAGGCCAGCGTGCGCAAGCGGGCCGAGCGGACATCGCTGAACATCAGCGCGGCGAGGACCATCGCTCCCCGCTCGAATGGCACGGAAGCCGTCACCGAACAGGTCCAGCTCTACGTCGACCACCAGCTGTCGCCACGCCTCAAGGCCACGTTTGCTTTCCTCGGCAGCGACCAATCGATCCTCGGCGTCGACAGCGCAGAGGACCGCACGTACTTCACGCTGGATGCATCCCTGCGCTGGCGCATGGAGCACAACTGGTCGGTTTTCTGCAGCTACAGCTATTATTCCAGCGACGGCGACCTGCGGCTCGGCAACGTTGCGATGTCGTCCGACGAAGACAAGAACAACCGCTATCGCTGCGGCGTATCATGGGCCGGCACCGGCCGGCGGTACTGACACGCACCCGGTCGGGTGGACCGGGTGGCGGAAGGGATGGTGGGCGATGCTGGGATTGAACCAGCGACCTCTGCTGTGTGAAAGCAGCGCTCTCCCACTGAGCTAATCGCCCGTGGCCGGCATGATATACGCATCGGCAGTCGCCAGGCAAAGCAGATGCGGGCTGCTCGCGCGACAAGTGCCGGGCGGCCGCCTATACTTGTACCCGGTCCAGACCCCGGCCGATCCGGGGGTGACAACTGACGGGGCGCTGGCCGATGTATGAGGAGTTCTTCAAGCTGAGTTGCCGGCCCTTCGACCTGGCGCCGGACCCGCATTTCGTCTACATGACGGAACAGCACTCGCGGGCCATCGCCAACGTCAAGTTTGCCCTGCTGAACCGCGACAGCTTCGTCATCATCACCGGCGAAATCGGCATCGGCAAGACGACCATCCTCAACACGGTCATGCAGGAACTCGGCCCGGGCTATACGGTGGCCAAGCTCTTCCACACCACCCTGTCCCACATCGAACTTCTGCAGGCCCTGCTCTCCGAGTTCGGCATGCCGAACTACAAGAAAAAGAAAGTCCTGCTGCTCGATACCCTGCGCAGCTTCTTCCTCGAGGAGCATCGCCAGGGCCGGCACGTGGTCATCATCGTCGACGAGGCGCAGAACCTCTCCTCGGCCGCCCTCGAGGAACTGCGCCTGTTGTCGTGCATAGACACCAGCGACCGGCGCATCGTCTCCATCGTACTGACCGGCCAGCCCGGCCTCGACGACCTGCTCGATGCGCCCGGCCTGATACAGCTCCGCCAGCGGGCACGGCTGCGGCAGAAACTCGATGCGCTGGTCGAGGCCGAGACCCTCGACTACATCAGGCACCGGCTCGAGGTCGCAGGGGGTGACGCCGACGCGATCTTCGAACCCGGCACCCTTGAGGAGATCCATCGCCTGACCTATGGCATCCCGCGCCTGATCAACACGCTGTGCGACACCGCGCTGATGGCCTGCATGGTCGAGGAGCGCCACACGGTCAACGTCGATGTCATCGATGCCGTGGTCCAGGAGTTGCGCTGGCAATGGTTCGAGGAACACGGCGACAGCGGCAAGCAACCCACGGCGCCGAAGTCGGCTCCGCAAGACGGCGACAACGCCGTGACGTTGATGGTCTACCGTTCGGGGGTGCTGATCGAGCAGGTGCAGGCCAGATCTTTCCCCTTCGTCATCGGCCGCAGCAATGCCAACGACCTCGTCGTCATCGACAAGGAGGTCAGTCGCCGGCATGCGCTCATCGACTGCATCGGCGGCATCTACGTCATCGAGGACCTGAACAGCCGCAACGGCATCATGGTCAACCAGAAACGCCGTGCGCGGGCCCTGCTCCGGGCTGGCGACATCATCACCTGTGGACAGGCGGAAGTGGTTTTCTATGTCGACCACCCTCGCCGCAGCCAGGTCACGGCGATCCACGCCGACGCGGCACGGGCCGTCCCCGAAGCCCTCCCCGAGGACACGGCCCGCCAGGCCACCCTCAGCGATGAAGGCAGCGGCGCATTCCGTCTGGGGGGCAACCCGCCCTGAACGGCCGGCGCGGCGTCAGGCCGCGTCCCGCCCGGTCTTGTCGCGGGCCAGCGCAGGCGTGGCGATGTCGCCGCCGCGGCGCTCGTCGGCCGCCGGCAGCATGCCGGACATGCTGGTCCCCCGCCCCCAGACGACGATTTCCAGCGTCTGGAGCAGGATCAGCGCATCCATCACGAGGGTCGCATTCTTGATGTAGTACAGGTCGTACTTGAGTTTTTCCCGGGCATCGTCCAGCGATGCACCGTAGGGGAAATTGATCTGCGCCCAGCCCGTGAGACCGGGTCGTACACCATGACGGTAGAAGTAAAGCGGCACCTGGCGCGACAGTTCATCGACGAACTCGGGGCGCTCGGGACGGGGACCGACGACGCTCATGTCGCCGGCAATGACGTTGAGGAGCTGCGGCAGTTCGTCGATACGAAAGCGCCGCAGGAGCTGCCCGACCCGGGTCACACGCTCGTCGCGCCGGGCGGCGAAGCGCGGGCCGGTATCCTTCTCGGCATCGACCCGCATGCTGCGGAACTTGACCAGCCTGAAGATACGGCCGTTGCGCCCCACCCGCCGCTGCCGATAGACGATCGGCGCCATCATGCCGTCTTCGATCTTGATGGCCAGCACCGCCAGCAGCAATACCGGTGACACGAGCACCAGCAGCAGGGCGCTGAACAGGATGTCGCAGATGCGCTTCAGCGATCGGTAGAGGATGTCGGTCTGGCTGCTCTTCTCGTAAAGCAGCCAGCTCGGACGCAACACGTCGAGGTCCAGCCGCTCGGTTTCCCGCTCGAGGAAGTGCACCAGATCGATCACCGGCACGCCACGCTGCTTTTGATCGAGGAGGAAATGCACCGGCAGGCGCCCGCGGCGATCGTCGACGGCAACGACGATTTCGTCGATGTCACCGCAATCACCGACGGCCTCTGCATCGATCACCGGCTCGATGCCCGAGCGCCCTGCCTGGGCGCGCTCCTGATCCGACAGTGCAACGAAGGCGACGACATCGAAGCGGCGGCGGTCGGCACGCCGGCGCAGGCGGTGGATCTTGGCGGCCGGATCGCCGGCGCCGATGACCAGCACGCGGCGCTTGATCGGGTTCCAGTCGATCAGTCGCAGCATCGCCAGTCGCGCGCCGAACACCGCCGCACAGGTGATCAGCATGGCAATGGCCATCACGCCGCGACCGGCGTTGAGGTCGGGGAACACGTAAAAGAACACGATGTTGGCCAGACCACCGACACCGGTGGCAAGCACGACCCGGGCCGCGGTCTCGCCCACGGTCGGCCGTTGCCGCGGCCTGTACAGGCCCATGCTCACCATGCCGACCAGGAACCAGACGGTGAAGGTCGCGGCCCGCGGCCCGACCGTGCCAAAGGCCCGGTCGATGAAATCCATATCGAAGGCAAAACGCAGGCACACGGCCGCGTAGAAAGACAGCATGGCCGCCAGCGCATCGGTGGTCGCAAGCACCACCGAGAGGCGCCCCATGGAACGGGCCCCGGCGCGAAACCAGCTCAATTCCCTGCTCCCTGGCCGCCGCTGCCGGAAACCGCCTCGCGAAGACGGACCGCGGCCGGGGCAGCGTACCCGGGGAGGATACGCCATCCCTGGCCCCTGTGGCCCTGCGACTGCCTTTCAGTTGACATAAACACGACGGCGTACCGGCATGGCATCCGGTTTAATCCTTCGAGGTTACATTTTTTCATGGCTGTCGAGGACATCACCGCCACAAGCGTCGCAAATCACGGCGCGCAGGCCCTCGATGGTCGGCCCCCATCCCAACGTCATGGCATGTGCGCGGGTCGCCTCGCGCGGTGGCAGTCCGCCGGCCAGCCGGCGTACCGCGGCCGCCAGCGCCTCGGGGGTGCGCTGCATGACCAGCCGACCTGCGGCGGCACTGTCGATCAGTTCCGGGACACCTTCGACCACCGTCGCAACCACCGGTGTGCCGCAGGCGAGACTTTCCAGCACCACATTGGGCATGCCCTCATGGCGCGAGGTCAGGATGGAGATGTCCGCCGCCGTATACCAGATGGCCAACTCGGCCTGCGAGACATGCCCGACGATTCGCACGCGCCCGGCCACCCGCAGCCGGGCCGCAGTGTCGAGCAGGCGCTGGCGCAGCGGCCCCTCGCCGACGATGACCAGGTCCATATCCGGCAACAGCGGCAAGGCGCGGACGATCAGGTCATGGTCCTTGCGCTCTATCAGGTGACCGACGGCGAGCAGCGTCGTCCGTTGGCAGCCGAACCGCTGCCGCGCAGCCGCCCGCTCAGCGGGCCGGAACTTGTCCGTGTCGACACCGTTGCGCAGGGTGCAGGCCTTGTCCGGCGCCACACCGATATCGACGAGCTGCTCGCGCAGCGCTTCGGACACCGTGATGACCCGGCTCGACGCCGCACAGGCCCAGCGGATCAGCCGGCGTGGCACGGCGTGGCGCGGAAACAGGGTGACATCCTGGCCCCGTGCCGTGAGGATGAACGGCAGGCCGTAACGACGCGCCAGCAAGGCCGTGGCCACGCCGTCCGGGTAGAGGAAATGGCCGTCGAGGAGCACCGGCCCTTCAAGCCCCGACAGCACCTGGCGCAGCGTGGCCGACACCCCGGCGGCATAGAGGAACGGCGCAACTGCCATGCCAACCCTGGGCAGCGCCGGGAAACGTGGATGCCGGACGGTGAGCCCCGCGCGCACCTCGACCCGCGGCACGGCGGCGCTGATGGCATAGCGGCCGAAGATGGGCGACGACGACGGGAACCAGGGCACCGGCGCGATAACCTCGGCGCGGAGCCCGCCGCTGGCGACGAGAAGGCGCAGCCGCTCCTCGACAAATGTCCCGTGCCGCGTCTGGACGCTGTTCGGGTACAGGTTGGTGAGGGTGACGAGGTTGAGCATCACCCCACCCGGCCGCGATCGACGGCGCAGGATGCCGAGCACTCAGCCATCGCCCTGGGTGGCCTCGAGGAAGCCGGCAAACATCAGCACCGCCCAGATCAGCGCACTGTGGTCACGCCGCCCGCCGAGATGGCGGCCGACGATGCGCGCCAGGCCCCGGGGGTCGAAAAGCCCGCTGGCGGCCAGCCCGGGATCCGATGCCAGGCCTTCAACCCTTGCCGCCAGGGGGCCGCGGAACCAGCGCTGCAGTGGCACGGCGAAACCCATCTTCTTCCGGTAGAGGATTTCGTCGGGCAGGATGCCCTCGAGGCTTTTCTTGAAGATGTACTTGCCCTCTCCGCGGCGCAACCGCAGCGCCACCGGCACGCTCGCCGCCCATTCGACGAACTCGTGGTCAAGCAGCGGCACCCGCACTTCCAGCCCATGCGCCATGCTCGCCCGGTCGACCTTGGTGAGGATATCGCCCGGGATGTAGGTCTTGAAATCGAGGTACTGGGCCATGCTCAGCGTGTCGGGAAACTCGCGGCCCCGAAGGTGGCCATCGAACACCTCGCGCGAGCGGTAACCGGCGAGGGACGCTTTGAGCTGCCCTGAGTAGAGTTCGGCCCGCAATGCCTCGTCGCTGATGGAGACGCCGTGCAGATAAGCCCCGGCGCTGTCGCGGGCCAGCGACTGGAAGGTGGTCTTTCCCCGCAGCACGCGCGGCGCCCAGTCGAGCTTGGGGTACCAGCGTCCGAGCAGGCCAAACAGCGGCACCCGCAGCGCAGCCGGCAGCCGCGCGCGAACCGCCTCCTCGGCCGCATACAGGCGATAACGCCGGTAACCGGCGAAGTTCTCGTCGCCGCCATCACCGGACAGGGCCACCTTGACGTGGGCCCGGGTCGCCTCACAGAGCCGGTAAGTGGGAATCGCGGAACTGTCGGCATAGGGTTCGTCGTAGGCCCGGACCAGCGTTTCGATCAGCCCGACGTCATCGACACGCACCGTGCGCTCAGCGTGGTCGGTGCCGAGCACGCCGGCCACCTGCCGGGCATAGGCCGACTCATCGAAGGCCGGCTCATCGACGGCGATCGAGCAGGTACGGACACGGGAGGTGGCCCCCTGCGCCATCATGGCGACGACCGCGCTCGAATCGACGCCGCCGGAGAGAAAGGCCCCCAGTGGCACGTCGGCGACGAGCTGGGCACGAACCGAATGACCGAGACGTGCGACGAGCTCGGCAGCGAGGTCACGGGCATCCCCGCCGGCCGGTGGGACATCGTAGCGCACGTCCCAGTATTGCCGCAGGGTCTGGCGGCCCGCCTTCAGATCCTGCAGCAGCCACCAGCCCGGACTGAGCTTGTGCACCCCGCGCCAGATGGTCTTCGGTTCCGGCACATAGCCGAAGGTGAAGTAGTCCTCGACAGCGCTCGGGTCGATGTCACGCGGCAGCGCGGGGTGGCGCATCAGGGCCTTGAGTTCGGACCCGAAGATCAACTGTCCATTGGGCAACCGGGCGTAATAGAGCGGCTTGATGCCGAGGCGGTCGCGGGCCATGAACAGGGTCTGTTGCCCGGCATCCCACAGCGCGAGCGCAAACATGCCATTGAACCGCTCGACGCAACCGGTACCCCAGGCCGCCCAGGCATGGATGATGACCTCGGTGTCGGAATGCGTGCGCATGGGGTGGCCCAGTGCGGCCAGTTCGGTGGCCAGTTCACGAAAGTTATAGATCTCGCCGTTGAAGACCACGCACACCGAGCGGTCCGCGCTGTACATCGGCTGCACACCAGCCTCGAGGTCGATGATCGACAGGCGACGATGGGCCAGCCCGACCCGCGACTCGACATGCACGCCCGAACCATCGGGCCCACGGTGGGCCAGGGTGCCGTTCATGGCCCGCAGCAGCCCCTCATCGATGGCACGGGTTCCGCTGACGTCGATGATCCCGGCGATTCCACACATTTCTGGTCAGACTCCGTTTCGCGCGCTGCCGTCGAGCAGCTCGCCGTACAGGTGGGCATAGCCGGCGATCATGACATCCATGCCGAAGATGTTCTCGGCACGCCGTCTCGAAGACTGCGCATGCTGCCGGACGAGCGCTGCCGAGGCCACATAGGCCTCGATGGCGGTCGCCAGGTCGGTGGCGCTGGAAACAGGCACCAGACGGCCGGTTTCACCTTCGACGACCAGTTCTCCGTTGCCCCCGACATCGGTGGCGATCACCGGCAGGCCGCTGGCCATGGCCTCGAGGAGGGTGTTCGAGATGCCTTCGTTGAGCGAAGGCAAGACGAACACGTCCATCTGCCGCATCAGCTCCGGGATGTCATCACGCCAACCGGTGATGCGGGCCAGCCCCGCGCATCCCGCCTCGTCGACCAGGCGCTGGATCCCGCCCCTGCATGCCCCCTCGCCAACGATCAGCAGCCGGACGTGGTCCCGCCACGCCGGCTGGCGCGCCATCAGCTCGCCAAAGGCCCGTGCCAGCGTCGCCTGGTCCTTGACGGCCTCGAGCCGACCGACGGTACCGATGACGAAGGGCCGCTGTCCGTTGGGGAGGTCGAATACGGGCGCTGCAGCCGATACCCCCGGCGCAAAACGCCGCAGGTCAACGCCGTTGTAGATCTGGCGGATGCGCCGCGGATCGATGCCGTCGGTGTCCTCGATCCAGCGGGCGATGTGACGTGACACGGCGACGAAGCGGTCGATACTGGGGTTGCAGGCCCGGCGCAGCAGCGCGCGCCGGGTACGCGTGCCATGCAGGTCGTCGACATCCCAGCCGTGGTAGCCGTGGACCCGCAGCGGCACGCCGGCGGCACGGGCCACCACGGCGCAGTCGATGACACCCGGATTGCGCGTGTGGACGATGGCCGGACCGAGGTGCCGCAGGAGCCGCCACAAGCGGCCGTAGGCCGGCAGGTCCTTGCCCGGGCGCTTGTCGAGCGAGTGCACGCAGACCTCGGCGCTGCGGATTCGCGCCCGGAACCCCGAATAGCCGGCCAGGCAGATCACCGCATGGCGGAAACGGTCGTCGGGCAGCCCGTTGATCAGGTTGACCAGCCCATTCTCGAGGCCGCCGTAATCCAGCCGGTGGACGATGTGGGCGATCAGCGGTCGTGACATGGGTGCTCCGGCGGCCCGGCGGGCGCTGATCAACGGCGCATCGCCCGTGCCAGCACCCTTTTCGGGCGTGTTGTGCGGCCGGCAGGCGGCTGCGCGCGGTGTCGGCTCGCCATCTTGTCAGATGACGACAGCCGAAAACAGGCACGTGGCGGCGATCCTTGACCGCCTTCACAGTCCGCCGGTGCCGGCAGGGCGTACGATCCCCTGCCTCGTGACGTGACCGGCAACAACGATAACCAAAATACCTGCCCGGTCACCGGCTTCTCTATAATGCGCCGACGTGCAGCCACTGACCCGAGGGAGGGGAATCACATGCGACACCCGATCACCGTCACGATGGCCTGCCTGGCCTTCATTGGTCTTGCCGCCTGTACCGGTACCCGCCCCCCGGTCACGACCGGCGACGCGCCGCCCGTGGCACAGCTCGACGAGTACGTCATCGGTCCCGGCGACAACATCCAGATTTTCGTCTGGCAGCATCCCGAGGTGTCGGTACTGGTTCCCGTCAGGCCCGATGGCCGCATCTCGACACCGCTGGTCGAAGACATGGTCGCGGTCGGCAAGACACCGACGGCACTGGCCCGCGACATCGAGGTGGCACTGTCGCAATATATCCGTGCTCCCAAGGTCAACGTCATCGTCAGCAGCTTCGTCGGCACCTTCAGCACGCAGGTCAGGGTGGTCGGTCAGGCCGCCTCCCCGCAGGCGATCCCGTACCGGCAGGACATGACCGTACTCGACGTGATGATCGAAGTCGGCGGACTGGCCGAGAGTGCGGCCGGCAACCGGGCCCGCATCATCCGTCGCATCAACGGCGAGCAGCAGGAGATTCCGGTGCGCCTCAACGACCTGCTCAACAAGGGCAGGATCGAACAGAACATCATGATGCGCCCCGGGGACGTGCTGATCATCCCCGAGTCGCGGCTCTGAGCTGACCAGGCGCAGCACACGGAACGCAGTGGTGGATATTTCACAGATCAGGCTGGCCATCATCGAGCAGGCCTATGGCATGTGGCGTTTCCGCTGGCGGGCACTGCTGCTGGCCTGGTTCATTGCGCTGGCCGGCTGGAGCTGGGTCCTGACCCTGCCGAACCGCTATGACGTTTCCGCACGGGTCTTCGTCAACACCGAATCGATCCTCCAGCCACTGATGCAGGGCCTCGCGGTGCCCACCGACACCCTGAGCCAGGTCAGCATGATGACGCAGGCCCTGCTCAGCCGGCCACAGCTCGAGGCAGTGGCGGCGGAAACCGGGCTGCTGGCCCGGGTCACCGAGCCAAAGGACGTCGACCAGCTGCTTGAAAGCCTCAAGATGCGCATCGAGATCACCAAGGTGCCGGGCCAGAACATCTACACCATCGCCTTCCGCGATCGCAACCCGGAAATGGCCCACGATGTCGTCCTGACGCTGCTCAACAACTTCATGGCCCGCACGCTGCGGGCCGACCGCTCGGACTCCGTACAGGCGCAGAAATTCATCGAAAGCCAGATCGCGGTCTATGAAAATCGCCTCATCGAGGCCGAGGAACGCCTCGCAGACTTCAAGAAGAAAAACGTCGGCCTGATGCCCGGTGAGGGCGGCGACTACTACACCCGGCTGCAGACGGCCGAAGCGGCCGCCAGGGGGCTCGAGTCCGAGATTCAGGCCCTGGTGCAGCGGCGCGCCGAACTCGAACGACAGATCCAGGGCGAGGAACCGGTGTTCGGCATCGGTACGGCTTCGCGCGGTGCGGCCGGCGGCGGCGGGGCCACCTCGGTCGATGCAACCATCGAGAGCTTCGAGCGACAGCTGGAATCGCTGCGCCTCAAGTTCACCGACAAGCATCCCGACATCGTCAGCGTGACCAATACCCTGCAGGACCTCTACCGCCTGAGAGACGAGGAGCGCAAGCAGCGCGGCACGACGATGGGCAACAATCCGGCGCTCGAGGTCAATCCGGTCTATCAGGACATGCGCATGGCGCTGAGCCGCGCCGATGTCGAACTCGTCAGCCTGCGCTCCCAGCTCGGCGAGCGCCGTGCAGCGGTCGCCTATCTGCGCCGGATGGTCGACACCATCCCCGAGGTCGAAGCCGAACTCAACCGCCTCAACCGCGACTACGACGTCGTTCGCCGCCAGCACGGCGCCCTGCTCGAACGGCTGGAATCAGCCCGTCTCGCCGACGAGATGCAGCGTGACAACGAGGAGATCTCCTTCGACATCCTCGAGCCACCGCGGCAACCGCTGTCGCCTTCGGCCCCCAATCGCGTGGTCTTCAACCTGTTCGTGCTGTTCGCAGGTCTCGGCGCCGGTGGTTTCCTCTGCTTTGCGCTGAACCAGTTCGACCCCGTGTTCTATTCCGCGCACCAGCTCAAGCACACCTTTGGTGTGCCGGTCTTCGGCACGCTGACGATAGGCAGCAGCAGCACCCCACCCGACCGGACGCACCGCTTCGGCATCGCGGCAGGAGGCCTGCTGCTGGTGTTCGTCCTCGTCAACATCGTGGGGCGGCAGGGCATCGAACCGGTCAGGCAATTGTTCGGGACAGGCTGAATCACCCCATGGGCATCATCGAAAAAGCCATCTCGCTCGGCAAAAAGCGTGACGACCCGCCACATGCCGCGACCAAGGCCAGGCCGCACAAGCCACCGGCAGGACCGGGGACGCCGCACGGTGGCCCGCGGCCGGCGCCGGTGCCCTACCATACGACTCTCGCGGCCAAGGGCATCCTCGCCAGCCGCGACGACGACCCCACGCTGTTCGAGCAGCTGCGCCACCTCAAGCGACCCGTCCTGCAGAACGCTTTCGGCCCGCTCGGCGGGGGCAACAACGCCCACATCGTCATGATTGCCAGCGCCCTGCCCGGCGCCGGCAAGACCTTCACTTCGGCCAACCTCGCCTACAGCCTGACCCACGAGCGCGACCGTTCGGTGGTGCTGATCGATCTCGACAATATCAAGCGGACGCTGACGCGCAGCCTGGGGCTCGAGGACAGGCCGGGCTTCTTCGACGTCATCGACAACCCGGCGATGCGCCTCGACGAGGTCATGCTCGACACCGACATGGCGGGCCTGTCGGTCATCCCGACGGGCACGCACTTCGATGATTCCGCAGAGCTGCTCGGCTGCGAACGCGCCCGGCGGGTGGTCGCCCAACTCGCCCACGAAGACCCATCGCGCATCATCCTGCTCGACACACCACCGCTGCTGTCGACACCCGACGCCCACGCCATCGTCGAGATCGCCGGGCAGCTGCTGGTGGTCATCGAGGCCGGGGTAACGACACTCAGCGACATGAAGAAAATGCTGCCCACGCTCGGCAGCGACAAGCCGGTCGGCCTGGTGCTGAACAAGAGCCCGGCATCGGCCTGGCTTTCCCAGTATGGGGGTGATTACTATGGATCCGGTTATGGCCCTTCGTAAGACGGCTCCGGCACGGCGGCTGAACCGCTGCGCGTCGATCATCGGCGCCACCGCACTGGCCGGCGGCCTGCTGCCGGCGGTGCAGGCCCTCGAGATCCGGCCATCGATCCAGGTCGGCGCGGTCTACACCGACAACCTCAACCTGTCGGCCAGCAACGAAGTCGACGACATCGTCATGCGCGTAGACCCCGGCATCGTCGTCAGCCACGAGTCGTCACGCGTCACGCTGGAGGCCGGCTATACCTACACCTGGCTCAAGTTCCAGGATGCCGACGAGAGCGATGCCAGCTTCGGATCGGGACGCGCCAACCTCGACCTGGTGCTCTTCCGGGACCTTCTCTCCCTGGAATCCTTTGCCCGGCGTTCGCAGCGCATCGTCGATCCCGAGCAGTCGGTCTGGTACACCAACGTACCGATCGTCGACAACCGCACCGACGAGACGCAGATCGAGGCCGGTCCGCACCTGCGCACCGAGATCCTCGACCACACGCTCGACGTCCAGTACCGGCTCGGCACCATCAGCTATGACGCCGAGGGGCTGCAGGATGTCGACTACCATGAGAGCACCACCGTCATCGGCAGCCCGGAACGCAACCGCGGACTGTCCTGGACACTCACCCACGAATACCAGGTCTACGAATACGAGACTCCACCGGATTCGAAGGCGCAGCTGGCGTTCTTGACCATGACCTGGGGACTCAGCGAGTCCGGCGAGAGCTATCTGTTCGGCTCCTACGGTCAGGAAAGCGACTACACCGATTACAGCAGCGCGGACCTTGAGGAAACATACTGGGAGATCGGCTTCCGGCGCGTCTCGGGACGCACGCGACTCGAGGCAGCCGTCGGCGACCGCAGCTTCGGCTCGACATTGCGCGCCCTGGCACGCCTTGAGACCACCGGCGGCGCCGTCGAGGTGGCGTATTTCGAGGAACCGAGCCTGCAGGAGAGCGTGTTCGGACAACGCAACAGGGACTTCGAAAGCGGCAACCCGGAAGTCCCCGGGACCATCGACCGCCCCGGCATCGGCGACCGTTTCGTATGGAAACGCTTCACCGCCAGCATCAATCAGGAATTCGGCCGCAACGAACTGACCCTGCTCGGCTTCCGCGAGGAACGCGAGGACTTCGTCCTTCGCGAGGAGGACCCGCTGAATCCGGTCGGGCGCGCCTCGGAGCGTCAGAACGGGTTCGTCGTCGAGGTCGCCCGACAGCTGGGCGTCAGGACACGCCTCGGGCTGCAAGGGCGTTTTGCCGACCGCGAGTTTGCCGAGGGCAATGGCGACCGGATCACGCTGATCCGCCTCGGCATCGATTACGCGCTGGGCCGGCGCACGAGCCTCGAGGGCTGGCTGGCCCGGCACAAGCAATCCGGTGCCGAGCGGGCCAGCGACAACTACACCGAGGACCAGGCCGGCCTGCTGCTCAGCTACCGCTGGTGAAGGCGCATACCCCGCCTGCGGCACGACTCCCCGGGGAATGACGTGGCGTCCGTCTCACATCCCGCCCCCCCTGCCGCGGGGGCAGCACACGGCCCGGTCAACGGCCTTTCGGTCGATGTCGAGGATTATTTCCATGTCCAGGCCTTCGCCGGCAGCGTGCCACGCGATGACTGGCAAAAGCTGCCGTTGCGTGTCGAGCGCAACGTGCACCGGCTGCTGGAGCTGTTTGCCGACCATGGTGTGAAAGCCACTTTCTTCACCCTCGGCTGGGTCGCCGAGCGCTGCCCGTCGCTGCCCCGCCAGATGGTGGCGGCCGGCCACGAAGTGGCCAGTCACGGCTGCGCGCACATCCCGGTCTACACCCAGACCCCGGCCGAGTTTCGTGCCGATGCCGCACGCAGCAAGGCCCTCCTCGAGGACCTTTCCGGCACCGCGGTCACGGGTTACCGCGCGGCGAGCTTTTCGGTGATCCCGGCCAGCGCCTGGGCCTTCGAGGAGCTGGAGGCTGCCGGTTACGCCTACTCATCGAGCGTCTACCCCGTCCAGCACGACATCTACGGTTTTCCGGGCGCACCGCGCTTCACGTACCGACCCACTGCCAGCGGACGGCTGGCCGAGTGCCCGGCGTCGACGGTGCGTGTCGGCGGCCGACTGTGGGCCTGCGGTGGCGGCGGCTGGTTTCGTCTTTTCCCCTATCCGGTCTTCCGCTGGGCGTTGCGCCGGGTCCATCGGCAGGACCACCAGCCGTGCTTCTTCTACATGCACCCCTGGGAGATCGACACCGGCCAGCCGCGCCTCGGCAACGCGCCGCTGCGCTCGCGTTTCCGCCACTACCTCAACCTGCACCAGACCGAGACCCGCCTCGGGCGCCTGCTGCACGACTTTCACTGGGACCGTTACGACCGCGTCCTGGGCGTTGCACCGGCATCATGACGCTGAAAGTTCGTCAACTGCCAGAGGGCGATGACCGCCCGGAATGCCGGGCGTGGGCGGCATGGACGGAAGCGGCGCCGGCGGCCAGCCTGTACCACGGCCTCGCCTGGCGGCGGATCTTCGCCCGGCACTTTGGCTGGCAAACGCATTACCTCTACGCCGCCGATGGCGCCGGCATCCGCGGCATCCTGCCACTCGTGCGCCTCAAAAGCCGGCTGTTCGGCGATTTCCTCGTTTCCCTGCCTTACGTCAACCACGGGGGCGTGGTGGCAGCAGACGAAGCCGCCGACCAGGCGTTATTGGATGCCATGGCAACACTGGCCGGAACGCTCGGTGTCACCCATGCCGAGGTGCGGGAGACCCGCGCGAGGGCGCCCGACTGGCCCGTACGCACCGACAAGGTCGGCATGCGCCTGGCCCTGGCGGGCGACGGCGACACCCAGTTCCGGTGCTTCAGCGCCAAGCTGCGCGCCCAGATCCGCCGACCGGCCAAAGAAGGCGCGACCGCCCGATGCGGCGGCAGCGAATTGCTCGACGCGTTCCATCGTGTCTATGCCCACAACATGCGTGACCTCGGCACGCCGGTCCATGGCATGGGGTTTTTCGCCGTCGTCCTCGAGGCATTCGCCGCCCAGGCCGACGTGGTCGTGGTCCGGCTTGGCGGACAGCCGGTGGCCGCCGGCATCTTGCTCCACCACGCCGGCGTGACGGAGATCCCCTGGGCGTCTTCGCTGCGTACCGCAAACCGCACTGGCGTCAACATGCTGCTCTACTGGACCTGCGTGGAGCAGGCGATACGGCGCGGCTCGACCGTCTTCGATTTCGGTCGTTCGACCCATGGCAGCGGCACCTACCGCTTCAAGGCCCAGTGGGGCGCACAACCACTGCCGATGTTCTGGCACTACTGGCTGCGCCCGGGTCAGGCGCTGCCGCAGCTCAACCCGGCCAACCCGAAATACGCGCTGGCCATCAGGACGTGGCAGCGGCTGCCGGTCTGGCTGACCTGCCGTCTCGGCCCGCCGATCGTGCGCAACCTGCCATGACAATTACGGCCAACGGAGCCCTCTGATGTGCGGCATCTACGGCGAGGTGATGCTGCGCGCCGGGCCACCGCCCGGGCGCGATGCCGTCACCGCGATGGGCGCGGCCATGGTCCATCGTGGCCCGGACGACGATGACCTCCACATCACGCCGCAGGTGGCACTGGGCCTGAGGCGCCTGTCGATCATCGACCCGGCCGGCGGGCGGCAACCGCTCTACAACGAAGACCGTTCCATCGCCGTGGTGTGCAACGGTGAAATCTACAATTTCCGCGAGCTGCGCAGCATGCTGGCCGCCGAAGGCCATCGCTTCCGTACCGGCAGCGACGCCGAGGTGCTCGTCCACCTGTACGAACGCGACGGCGACCGTTTTGTCGACCGGCTGCGCGGCATGTTCGGCTTCGCCCTGTGGGACGGGCGACGCCATCGCCTGTTGCTCGGCCGCGACCGGCTCGGCATCAAGCCGGTGTATTACGCGGTGTTGGGCGACAGGCTGGCCTGGGCATCGGAAACCAAGGCCCTGCTGGCGCGCCCTGACATGACCCCGCGCATCGACCTGCCGGCGCTGGAAAACTTTCTCGCGCTGGGCTACGTCGCCAATCCATCGAGCCTCTTTGCCGGCATCCGCAAGCTGCCACCCGGCCACATGGCCATCGTCGAGAACGGCGACGTCAGCGAACACGCCTACTGGCAGCCCGTCGTCCAGCCTCGCCATGACCTCGACGAGGCCGGCTGGATCGCGGCGATCCGCGCGACGCTCGCCGAGAGCATTACCGCACAGATGGTCAGTGACGTGCCGCTCGGCGCCTTCCTCAGCGGCGGAATCGACTCGACGATGATCGTGCACTACATGTCCCGGGCCGCCTCCGGCCCGGTGCAGACTTACTCGATCGGCTACGACGAATCGACCGGCGGCGCGTTCTACAACGAACTCGAGTACGCGCAGCACATCGCCGAAACCTACCGGACCACGCACAAGGCGCTGATCGTCCGCCCCGACGTCATCGGCCTCCTGCCCGGGCTGGTCTGGCACATGGACGAACCGACCGCCGACTCGGCCGTGATCACCACCAGCCTCGTGTCGGCCCATGCGGCAAGGGAGGTCAAGGTCATCCTCTCCGGTGTTGGCGGCGACGAACTGTGGGGCGGCTACGACCGCTACATGATGTCGCATTACGTTGGCCTGATCCGGCACCTGCCCGGCTGGCTGAGACGCGGCGTGCTCGCCCCGCTGACGCGCCACCTCCCGGTCGATCGCCACTCGCGCCTGCTCAACATGTTCCGCTACCTGCGGACACTGACCACACTCGCCGACGTCGACCAGTCGCAGCGCTATCACAGCCTGATGGCCCTGTTCGGCCGCGACGCACTGGCACGGATGCTGGCGCGTGGACCGGCCGGTGGCGACGACGCCCTGCTGGCGCTGCTCGGTCGCTACAGGGACTTCGGCGAACTCGACCAGATCTTCCTCGCCGATCTTGGCGGCCCGCTGACCGACGACCTGTTGCTGCTTTCCGACAAGATGAGCATGGCGCACTCGCTGGAATCCCGCGTGCCGCTGCTCGACGAGCGGCTCCTCGACCTCGCCGCCAGCGTCCCGGCGCACATGCGCGTGCGTGGCCGCCATACCCGCTGGCTGCTCAAGCGCGCCCTGCGCGGCGTGATTCCCGATGTCACCCTCGACCGGCGCAAGCGCGGCTTCGGGCCACCGATGGGCGGCTGGCTGAAAAAGGAACTCGGACCCGTGGTCGACCGCCTGCTGTCGGCCGAGGCGGTGGCCCGGCGCGGGCTGCTGCGCCCTGCAGCCGTCACGGCACTGGTCGCCGAACACCGCGGCAATCGCGCCGACCACACCGACGCGCTGTTCGCCCTCGTCACGCTCGAACTGTGGTGCCGCCTGTTTCTCGACGGCGAACGCGCCGATGACCTCGCCGGCTGGCTGACCGAAGGCGCCTGAGTGGTGCCGACGCCAGTGCGTCGTTCAGGCGACGCGCACCTGCGGGGCAATACCGAGCCCGGCCAGCTGGTCGACGATCTCGTCGCGGTAGGCGGGGTTCATGAGCACCAGTTCATCGACCCGGGTGCCCGCCAGGGCCGCCGGCGCGACGATGCGCTGCGCGGTACCGGCAACGTGATGACCGTGCTTGGCCGGGTTCTGGTCGACGACGACCTCCACGGGGCCCGGTACCCGCAGGTCCAGCAGGTTGAGGAACATCACGCCCTTGGAGCCGGCACCCCAGACTGCAGCGCGGCGCCCCTGGCTGCGCAGCCCGGCCGCCCACTGCCGCCAGTGCGCCAGCTTGGCCGGCAGTTCCCCGGCAGCCCGCTGCAGGGCCTGCGCATCAGCCGCAACGCGCCGGGCCGCTTCCGGTCGCGGCGCGGCCACGCGCACCTCGGCCGCAAGGAACTGCCCGTCGAAGACCGCGTCGAGGGCCAGCACCTCGAAGCCGGCGACGGCCAGGGCATGGGCCAGCGAGGCCGCGGAAAAGTACGAGATGTGTTCGTAGAGGTAGTCCCACAGCGCACCGGCCTCGAGCTGATGGCGCCCGTTCGGCACCTCGAGGTACAGCACGCTGCCCGGCCGGGCCGACATCGCCGTGCGCAGGCCAGCGAGGAAGGCGAGCGGGTCGGCGACATGTTCCAGGACATGGCGGCAACAGACCAGCGCAGGTGCGAGGGCGCGGGCATGCGCCGGCGTGAAGTGCTCGCGGCGGATCTCGACCTGACC
Organism: uncultured Chromatiaceae bacterium; assembly: GCA_964417725.1. GTDB lineage: Bacteria > Pseudomonadota > Gammaproteobacteria > Steroidobacterales > SHZI01. Next base: position 22,842 of record CAYQIV010000007.1, read on the forward strand.
ATCACCTTCCACATCATCGCCGTCATGGCTGGGATCAAAGCCCGTGCCGCGACCGCCGCTGTGCGCGCACAACAGCCGCAGCAGGTCGCCCCGCCCGCAACCGATATCGACGATGGGCTGTCCATGCAGCGCATGACGCGTCACCAGCCTGTCGGCGAGCGCCTCGGCATAGCGGCGGAACACCGCAGAGAAATGCTGCGAGTTTTCGTAGCCGGGGGCATAGGCGACGCACGCGGCATCGAAAGCCTGGTTGCAGACGTGCCCGCAGTCGGCGCAGGCAGCGAGGCGCAGCGGCCCGGTCGCTGCCGCCCGCGCCGCACTGGGCGTGGGCCACTGCACGTTGCAGAACAACGGCACTGCACCGAGATCAAGCAGCGGCTCGAGCTGCTCCGACCGGCAGACGGGACAGGCTGTCAGCGACATGGGCCGGCAGAACCGCTCACAGCGCCGCGATCTCGGGCGCCAGGCCGAGCCCCGCCAGCGAGGCGCGGATCTCCGGCACGTAGATGCGGTTCATGACGACGACCACATCCGGCTTGACGGCGACGAGGCGTTCGGGGCCGATGATCTCGAGGCCGGAGCCGGGCATGAAGGCGCCCTGGCGGTAAGGGTTGATGTCGACGGCATGCGAGACGAGCGAAGCCCCGGGAACCCCGTGCATGAAGGCCACGCCCTTGGAGCCCGATCCCCAGATGACGACCTTCCGGCCCGCGGACTGCCAGCCGGCGAGACGTTGCTGCCACCCGTCGATCACCGCCCCGACGCGGGAACGGAAGCTCCCGGCCAGCTCGCGCAGCACCGCCAGGTCGTCGGCGACGGCCGGCGCGACCCGCGGCCGGGCGGCGTCGGGATGGCCCGCCTCGACGGTCAGGTACTGGCCGTCATAGGCCACGTCTGCATCCAGCACCTCCAGACCGAGGCGTGTGAAGAGCCGGGCGAGCGTGCCGGCGGAGAAATACGAGCAATGCTCGTAGTAGATGTCCTCGAAGGCGCAGTCGCGGAGGATGCGCAGCGATTCGGGCACCTGGATAAACACCACCGCACCGGGCCGCCGCGCGGTGCGCACCATGTCGCGCAGGAAGGCCGCCGGCTGCGGGATGTGCTCCAGCGTCATCTTGCAGGCGACGAAGTCGGCAGCGTGCCCGGCGTGGGCATCGGCGAAAAAATCCCTGATCACCCGGAAGCGACTCGCACCCGCCGCCTCGCCGCGCGCCGGCGAGTACCCCGGATCGAAGCCCAGGCCGCGGTTGTCGCCGAGGTCGCAAAGCAGGCGCAGGAACTCGCCCTTGCCGCAACCGACCTCGATGATGTCCTTGCCACGCAAGCCGTGGCGCTCGACCAGCGCCCGCGCCAGGCCATCCTGGAAGCTGTTGAAGGTTGCCGAGTAGGCCTGTGTCTCCTCGTAGCGCGCCGAATACTCGGTGAGGACCGGGTCGAAGGCCATGTTGCCGGCGAAACCACAGGCCGCGCAGAATGCCAGCCGGATATCGCCCCTCGGGTAGCCGAGCGCCTCTTCGCGACTGGCGAGCAGGATACAGCTGTTCGATGGCACGCCATCCTGCGAGAAGATCACCTCGAGCCGGTCGCTGCCGCAACAGGGGCAGATCCCCGGCTCCACCGGCGGGTTGCCCGCGGCCGCCATCAGACGATCCTCGGCTCGGGGATGGGAATGATGAAGCGGCCGCCGCGCTCGCGATATTCGCGCTGCTGCACCAGGATCTCGTCGGCAAAATTCCACGGCAGGAGCAGCACGCAATCGGGCATGTCCTCGAGCAGGCGCGATGGCGCGTGGATGGGCTGGCGCGTGCCCGGCATGTAGCGGCCGTGCTTGTAGGTGTTCTTGTCGACCGTGTAGGGCAGGATATCGGTGCCGATGCCGAAGTAGTTGACCAGCGTACAGCCCTTCGCCGGCGCCCCGTAACCGGCCAGGCGCAGGCCGTCGGCGCGCAGGTCGGCGAGCATGTCGAGCAGGCGGGCCTTCAGCGCCGCGACGCGTGCCCCGAAGCTGCGGTAATAATCGACGCGCGTCAGCCCGAGGGCCTCTTCTTCGCACAGCAGCGCGCTGACCGCCGGCGAGACCCGCTCGCGGCGCTCGATGTAGAGGCGCAGCGAACCGCCGTGGATCGGCAGGCGCCGGATATCGTTGAGGTACAGTCCATGCCGGCGCAGCAGTGTGTCGGCTGCCGTCACCGAGAAATAGCACAGGTGCTGGTGGTAGATGGTGTCGAACTCGCAGTGGTCGACGAGGTCCCTGACGTAGGGGAATTCGATCACCGCCACACCTTCCGGCTTGAGCAGCGTGGCGATGCCGGCGGTGAAGCCGTTGGTGTCGGCGACGTGCGCCAGCACGTTGTTGGCATGGAGGACATCGGCTTGCAGCCCCTCCCCGGCCAGCTGGCTGGCAAACTCGCGGGTGAAGAACTCGATGCGCGTCTCGATGCCGATGCGGCGGGCGGCCAGCGCCGGCGGCTCGGCCGGGTCGATGCCGAGCACCGGGATGCCCGCCGCATGGTAGTGACGCAGCAGGTAGCCGTCGTTGCTCGCCAGTTCGACGACCCGGCTGTCGGCGCCCAGGCCACGGCTGCGGATCAGCTCTTCGACGTTGCTGCGCGTATGCGCCTGCAGGGCATCGGACACCGAGGAAAAGTAGGGGTAGTCGTTGCAGAACAGCTCAGCGGGCGGCACGGTGTAGTCGATCTGCGCGAGGCTGCAGTCGTGACACACCACCAGGACCAGCGGATAACGCGCCTCGCTCCGTACGAGATCGGCCTCGGTCAGCAGGCCATCGGCCAGCGGGCTGAGGCCGAGGTCCAGCACCGTCTCGAGGCGCGACGACCCGCACGAGCGACACCCGGCGATGCGTCCGCCATCGGCCGGCGCCTTTGCCGCAGCCGTCACGCGACGGCTCCCGTGGCCAGGGGCGGGCACCAGCGCAGGCGCGCGTCGAGCCGGCCCTCGCCGACCAGCTTCTTGATGTGGGCAATGCGCTTGTAGCGCTCGCCCTCGAAGTCGTCGAGCGTCAGCCCGGTGGCCCGGAAAGTCTCGTAGAGCTGCTCGACACCACGCCGCGCCGTCCACTGCGGCTTGAACTCGTGCATCTCGAGCGCGATGCGGTTGCAGTCGACGCGATAGCAGCGCTTGTCGGGGCCGGCATCGGGCGCGAACTCGACCTTGCAGCCGGGGACGATCTCCTCGACCAGCGCAGCGAGTTCACGGATCTGGTAGTTCTCGGTGGTCGTACCGACGTTGAAGGCCCGGTTGTGAACCACCTCGAGCGGCGTCTTCAGCGTCGCGACATAGGCCCGCGCGATGTCCTCGACGTGGACGATGGGTCGCCACGGCGTGCCGTCGCTCTTGAGGTAGACCCGGCCGGTGGTCAGCGCCCAGGCGGTGAGGTTGTTGAGCACGAGGTCGAAGCGGATGCGCGGCGTGACCCCGTAGGCAGTCGAGGCGCGCAGGAATGTCGGGCTGAAAAGCTTGTCGGCAAGTTGCGACACGGCGTGCTCGACGTTGACCTTCGACTCGCCGTAGGGCGTGACGGGGTTGAACGTGGCCTCCTCGGCGAGAAAGTTGTCGCCGGATGCACCGTAATTGCTGCACGAGGAGGCGAAGACGAAACGCCGCACCCCCGCCTCGCGGGCCAGGGTGGCCACGCGAATCGAGGCCTGGCAGTTGATCTCGTCCGTCAGCGAGGGGTCGTAGTCGCCAAGCGGGTCGTTGGACAAGCCGGCCAGGTGGATGATCGCATCGAAACCCTCGACATCCTCGCGGGTGATGTCGCGGACATCCCTGGTGATCTCGGGCACCGTGGCGAGGGTGCCGACGTAGGTGCAGTCGCGGAACAGGTCGCTGTCGAGACCGACGACATCGAAGCCGTCACGCAGCAGCAGTGGCACCAGGCTGGTGCCGATGTATCCCTTGTGACCAGTCACCAATACACGCATCGCTCAGCTCCATACCTTCCAGGGGGCCTGACCGGAATCCCACAGCTTCTGCAGCACGTGCTTGTCACGCAGGGTGTCCATGCATTGCCAGAAAGAGGTGTGTTTGTAGGCCATCAGCTGGCCTTCGGCCGCCAGCCGCTCGAGTGGGGCATGCTCCCACATCGTGTCATCGCCGTCGATGTAGTCGAAGATCCCGGGCTCGAGGACGAAAAACGCCCCGTTGATCCAGCCTTCGGCAGTCTGCGGCTTCTCGCTGAAGCGCGACACCCGGTCGCCGTCGAATTCCATGTAGCCATAGCGGGCAGCCGGGCGCACGGCCGTCACGGTGGCGAGCTTGCCGTGTTCCCGATGGAAACGGAGCAGTGCCGGGAGGTCCACGTCGGAGACGCCGTCGCCCCAGGTCAGCATGAAGGTCGAGCCATTCATCCACGGTTCGAGGCGCTTGATGCGCCCGCCGGTCAGCGTCGCCTGTCCGGTATCGACCAGGTCGACATTCCAGTTGACCGGGTCGCGTGAATGGCGCACCACCTCGCCGCTGCCGGTACGCACCGTCATGTCGCCGCCGAGGGTGGCGTACTCCTGCATCCAGCGCTTGATGTATTCGCCCTTGTAGCCGAGCGCGATGGCGAAGTCGGTGAACCCGTAATGGGCGTAGTGCCTCATGATGTGCCAGAGGATCGGCCGCCCGCCGATCTCGACCATCGGCTTGGGCCGGGTCTCCGTTTCCTCGGCAAGGCGTGTGCCGGCCCCGCCGGCGAGGATGGCGACTTTCGGCGTCATGGCTGTCTGCCCCCGAATGCTGGGTGGTGTTCCTTCGAATCCGCCATTGTTGGTCTGGCGTGTATCGTTCGCGTGACAGTGTAAACCGCCCCCGCACCGCCACCCGCGAGACCCGTCGCAAAATCCATCCCGTGAAACCACCCGGGGCGACATAAGCCGTTATGATCGGCGCATGACGCGCAGCGCCGGCAACCCACCCCAAGCGCAGGACCGGCTGCGGCCGCTGGTGAAGGGGGCCCTGCGCGGACTGGCCGCCGCCTGCGCCCACCGCCACCCGGCCGAGGCGGTCACGACGCTGGTCTTCGCCCCCCACCCGGACGATGAAACACTGGGCTGTGGCGGGCTGATCGCCGACCGCGCGGCGGCCGGCGCCACCGTCGCCCTCGCCACCCTGACCGACGGCTCGGCCTCGCACCAGGGGCTGATCGATGGCCGGGAACTCGCCGCCCTGCGCCATGCGGAAGCGCTGGCCGCAGCCCACGAACTGGGCGTACCGGCCGACCGCTGCCACTTCCTCGGCCTGCCCGACCACGACCTCGCCAGCCACCATGACGCCGCCGTGGCCGGGGTCGCCGCACTGCTCGCGACATACCAGCCCGGCGAGGTCTATGTCCCGCACCGCGACGACGGGCTGGCGGACCACCGTGCCACCCACGACATCGTCTGCGCAGCGCTGGCCACTCACCCCCATGCCCTTCGCCTGTATGCCTATCCGGTCTGGCTGTGGCACACGTGGCCATGGGTCGCGGGCCGGCACCTCGACGGCACACGCCGGGTGCCCGCTCGCCTGCTCGCCGACAACTGGCAACTCGTCCTCGGCTGCCGCTCGCACCACCGCATCGGCCTGCCGGCGCGCAAGCAACGGGCGCTGGCCTGCTACCGCACCCAGATGGAACGCCGCCCGGGCGCGGCACGCTGGCCGGTACTCGGCGACGTCGCCGGCGGGGAATTCCTCGGCTGTTTCGCAGGCCCCTTCGAGGTCTTTGCCGCGCGCCTGCACCCGGCACACACGGGGCACGGCTGATGCGCCCTCGCCACAGCTGGTCCCTGCCCGCACTGGCCGCCATGGCCGGCGCCTGCGGCCACGCGCCGACGCCGGTTTCCACGGCCATCGCACCCAGCGCCGCCGGCCTCTTTTCCCACGTCATCGTCGATGACTCACCGCCGGGTGGCAGGACCTGTTGCACCGATGTCCTGGCCGCCGGCGACATCGACGGCGACGGCCATGGCGACATCGTCGTCGGCGGCGAGAATGCCACGGGCCATGGGCTCGTCTGGTACGAGTACGCGACCTGGACGCGTCACGGCATCGACCGCGGCCAGTTCACCACCGACGGCGACCTCGCCGATCTGGACGGCGACGGCGACCTCGACATCGTCGTCGGCGACCTGGACCGCGGTCTGCGCTGGTACGAGAACCACCGGCATGGCACGTGGTGGACCGCCCATGCCATCGCCGCAGGCTACGTGCACGACCTTGCCATCGGCGACCTCGACGGCGACGGTCGCCCGGAGGTCGTGACCACCGACAAGCAGGGCCTGTACCTGCACCGGCAGGTCGCCCGCCGCTGGCGGCAGCACACGCTGGTCGAGGGTCCCGGGGAGGGCCTGGCACTGGCCGACCTCGACGGCGACGGCGACCTCGACATCGCATGGTCGCAGCGCTGGCTGGAGAACGACACCGGACACCCCGGCGGCTGGCGGCTGCACCGGCTCGCCGCGGAGTGGCCCGTCGACACGCGCATCGCCATCGCCGACATCGATGGTGACAACCACCTTGATGTCGTGCTCAGCGTGTCGGAAGGTGACGGCGGACTGGCCTGGTTCAGGCGGCCCACCGACCCCCGGCAACCGTGGCAGGCGCATCCGCTGACGACAGGCACCCTGACGGGCACGCACAGCCTGGTGGTGGCCGATTTCGACCTCGACGGCGACGCGGACGTCGTCACCGCGGAGATGCACACGGCACCGGAGCGCCGCATCACCCTGTGGCGCAACGACGGCGAGGACTGGACGGCCCTGCCGCTCGCCGGCCACGGCTCGCACAACATGGTGGCGGCCGACCTCGACCGCGACGGGGCCATCGATCTGGTCGGCAAGAATTACGCCGGTACGGGCCGTTTCGTCGAGTTCTGGCACAACCGCGCGGCGGCCCTGCGGCTGACGCCTGCAGCGCTCGGCGCCGGCGCGGCGACGCGCCTTCAGGGCTGGACATACCGGCCGCTGGACACGCGGCGACCCGAAGCTGACCGGCAGCGCTTCGGCCTCGTCATCGCCGACATCGATGGCGACGGCGACGATGATGTCACCGTCGGCGGCAGCCTCTACGACAACCCGGGCACTGACCAGGTCCCGTGGCCGCGCCGGCCCGTCGCACCCGGGCTCGACATCATCCATGTCACGGCACCATGGCATGACGGCTGGCGGCGGCTGATCGCCCTCGGCGAACGTCACCTCGTCGTCCTCGAAGCAACAGCCGATGGGCCATGGCGGCCCCTCAGGCGCCTGCGCATCCCGCCGGGCCGCAGCCAGGGCTGGGCCCATGTCCCCACGGCGGACGGACGGTCGTCATGGCTCTGGTTCACCCGCGGCAACACCTTGCTGCGCCTCGGGATCCCGCCGCCGGGTGGGGGCCGCTGGACGCTGCAGACGATCCGCCACGACATCGCCGAAGACGGCATCGCCGCAGGCGACCTGGATGGCGACGGCGACATGGACGTGGTCGCGGTCGCCGAAGGCGGCAGGCGTCTGCTGTGGCTGGAAGCCCGGGGCCGTCGCTTCGTCGCCCACCGCCTCGGCGCCAGCCTCCGGCACTTCGACCGTGTCGCCATCGCCGACATCGACGGCGACGGCCGGCCTGATATCGCCTTCACAGAAGAGACGCGTGACACGGACTACAATGCCCGCGTCGGCTGGCTGCAGGCACCGCCCACCGCGGGCACCGGCCCGTGGCGCGCCCACACAGTGATGGTGCTGCGCTCGGCCAACAGCCTCGCTGTGGCCGATGTCGACGCCGATGGCGATATCGACCTGGTGGTGGCCGAGCACACGGACCTGTGGCCGGGCCACGTCGCCGCCGACAACTGGACCGGCCTGCTGGTGAACGGTGGCAACGGGCTGTTCACGCCGCTCGCCATCGACATCGGCCCGAGGTCCAGCCACCTCGGAGCCCAGGTACCGGGCAAAGCCGGGCAGACGCCGGCTGCAGTCCTCTCGGCGGGCTGGCACGATGACTGCTGCCTGCACCGCTGGGTGGCAACGGGCGGAACGGAACCACGGCAAGCCCCTTAACGAACCGGGAACACCATCATGAAGTCGATACTTGTCACGGGCGGCGCAGGCAACATCGGCAGTGCGCTGGTCCGCGGACTGGTCGCCGAGCCCGACACCCACGTCGTGGTCGCCGACAACCTGCTCACCGGCGACGTGCGCAAGCTGCCACCACCGGCACCGAACCTGACCTTCGTCAAGTGCGACGCCAACGCCTTCGAGGACATCTCCTCGCTGTTCTACCGCTACCGCTTCACGCACGTCTTCCACTTCGCCGCCGTCGTCGGCGTGCAACGCACCCTCGACCACCCCCTGTGGGTGCTGGCCGACATCACCGGCATCGAGAACATCCTCAGGCTGGCCAAGAACACCGGCGTCGGGCGCGTCTACTTCGCCTCTTCGTCCGAGGTCTACGGCGAGCCCTTCGAGATCCCGCAGAACGAAAACACCACACCGCTCAACTCGCGCCTGCCCTACGCCGTGGTCAAGAACCTCGGCGAGGTTTACCTGCGCAGCTTCCAGCGCGAATTCGGCCTGCCCTACACGATTTTCCGTTTCTTCAATACCTACGGGCCGAACCAGAGCGAGGACTTCGTGTTGCCGCGGTTTGTGCGCGCCGCGCTGCGCGACGAGCCGCTGCGCGTCTACGGCGACGGCTCGCAGACACGCACCTTCTGCTACGTCGACGACACCGTCGAGTCATGCATCGCCGCACACCGCGACAATGCCTTCCTCAATGACGTCATCAACATCGGCAGCGACGTCGAGCTGCCGATCCTCGAGCTGGCACGGCGGATCATCACCATCACCGGCAGTCGCTCGACAATCGAATTCCTGCCACCGCTGGCCGAAGGCGACATGACACGGCGTTGCCCCGACGTCGGCAAGATGCGCACGCTGCTGTCACGGGCACCGGTACCGCTCGATGAGGGCATCCGCCGGCTGGCGGCCCACTACCGCCAGGCATGAAGGTCGCACTCGTCACCCAGCCGGCCGACGGAGTGCTGCCGCCACGGCAGAATTCCATCGGACTGATTTTCTACAACACGGCGCTGGCGATGGGCGCGCGGGCCGATGTCACGTTGTACATGAAGCGGCGCGACGACGTCGCACCGGCCGCCGACCTGCCCTTCGCCGTGCGCATGGTCGACGCCGGCCTCGACGACATCGCCGGGCGCTTCGCCGCACGCCATCCCCGCTGGGCGGGACGCTTCGGCCTCGGCGCCGTGGCCGATGACCACCCCCATTACGTGCGCAGCGTCCGTGCGGCGCTCGATGCGGCGGCGCCCGACGTGGTGCACCTGGTCAACTACTGGGGGTGGTGCCGGCGGCTCGGCCGGCGTGGCCGCCCGCTGGTGCTGGAAATGCAGAGCGAGTGGCTGTCGCAGATGCCCCCGGACGAGGTCCGGCACCAGCTCGGTGCCGCCGATGCCGTGGTTGCCGTCAGCGATCACGTCGCACAGCTGTTCCGGCGCGCAATTCCCGACTACGCGGGGCTCGTCGATACCGTCTACAACGGCGTCGACACCGACATCTTCCGCCCCGCCGAGACACCCGCAGCAGACGATGGCGAGCGGCGCATTCTTTTCGTCGGCCGGGTTTCGCCGGAGAAGGGCATCCACACGTTGATCGAGGCCTTCGGCGAGATCTGCCGCCGGCACCCTGGCGCGCGGCTGGCCCTGGCCGGGCCGCGCACGATCCTGCCCCACCGCTATCTGGTCGGCCTGTCGGATGATCCGCGGGTGCGCAGCCTCAGCGCCTATTACGACGGCACCATCACCCGCGACTACCAGCACCACCTGGATGCACTGGTGATCCGGGGCGGGATGACCGGCCGCGTGGAATTCCTCGGCCCGCTGCCCCATCATGAACTCGTCAGCCGTTACCGGAACGCGCACGTGGTGGTCAATCCATCGTACAGCGAGACCTTCGGCATCTCGATCGTCGAGGGCATGGCCTGCGGCATCCCGGTGGTCGGCACGCGCATCGGCGGCATGCAGGAAACGATCGTCGACGGCCGGACCGGGCTGCTGGTCGAGGCAGGCGAGGCGGACGCACTGGCCGATGCCGTCTGCCGCCTTCTCGACCGGCCGGACCATGCCGCCGCACTGGCTGTCGCCGGCCGCGAGCGTGCCAAGACGACGTTCTCGTGGCGCGCCCGCGCGCAGCGTCTGCTCGACGTCTATCACCGACTGGCGCAAGGGCGATGACTCGGCCAGGCTTGCCATCACACGGCCACCCCCACCCCAACGGACAGGACCCCGTGCCGACATGACATCTCCCATCATCACCGTGGAAAACGTCTCCAAATGCTATCGGCTCGGCGAGATGCAGGGGCCGCGCATGATCCGCGAGGTGCTGGTCGACATGGTCCGGCGCGGCCTGAGGCGCGAGCGCCTGGCCAGGGAGACCCTCTGGGCACTGAAAGACGTCTCCTTTGCCGTCGATCCCGGCGAGGTGGTCGGCATCATCGGCCGCAATGGTGCCGGCAAGAGCACGCTCCTCAAGGTACTGAGCCGCATCACCTTCCCGACGCACGGCCGGATCGGCGTGCAGGGACGCGTCGCTTCCCTGCTCGAGGTCGGTACCGGGTTCCACGATGAACTGACGGGGCGCGAGAACATCTACCTCAACGGCTCGATCATGGGCATGCGCCGTCGCGAAATCGATACGCGCCTCGACAAGATCGTCGATTTCGCCGGTGTCGAACAGTTCCTCGACACACCCATCAAGCGCTACTCCTCCGGCATGCGCCTGCGCCTCGGCTTCGCCGTCGCCGCCCACCTCGAGCCCGACATCCTCGTCGTCGACGAAGTCCTCGCCGTCGGTGACACCGAGTTCCAGAAGAAGTGCCTGAATGCGATGGAAGACCTGCGCGGCGGTGGCCGGACCGTGCTGTTCGTCTCGCACAACCTCGCTGCCGTCGAGAACCTCTGCCCACGCGGCATCTGGATCGACCACGGCAAGATGCAGATGGATGGGCCGACCGGCGAAGTCGTCAAGTCCTACCTCGCCAGTTTCATCAACGTCAATGACACCGGCGGCCATGACCTGACCCGGGTCGAGGCGCGCACCGGCAACGGCGACGGCCGCTTCACTGCCATCGAATTCCTCGATCCGGCCGGCCAGCCGCTCAACTACATCACCAGCGGCTGTGCCGTGACCCTGCGCTTCCACTTTGAGGTCTACCGCCGGATCCGCGACCTGCGCGTCGGCTGCGAGATCCACAATGACCTCGGCATGCGCGTTTCCTCCAGCAACAACTGGGTGACGGATTTCTACGTCGCCAGCGTCGAGCCCGGCAAGGGCTACATGGACTGGCAGATCGACTTCCTCAACCTGATGCCCGGCCAGTACAACCTTTCCCTGTGGCTGGGTCCGTGGGAGAACCTGCACGATGTCCTCAAGCACTGCGTGATCATGGACGTCGAGGCAGCCGACTACTACAAGACCGGCCGCGGCATCGAGCCGCGCTTCGGCCAGGTCTTCATGCCCTGCCGCTGGGCCTCGGACCACCTGCCACTGCCGGCACCTGCCACGCCACCGGGGCATTGAGCCGCTGCCGTGGCGAATGACGAACGGCAGCTTCCGCCCGGTGCGGTCGCGGCAGAACGGCTGCTCGACGACGATTTCACCCGCGACGCACGGCCCGGGCGGGTCATCGGCAGCCGCACCGGCAGCGGCCAGCTGCGCCGGGGCATCGATCGCGACCGCGCCCTGTCCATCGACCACCACGCACTGCGCATCCGGCCGCTGATCGAGCCGGGCTGGAACCGTGCCGTGCTGGCCTACGGGCCATTCACCCGTCGTGCGGGACTGGCGCTCGCCGTCTTCATGCTCAATGGCCACAACACGGCGCAGGTCGAAGGACTGGGCGAGAGCCTCGCCAGCCGCCTGCATCGCTGGTGGCTGGGCAGCGGCACGTGGGGGCGCCGTGACCGGGTGCTGCGCTGGCTGCGCGCCGGGCGTTACCTGCGCACCCTGCACCGCTTGCGCTGCTGGCTGGCCACCACCCGCCTCGGCGACGCATTGCCTGTGCTGGATGAAAACCTCGCCGTCGGCTGGTTCGGCGGGATGGCCGTCGACAACCCCGTGGGGCGGGGCAATGCGTTCGTCATGCATGCCACGGGGCCGCGCAACGGTGCGCTGTGGAGCCATGTCAGCGGCCTGCCCCTGACGGTGGTCGAGGACGTTCAGAACCTGCCGCTGTGCTACGTGGTCGTGCTGCGCGAACAGGGTGCGGTGTATTACGCTGCCAGCAGCCCGGCCAGCGCTGCACTGCCCACCCCCCCGGCACTGCGGCCCCTGGCCATCGACACGCGCGCCACGGAGCCAGAGGTCTACGCCCTCGTCAGCCAGAGTCACATCGGCCAGATCGGCTTTCGCCTCGACAGCCGCATCTACGGCGTGCGCGTGGCGGCCCTCGAGGGCTTTGCCTCATGGCATGGCGGGGCGATGGCCGCCGACTGCCTGTGTGGCAGCGGGCCGCTCGACGCGGCCGGGGAAGGCCCGCCCGGCGGCTGGAAGACGCACACCGGCCACTTCCTGCGCACGGCAGACGGTCTCGAGGCCACCGCGGCGCCGGCGCGGGCCACCGCGCAAACCGAGACCCCCTGGGGCCTCATCCACCTGCAACTGCGTGTGCCCCGGCAGGGCCACAGCGGCCTGCTCCTCGACTGGCAGGACGCCCGGAACCACGTCGCCGTCGAACTCAGCGCCGGTCGCTGCCGGCTGGTCTGTTGCCGTGACGGCACCTCCACGGCGCTGGCCGAGGCCGCTGCGGACTGTCTCGACCCGGATGCCGGCTTCCAGCCCGTTCAGGTCCGGCGCCGCGGCAACACGCTCCACGTTGTCATCGGCGGCCAGGCGCTGCTCGATTCGCGGCCCGAAACCCTGGCCGCACCGCGCTGGCTCACCGTCGGCCTGTTCGCCAGCGACACGGCCGGCGATGCGCGGGTCAGGGACTTCGAAGTCCATGGCGAGACCCTGCAACTGCCCGAATGGCTCGACTTCAACCACCACGGCATCGCGCCCGGCGACACACCCGTCGTCCGCGAGCACTTCGGCGGGCCACCCCGTGACCTCGCTGACCAGCCGGCCGGCGAGGGTGGCCACCGCTGGCAACGCCTGATGGGCCGTGGGCACATCGACATCACCGGACAGAACGCGGCCCGCGTGCGCGCCACGGCCACTGCGCCCAATCCCGACCGCACGGCCTACGTCATCGACTGGGATGGCGGGCTCGCCGACCTCGAGGCCGAAATCACCGTGCCCGGCAGCGCACGCGGCCAGGACGAAAACTCGAGAACCGGCTTCATCTTCTGGCAGGACGACGACAACTACCTGATCGTCAACCTGTGGCGCAGCGACAGCTATGAAGGCGCGTCGATCTCGACCTTCTTCCAGATCGACGGTTTCGAGGACCTCTACGACGCCATCTGGACCAATGTCGGCGCACGCGTGGGCTATGGCGAGCGCGTGCGCCTGCGCATGGCCTGCGATGGTGCGCAGTATCTCGTCTGGCTGGACGACGAACCGGTGCTCTACCGGCGGCTCAGCGACGTCTACCCGCACCGTGAGCGCATCCGCCTGAACAAGGTCGGGCTGGTGGCCAACTGGGAGTGGGGTGATGACACGGGCAGCATCATCCACCGTTTCACCGCACGGACCCGGCGAGACTGACGGCGGCTGGCGTCAGATCACGTCGGCGAAACCGCGCTCCTCGCGGCGGAAATACACCACGCCGACGATGACCATGATGACCGAGACCAGCGCCGATATCCCGAGCAGGTCCCAGTCGATGGGCTTGCCGGGCAGGATCGCGGCACGGATGCCCTCGACGACACCGGTGACCGGGTTGAGCGCCAGCAGCGGCCGGAGGTTCTCCGGCACGATGCTCACCGGGTAGATGACCGGGGTCAGGAACATCCAGATCTGGACGAGAAAGGGCGTCGCGTACTTGATGTCCCGGTACTTCACGTTGATCGCCGACAACGTCAAGCTGATGCCCATCGCGCACAGCACCAGCAGCATGAGCATCGGAATGGCGATCAATGCCCGCCAGCTGAAAGCCACGTCATACCAGAGCATCATGCCGGCGATCAGCGTCGCGGCGACCAGCGCGTCGATGAACACGCCGAGGACCGAAGCCAGCGGGATCGTCGCGCGCGGGAAGTAGACCTTGGTCAGCAGGTTGGCGTTGCTCGACAGGCTCATGCCGCCCTGGTTGACGGCGTTGGAGAAGAACGTCCACGCGACCAGCCCGGGGTAGACGAACAGCGGGTAGGGCACGTTGTCGCTGGGCATCTTCGCCAGCCGGCCGAAAATGACCGAAAAGATGACCATGGCCAGCACCGGCTGGAGGATCGCCCAGCTGACGCCGAGCAGCGTCTGCTTGTAACGCACCTTGAGGTCGCGCCAGACGAGGAAATACAGCAACTCGCGGTGCCGCACCAGTTCACGGATCCATTCGCTCATGTGTCGTCCCGCATCCTGCCGTCAGCGAGGCCGGGGCGGCCTGCCGGGCGTATGGTCGCACAACGGCCACAGGCCATGCGACGCCGCACGTCGCACGGGGCGCCCGGGTCACCGGCCCGGCCGACACTCAGCGCAAACCGGGCAGGTACCACGAGAGGTCCTCGGCCATGCCCCGCCAGCCATCCCAGCGGATCCAGCGCGCGACGTGCGCCAGGCAGCGGATGCGCTGCCCCGCCGGCGCCGCCAGCGCCACCCGGGCATACTCGCGGGCCAGACGGAAATGCGGAAACAGCAACCAGCCGCTGCGTGGGTCGAACCACGGTGCACGGTCACGCAGGCGCGGGTTGGCCGTCACCGAGCGGCCCCGGTGCTGGCGGTGTTGAATCAGGTTGCCGTCGACCCGCACGAACGGCCCGCGGACGCCCAACTCGGCCAGCAATACCTTGTCGGAGGCGACATACGGCGCGATGAGCGACGTCTCGCGCAGCACGGCGCTGCGGATCAGGCCGAACACCGCGATGCAGGAGTGCCCCGGACAGACCAGGTCGCGGAAGCGCGCCGCCACATCGGCCGCGCCGAAGGCAAAGGGTTCGCGGTTGTCGTAGATCTCGCCGATCTCCCTGCCCTCCTCGTCGATGTCGACGGCACCCGACCAGGCGAGGACGGCCGCAGGGGCCGCATCGAGCGCAGCCACACAGGCACCGAGGAAGCCGGGCGCCACCAGATCGTCGGCGGCACACCACTTGAACAGCTCGCCGCGCGCCGGCGCGAAGGCGCGGTTGAAATTGAGCGCGGCACCACAATTCTGCGCCGACCGGTACGGGCGGATCCGTGGATCGCGCGCTGCCCATCCGGCGACGATTCGTGCCGTGTCATCGGTCGAGGCGTTGTCGCAGATGATGAGTTCGAAATCGTCATAATCCTGGGCCAGGATCGAGGCGATGCACGCATCGAGGAAGGCCTCGCCGTTGTAGACCGGCAGGCCCAGGCTGACCCGGGGGGCAGGCCCGCTGGCGGGCACGACATCGTGCATCGGTGGCTGCGACTGACAAGGACGGCGCCTATCCTAGCAGTACGGCCCGACCCGGCCCGGGAACCAGTGCACGGCCTGCGGACAACGCCGCCGGCCGTGCTTGTGATGCGCCGTCCAGCCATGCTAGTTATGCCACCCCGCATCCGGTCGTGCCTTTCCTTGCCACAGCGCCCGACATACCTTCTGGTCCTGCCCTGGTCCCTCGACGCGGTCGGCGGTGTCAACGTGGTGGTGCGCAACCTCTACGCGGAGTTCAGCCGGGGGACGGCATGGCAGCCGCGCCTGCTGGTCGCCGACTGGGACCAGCCCCGGCCCGTGAGCAGGCGTGACGGGCAGGAGTGGCGACTGCGGTTGCCGAACCTGCCCTCGGCACGCGGCATCCGCGAGATCGCGGGCGTCATGACCCGGCTGCCGGTGGCGCTCTACCGCCTCGGCCGGCTCCTGCAGGAGTGGCGCGTCGAGGTCGCCAATCTTCACTACCCGACCGGTGCCATCCTGTCCTTTGCCCTGTTGCGCCGCTTCGGCCGCCGGCGTTTCGCCCTGGTCGCCTCCTTCCACGGCATGGACCTCGAGGCCCTGGCCGCAGCCGGCGGCTGGCGGCGGGTGCTGTGGCGCTGGGCGGTCAGCCAGTCCGACCGGCTGGTCTGCGTATCGGAAGTCCAGGCGCAGCGGCTGCGCGCGCTCCTGCCCCACTGCGCTGCGCAGGTCGATGTGATCCACAACGGCATCGACGGCGACAGCCTGCCAGTGCCTGCGGCCGGTCATCCGCCGCGCCCCTACGTCATCGCCGTGGCCACCTACGAGGAAAAGAAGGGGCTCGATGTCCTGGTACGGGCCTTTGCCGGCATCGCGGCACGGTATCCGCAACTCGACCTGCACGTCGCCGGCCGGCGTGAAGCCGCCTACGAGCCGCTCGCGGCACTCGTCACCCGGCTCGGCCTGGACGATCGCGTGATCCTGCACCAGGACGTGCCGCACGACGAGGTTCTGCGGCTGATGGCCGGGGCGACGCTCATGGTGCTGCCGTCGCGCCAGGAACCCTTCGGCATCGTGCTGCTCGAGGCCGGGCTGCTGCGCACCCCGATCGTCGCCACACGCGTCGGTGGCATTCCCGAGGTGGTGCTCGACGGCACCACGGGGCGGCTCGTCGCGCCGGACGACGTCGCGGCACTGGCTGCCGCCATCGTGATTACCCTTGAAGACCCCGCACGGGCGCGCCAGCAGGCCGAGGCGATGCGCGAACGCGTGCGTCACGCCTTCAGCTGGCGACGGGCCTGCGAACGCTACGGCGAGATCGCGCGCAACCAATCCACACAGCGCTGAGCCACGGCATCGCGCCACGCCCGGCGCGAGAACGTGTGGTCGGCCGCTTCGAGCGAGAACTGGCTGACATCGGGCCGCGAGAGCGCGTCATGCCACGCTGGGCCACGGGCATGCTCGCGGAATTCGCCGGCCGTCAGGTCGTTGCCGCTGAGGACCAGCAGCACCGGGCCGGAAAAGACGCGCAGGGCCTGCGCCATGCGCGCCGGCAACGGCGGGTCCGCCGCCGTCTGCGGCGCCGGATCACGCCGCACCGCCTGGCGCAGCGTCGCAAGAAACGCGCGCAGCGAGCTGCGCAGGTCGACACCGCCAGATGCGAGCTTGCGCCAGAACGCCGGCTGCAGCACCCGCAGGGCGTACCAGCCCGACAGGTAGGCGCGGGCCAGGGTCTGGTCGCTGCGCACCCAGGGATTGAGCAGGATCAGGCCCCTGACGCGCGCATCGCCCGGTGCATAGAGCAGCGCCGCGGAGGCGGCATCGCACAACCCCCACAGGACGACGCCGTCGAGGCCCGGCGCGTGCGACAGCAGCGCATCGATGGCGGCGCGGATGTCGGCATCGATGGCGGTGAAGTCGCGTGCCTCGCCATCACTGTCGCCCATCCCCCGGTAATCGAAACGCAGCACCGGATGGCCCGCCGCAGCCAGTACACGGGCCAACAGGACGAACTGCCGATGGCTGCCGACGCGGTACTGCGGGCCACCGACGACGAGCACCACACCGTGACGGGCTGACGGCGCGGCCGGCTGGTGCAACAGGCCGACGACCTGGGTGCCCGCGACGCCGAACACCAGCGGCATGACCGTCGCACTCATGGGCGTTCCCCGAACGCCGCCGCCGTCAACGCCAGCAGCGGTTCGCAGACGCTGATCTCGACGGTGTTCCAGAAGGCATCGCCGCGCACAAGGTGCGTGTGCACTGTGGCGCCCCCGGCAGCGAGGGTGTCGACAGCCGCCTGTGCAGTGGCTGGCAGGGCCGGCATGTCTGCGGCCGTGACATGGCACCAGTGCAGGGTGACCGATGAGGGCAACGGCGCGTCGAGGCGCCGTGCCGACAGCCCGCGGTAAAGCGCGGGCGACAGTTCATAGCCAGCCACCTCGACGGACTGACCGGCCTCGAGCCGGTCACGCAACCCCGCCAGGCTCGGGGGCTCCCCGCCGTCGCGGGCAGTCAGTGCCGCGGCGACACGCAGGCGCAGGAATGGCGTCAGGACATCCCGGCCCGTGAGGGCCGGCTGCCAGAAGGCAAGCGTGCGGACATCGGCCGCCTTCGCCAGCAGCCCGGCAGCCAGCAGCGCCCCGCCGCGCAAGCCGACGAGCCCCGTGAGGCGCTGGCCGCGCGCTTCGATCCAGCGCTGCGTGTCATGTAAGTCCTCGATCCAGCCCTCGCAAGTGGCCTCGGCAAAGTCGCCCCAGCTGTCTCCCGTGCCGGACAGATCGGGCAGGACCACGGCGTGGCCGGCCGTGGCGAGGCGCGCGGCGAGCCGCGCCATCATCCGCCGCGACTTGTTCATCTCCTCGGCGAAGGGCGGCACGATGAGCACCCATGGTGCATCGGGACCGGCAGGACGGAAGGTGGTGAGCAGCAGGTCGCCGCGAGTCGTGCCGAGAAACAACGGCTCGATGCGGAAAGAGGACTCGCCCGCCGGATTCACCCGGGGTGTTGCGCCGCGAGGAAACGGCCCAGGCTGCCGACCGTGGCGAAGATCTCCGCCGACACGTCATCGTCGTCGATGACGATGCCATAGCGCTCTTCCATCGCCGTGAGGATCGCGACCACGGCCATCGAGTCCATCTCCGGCACGGCGCCCAGCAGGGGCGTGTCCGCGTTCCAGGCATCGGCCCGCCCGCCAAGCTGCAAGGTGCTGCGCAGGATGTCGACCACTTCGGCGATTTCGTTCATGTTCGGGCGAGGCTCCGCAAGATTGTCCCAGATCCTGTTCACGCCGCCGGACTGCCGGGGCGCGAGCTGTTCCACATGGTGTATTTGCGCCCGGCCAGGGCCTGGACGATACCGAGCAGGCTGGCGGCGTTCACCGCGCAGAAATAGTACGGGATATCGAGCACCCTGACCGGATGACCGAGTCCGCTCAGGGCCATGCCCAGCCCTGCCGCGGCGTAGACCAGCAGCTGCCCGGCCAGCGCCAGGTCATAGAGCGGTGCCCGGCCGGCCAGCCACAGGTTGCTGGCCAGCGCCGCGAGCATGAATACCGGCACCAGCCAGCGCAGCACCTTGTGCGACCAGAACTGCAGGGCGAAGAAGCCATGGCGGAACGGATTGAGCAGGCCGCGCAGCTTGATGCTGGCCCGCCAGGCGCGATTGACGATCCGCACCTTGCGACGAAACT
This sequence comes from uncultured Chromatiaceae bacterium, assembly GCA_964417725.1. Classification (GTDB taxonomy): domain Bacteria; phylum Pseudomonadota; class Gammaproteobacteria; order Steroidobacterales; genus SHZI01. The sequence continues at coordinate 42,013 of CAYQIV010000007.1, forward strand.
CGGCCGAAAAGCCCTCGGCCCCGCCCTCGCTGGACCAGGCCTCGGCCTCGTAGACGTTGCGGTAGCCGCGCGCGACGATCTGCATCGGATTGACGAAATCCGACAGATCGGCCGGGCCGAGGTCCGCATAGAGCGAACGGCGGATGGCATAGATCGCGCCATCCGCACCGACCAGCGAGCCGAGCCGGCTTTCCATGCCCTTGATCCACAGCTCGTAAGTCCAGTAGCGATTTTCGGCCTCGGTCGAGGCATCGTCCTCGGCGATCTCGTAGCGTGACTCGCCGGTCACGGCACCGACCTGCGGATCGGCGAAATTGCGCACCAGATGCCGGACCGCCGCTCGGTCGTACATCGCATTGGCGTCGGAAAACACGATGACCTCGCCCGCAGCACGGGCCACGGCGGCGTTGAGGCCGGCCGTCTTGCCACCCCGCTGCGCCATGCGCAGCAGGTGTACGCGCGGGTCGGGACAATCGCGCACGATCTCGTCGGTGCCATCGTCCGAGGCATCGGAGACGACGAGGATCTCGAGACGCTCGGGCGGATAATCGAGCGCCCGGCTGTTGGCCAGCTTGGCCTTGATCACGCCGGCCTCGTTATAGGCCGAGATCACCAGTGTGACCGATGGCAGGCAGGCCGCGTCACGCCGCACCGGACGCGTGCGGCCGACGGCGCACAGCAGCCACAGCAGGAGGGGGTAGCCCGCATAGACGTAGCCGATGAGCAGCACGCTCACCCAGAAGATCCATGTCGCAGGGCTGTCTGTCATGTTGTTTGTGGGGACCCCGCCCTCGGCACCGGGTTCAGCCCCGACACAGGGCGAGGCCGGCAAGGTTAACCGCCGCAGCCGGCCAGTCAAGGAACCCGCTCCCGTCCCCTGCGCGGACCAGCGCCGGCGGCTGATGCCGGCAGGGCGGCGACCATGACGTTTCCCCGTTACTGCCGGCCGGTTACTGGACAACCCCCGGGACATGCTCAAGAATCCCCGAATCCCGCCGGACCCGGTTGCCCGTCGCCCATGAGTGAAATCTTCGCCCTCTGGTCCGCTGGTGCGCCGGCCGACCCATCGACGACGCCCACCACGTCCCCTGAAACGGCCCTGCACGCCGACGAAGCCGGCGTCGAGGTCCTCATCGCAGGCGATCTGCGGCTGGCCGGCACCACGGCTGGCGGGGACCGCTCCCCCGCCCGGCAGCTGCTGGCCGCCTACAGGGATCTCGGCGATGGGGTGCTCGGCACGCTGCGCGGCGAATTTGCTTTCGCCCTCCTCGACAGGCCGCGCCGCCGGGCACTGCTGGCCGTCGACCGCATGGGCACCCATGCGCTGTGCCACGGCCTCAACCGCAACGGCCAACTCGTCATCGGCAGCTCGGCGCGCGCCGTGGCCAGGGCCATCGGCACACCCGTCGCGCTCGACCCCCAGGCCCTCTACGACTACATGTACCTGCACATGGTGCCGAGCCCGGCGACCGTCTATCCCGGCGTGTACAAGCTGCCGCCGGCCAGTCGCCTGGTGCACGCAGACGGCCAGCTGGACGTCCGCCGATACTGGCAGCCGGCATTCCCCGGCGACGGGCCGGTCGACGCGGCCGCGTTGCGCAGCGAACTGCACGAGCGCCTGCGCGCCGCGGTGGCCGCCTGCCGGCCGGATGACCTCCCCAGCGGCGCATTTCTCAGCGGCGGGCTCGACAGTTCCACAGTGGTCGGTGTGCTGGCCGGGCAGGCCGGGACCCCCGTGCAGACCTTCTCGGTGGGGTTCAATACCGAAGGTTACGATGAACTCGAATATGCGCGCCTCGCCGCGCGCCGCTTCGGCGCCTCGGCACACGAGTACATCGTCACGCCGGATGACGTCGCCGCCGCACTGCCGCTCATCGCCGCCGCCTACGATGAACCCTTCGGCAACTCGTCCGCCGTACCAACCTGGTTCTGCGCACGCATGGCCCGCGAAGCCGGCGTGCAGCGCCTGATCGCCGGCGATGGCGGCGACGAGATCTTCGCCGGCAACCCGCACTACACGCGCCAGATGCTCTTTGAGCATTACTGGCGCCTGCCGGCGACCCTTCGCCAGGGATTGCTGGAGAAACACCTGCCGCGGGTGATCCCCGAGACCGCACCATGGCCTCTGGGCAAGCTCCGCAGCTATGTCGAACAGGCCCGCATTCCCCTGCCCCGGCGCCTGCACTCATGGAACTTCATGTTCCGCCACTCGCCGGAGGAGATCTTCGATCCGGCATTCCTGGCCCGCATCGACACGGATCATCCGGTCGCGGTGATGGACGCCACGTGGGCCGAGGTGGACGGCGCCCCGGTACTCGACAAGCTGCTCTATTTCGACTGGAAGTTCGTCCTCGCCGACAACGACCTGCGCAAGGTCGGGCAGATGTGCCGCATGGCCGGCGTCGAGGTCCGCTATCCGATGCTCGATGACGGGCTGGTCGATTTCTCGCTGCGCATCCCCGCGCGGCTCAAGATCCGCGGGCAGCAACTGCGCCATTTCTACAAGGAGGCCATGCAGGGCTTCCTGCCGGACGAGATCCTCCACAAGAGCAAGCACGGCTTCGGCCTGCCGTTCGGGGTCTGGTTGAAAACGTCCCCCGTGCTGCGCGCACTGGTCGACGAGACCTTCACCGCACTGGCGAGGCGGAATATTTTCCGCGGGGATTTCCTCGAGAAAATCCGCACACTGCACCGGGAGGGGCATCCGTCCTACCACGGCTACGTGATCTGGGATCTGCTCATGCTGGAGCATTGGCTCGCGGCCCATGGCGGGCAGGCCTGACGCACCACGATGTCGCTGACCGCCATCATCTTCGTGGGGCTGTTCGCTGCCGGGCTGATCGCCAGCCTGGTACGGCACCCGGCCTTTGGCCTGTACACCTACCTCGCGACCTTCTATCTGCATCCGCCGGACCGCTGGTGGGGTGCACAACTGCCGGACCTGCGCTGGTCGCTGCTCGCCGCTCTGGTGACGCTGCTTTCGCTGTGGCGTCATACCGGCGTGCCCGACCGCCTGCCGTTGCTGGCGCACGGCGGACTGCGCGCTTTCCTGGCTTTCGCCCTCTGGATATGGCTGCAGTTGGCATGGGCCCTGGCCCCCGACCTCCACCTCGAGGCGGCCGTCCTGTTCACCAAGTACGCGATCCTGATCCTGCTGATCTACCACATCATCCAGGACGAACAGACGTTGCGCCACTTTTTGCTGGCGCACGTCATCGGCTGCTTCTACCTCGGCTGGCTGATCCTCGCCGCACCGGAATCCGGGCGCCTCGACGGCATCGGCGGCCCCGGAATCGACGAAGCGAACTCCCTGGCCACACAACTCGGCACGGGGCTGCTCGCCGCTTCGGCATTGATCCTCAACGGCCCGCGGCCGCTGCGTCTGGCCGCCCTGGCGACCATGCCGTTCATCGCCAACGGCATCATCCAGACACTGAGCCGCGGTGCCGTGCTCGGCCTCATCAGCGGAGGGATGGCCATGCTCTACCTGACACCGGGACGTTACCGCCGTGTCTACTATGCGCTCGGCGTGCTGGGTCTGCTGATGCTGGTGCAGATGGCGCCGACGACCTTCTGGGAGCGGCTCGGCACCATCTCGGCCCCCCTCGAGCGGCCGGAAGAAGTCGACATGAGCACGCGCACCCGGCTCGAACTGATCGGCGCGCAGTGGCAAATGGCGATCGACTACCCGTTCGGCAGCGGCCACCGTGGCACGGCCATGCTCAGCCCCCGCTACCTCGGCCAGGAACACCTGACCTTCGATCCGGCCGCCGGCGATGTCATCGGTTCGCGCTCCTCACACAACACGCTGATGTCGGTGATCGCCGAGCACGGGATCATCGGCCTGATCATCTGGCTCAGCCTGCTGTGGTGGATCTGGCGAAGCCTGTTGCGACTCAAGGCGCTCGACGCCAGCGGCCTGCCCGAGACATACGGAACCTGTCGCGCTGCCATCGGCGGTGCGCTGACCTGTGTGCTGGTGGCTGGCCTTTTCACCGATTACCTCAAATCCGAGGTCTGGGTCTGGTCGCTGGCGCTGCTCGCCGCCTTCATCGACATGACGGGCCGCGTATCCGGGACCACCGCCGGGGACACGCCCGGCACGGCAGGGCACGGCCTCGCCCCGCGGCCGGCCGGCCGGTTGCGCCATGCCGCGCAGCGGGTGGCCTCATCGGCCAGCCCGGCACGGCGTGGCGCATGCGCGGTGGCGCTGCTGTCGCTGGCGGTGGCCGGTGCCACGCAGGCCGGCGATTTCGCCAGTCGCTGTGCGGCGCCTGGAGTGGTGAAGTGCGTCGGCTTCGATGATGACGGCGATTTCAGCCGCGATTTTCTCAACCCGGCCTGGGATGGGCGCATCCGGGCAACACGCGATACCACCATCAAGGCCTCCGGCGAGTCCTCCCTGCGCTTCGACATCCCGTCGCGCTCGGCAGCCAATGCCGCGGGCTACTGGCTGGACCGGCTCGGCGCGCGTTTCGGACCCGGCAGCACGCTGCACGTGCAGTTTCGCCAGCGCTTTTCAAAAACCATGCTCGAGACCCGCTTCGAACCCCATGGCGGCTGGAAGCAGGTCATCCTCCATGGCCCCTACTCGTCATGTGCCAGCGTCGAATTGACCACCGTCAACACCTATCTGGCCGGCTTCCCGCGCATGTATACCGACTGTGGCGCACGACCGCTGGAGGTACCGCTGCCGAACGGCGACCTGCTGCTGCAACAGGGCGACTGGCGCTGCCACTACCGCAGCATCAACCGCCGCGACTGTGCTTTCTATGCCGCCGACGAGTGGATGACCTTCCACTACGAGATCCGGCTCGGCGAGTGGAACACGCCGACCAGTCATATCCAGGCGTGGGTCGCCTACGAGAACAAGCCGCTCAGGCGGTTCATCGACATCAAGGATTATGCGCTGGCCGAAGACCGTGGACCGACCGATGCCTATACCATGATCCAGCTGACGCCCTACATGACCCGCAAGAATGCGCAGCAAACGCACCCCGAGGCACAAACGTGGTACGACGAGTTGATCGTCTCACGTCAACCGATTGCAGCGCCCGCCGCCATTCCACGATGAGGCGCATCGAGATCCTGCCCTGGGCGGAGGCCCTTGCCACCCACCACGATGCCTGGCATGCGCTGGTCGTCGGGCGGAACCTCGACCCGACGCTGTCGCCCGGCTGGGTCAGCGCAATCGTCGATACGCTGCTCGAACCCGCCGACGTACGCGTGCTGGTGGAGCGTGACATTTCCGGGCTGGTCGGCGTCATTCCCTTTCATGTCCGCAGCGGCCATGTGGGGCGCCTGCCGGTACGCATCCTCGAACCGGTCAGCAGTCTTCTTGCCTATCACGCCGAGCTGGCCACGCGCGGCGACCCGGCGACGCTGCTCGACGCACTGCTGGCGCCGCACGACGGGCTGCGCTGGGACCTGTGCCGGCTGACAGGCATCCTCGCAGGCAGCACGACGGCGGCACAGATCCCGGTGGTCTGCCGGCAACGTCGTCTCATCACGACGTGCACGCCGGGGCCATCGTCACCCTACATGCCGGTGCCCGCGGGGGGCTGGTCGGCGTTGGTCGCAGCCAGGAACAAGCGCGACCGCTACCTGATCCGGCGCCATGCCAAGGATTTCGCCGCTCAGAACACCCACGGCGAATTCTGGGTCAAGGACGCGCAGGACGTGCCGAAGCTGCTCGCCGCCATGCTGCACGTCGAAGCGCAGAGCTGGAAGGCCGGAGCGGGCATCGCCATCAGCGGCAACCCGCGCGAAACCCGCTACTACGAACGCCTGCTGCCGTGGCTTGCCGGAGAGGGGCTGCTCGTCGCCAACGTGCTGACGATCGCCGGCACACCCGTCGCTTACAACCTCAACTACGAATGGGCCGGGCGGGTGGCGTCCATCAAGGGGACGTACGACGAACACTACGCGAAGATCGCCGTCGGCCACCACTCACAGGAACGCCTCATCGAACGGGTCGCGGATGCCGGCGCACACGAGATCGATTTCCTCGGTGACGCCGACCCCTACAAGCTCAGCTGGTCGTCGATGGTGCGCCGGCACGAGGACTGGTTCATCCACGCCCGCCGCGGCCGCGGCCGCTGGCTGGGCCTCATCCAGCGCCTGCGCCATGCGCGCCGGCAGAATGCCGCGGCAGGTGAGACCCGTGACCGCGGCCCATTGCCTTCAGGCTGAAGGCGGCTGGCGCCAGGCGCGCAGCAATCGGGCACAGAAGCGCGCCGCGGTACGGTCCCATGAGCCGATGCGCGGCACCTGCCAGGGGTCCACACCACGCATCGCACAGGCCCAGCGCGTGGTCAGTGCATGACTGAAGCCGGCCTCGCGCACGATCGCCACCTCGCGCGGCCCGTAATCTTCACCCGGTCTCCCGTTGGGATAGGCAAACAGCACCGGGCGGTGACCGAGCAGTCCTTCCAGGACTCGCTGGCCTTCCCTGACCTCGCGGGTTGCCGCCGCTGCGTCGAGACGGGCCAGGATCGGATGGTTGAGGGTGTGTCCACCGATTTCCATGCCGGCGCGGTGGAGTCGGCGCAGTTCATCGCCCGACATCATCAGGTGGGCGGGAAAACGTGCACCAGCCGACTCGAGCAATGTCCGCGCCGCAGCCATGCGCACATCCCCATCGAGATACTTGAGGCGGGCGATGAGGGCACCGGCAACCTGCGGCCGCCCGGCATCATCGCCGATCACAACATCGCCCACCGCTGCCACGCCCGTGCGCCAGACACCCGCCGGCGCCACCCGACAGGCCTCGATGACGAGGTCGTTGAACATGGCGCCGCCGTCGAGAAAACCCGCGGCAATGAAAAACGCAGCCGGCAGCCCGAAATGTTGCAGCACCGGCAGCGCCACCTGAAAGTTGTCGGCATAACCATCGTCGAAGGTGATGGCCACCGCCCGCGCCGGCAGTCGACCCTCATCGAGGCCATCGAGCGCCGCCGACAGCGGCAGGACGTTGCAGACCTCGTGCAGCACCCGCATGTGCAGGGCAAACACATCGCGTTCGAGCAGTTCGGGGCACATCGGATCGGCGCGCTCCGGCACGCGGTGATAGTGCAGGATCAGCAGGCGGCGCCCCTCACTGCCGGCCGAGGCCAGCGCGGCTGCACCCCGCTGTGCGCCATTGCCGAGCCTGCGCAGCACGCTCATGCGCCCTGCCCGGGGGTCACGATCCGGCCCCGCCACGGTGCGCCGGAGACAGCACACCGGCATACACCGGCGCGTAGTTCGCCACAGCGCCTTCCCAGGTCCGTTCTTCACGCACCCAGCGGGCGGCGCGCGCGCAGATCGCCGTGGTATCAGCACGCTGATCGAACACCGCACCCAGGCGCCCGGCAAGGGCTTCGGGATCCCCGGCCGCGAACAGCAGCCCGGTCTCGCCATCGCCGACGAGTTCACGGTGTCCGGCGATATTGCTCGCCAGCACCAGACGCCCGGCCGCCATCGCTTCGAGTGGCTTCAAGGGCGTGACCTTTTCCGTCAGCGGGGTCGACGGGCGCGGATAGACCAGCACATCGAGCGCACTGTAGTACTGCACGACATCCGCGTGAGGCACACGTCCGGTGAAGATCACGGTGTCGGCGAGCCCCCGTTGCACCACCTGTTCGCGCAGCCGCGCCTCCTCAACCCCGCCACCGATGAGCAGGATGCGGAAGTCGCTGCGCCGCTGCCGAAGGTGCGCCGCCGCCTCGACCAGCAGGTCGAGGCCTTCCCAGTGGTAGAACGAACCGATGAAGCCGGCGAGGTATTCGCCTTTGGCAGCGTAGCGTTCACGGACCGCAGCCCCTGCCCCGTCCGGCACGACGAAACGGGCCGCCTCGACGGCATTGGGAACCACGGTGACGCGCTGACGGGCGACGCCGCCGCGCGCGCAGATGTCGGCACGCAGGCCCTCGCAGATGGTCGTCACCGCCGCCGCCTGGCGCAGCACGAATGTCTCGAGACTGCGCGACAGGCGGTAGCGCATGCTGTTTTCCGCGGTCACGCCCTCGGTGACCGCGGCATCTTCCCATGAGGAGCGCATTTCGTAGACCACCGGCAGACCAAGCTCGCGACCGACCATCAGGGCCGCCAGCCCGTCAAGGCACGGTGAGTGGGCATGCAGCACGTCCGGCCTGAAACGCCGCGCCACGGCCAGCACCCGTCGTCCCAGCGTCGCAACGGTGGCGAGTTGCTCGACGACGGGCTGGCGGGCCAGCCAGCGTCGCGACGGGCGCGTGCGAAAAAAATGCAGGCCATCGACGCACTCGGTCAGCGCATCGGCCGGGTGGCGGTCGCCCGTCACCTGGCAGGTGACCCAGCCACGCCGGGCCTGCTCGCGGAGGATCGCCGCGCTGCGCAGTGCGTAGCCGTCCTGGATGGGCAGCGAGTGGTTGAACAGGTGCAGGATGCGCACGGTGTGCTCAGACGAGGATCTCGGCCGGCGGCGGGTGACCGAGGAACCCCAGCGGGCTGGCACTGCGGCCATAGGCCCCCGACTGGAAGACGACGATCAGGTCGCCGACCTCGGCCTGCGACATCTCGATATTGTCGGCGAGGAGGTCGAGTGGCGTGCACAGCGGTCCGACCACCGAGGCCCGTTCACGCGGCCCGCCGAAGACCCGGTTGCCGACCAGCACGGGGTAATTCTTGCGCAGCACCTGGCCGAAATTTCCGGATGCAGCCAGGTGATGGTGCAGCCCGCCATCGGTGACCAGAAAGACCCGGCCGCGCGAGACCTTGCGGTCGATGACGCGGGCAATGTAGATGCCAGCCTCACCGACCAGATACCGCCCCAGTTCGATGACCAGCGTCGCGCCGGGCAGCTCACGTGCCGCCGTCGCCACGATATCGGTGAGGTTGGCGGCAACCGGTGCCAGATCGAGCGGCTGTTCGCCGGGGAAGTAGGCAATACCAAACCCGCCGCCCATGTTGACGACCCGTGGCGGCCGGGGCGCGTGGCGGCTGAGATCGACAACCAGCGCGAGGGTTTTCTGCTGGGCCTCGATGATTGCCTCGGCGCGCAGGTTCTGCGAACCGCTGAAGACGTGGAAGCCCCAGAAGTCGCAGCCGTGTGCATCAAGCGATGCCAGCACCGCCGGCACTTGCTCGGCATCGATGCCGAACGGCTTGGGGCCGCCGGCCATCTTCATGCCGGAGGTCTTGAGTTCGAAATCCGGATTGACGCGGATCGCCACGCGCGGCCGCCGGCCACGGTCACGGCCAAGCCCGGCCAGGCGTTGCAACTCCGTCGCCGACTCGACATTGACGATGACATCGGCATCGAGGGCCGCGGCAAGCTCCGCATCGGTTTTGCCGGGCCCGGCAAAGCTGATGCGGGCCGGATCGGCGCCCGCGGCCAGGGCCACGGCCAGTTCGCCGGCCGAGGCGACGTCGAGACCGTCGACCTGCGACGCCAGATGGGCGACGACCGCCGGCATTGGATTGGCCTTCATGGCGTAATGCAGGTGCAGCCCCGGGGGCAAGGCATTGCGCAGCCGGTGCACGCGCGCATCGATGAGCGCACGCGAGTAAACATAGAGCGGGGTCTGCCCACCGCGTTCGACCAGCGCCTCGAGCGTCAGACCATCGAGGATGAGGCCATCGTCGCGGACGGCGAAACCTTCGAGCGGCACGTGCAGGGGCAGGTGCACCGATTCAGTCATGGCACACCTCGGCGAGCACCTCGGCCTTGAGGCGCACCCGGTCGAATTTACCGTTGGCATTGCGTGGCAGGCTCTCGCGCCAGCACACTTCGCGCGGCACCATGTATGCGGGGAGCTGGTCGCGCGCCCAGGCGAGCAGCGCCCCGGCATCGCCCTCGCCGGTGGCCGGCACGGCGACCACCACGGCGACCTGGCCGAGGCGCGCATCGGGCACGCCGACGGCGACGACTTCGCTGACCAGTGTGCTTTGCATCAGGCAGTCCTCGATCTCGGTCGGGCTGACACGATACCCGGAGGTCTTGATCATCTCGTCGCGACGGCCACGGAAATACAGGAAACCCTCGGCGTCGCGCACCACGGTGTCGCCCGACCACACGGCGATCTCGGGCTGTCCGCCGGGCCCGAGGCAGCCCGGCACGGGACGGAACCGCTCGGCAGTCGCCGCGGGGTTGTTCCAGTAGCCGAGCGAAACCAGCGCCCCGCGGTGGACCAGCTCACCGGGCTCGCCGGCATCGCAGGGGCTGCCATCGGGACGCAGCACGAGAATCTCCGCATTGGGGATCGCCTGCCCGATCGAATCCGGCCGCCGGTCGACTTCCCCGGGTGGCAGGTAGGTCGAGCGAAAGGCCTCGGTCAGGCCGTACATCAGATAGGGCCGTGCCGCGGGCATCACGCGGCGCAGCCGATCCAGAACGGGCCGTGGCATGACACCGCCGGTGGTGGCGAAATAGCGCACCGTATCTGCCGCACCATCGGGCCACTTCGAATCGGCGAGCTGGGCCCACAGCGGCGGCACACCGGTGATCCCCGTGATGCGCTGTTCGCGCACCGTGCGCACCACATCTCCGGCAAGCAGGTAGTCGAGCAGCACGACGCAGGCCCCGGCGTGGAACCCGGTGGTCAGCTGGCTGAAGCCGGCATCGAAGCTCAGCGGCAACACGGACAGGAGGCGGTCGCTGGCCTCGTTGCCAAGGTAGGTGGCGACGCTGGCGGCACCTGCCACCACATTGCGGTGCGACAGCACCACCCCCTTCGGCAGCCCGGTGCTGCCGGAGGTGTAAAAGATCGCCACCATGTCGTGGTCGATGCAACGGTGGCCGTCCGGTCCGCCCTCACCGGCGACCAGCGCCGGCCAATGGGTGACATCGATACCCGGCAACGGTGCCGTCGGCGTCGCGTCGTCGACGAGAACCACGTGGCGCAGCGCCAGGCCTTCGGCAAGCGACTCGCGCAACGTCTCGAGGCGTGCCGCGGACGTCACGAGGATACGGGCGCCGCTGTCGCGCAGGATATGCGCCACCTGCGCCGCCTTCAGCACCGGGTTGACCGGAACGAAGGCCCCGCCGGCCCGGGCCGCACCGAACATCGATGCCACGGTTTCCACCTGTTTGGGCAGGTAGATCGCGACCCGTTCCTGGCGAGCGAGACCAAGGTGCATGAAGCCGGCCGCCACATTCGAGATGAGCTGCCACAGCTCGGCATAGCGCCACTCGCGGCGGGCGGCGACAAGCGCCACCTGGTCGGGAGAACGCACGGCGGCGCGCAGGGGGAGGTCGTGGAGCAGTACCGGCGGGTGTCCGGCCACCGCCGGTGTGGCGCCGTCTGTGCAGGTGTGGATGGACAAGGCTGGTGATCCCGGGCGATGACTCATGAAAAACACCGCCCGGCCAACGGGCGGCACGGCAGTCGGTGGGTTCCCCTCAGTCGTCTCCGCTCGGCCAGCGGCCGACGGACCTGAGCTTGTTGCGCAGCCCTGGCAGCGGGTAGCCGAGCTGGTAGGCCTTGCGCGCATGCGTCAGCGCGGCGTCGTAGTCTTTGGCATCGAAATGGGCCAACCCCAGGTTGTACTGGATCTCGCTCGATCCGGGGTCCATCTCCTCGGCACGCTGGTACTGGGTGATGGCCGATTCGACATCGTCGTTCATGTGGTAGTACATCCCGAACAGCAGACGCAGGTTCGGGTCCTTCGGGCGATAGCGAAAAGCCCGGTCGAAGTAGCACTCCGGCGTCGGCGGGAAGAACAACGGCTCGTCCATGCCCGCCGCCGCCGGGATATACCGCACCCCTGGATGCCGGCGCTCGATACGGCCCAGCGCGAGCAGGCCCTCGTAGTGGTTGGGGACCCGGATGAGCAAGTAGTTGAGTTCGTAGAGCGCGTGGTGGACGCGGTTGTCGGCGAGGTTCGCGTCGACCTTGACCCAGTGGTTATCGTTGATATCGTTGAGGTTCCAGGCGAACTTCGGATCAACGTAATCATAGGGGCCGGCGGCACCTGGCAGCGGCACCGGGCCACAATCCTCGGCACCGGCAGGCGACTGGCCGGCGAGCATCGCGGCGAGACCGAGGCAGGCAGCCATGCCGCGACAGCCGGCGCGCGGTGGCGGCCATTGCCGGGGGGAATGGCGAGATCTCCGTTGTGCTGCCATACCGACCTTCTTCGCTCCCGGAAGTCTCCTTGCCCGGGATTATAAGCACGGCCCGTATGGACAACGAAACGCGCACCCGCATAACTGTGCGCTGGTGCCGGTATCCGGCCACCGGGGACATGCCCCCGATGGCCGGGGATGCAGGCTACGCGGGATGGAGGCGCCGGCGGAACCCGGTCACGGCACTGAAGAGCATCAACAGCCACTCCAGGCCCCCGAAGGCCGAGGAACCACCGCCGCTGGCAATCTGCGCGTCGCTGTCCGGCGAGGCGGCGCTGCCGCCAGTGTTGGTGCCACCGGAGGTCCCACCGTCACCCTCTCCAGAGGTACCGTCACCGGTCCCACCGGAGGTGTCCCCACCGGTCTCTCCGGAAGTGCCGCCGCCGGTCTCGGCGGGCGGCGGCGGCGGCGGCTCGACCGTCACGCTGATGACGCGCTGCGTCGGTCCACCGGCACCGGTACAGACCAGGCTGTAGGACGTCGTGGCGCTCAGCGGTCCGACGGTTTCGGTTCCCGACACGGCGCGGCTGCCCGTCCATCCACCACTGGCCTCGCAGCCAGTGGCGCCGACACTGGACCACGTCAGTATCGAGGTCGCACCGGCAGGAATCGTCGTCGGCACCGCCTGGATCGACACCGTCGGTGCGTCGGGGCTCACCACCTGCACCGTCGCCGAGCGGGTGACGGTGTTGCTGCCGTTCTCGCAGGTCAGTACGTACGTCACTTCATGGTCGAGCCAGACCGGCTCCGAATCGACCAGTGCCTTGTCACCGGACCAGGCGCCGGAGGCATAACAGCGCGTTGCATCCACCGCCGACCAGTACAGTACGGATGACTGCCCGATCTGTACCGAGTTGGGCTGCGCATAGAAATCGAGCTGCGGCTGCGCCGCATCCGGCTCGGTCACCGTCACCGTCACGCTCTGGGCGCTGCTGTCACCGACCGCGTTGACGCAGGTCAGCGTATAGGTGGTGTTCTGGTTGAGCGGACCTGCGGTCAGCGCCCCGGAAACCGGGCGCGAGCCCGACCAGCCACCGGAAGCCGTGCAGCTGTCAGCGTTGCTCGCCGACCACGTCAGGCCCGTGGTGGACCCGGCCGTGATGCTCTGGGGCGTCGCCGTCAGGCTGACCACCGGGGTCTGGGCCGGCGGCGGCGCAGCGGCATTGCCAGGGGCCGCGATCGGCTGGGTAGAGACGATCAGCTCGTCGTACCACGTATAGGCCGTCGGGTGATCCTGGCTGGAATTTTTGCCGGTCATGTACGGTGTCAGCTGGATCTTCTGGTACTTGTCGTTGACCGAACTGTCGTAGTTCAGCGAGTAGTTGCGGATATCGACGAATTGTTTGAGCGGCTCACCCTCGTAGGCCATATAGGCGCGGATGTTGCTGTTCGGCGAATTCCACTGGCCGATCTGGATGTGGTAGTAGAAGGTCATCCACTCGTTCGCACGGTATCTCCCGCAACCGGAGCTGCTCTGGTTGCTGTACGGGCAGTTGTAGTCACCCTGCTGCAATAGCAGCTGACCGCCACTCTCGACGTGGAAGTTGCGCGCACCGCAATCGGTGTACATCTGCGGGAAACCCCGCAGGTACTGGTTGACGGTGGTCAGCTCAAGGCTCGCGCACGATGCCGCGCCATGGATGATGACCTGCTTCCAGCCACCACCCGGTTCGTAGTAGGTCGACAGCATTTCCGGCGAGAAGCGCTGGCGGAACTGGACGTAGAAGGTCTGGTTCTGGCCGAAGTCGGCACCGAGGGAATCAAGCCAGAAACCGGACATGTTCGCACCCGAGCGGCTCGGGATCATGAAGCGCAGCGAACCGGCCCCCGAGGCCTTGATGTTGGTGTCCATCGTGCCGCGCACCACACCGTCACCGGCCGGATAAAGCACGCTGCTGGCAAAATTGGCCGAGGTGTCGAAGCCGACACACTTGACGACGCCGCTGGCGGCGCAGCGGCTGTCGAAGTCAGCCCCCTGCCCCGGATCGACGACGCTGACCACCGCCGAGCGCTGGGCAGAGCCACCCGCGCCGGTACAGTTCAGGGTGAAGGTCGCGCCACTGGCCAAAGGGCCTACGGTCTGGCTCCCCGACAACGCCTTGCTGCCGCTCCATCCACCGCTGGCGGTACAGCTGGTCGCATTGCTGACCGACCAGCTCAGCACGCTGGAGCCATTGACGGCCACCGACTCGGGACTGGCCATCAGCGAGACCACCGGACCGGCATCAACCACCGTCACGACGACGGACTTGCTGGCGCTGCCGCCACTGCCCGTACAGGTCAGGGTATAGGTTCCAGTACTGGCCAAAGGGCCGACCGACTCGCTGCCCGTGGTGGTCTTGCTGCCGGACCACGCACCGCCCGCCACGCAGCTGCTGGCGTTGGTCGATGACCAGCTGAGCGAGGTGGCGCCGCCGCTGGCGACCGAGGTCGGGCTCGCCGCAAAGTCGACCGTGGGCGCGGGGTCGCTCGAGGGCGGCGGCGTGCCACTGCCCGCCGTCAGGCGGTACATGTAGGTCGGCCCGGTCGTGGTGTTGACGACGATGAAGCCATTCAGCGCGGGCACGTAACGGAAGCGGCCGTAGGTACCCCGGCTGTTCTTGGCGGGCGAATGCTGGTTGCCTGATGCGGCGTTGACCCGCGTCCACGTCCACGTTCCGGTGCGCCAGTCACCACTGGCCGGCGGACTCAGCGTGTAAACCTGCGAGCCGCCCATCCAGGCGACGAACACCTTGGCGGTCGAATCCCAGTCGAAACCGATCGCTGACGACTGCTGGGCGCTGGTATCACCCGTGGTGTTCAGCGTGTGGCTGGTCGGATTGGCCGTCGAGAGATCGAAGGCGACCACGCGATTGTTGCTGCGCCCGTCATTGATGACGAGGATGTCGCGCTGCGCGTCGTAGGCCATCGCCGCATCGATGTTGACGTTGACGCCAGGGTACTCGGTCCAGGTATCGGTAACCGGGTTGTACTTGCGCAGTGTCTTGTTGCTGGTCGCATAGGCACGCCACGAGCCATGCCACCAGATGACATTGCGCTTGCTGTCCCACGCCGTGGTCGCACCCTCGCCGTCATCCGATGCGGTGCCCTCCCAGGTTGGCATCTTCGCGCCGCGGCGCCAATTACCGGTGTTGACGTCGAGGGCATGAACGTAGGCGGTGCCGAGCACCGTATGGGCGTCGCTGGAACTGCCGAGCTTGACGAACTCGCTGGTCACCGGCGAGTACTCCAGCGCCTCGTACATGTGCGCCGAGCAGGGCGAGTTGTCGGCCATCGACGACGTGGCGAGGTTACAGTCCGGCGGGTTGGCCGGATCGGTCAGTCGCGACCACGCGCCCTGGGCGATATCAAAGGCATAGACCTCGTTACCCAGGTAACCGCCATGCCCCCCGCCAAAGACCAGCAGCGAACCGTAGGTGCCGAGGTTGCCGGCATAGGCACCGCCGCTCCAGTCATCCATGACGCCGGGCTGGCCTTCATTGCCGCTGTAGGCGCAGTTGCGCGCCGGGCAGGGGTCGAGGCTGGAAACGGTGTTGCTGGACACGATGGTCCAGTGGCCGACCTGAAGATCGTCGGGACCTGCAGCATGCAGGTCGCCCGCCCACGGCAACATGGCGAGCGCCGCAGCACCAGCCAGCCCGGTGAGGAAACGGTGAGTCAGGGTCATTGCGCGACGGCCTCCTGCCATTGATATCTCGGGCATCAAAGGGCAGTGGCGCTTGCGCACCGGCCACACGGCGGTATCACGACATCCGCCGGACGGAGCGCTCCGTGCACCCGTCCAGACGGCCATCGCCGTACCTTCGTCAGGCCAGTCCGGCAACCCCGCTATCCGGAAACACAGTACCCGGACCGGAGGCTTTGCGTCCCCGGGTCGCCCCGGGTTTGCCCTTTACAGGCTTGCAAGCTTACCGACCGCATCTCGTCAGACGCAAGATAAGCGTGCGTTTTTTAAGGAAAAAATTCCTTTATGTCAAAACATCCGGAGAATCACCCCGGTGCCGTCTTGCGACATCACTTCAACCCCGGCCGATACGGCAACGGCAAACGGAGAACAAAACAGCAGCTTGCATCGCTATTGCAGAACGTACCTCTCCGCCCGGATGCTCCGGCCCGGCACCCCTGCGGTGCCCCGCCCTGCCCCGCTTTGCGCAACTTAATCCTGCCAAAAACGCTGCCTAGGTCACCTGGCCGCCGGCCAGGCGTGTGAACAGCGTCGCAAATTCGTCAACGCGCCGGACCCTGGAGTGGCCTTCGGCCGCCGCGACATCGAGCACGGCAGCCCCATCGCGCCGGGTAAGGAAGCCTTCGATGGCCCGGGCGATTCCCTCCGCGTCGTCGACCGGGGCCAGCGCGCCCACGCCAACACGGCGCAGCAGCGCCGCGGTTTCACCCTGATGATCGGCAAGCGCCAGGATGGGCCGCCTGGCACGCAGATACTCGTAAAGCTTGGCCGGGATCGCCGGGTTCGAGGTGCGCCCCTGGAAGAGCAGCAGGCCCGCGGCATCGAGCATTTCACGCAATGCCTGCGGATAGGGCACAGCAGGTGCCAGCGAAACCACGTCACCCAGCTGCAGGCGGTCGATCATGGGCTGGTAGAACTCGTCGAAGCCCGTGGCACGCAGCACCACGCGCAGCGCCGGCGGCAGAGCGCCGCGGGCACGGAGCAGGTCGAGCGCGGCAAAGAACGCCGAGGGGTCGCGGTCGGGGCCCGGGTACAGCGTGCCGCTGTGGACCAGCGTGATCGCCCCGTCGGCAGGGGCCGCCGGCAGGGTCTCGGCAAGGGCGAAGGCCTCGGGATCGAAGCCGTTGGCGATGACATGGGCCGCCTCCCTGCCCTGCCAGGCCGGGTAACGATCGAGGAAGATGGCCCGGGCCGTATCCGTACAGAACGTTGCCGCACTCGCCGCTGCAGCCACACGCCGCTCGGTGGCCAGACGGCTGCCGCGCAGGTGTGGTTCTTCGGGATACCACGCGCCGTCGATCTGCTCGACCATGGGATCACGGAAGTCGGCAACCCATGGCAGGCCGGTGAACCGATGGAGCCAGAAGCCGATGAGGTGCGCCGTGGCCAGCGGGTAGGTGGACCAGAGCACTTCCGGGCGATGGCGCCGGATCACTTGAAGACCAAGTGGGATGGCGCCGGCCAGCCAGCTCGACCAGCGGTCCGGGCGGGCAAGGAAACCCGGGTAGCGGCCGCGCACGGCCAGATGCCGGGCCGCGTCCAGCGCCGGCGCACGGGCGACGATGGCACCGGCCGGCAACGCGGTGCTGCCGTGGGCCGCGATGCGCCCGTAGGCCCGTGTGGTGGCGGTCAACACCACCGGCTGCCAGCCCCGGGCGGGCAGGTACCGCACCATCGACAGCGGCCGCTGCAGCCCGCTGCTGGCCTGCAGGGGTGGAAAATGAAAGGCAATCAGCAGAACGCGCGGCAGCGTCACCGCAGCCCTCGGCGGCGCGCTCATCTCACCTGCCCCACGCGATCGTACCCATCGCTTTCACCCGCGCCGCGTGGCAATCAGCATGGTGTAGGGGGTCATGACGTGACCGAGAAAGCGCAGCACGGGGTTGGCAACGGCCAGGCGTGCCAGCAGCGCAGCGCCTCGCGACATCGATGCCCGATCGGCGATGGCGAAACGATCGGCACAATCGAAACCGCGGCGCTCGAGGTCATCGCGCAGCTGATACCACGAGAACCAGTTGACGGCCGGCCAGGCGGCGTAATTGACCCACTGCGGATGGCTGCTGGTCGCACGCTTCACGCACCAGCGCTTGAGCGCCGCGGGGTACCAGCTGTAGAGCGGCAGGTCGAACTCCTGCTGGCGCGGGCACAGCCGGCTGGTGGTGCTGATGAAGATCGAACCGCCGGGCCGGAGGATGCGCAGGCATTCATCGAGGCAGGCGCGCCACTCGGCCACGTGCTCGAGCAGCTCCGGCAGCAGGCAGATATCCATCGATGCCGTCGGCCAGGGCAAGGCTGCGGCACTGGCCGCATGGTAATCGACATCGAGGCCGGCCGCGGTGCTGCGCTCCCGGGCGATGCGGATGAAGGCCTCATCGATGTCGATGCCATGGACCCGATGGCCTTGCCGGGCCCAGAGGATGCACTGCACGCCGACGTTGCACCCGATATCGGCGACATCCAGCGACTCGACGGGCAGGCCGCGCCGCGCCCGGTAGCGGATCACGGTGCGCTGGATGGACTCGAAGTTGGCCTGGACGGCCGGCGTCAGGCTGCGGTGCGCGTAGTAGTCGACAAAGCGATCATGCCCACCCTCGCTTTCCGCTGGTTGTTCTTTCATCCCGGCCGACATGCACAGATCCCGGATATCCCGCGGCACTCTACCAGAAGGTGGCGCACGCGACCGGACACCGGTCACCGATCGGCAGCCGGTGTGTCGCGGGCCTTCATGGTAGAGTCGCGGCCGCGTCCCGCGGGGAAACGCGGGCGCCATCGAGGCACATGCCCCTGACGGCCACCGGAATGTCGCGCCTGCTTCGCACCATCGATGAACTCGGACCGGGCAACACGCTGCTCTATGCCATCCATCGCGGGTTGCAGCGGCTGTCGCCGCGGCTGGCCCTGGAACGCCTGTACGTTGTCGCCCAGCCGGTCCGCGGACACGACGGACTGGCAGCCGGGCGTGGCCGGAACATCGGCGTCCGCCGCCTCCTGCCCGGCGATCCGGCGCTCTCGGCCTTCACACGCATCGCCGACGAGATGGCCGACCGGCATCGTCAGGGCGCCGTCTGTCTCGGCGCATTCCGCGGCGAGGCGCTGCTCGGCTGGCTGTGGTACACACGGGGAACGTTCCAGGACTACGGCTATCCACTCGATTTCGTGCTCAGACCGGCCACCGGCACGGCATGGGATTTCGACGTCTACATCCGCCCCGAAGCACGGCTTTCCGCGGCGTTCGCCCGCCTCTGGGACAGCGCCTTTGCGCGGATGCGCGAAGCCGGCATCCATACCACGCTGAGCGCGATCTCCGCCTACAACGCTGCTTCGCTGCACGCCCACCGCCGTCTGGGAATCCGCCCGCTCGGCAGCCTGCTGGTGCTGCGGCTCGGGCGGCTGCAGGCGGTCTGGGCGCCGGACATGGGTCGATGGCTGCAGTGTTCGCTGCAGCCGGGTTTCCGCGCGCGCCTGGTGGTCGACGCCGCACCGCCGGGCACGGGCGATCAGGCGTAGCGGTCGATCAAGGCAAGCAACGCAGCCGTCTGGCGTGTCATGAGCGCGCTGTCACCCCGGCTCTCGACGTTGAGGCGCAGCAGCGGTTCGGTGTTCGACAGGCGCAGGTTGAAACGCCAGTCGGCGAATTCCATGCTCAGTCCGTCGGTATCGGTGATGGCAATCGCCTGCCCTTCATGCCGGGCTCGAATCGTTGCCATCAGGCCAGCGGCGTCGCGCACCCGCCTGTTGATCTCCCCGCTCACCGGGAAGCGCCCGATGGCCTCGGCGAGGTGGACCGACAACGGCCTGTTGCTGGTGGAAACCAGCCCGGCCACCAGCAGCCAGGGAATCATGCCGCTGTCGCAGTAGTTGAAGTCACGGAAATAGTGGTGCGCGCTCATCTCGCCACCGTAGAGGGCATCTTCGGCGCGCATCCGCTCCTTGATGAAAGCGTGGCCGGTCTTCGAGACCACCGGCACGCCGCCGTGCCGGCGCACGACATCAATGGTATTCCACACCAGCCTCGGGTCATGGATGATCTTCCCGCCCCCATGACGCGCCAGCAGTGCCGCGGCCAGCAGGCCAACGATGTAATAGCCTTCGACGAAGGCTCCCGTTTCGTCAAAGAGAAAGCAGCGGTCGAAGTCGCCATCCCAGGCCACGCCCAGGTCGGCGCCGGCGGCAACGACAGCCTCCGACGTCACGCGGCGATTCTCGACCAGCAACGGATTGGGCACCCCGTTGGGGAACCGCCCGTCAGCCTCGTGCTGCAGCCGGATCAGTTCGAAGGGCAAGTGCGGCGCCAATGCATCGACAACGGCACCGGCACAGCCATTGCCCGCATTGACGACGATGCGCAGCGGCCTGAGTGCATCGATTGACACATAGCCGAGCAGGTGGTCGATGTAGCGCGCCCGTGCATCGACCGCGCGGACGGTGCCCGCCGGGGCAGGTGGCGGTCCCGCACCGCGTTCCGCGAGACGACGGATCTCATCGAGACCTGTGTCACCGCTGACGGGCCGCGCACCCTCGCGAACCAGCTTCATGCCGTTCCAGTCGGCGGGATTGTGACTGGCGGTCACCATGATGCCGCCCCCGGCGGCAAGGTCCGCGGTGGCAAAGTAGACTTCTTCCGTCCCGCACATGCCGATGCGGATGACATCGACACCGCTGGCAACCAGCGATTCAGCCAGCGCCGCAACGAGCATCGGACTGCTCAGCCGCATGTCCTCGCCGAGGATGACGCTGCCGGGACGGATGCAGGCGGCATAGGCACGACCGATGCGCGCGGCGACGTCGGCGTCGAGTTCCGTCGGCACCCTGCCGCGGATGTCATAGGCCTTGAAGCAGTCAAGTTCGCGCAGCATGGGTCTACTTTCCGGCGGTGTCAGTCCCGCCTGCCCTCACGCCCATAGCGGTCCTCAAAGCGTACGATGTCATCTTCACCGAGATACCCGCCGACCTGGACCTCGACGATGACGAGGGAATCCTGCCCTGGATTCTCGATGCGGTGGCGGGCACCGAGCGGGATGAAGACATGCTCTCCCACCCCCAGATCGAGGATTTCGTCATCCCGGGTAACGCGCGCGCGGCCCGCGACCACCACCCAGTGCTCGGCACGGTGGTGGTGCAACTGCAGTGACAGAACGCCACCGGGCAATATGGTCAGGCGCTTGACCTGGAAGCCGTCATCAGCGCCGAGGCTTTCGAAACTGCCCCATGGCCGGAAGACCTCGCGCCCGCAGCGCAGCTCATCCCGGCCGCGCAGCGCAGCGTGTCCGACCAGCTGACGCACCACTTGCGAATCGCCCCGGGGAACGACGAGTACCGCGTCTGCGGTCTCGACGACGATGCAGTCCTTGACGCCTGCGACGGCGACGAGGCGGCTCTCGGCGCGCACCAGGGAGTCGCGGCAGTCGTGGAGAACGACGTCCCCGGAAACGACATTGCCGGACTCATCGTGCGGGCTTGCATCCCAGAGCGCATCCCAGCTACCGACATCGCTCCAGCCGGCATCCAGCGGCACGACGACCACCCGCTCGCTGCGTTCCATTACGGCGTAGTCGACCGAATCGGCACGGCAGGCCGTGAATGCATCAACATCGAGACGGATGAACCCATCACTGGCGACGGCATTCTCCAGCGACCGCTCGGCAGCCTCGGCGATATCACCGGCATGCGCGTGCACCTCGCCGAGGAACATGTCGGCCGAGAACAGGAACATGCCGCTGTTCCACAGGTAGTCACCGGACTGGACATAACGCCGTGCCATCTCGTAATCCGGCTTCTCGACGAAGGCCCTCACCGGATGCCAGCCCGACGCCGTGGCCGCTTCCGCTGCAATATAGCCATAGCCGGTTTCGGGCCGGGTCGGCGTGATGCCGAACGTCACCAGTCGACCTTCCGCAGCGATACGCATTGCCACCTCGACGGACTGCGCGAAGGCCGTGACATCGGTGATGACGTGATCGGCCGGCAATACCAGCAGGCGCACGTCGTGCCCGGCCCTCTGGCGCGCATGGCGGGCTGCAACGGCAATCGCCGGCGCGGTGTTGCGTCCTTCGGGCTCGAGCATCACGGTGGCCGACCGGCCCATGTCCCGCAACTGTGCCGCGACCAGAAATCGGTGGGCTTCGTTGCACACCACGATCGGCACGGCGGGGGGCGGGCTGCCGAGGGCGTCGAGGGCATCGAGGCGTGCGAGGGTCTCCTGCAGCAGCGAGCGCCCGCTGGTCAGCTGGAGCAACTGCTTGGGGTTCATGGCCCGGGACAGCGGCCACAGGCGCGTGCCGGAGCCGCCGCAGAGTATCACCGGTACCACATCCATTGCGCAGCAGCCTTTACCCGCCGCCGCGGGCCGGCGGTTGCCGGCCGCGGCCGATTGCATAGTACGTGAAGCCGTAACGTGCCATCGATGCCGGGTCGTAGATATTCCGTCCATCGAAAACCACGGGATCGAGAAGGGAGCCCTTGATGGCATCGAAATCCGGGCTGCGGAACTCCTGCCACTCGGTCACCACGACGAGCGCATCGGCCCCTTCGACAGCCGTCATGGCAGAAGCACACAGCTGCAGGTCCGGCCGTTCGCCGTAGAGCCGCGCCGTTTCAACCATCGCCTGCGGATCATAGGCGCGGACCTTTGCGCCCGCCGCCCACAACGCCTCCATCAGCACGCAACTCGGCGCCTCACGCATGTCGTCGGTATTGGGCTTGAAGGCCAGGCCCCACAAGGCGAAAGTCCGGCCGGCAAGCTGCCCGTCGAAGTGCCTGGCGACTTTCTCGAACAGCACGCCTTTCTGGCGATCATTGACGACATTGACGGCGCGCACCAGTTCGGCCGGGTAACCGACCTCGTCCGCGGAGCGGATCAGGGCATGCACATCCTTGGGGAAACAAGACCCGCCATAGCCACAACCAGGATAGATGAAGGCATAGCCGATGCGCGGATCGGAGCCGATACCGACGCGCACCTGCTCGATGTCTGCGCCATAGCGTTCGGCGATGTTGGCCAGTTCGTTCATCAGGCTGATCTTGGTCGCAAGCATGACGTTGGCTGCATACTTGGTCAACTCGGCAGAACGCACATCCATGATGATGAGCTTGTCGTGACTGCGACAGAACGGCTCGTAGAGCTGGCGCAGCAGGCCGGCGGCACGTGCGCTGCCGGTACCGATGATGATGCGGTCCGGCTTCATGAAGTCGCCGACTGCGGCACCCTCCTTGAGAAACTCCGGGTTGGACACCACGTCGAAATCCGCGGCACAATCGCGCGCAGCAAGCGTCCTGGCCACCACGGCATGCACGCTGTCGGCCGTACCCACCGGTACCGTCGATTTATCGACAATGACGCGGTAGTCGTCCATGTGCTGCCCTATCGTCTTCGCCACCGCCAGCACGTGGCGCAAATCGGCCGAGCCGTCCTCGTTCTTCGGCGTGCCCACGGCAATGAACTGTATGGCACCGTGCCGGACCCCGGCTGCCACATCCGTGGTGAAGCGGAGTCGACCAGCCTCGCGGTTGCGGTGAACGATATCGGCAAGCCCCGGCTCATAGATGGGGATCTCGCCGCGGTTCAAGGCGGCCACCTTGCCGTCATCGATATCGACGCAGACGACGTGGTTGCCCGCCTGCGCGATGCAGGCCCCGGTGACCAGGCCCACGTAGCCTGTGCCATGTACGGTTACTTTCATGTGTTGTCTCTGTTTTCGGTGCTGGAACTTGAGTCGGCGGGTGATGGCGGGCGCCAGGCACGGATGGCCGCGACGAGCCCGGCAAGGGGCGTCTCGCTGCCGTGTTGCGCCTCGCCCTGAAGCAGCGCGTGCATGGACACCGCCATGCGCTTGCCGAGCTCGACCCCCCACTGGTCGAACGGGTTGATCCCCCAGATGATCGCCTGCACATAAACCTTGTGCTCGTAGAGTGCGATCAGGCTGCCCAACGCCCGCGGCGCCAACCGGCGCATGAGGATCACGGTACTGGCATGGTTTCCAGGGTGCACGCGGTGTGGATCAGCGTCCGCGGCCACCGTGCCATCGGCGGCCACGCCATGGCCACGGGCCAGCGCCTCGGCCTGCGCCATCATGTTGGCCAGCGCATGCAGGTGCAGGTCGGGATATCGGCAGTTCGTGGCGGCGGTGGCGATGAAATCCGCGCTGTAGTGTGCCGTTCCCTGGTGCAGCAGCTGAAAGAAGGAATGCTGTGCATTGGACCCCGGCTCACCCCAGATGACCGGTGCCGTCCGGCAGGCCAGCGGGGCCCCGGTTCGGGTCACCCGCTTGCCGTTGCTCTCCATCTCGAGCTGCTGGAGGTACGCAGGCAGGCGGTGCAGGCGGCTGTCGTAAGGCAGGATGACATGCGTGTCCGCATCCAGGTGATTGTGGTTCCAGATGCCGACGAGACCAAGCAATACCGGCAGGTTGTCGCGCAGCGGCGCCCGCCTGAAGTGTTCATCCATGTCATGCGCACCGGCCAGCAGCTCGACGAAGGCGTCGACACCCACGGCGATGGCGATGGCAAGCCCGACGGAGGACCACAGGGAGTAGCGTCCACCGACCCATTCGCCGATCGGGAAACGGAATGACGGCGCAATGCCGAAGCGGTCCATCGCCGCATCGTTGACCGACACGGCGAGAAAGTGCCGCGCAACCGCCGTTTCGCCCAGCGCCGCAACCAGCCACTCGCGGGCAATCGTGGCGTTGAGCTGCGTCTCCAGCGTCGTGAAGCTCTTGGAGCAGATGACGAACAGCGTCTCTGCCGGCTCCGCGTCGCACAGCACGTCGGCCAGCGGCTGGCCATCGACATTGGAAACGAAATCGAAGCGGATTTCCGGCGTGACGATATCGCGCAGTGCCTCGACCACCATGACCAGACCGAGGTCGGAGCCGCCGATGCCGATGTTCACCACGCGCCGGATGCGCCGGCCGCCAGCCCCACGATGGTCACCGCGGCGGATAGCCTCCGCGGCATCGAGCATGCGCCGCCGCTCACCGAGGATTGCCGGCATGAGGTCGCGGCCATCGACCATCAACGATGGTCCCGGCGGCCGCCGGAGCGCCGTGTGCAAGGCCGCACGATGCTCGGTGACATTGACCTGCACCCCGTCGAACATCGCATCGACCCATTCGGGCAGGCGGCGGGCCCGGGCCAGGTCGATGAGGAGATCGAACGTCTCGTGCGTCACCCGCTGGCGGGAAAAATCAACCAGCAAGTCGCCATGCCGGCGGGCGCAGCCGGCAAAGCGGTCCCGCTGATCCAGAAGGGTCGACAGCGGCATGCCGCGCATCTGCCCGGCGTGGCACGCCAGTGCCTGCCACTCCGCCAGGCCAGTCACCGGCGCATCAGGCGACGGCTCGACACCCGCCAAGGTCATGCCCTCCCTCCACCCGGCTGCCGGCGTCAGCGCACGACGGCGTAGTGGTCACAGTACCAGTCGACAAATCGCCCAATGCCCGTTTCCACGGGGGTCGACGGCCGGTAGCCAACTTCGCTGACCAGGTCGTCGACATCGGCCCAGGTATCGGGCACATCGCCCGGCTGCAAGGGCAGCAGGTTGACCTGCGCGCGACGGCCCAGGCACTCCTCGAGCACGCTGATATAACGCATCAGCTCCACGGGACGACTGTTGCCGATGTTGTAAAGGCGATAGGGCACGTTACTGGTTGCGGGATCGGGATCGGCCGAGTCCCATGCCGCATTGGCCGTCGCCGGCCGGTCGAGTGCGCGGATCACGCCCTCGGCGATGTCGTCAACGTAGGTGAAGTCACGCCGGTGGTTGCCGTAATTGAACACATCGATCGGCTTGCCCTCGAGGATATTGCGCGTGAAAAGAAACAGCGCCATGTCGGGGCGCCCCCAGGGCCCGTACACCGTGAAGAAGCGCAGCCCGGTGACCGGCACGCCGTAGAGTCCGGCATAGGTATGGGCCATGAGTTCGTTGGCCTTCTTGGTCGCCGCATACAGCGACAACGGATGGTCGACATTCTGATGGACGGAAAACGGCATGCGGGTGTTGGCGCCATAGACCGAACTCGTCGAGGCATAGACCAGATGCCTGATCCCATGATGGCGACACCCTTCGAGCACATTCAGGGTGCCGACGACATTGCTGTCGACGTAGGCATGCGGCGCCTCGATGGAGTAGCGCACGCCGGCCTGTGCGCCGAGATGGACGACGGCATCGAAGCCCGCGTCGGCAAACAGCGCTTCCATCGCCGGACGGTCCGCCAGGTCACAGAGGACAAAACGGAAACCGGCACGCGCCTCGAGCAGCGCCAGCCGGCCTTTCTTGAGGTTGACGTCATAGTACGCGTTGAGGTTGTCCAGGCCGACGACCTCATCCCCCCTGGCCAGCAACTGGCCGGCCACGTGGAAACCGATGAAACCCGCGGCACCTGTCACCAGAACCTTCATCCCAACCTCCGGAAACTCCGCCAGCTAGAGCCGCGCATCAACCAGGTCGGTTGGCAGCACGCCCTTGATGTCGTAGATCACGTGCGGTGACTTCCCCCATTCACGAATCTGTACCGGCGAAAGCTCGCGGAACTGCTGGTGCGCGACAGCGACAACGATGGCATCGTACTGGCCGGCCTCAGGTGGCTCGCGCCGCACATCGAGCCCGTACTCTTCGTGGACCTCGGCCGGGTCGGCCCAGGGATCGTAAACGTCAACCTGTGCGCCATAGCTCTGCAATTCCCTGACGACGTCGACGACACGCGTATTGCGCACGTCGGGGCAATCTTCCTTGAAGGTGATGCCCAGCACGAGGATCCGGGAACTCGGCAGGCTGGTGCCCTGCCTCACCATCAGCCGGACGACCTGCGAGGCCACGTACAGGCCCATGTTATCGTTGATCCGCCGGCCGGCGAGGATCATTTCAGGATGGTAACCATACTCCTGGGACTTGTGGGTCAGGTAGTACGGATCGACGCCGATGCAGTGCCCCCCGACCAGCCCGGGGCGGAACGGCAGGAAGTTCCATTTGGTACCGGCCGCCTCGAGCACCTCGGTGGTATCGAGCCCCATGCGGTTGAAGATCATGGCCAGTTCGTTGATCAGGGCAATGTTGACATCACGCTGCGTGTTTTCGATCACCTTGGCCGCCTCGGCGATGCGGATCGACGACGCCCTGTACGTACCGGCCGTGATGATGCGCGCATAGAGCGCATCGACGAATGCGGCCGCATCCGGCGTCGAACCCGACGTGATCTTGCGGATCGTCGTCAACCGGTGCGACTTGTCGCCTGGATTGATGCGCTCGGGACTGTAGCCGAGGAAGAAGTCCTGGTTGGTCGCCAGGCCGGACACTTCGGCCAGTATTGGTGCGCAGTCTTCTTCCGTACATCCCGGATAGACCGTCGACTCGTAGACCACGACTGCGCCCTTCGCAATCGCCGCACCGACGGTGCGGCTCGCCGCACGCAGCGCGGAGATATCCGGGCGCTTGGCAGCGTCGATCGGCGTCGGCACGGTGACGATGTAGACATCGCAGCCACGCAGGTCGGCCGGGTCGGCGCTGAAGCGCAGACGCGTGGCCGCTGCAAGCTCTTCGGCGCCGACTTCCAGGGTGAGGTCCCTGCCTTCGCGCAGCTCCTCGATACGCGATGGCCGGATATCGAAACCGACGGTATCCAGGTGCCGGCCGAACTCGGCGGCCAGTGGCAGGCCGACATAGCCCAGGCCGATGACGGCTACCCTGACGTCGTCGATATTCTTGAAGGATGTCATGAACGGGGCTCCTGACCGGGTGGCGGCAAACGGCAACCTGCAATGGCGGTTCCAGCGCTTGTTCTCTGCACGGGCTGGTCGGGTTGCCTGCACGGGCGGCCATTATTACCGCCCGGGACGGGCCCGGCCAGCAGTTTGATCACACTACCGCGGTGGCTCCGCTGGGCGGGTCGCCCGCCAGATGACGCCATTGCGGCTCTGGCTGGAGATGAAATCCAGGTAATGTTCGTGCGCTTCGCGGTCGGCCTCACCGACCTCGAGGACGCGCAGGCGGATACCAGCGCGCTCGAACCGCTGCCCGTCGGCCGGCGCGGTGGTGGCCGTACCGGGCTGCTCGTCGAGCACCAGGCTCACCTGGCCACCGGTCATGGCCAGGTAGACATCGGCGAGCAGGCGCGCATCGCGCAAGGCACCGTGATATTCACGCCCCGAGTTGTCGACCCCGTAGCGCCGGCACAGCGCGTCGAGGCTGTTGCGCTGACCGGGCCACAGCTGCCGGGCCAGCTTCAGTGTGTCGGTGACAATGCAACAGGCCTGCAGATGACTCTCCGCATACCCACATTTCACCAACTCCCGTGACAGGAAGCCCATGTCGAAATCGGCGTTGTGGATGATCAGTTCCGCACCCTCGAGGAATGCGAGCAACTCCACGGCGATCTCGCCAAACCCCGGCTTGCCGGCCAGCATCTGCGGCGTGATGCCGTGGACCGCCATGGCGCCCGGGTCGATCTCGCGATCGGGCTGCAGGTAGTGGTGCAGCACACGCCCGGTCGGTCGCCGGTTGACCAGTTCAACGCAACCGACTTCGATGATCCGGTGCCCCTGGGCCACCTCGAGGCCCGTGGTCTCGGTGTCGAGCACGATCTGCCGGCCGGTCATCGGCGCACGCCTGCGTCATGCGGACCCGCCAGCAACGCATCCAGCCCCTGGTTGGCCAGTGCATCGGCGCGTTCATTGTCCGGGTGCCCGGCATGGCCACGCACCCATTGCCAGCTGACGTCGTGACGACCGGCCAGCGTCTCGAGCTGGCGCCACAGGTCGTCATTCTTGACGGGCTTGCGGGCCGCCGTCTTCCACCCGCGCCGCTTCCATTGCGGGAGCCATTCGGTGATACCGCGCCTGAGGTATTCCGAATCTGTGTGAATGGTCACCCGGCAGGGCTGCCGGAGTGCCTCGAGACCGCGGATCGCGGCCATGATCTCCATACGGTTGTTGGTGGTATATGCCTCCGCACCGCTCAGTTCACGCTCACGGGCTCCCGAGCGGAGCAACACGCCCCAGCCCCCGGGGCCCGGGTTGCCGCGGCAAGCGCCATCGGTATACATCTCCACCGTACTCATGCGGCATTCCTCGTCGTCGGATTGACCAGCCCGCCGACCAGGCCGCGGGGTTGGCGCACCGGAACGGGCCGGATGCGGGTCATGGTCAGTGACTGCTTGTGGGCGAGCAGGATATAGCAGCCGGCGAACACCCTGTAGCGCGGCAGGCGGCTGACGAGGGGCATCACCGGCGGGGCCTCCCGTTCGTCCAGCCTGGCAAAATGGCGGCTTTCCCGGTCACGCGACGGCACGCGGAAAAACGGTGTCGCGTAGTGATAGTAGGTGGCGGCCTCGACCTCATAATCGAGGAGGCGCAACCAATCCCGCAACCGGTATTCCGCCAACATGTGCTGCACCCCCGGGGGAAACCGCCGGCGTGACAGGAGGTGCCGCAGTCCCCACCAGCCGATGGGATTGAAGCCCAGCACGATGAGCTGGCCATCGGGGCGCAGCACGCGATCGACCTCACGCAGGATCGCATGGGGACCCTGCCCCGTATCCAGCGTGTGAGGCAGCAGCACGGCATCGATGCAGTGGTCGGCAAAAGGCAGGTCATCCAGCCGGCAGGCAAGATCGACGCCAGGCTCGGGCGCAGCGGCCAGCACCGCCACACGTCGGGTGCGTGCATAGGGGCGGAATGCATCGGCGTGCCCCCATGGCCCGACCTGCAGCAGCTGGTCACCAAACACCGCATCCAGGATACGCGCCACCTGTCTGGCTTCCTCCGCCAGCAAGGATTCGCCGATGCGCGTTTCAAGCCACGGAAAAGTCATCTGCCTCGCCTCGACATTGCCCGTCGCACACTGGCACACAGTGTAGCCGACCCCCTCGTCAGGCCGCGTATCGGCCCGATGGGCAGCACCGGCCGGCCATGTGACGGTACAATGACCGCCGTTTTTCTGTACCGGATGGATCGATCAATGGGTTTCCTGGCCAATAAGCGTGCGTTGATCGTCGGCGTGGCCAATGAACGGTCGATCGCCTGGGGCATCGCCCAGGCGATGGCCCGGGAGGGGGCGTCGCTCGCCTTCTGCTATCAGGGCGAGCGGCTGGCCGACCGGATCGTGGAAATGGCAGGCGAGGTCGGCTCATCGATCTGCCTGCCCATGGACGTCAGCCGTGATGACGAAATCCTCACCATGTACGAGCATCTCGGGAGGTACTGGGACTCTCTGGACATCATCGTTCATTCGGTGGCCTACGCACCTCGCGAGCAGCTCACCGGCAGCTATCTCGATACCGTGACACGCGAGGGCTTCGCCATCGCACAGGACATCAGCAGCTACAGTTTCACGGCCCTGGCCAAGCACGGCCGACCACTCCTCAGCCGGCAGTCTTCACTGCTGACGCTGTCATACCTCGGTGCGATCCGCTCGATCCCCCACTACAACGTCATGGGGCCGGCCAAGGCCAGCCTCGAGGCCAATGTGCGTTTCATGGCTGCGGACATGGGGCCGGCCGGCACCCGGGTCAACGGGATCTCCGCAGGGCCGGTCAAGACGCTGGCCGCGGCAGGCATCAGCGGCATGCGCTACATGTTGCATTACGTGGAGAACGTTGCGCCGATCCGGCGCAACATCACGATCGAGGATGTCGGCAACGCAGCGGCGTTCCTGTGCAGCGACCTCGCTGCCGGCATCACCGGCGAAATCCTTTACGTCGACGGAGGCTACCGCAGCGTCGGCATGAGCTTGCCCGACGAGAAATAGGAGGCAGCCCGTCCTGATCGGGGATCAGAGGCCGGACTCGCTGTCGAACACCCCGGGCGCCACCACGATGCTGGCCTCATCGCGCACGGCGCGCGCCAGCGCCTCAGTCTCGATGATCCCCGACTGCTGTGCCAGACCCTGTTTGCGCTGGTCGCGTACATCGCGCGGCAAGGCCTCCGGCTGCCCCGGCACGGCCTCCCTGAGCATGAAGACCGCATGGCTGCCGTCGGGAAGACTCAACCCCTGCGGGACAGGCTCGGTACCGGCCTTCGGACGTGGGGCACGGAATACGGCAGCGAGGAATTCGGCGGGGAGCTGCGTGCTGCGCCGGTCCAGCAGGCCGGATTCGATGCGCTGCAGGCCGTCCGCAGCGGCAGCAACGTCCA
Source organism: uncultured Chromatiaceae bacterium (assembly GCA_964417725.1). Classification (GTDB taxonomy): domain Bacteria; phylum Pseudomonadota; class Gammaproteobacteria; order Steroidobacterales; genus SHZI01. The sequence goes on from CAYQIV010000007.1 coordinate 72,912, forward strand.
GCGCCTCGCCGGCCTGGACCCGGGCAAGCAGGGCATCGCCCCGGCTCCTTGCCTCGTTGGCGGCACGCAGCGCCTTGACCCGTGCGATGACCTCGTCCCGGACCTCCGCCAGCGGCCGCAGCGCCGGCGGGTTGTGTCTGCTGACCCTGGCAACGACCGCCCGGCCCTCGTCGAGTTCGATCATGGGCGTGTTCTCGCCACCCCGCAGGACCGTATCGCCGAAAACGGCGGCCACCAGTGCCGGGCTGCCCCCCAGGACACCCCCGCCCGTACGGGTGAAACCGTTGATGCGCTGGATCTCAAGGCCCGTTGCCACGACGATGGCATCGAGCGAGCCGGGATTCTCGAGCGCAAGGTCATCCATGCGCTCGGCGAGTGCGTAATACTCATCCTGCGCCTTGCGCGTGCGCAGCTCCGCCGCCAGCTCATCACGTACTGCTTCGTAGGGCCGTTGGGTGCCCGGCCTGATTTCATCGAGGCGGATCACGTGGTAGCCAAACTCGGTGCGCACGGGAGGGCTGGTGGCACCCACCTCGAGGGCGAACAAGGCCTCCTCGAAAGGCGGAACGTAGGTTCCCTGCCCGGCCCAGCCCAGGTCGCCGCCCCGGGCCGCCGAGCCCGGATCATCCGAGTGCTGCCTGGCCAGCGCGGCAAAATCTCCTCCATCGGCAAGCTGTCCGGCCAGTTCTCCGGCCAGCGCTGCGGCCGCACCGTCGTCGCGCTGCGCATTGACGGCAACCAGGATATGGCGCGCCCGACGTTCCTCACCGGTACCGAAACGCCCGGGGTCATCGTCATACGCCTGGCGCAGATCGCCTTCCCCCGGCGTGAAATCGCGGGCCATGTCTCCGAGGCGCAGCATCACGTATTCGATGTCTGCCGATTCCGGGGACTGGAACAGGCCTGGATTGGCCTCGTAGTACGCCTGGATGTCGTCATCGCTGACCTCGACACCGGCCGCCAGCTTGCGCACGTCGATCCACACGTAATCGATCCGGCGCGTCTCGCCCTCCAGGGCGAGAAGACGACGGAACTCGCCCGGGGTATAGAACGCGCTTTCGGCAAGCGCACGCGTCAGTTGCCGCAAGGCCAGCAACTGACGCTGATCGGCCTCGAAGGCCGTGGGCGTCAGCCCTTCGTTGGCCAATGCTGCCTCGTAGGCCGGACGGGAAAACTGTCCGGCAACCTGGAACGCGGCAAAACCGCGAATCGACTCCACCAATTGCTGGCTATCGACGCGGTAGCCCGCCGACTCGACATGCTGGGCAAGCGCCCTGTTGAGCACCAGGGTGTCCAGCGTGTTGCGCTTCAGCGCCTCCTCAAGGCCCGCCGGCAGTTCGCCACGAAATTCTTCCTGGCGAGCGAGGAGCTGGTTGCGGTATGCGCGCTGGAACTCGACCAGGCCGATCTCCTCGCCGTTGACCCTCGCCGCGGTATTGGCACCAGCCGGGCCGCTGCCCATGTTGCCAAAAGTGAGTACCAGCGGAATGCCGATCAGGGCGATCACGGCGACCGCTATCCAGCCCTGCAACTTGTCCCTGATGGTCTGAAACATCTCGACTCCGGTTCTGTGCGCTGCGATCCACTGTACAAGACGCCATCGGCGTCCCATGCCGGCCTGCGGTGCCCTCAGGATAAAGAAAGAAGGCGCCACGGGGGCGCCTTCTTTCATGGCTGGCGGAGTGGACGGGACTCGAACCCGCGACCCCCGGCGTGACAGGCCGGTATTCTAACCAACTGAACTACCACTCCAAATCCTGCGTTCTTGCGTCCTGAGCAACATCCTTCGTGGTGGGTGCTGAGGGGATCGAACCCCCGACCTTCGCCTTGTAAGGGCGACGCTCTTCCAGCTGAGCTAAGCACCCCGGCGGGAAGCCCCGCGGAAAACCGCAGGGGGAAGGTATCGTCAGACGCCCGGCTGCCCCCCGGAAGCGGACGGGGCCGGCAACTGCCGCAAGCCGGTTAGTTTACGGCATCCTTGAGGCCCTTCCCAGCCTTGAAGCCGGGAATCTTGCTGGCCTTGATCTGGATCGTCTCCCCCGTCCGCGGATTCCGCCCCTCGCGCGCCGCACGCTTCTTGACGGCAAAGGTTCCGAAGCCGACCAGCGAAACCTGCTTACCCTCGCTCAGCGCGTCGCTGATCGCTTTGATCACCGCATCCACCACCCGGGTGGTGTCTGCCTTCGACAATCCAGTGTCGTCAGCCACCACATCGATCAAGTCACCCTTGTTCATTGAAGCATCCTGGTAATACCGTTGACGCATACACCGCCAGACGATCCGGCGGTGCCCCGAAAGACTTTCTGGCCCGCATGAGCGCGCTCAATTGGAGAATATCTGCCCCTGCCAGGCGCCACACACCGGAGGAGTGCGGGCCGGCTGACTTATACCAAGCCCGAAAAAGCACTGTCAACAAAGCGCAAGCGACGATGCAACGGCGGCCATCAATGCGGCCGGGTGCCCTGGTCTGCCAACTCGCCTTTCTGGGTCTTGCCTTCATCCGCAGGCCGTGGTGCGTCGGCGCTGACCTTGGGCACGGGCATGGTCTGCAGCGATATCTGCAGAACCTCGTCTATCCACTGGACCGGAATAATGTCGAGCTTATCCTTGATGTTTTTAGGTATTTCCACCAGATCCTTGGCGTTTTCCCCGGGGATGATCACCGTGTTGATGCCCCCGCGATGCGCAGCCAGGAGTTTCTCCTTCAGCCCACCGATGGGCAGCACCTCTCCACGCAGCGTGATCTCCCCCGTCATCGCCACGTTGGCGCGCACCGGGATACCCGTCAGCGCGGAGACGAGCGCGCAGGCCATGCCGATGCCGGCACTGGGCCCGTCCTTCGGCGTCGCGCCCTCCGGAACGTGGATATGCAAATCAAAGCGCTGGTGGAAATCTTCATCGATGCCGAGCCCCGCAGCGCGGCTGCGGATGATGGTGGTTGCCGCCTGTATCGATTCGCGCATGATATCGCCAAGCTGGCCGGTATGGATGAGCTTGCCCTTGCCGGGCACGACGGCCGCCTCGATGGTCAGCAGTTCGCCACCGACTTCAGTCCAGGCCAGCCCCGTCACCTGCCCCACCTGGTTGCTGTCCTCGGCGCGGCCATAACGGAAACGCCGGACACCCAGGTACTTGTCAAGTCGCTTCGGTGAAACGGCGGTTTCTGTGGTGTCTGGCTTGAGCAGGTGTGCCTTGACGACCTTTCGGCAGATCTTGGCGATCTCGCGCTCAAGGTTCCGGACACCCGACTCGCGGGTATAGAAGCGGATGACATCGCGCACCGTGGCGTCGGGCACCGAGATCTCGCCTTCCCTCAATCCGTTGGCGGCAATCTGCTTGGGCAACAGGTAGTTGCGGGCAATGCTCAGTTTCTCATCCTCGGTGTAGCCGGGGATGCGGATGACCTCCATGCGGTCGAGCAGCGGTGCGGGAATATTGAGGGTGTTGGCCGTGCAGACGAACATCACCTCTGAAAGATCAAAATCGACTTCGAGGTAGTGGTCATTGAAGCTGGCATTCTGCTCGGGATCGAGGACTTCGAGCAATGCAGACGACGGGTCGCCACGAAAATCCGTCGACATCTTGTCAATCTCATCGAGCAGGAACAGCGGGTTGCGGATACCCGCCTTGGCCAGATTCTGGACGATCTTGCCGGGCATCGAGCCGATGTACGTCCGCCGGTGACCACGGATCTCGGCTTCATCCCGCACGCCACCCAGCGACATCCGGGCGAACTTGCGGCCTGTCGCCCGGGCGATGCTCTGGCCGAGTGACGTCTTGCCGACACCCGGAGGACCGACGAGGCAGAGAATCGGCCCCTTGAGCTTCTTGACGCGCTGCTGGACAGCCAGGTACTCGAGAATCCGCTCCTTGACCTTCTCCAGGCCGTAGTGATCCGCCTCGAGGATCTGCTCGGCCTGCGCGAGATCGTGGTTGGTGCGCGTGCGCTTGCGCCATGGCGCCTTGAGAAGCCAGTCGATGTAGTTGCGCACGACGGTCGCCTCGGCGGACATCGGCGACATCATCTTGAGCTTGTTCAGCTCGGCCTTGGCCTTGGTTCTCGCTTCCGGACTCATCCCCGCCTGGCCGATACGGCGCTCGAGTTCCGCAACTTCGTTCGGCGCGTCGTCCATGTCGCCGAGTTCTTTCTGGATGGCTTTCATCTGCTCATTCAGGTAGTACTCGCGCTGGCTTTTTTCCATCTGCTGCTTGACGCGTCCGCGAATCCGCTTCTCTATCTGCAGCATGTCGACTTCGGATTCGATCAGCGCCATGACGTGCTCGAAGCGCTGGCGGACCGAATCAATCTCGAGCACCGACTGCTTCTGGTCAAGCTTCAACGACATGTGCGCCGCAACCGTATCGGCGAGTCGCCCGGGCTGCTCGATACTGGACAGGGAGCTGAGGATCTCCGGCGGCACCTTGCGGTTGAGTTTGACGTAGTTCTCGAACTGCGAAATCAGCGAACGCTTGAGCACGTCTGCCTCGCGCACGCTGACATCCAGGGTGTCGTCCATCAATTCGATGGCCGCAGAGAGGAACTCCGCCGATACGATATCCAGCAGGCGCACACGGCTACCGCCTTCGACCAGCACCTTTACCGTGCCATCCGGCAGCTTGAGCAACTGCAGTATCGTCGCAAGAGTGCCAACCCGGTGGATGTCATCGAGCGCCGGCTCGTCGGTATCCGCCTGCTTCTGGGCGATCAGCACGATCTGCTTGCCGGCCTGCATTGCCGCATCAAGCGCCTGGATGGAGCGAACCCGGCCGACGAACAGCGGAATGACCATGTGCGGATAGACGACGACATCGCGCAGCGGCAGGATCGGCACACCTTCGCGATATTGTGTACGGTCATCGGACATACGGGGGCTCCACGCAGGCTTTCAACGAAATACCGGCCAGCGACGACCAGTCCACTTGCTCGATACGACGGGCTAGCTGCCGCCTGAACCCGCCACCCGCCGTTCATCGGGCAGGGTCCTGAGCGGCGCCGTATCTTCCGACTCGTAGATGATGTAGGGCTGGGTCTCGCCGCCGACCACGCCGGCATCCACCACAACTTTCCTGGCGTTGCGCAGGCTGGGCAGGTCGTACATCGTGTCCAGCAGGATCCCCTCGAGGATGGTGCGCAGGCCACGCGCGCCCGTCTTGCGCTTCATCGCACGCTTGGCAACGGCACGCAGTGCGTCCTCGCGGAAATCGAGTTCGGCATTCTCCATCTCGAAAAGCCGCTTGTACTGCTTGGTCAGCGCATTCCTGGGTTCGACCAAAATACTGATGAGCGCATCCTCATCGAGCTCATCGAGCGTCGCGACGACGGGCAACCGGCCGACGAACTCGGGTATCAGGCCGAACTTGATCAGGTCTTCCGGCTCGACATCCGTAAGCACCTCGCCAATCGGCGCCTCATTGACCGTCCTCACGTCGGCGGCAAAGCCGATCCCGCCACGCGTCGAACGGCGCTGGATGACCTTCTCGAGGCCGGCGAAGGCCCCACCACAGATGAAGAGTATGTGGCGCGTGTCGACCTGGAGGAACTCCTGCTGCGGGTGCTTGCGACCGCCTTGCGGCGGCACCGAGGCGATGGTGCCCTCGATCAGCTTGAGCAACGCCTGCTGCACACCCTCGCCCGACACATCGCGGGTGATGGACGGGTTGTCCGACTTGCGCGAAACCTTGTCGATTTCATCGATATAGACGATCCCGGTCTGCGCCTTCTCGACATCGTAGTCGCACTTCTGGAGCAGCTTCTGGATGATGTTCTCGACATCCTCGCCGACATAGCCGGCCTCGGTCAGGGTCGTGGCATCGGCAATGGTGAAGGGAACATTGAGCAGCCGGGCCAGGGTCTCGGCGAGCAAGGTCTTGCCACACCCTGTCGGACCGATGAGCAGGATGTTGCTCTTGGCCAGTTCGATGTCATTCTTGCCAGAGTCGGTCGAACGGTTTTCGAGCCGCTTGTAGTGGTTGTAGACAGCGACCGAGAGCACCTTCTTGGCGCGCTCCTGTCCGATCACGTATTCGTCGAGTACTGCCTTGATATCGTGCGGCTTGGGCAGCTTGGTCGTGGTACTTTCCTGCCGCTCCTCGAGTTCCTCACGGATGATGTCGTTGCACAGTTCGACGCATTCATCACAAATGAAGACCGATGGTCCAGCGATGAGCTTGCGCACCTCATGCTGGCTCTTGCCGCAGAATGAGCAGTACAGCAGCTTGCCGTCGTCACCGCGCCCGCGTGTTTCATCCACCATGACAGATCCCGGCCTCCGAACAACGTGCCCCGCAAAGGCACACTGGGTATATAACACGCTGCCGACGCGACGGGCAAAACCGCTGCCCGGCACCGCCGACCCGTTCACATTCAGCCAGGCGCACGCGTCTCACCACGCGATTCAAGCACCCGGTCGATCAGACCATAGGCCACCGCATCGGTTCCACTCATGAAACGGTCGCGGTCGGTATCGCGTTCGATCGCCTCGATCGGCTGACCGGTATGCCGCGACAGGATGCGATTCAGGCGGTCCCTGACCAGCAGGACTTCCCGGGCGTGGATATCGATATCCGATGCCTGCCCCTGGAAGCCGCCGAGCGGCTGGTGGATCATCATGCGCGAATGCGGCAGGCAATACCGCTTGCCAGCAGCTCCGCCCGCCAGCAGGAGGGCACCCATGCTCGCCGCCTGACCGACGCAGATGGTGCTCACGTCCGGCTTGATGAACTGCATGGTGTCGTAGATCGACAACCCCGCCGTGACCACGCCGCCCGGCGAATTGATGTAAAGGTGGATGTCCTTCTCGGGGTTTTCGGACTCGAGGAACAACAACTGGGCCACGATCAGGTTGGCCATGTGGTCCTCGACCGGACCGACGACGAAAATCACCCGTTCCTTGAGCAGCCGCGAATAGATATCGTAGGCCCGCTCACCGCGCGCAGTCTGCTCGACCACCATGGGGACGAGGTTCAGCGCCTTGGTCTCGTGCGTCATTTTGGGTGCCTCACCGGGCCTTGACTGGCCGTATGTGTTCATGGAGTCGTCACCAGGTCACGAAAGCTTGAGGGCCGGGGTGTGACGGATGCCTGACTTGCCAGCCAGTCGACCACCTGGTCCTCGATCACCGCATTCTCGACCTGTTGCATTAATTCGGCGTTTTTCATGTAAGCCTTGAGCACGTCGTCGGCCCTGGGGTGCTGGCCGATCATCTGCCGGATGCGGTTCTGCACCCGGGCGCGGTCGACCTTGATGGCCTGCTCACGGATCACCGCCCCGATGACCAGCCCGAGGCGCACGCGCCGCTCGGCCGTCGGGCGGAAGGACTCAGCCTCTGGCCCGGCCGCCGGGTCGCTGATTCCCATGTTGCGCATTGCCTCGGCCTGCAGCACACCCATCTCGCGCCGCACCAGGGTGTCCGGGACATCGATCGGGTTCGATTCCAGCAGCTTCTCGAAGATCTGCTGGCGGACCTTGGCATCGGCGCGCTGACCAAACTCGTGCTGCATGTTGTCATTGATCTCGCGGCGGAAATCTTCTTCCTGGCCGCTTTCGATGCCGAAGCCGCGGATGAAGTCCTCGTCCACCGCCGGCAGGTGCTCTTCGGCAACCTCCTTGACCGTGACGTCGAAGTCGGCCTCGCGGCCGGCCAGCTCGGTGGCCGCGTAATCGGCCGGGAAGGCCACCCGCATGGTGAAGGTGTCTCCCCTGGTGTGCCCGGCCAGCTGGCGCTCGAAGTCGGGGATCAACTGACCCGAACCCAGCACCACCTGTACGTCGCGCCCCTTGCCGCCCTCAAGCGGCTGGCCGTCGATGCGGCCATCGAAATCGATCGTCACCCGATCGCCTTCCTGCGAGACACGGTCCGCCGGCAACCATTCGACGCGTTGCCGGCGCAGGTTGTCGATGACGAACGTCACATCGGCCTCCTCGATGGCCGGTTCGGGCCGACTCACGGTGAGGGCATCGACACCCTGGACCTGGAAGTCGGGATAGACCTCGAAGCTCGCTGTGTAGGCCAGTGCGCGGCCGGGCTGGTCGGCCGCATCCTGGGTATCGATATGGAGATCGCCGACAGGCCGGAGGTTCTGGCTGGTGACGGCCTCGTTGCAGGTCGACTCGAGGAGCTGCTGCAGCACTTCGCGGCGCACCTGTTCCCCGTAACGCTGACGGACGATCGCCCCGGGCACCTTGCCCGGGCGAAACCCCTTGATGTTGGCGGTCCGGCCCACCGAACGCAGCCGGCTCTCGACCTCACGATCTATCCGCTCAGCGGACACTTCGACCTTGACGGTCCGCTGCAACCCGGCACCAACCTCCAGTGAAACCTGTAAATCCTGCATAACTCTCTCGGTAGCTTCTGTTGATGACGAACCAGCCACTTCGGCAGCCGGCCGTGACGGGCCTTGTCGATGGTGCGAAAGGAGAGACTCGAACTCTCACGGGTTACCCCACAGGAACCTAAATCCTGCGCGTCTACCAGTTCCGCCACTTTCGCGCGGGCCAGGGGCAAGCACCACACGGCAGCCATTATACCCAAGGACACTGCCACGCCCCGGCTTTGCACCCGCGACCACCGTGGCCGCGCCTCCGGGCGCCGAAGTGGCCCACCACCCGGACCACGTCTGCCCGGCGGGTTAAAGGCTCTGGATTACACGAAGGGCAGATTGTCGCAGCAGCAACTGCAATAGACGGATCACGGCGCAGAATGCGCGACGGCGGTGCCGTAGCGGGCCGTGTGGCCCGCACGTCGGTCAACCTGCGGCAGATCACCGATAATCGGGCACGCCCCACCACGGGGCCCATCCTGATTCCCTCATCGAGGACCTGATACAGCCATGTCCACCACAGATGCCGCCTTTGCCGCTATCCCACCAGTCGACAATTTCTACCAGACCTGCCTGTTCATGCCGATGGCGTTTGCGCTGGTCACGACCGTCCACGAAGACGGCCAGACCGGCATCGGTCCCCACGCACTGATCGTGCCGTTCGGCATATCACCGCCCTACTCGCTGTTGCTCATCAGCCGGAGCAACAGCGGAACAGCCTGCAACATCCGCCGGACCGGCAAGTGCGCTTTCAACTACCTCGAGTTCGACCGCGCGGGCCTTGAGGCCATCGCACGGCTCGGCCTCCCCGGCCAGGCGCTGGGCGACAAGCAGAAAGGCATGCCTTTCACGCTGATCACACCGCCGTCGGGCGGCAAGACGCCGCCCGACGAGGCGCCGCGGATCATCGAGGAATCACTGCAGGTGATCGAGTGCACATGGGACCGCAGCTACGTACTCGACCGTCAACCGGCCAGCGAGGAAGGGGTCACGGCCAGTCACTTCGTCATGCAGGTCGACCGGCTGCTGCTCAAGCCCGGCTACCGGCAATCTGTGGATGGCGGCGGCCCGCTGCCGAGCATGCCCATCTTCTACGGTTTCCGCCCCGAGGGCGGCTTCTGGTTTGCCGAGCACTCGGCTCCGTTTGCCGTATCTCCACCACGGCCCAAGGGCATCGAGGCACAGAGCGTCTTCTACATCGCCAACCGGCTCGATGAAAAGATCCGCTTCACCCGCGAGGCATGCACGCGCTTCACCAAGGTTCCACAGCCGTTTCTCAAAGCCGCCCTGCTTGGGGTCGTCGAGGCGGCACGCAAACACGACGTCACACTGGTCGACGTCGATTTCGTCGACGCAAACACCCCTGCGCGCGGGCGCTCGTCGACCTGAACAGCCTTTATCGGGAAACCATGACAGCAGGAGGAGCATCACGATGAAAACACGTTTCAAGGCATCCGGGCTGGCGCTGGCCCTCGCCGGCGCACTGGCCACCGCCCCGCTGCTGGCCGAGGCGCCCGGCCCCGAGGAAACGGTCCTCGCCTTCAACCGGGCGGTGACCGCCAGCGACATGGTGGCCCTGCTGGGCTTCATCCCCGAGGGTGCGGTGCAATTCCAGATCCGGCCCGCCCATGCCGGTGGCGAGCTTTCATCCAGCCTCACCACCGACCTCGAGACCCACTGGCGCGGGGTGGGTCCGCTGCTATTTTCGGCAACGGGCGCATACCGCCGCACACCGGTGGTGACGGCCAGCACCGTCGACGGCGCGGTCGCCACGGTCTGGACACAAACCACCACCGAAACCGTCGATCGCAGCGGGGATACCCGTCGTAACTCGTTTTCGGAGGTTTACCTCCTGCTTAAAAAGGACGGCAAGTGGCAGATCGCCGGCGTGGCGGACAACCGCGCGACCAACACCGCTGGCGCGGGCGGTCCACCGGCGGCGAACAGCGGGGCGCCGCGCTGACGCGGCCCGGCGCCAAGGCCGGACACAAACCTTGCCCGGGTCCGAATGGACGGGCAGCCCGTGCAGCACGGTGATCGCCGCTGGTAATCGGCGCTGCATGCCGCGCACGGCGCGTGAGGCATGCTGCCCTGCGATGCCTCGGCACGTGAGGGATCCGGCGGATGGGTGGTGGGCCGTGTAGGACTTGAACCTACAACCAATGGATTAAGAGTCCACTGCTCTACCAATTGAGCTAACGGCCCGTCTTCTTCGCCTGCACAAGCCGGCACGGTCGTCGGGTGGGGTGGGCGATGGGGCTCGAACCCACGACCACCGGAATCACAATCCGGGGCTCTACCAACTGAGCTACGCCCACCACTGCATACGACTGCCCATACCGGCGATGGCGCGCCTGGCAGGACTCGAACCTGCAACCCCCGGCTTAGAAGGCCGGTGCTCTGTCCGGTTGAGCTACAGGCGCTCCGCCTGGCGCGCCGACCCTGCGCGGGGCCGGTGCGCGGGAAGTTGGTCGGGGCAGACGGATTCGAACCGCCGACCCTCTGCTCCCAAAGCAGATGCGCTACCAGACTGCGCCATGCCCCGACTGCTCCCGCCAGACGCGACATTATAGCCACGGTGGAGGCCGGGGCGCAGGATCATACGGGGCGGGCTCCCGAGCGTCAATTTACCTGCGCCCACACGGGGTGTTTTGCCCCCGTCGGCCCTCTGGTATGGTGCTGCGCAATTTCACGGTCGCACCCTGCGGCGACAAGGCGACACAGACTCCCATGACGGCCACGGTCATCGACGGCAAGGGCATCGCGCGCAGGATCCGCGACGGTTTGGCCCGGGAGATCCGCACCCGGACCGATACCGGCGCAAGGGCACCAGGGCTCGCCGTGGTTCTCGTCGGCGACGACCCTGCGTCGCAGATCTACGTGCGCAACAAGCGCGCGGCGTGTGCGGAGGTCGGCATCATCTCGCGCAATTTCGACCTGCCGGCAACGACCCGGCAGGATGCCCTGCTGGCATTGATCGACGAACTCAATGCCGATGACGCCATCGACGGCATCCTCGTCCAGCTGCCCCTGCCGCGGCATATCGATGAAATCGCCGTCATCGAGCGCATCACGCCTGGCAAGGACGTCGATGGCTTTCATCCCTACACCGTCGGCCGCCTGGCGCAGCGCATTCCCGTGCTGCGTCCGGCCACACCATTCGGCGTCATGACGCTGCTGCGCGAGATCGGCGTCGACGCCAAGGGCCTGCACGCCGTGGTCGTCGGTGCCTCCAACCACGTCGGCCGGCCGCTCGCGCTGGAGCTGTTGCTGGCTGGCGCCACAACCACGGTCTGCCACCGCTTCACCCGCGACCTCGAATCCCACGTGCGCCAGGCGGAGATCCTCGCCGTCGCGGTCGGCCGGCCGGGACTGGTGCCGGGGCACTGGATACGGCCCGGTGCAGTCGTCCTCGACATCGGCATCACCCGGCTCGCCGATGGCCGGCTGTCGGGAGACGTAGGGTTCGCGGAGGCCTGCCAGCGGGCCGCCTGGATCACGCCCGTCCCTGGCGGCGTCGGCCCCATGACCATCGCCATGCTGCTGCAGAATACGCTGATGGCCAGCCGGATGAGCCAGGATGCCGGTGAGCGGACCGGAATGCACGCCTGACCCGGCATGATCCGCACGCAACGCAGAGGAGAAACCGGCATGATCACCACCCTGCGCCACCCACGCGACTCCATCCGTGACATCGCAATGGCGCTTGGCCTTTGCCTGTTCGCCACGGCGACGGGCATCGGTGCAACCGAAAACCACCCACAACTCCGCATCGAAACCAGCGCCGGCGCTTTCGTCGTCGAACTGGATGCGGTGCGCGCACCGCTCACCGTGGCCAACTTCCTGCGCCATGTCGAAGAGGGCCATTACAGCGGCACGATCTTCCACCGCGTCGTCGACGGCTTCGTCATCCAGGGTGGTGGTTACACGGCTGATCTTGCCCTCAAGCCCGTACGCGGCGGCACGGCCAATGAGTCAGGCAACGGCCTCACCAACCGCCGCAGCACCATCGCCATGGCACGCACCAACGAGCCGCACAGCGCCGACGCGCAGTTCTATGTCAACCTCGCCGACAATTTCGCCCTCGATCCAAAGCCGACACGCTGGGGCTATGCCGTGTTCGGTGAGGTCATCCAGGGCATGGAAGTGGTCGACGAGATTGGCCATCGACCGACGATGATGCGCAACGAAATGAGGGATGTTCCCGTCGAGCCAATCGTGATACAGCGCATCTCGCCGCTCCGGGAACGCATCGCCCGATGACGGCACTGCTGGTCTCCGACCTGCATCTCGACCCGTCACGGCCGGAGGCAACGCGCTGTTTCCTGCGGTTCCTCGCCGACCAGGCACGCCGCGCCGACGCGCTCTACATCCTCGGTGATCTTTTCGAGACATGGATTGGCGACGATGCCGTCAGGCCACACGATCGCGTCGTCATCACTGCGTTGCGTGACCTGACGGCATCGGGCACCCGCTGCGGCTTCATCCGCGGCAACCGTGACTTCCTGATCGGCGAGCGCTTTCGTGCGGAGACCGGCGCCGAGATCCTGGCGGATGAAACGGTGGTCACGCTGTCCGGAACGGCGGTACTGCTGATGCACGGCGACACGCTGTGCACCGAAGACCATCGCTACCAGCGCTACCGGCGCATCGTCCACACGCCGCTGGTGCAGCGCACCTACCTGGCGCTGCCAGCCGGCCTGCGCCAACGAATCGCGCAGGGCATACGCGACGCCAGCGCCGAGCACAGCGCCATCAAACCGGCAATGATCATGGACATCAACCCGGCTGCGGCGACGGCGGCCCTGCGCCGCCATGGCTGCGACACGTTGATCCACGGCCATACCCACCGCGCGGGAATCTACCGGCTCGAGGGCGAGGACAAGCCACGGTGCCGTATCGTCCTCGGCGACTGGTACGAAAGCGGCAGCGTCCTCGTCTGGGCAGGTGAAGGTGAGCCGGCACTTCAGACGCTCGACTTCGCTCAATCGGGCAATGGCCAGGACAGCAATTCGTCGATCGACTGAAAGCGCTCGTCGGGGTGTTTGGCCAGCATGCGATCGAGCAGTGGCTGGTAGGCAACGAGTGATGACGGGAGCCGTGGCAGCGGGGCCTGGCGATGTTTGACGATCACGGTCATCGCCGTATCGCCATCGAACGGTTTCCGGCCGGTGAGCATCTCGTGGAAAATCACCCCGAGGCTGTAGATGTCGCCGCGCGCATCGACGGACTCACCGTGGCCCTGCTCGGGGCTCATGTAATACGGGGTACCAAAGATGGCGCCCGAGCCCGTCATCCCCGCCTGTAACGCAGCACGCTTCGCCAACCCGAAGTCGATCAGCACCAGCGTGCCATCTTCGCGGAACAGCACGTTGGTCGGCTTGAGGTCACGGTGGCAGATGCTGGCAGCATGAAGTGCGCCCAGCGCCGCAGCGATCTCGCGCAGCAGGCGACATGCCTCGGCCGGTGCCAGTCCGGCAGTGATGCGTCGCTTGAGGCTGCCGCCACCACAGTACTCCATGGCGATATAGGCGTGGTCGTCGGCGACACCAAAATCATGGATGCGCACGACGTTCGGGTGATCGAGACGGGCGATGAGTTCATATTCGAGGAGAAAACGGTCGAGGACCATCTCACCGTGTGTCTCGGGCATGGCCCGCAGGACCTTGAGCACGAAGGGCTGCGGCGTACCCTGCCTGCGGACCAGCCAGACGGTGGCCAGATCACCATCGGCCAGCCGGCGCAGCACCTCGTAACCGCGCTGGCCGAGCACCGCGGGGATGCCGCCGCCGGCGGCCACTGCCGGCGGGAGAGACCGACCTGCGCCCTCGCGCAGCGCCGTCTCGATGGCCTGGACCAGCCTTGCATGGCCCAGGCGTGGCTTGCCAACATACTCCGCCGCGCCCATTTTGACGGCCTCGACAACCTGCGCTTCCTCACCACTGCCGATGATGATGACGGGCGGAAACTTGGGCCGCAGGCGGAATTGCCTCAACCATTCGAGTGCACTCTCGCCACCACAGGGGTCGCCGACCAGAACGATGTCGTTGCCGGCACCGGCAAAGCCTTCCGGCAGGCGCCCGGACAGCAGTGGGTCGAACTCACGGACCTGTGCATCCGGCCAGCGGGTCGAGACATGATGGACGAGCAACCGGCGCCAATCGGCGTGGTCGTCGATGATCAGCACCTTCAGGGGCACGGATCGCAACCGCGCGGCATCAGCGCGGACCCGCCGCGTTCCGTGCAGCGGAAGGCAACGAGCCCGCCGGCGTATCGCCGCCGGCTTCCGCCAGCAGGCGCCGACGACGCTTGTCGCAGCGTGCCTTGGCCCCATCGGCCCGTTCACGCTCGATACGTAACAGATACTCCGGAGTCACGTCGCCGGTCACGTAATGGCCGGAAAAGCACGATGTGTCAAACTCGCTGATCTCGCCATTGTCGAAGCGCACAGCCCGCACGAGGTCGCCGATGTCCTGGTATATCAGCCAGTCGGCGCCGATGATCTGCCGAACCTCATCCTCGCTCCTGCCGCTGGCCACAAGTTCGCTGGCAGCCGGCATGTCGATGCCGTAGACGTTCGGGTAACGGACCGGGGGCGAGGCAGAAGCAAAATAGACCCGACGCGCTCCCGCTTCCCGCGCCATCTCGATGATCTGTCGCGAGGTGGTCCCGCGCACCACCGAATCATCCACGAGCAGGACATTCTTGCCGCGGAACTCGAGATCGATGGCGTTCAACTTGCGGCGCACCGACTGCTGGCGCTGCGCCTGGCCGGGCATGATGAAGGTCCGGCCGATGTAGCGGTTCTTGATGAAGCCCTCGCGGTACTTGACGCCCAGACGGTGCGCGACCTCAAGTGCGCTGGTGCGGCTCGAATCGGGAATCGGGATGACAACATCGATGTCGTGCCGTGGCCGTTCGCGCAGGATCTTCTCGGCCAGCGCCTCGCCCATCCGCAGCCGCGACTTGTAGACGGAGATGCGGTCGATGATCGAGTCGGGCCGGGCGAAGTACACGTATTCGAAGATGCAGGGCGTATAGCCCGCCGGCGGGGCGCACTGGCGGCTGTGCATGGCGCCACAGTTTTCGATGATGACCGCCTCACCGGGCTTGATGTCGCGCAACAGCGTGAAGCCCAGTGCATCCATGGCCACCGATTCGGATGCCACCACGTGCTCGATGCCATCCGGCGTTTCGCGCTGCCCCAGGCAGATCGGACGGATACCGTGGAGATCGCGGAAGGCGACGATGCCATAGCCGATGATCAGCGCGACGACGGCATAGCCCCCGCGGCAGCGCTGGTGGACGCTGGCCACCGCCGCGAAGATCGCTTCCGGCGTCGGCCGCTGGCCATCATGGCGCTGCAGTTCATGGGCAAACACATTGAGCAGAACCTCGGTATCGGAACCGGTGTTCAGATGACGTCGATCCTGATGGATCAGCAGCGACTTGAGTTCGTCGGCATTGGTCAGGTTGCCGTTGTGGGCCAATCCAATACCATAAGGTGAGTTGACGTAGAAAGGCTGCGCTTCCGAGGAACTGAGCGTTCCGGCGGTCGGATAGCGCACGTGACCGATGCCGGTACACCCGCGCAGCTCCACCATGTGCCGCTGCTGGAAGACATCCTGGACAAGACCGTTTTTCTTGCGCGCATGCATCGTCCCGTCACAGTCGGTCATGATGCCGGCTGCATCCTGGCCGCGGTGCTGGAGGACGGTCAGCGCATCATAGATCGCCTGATTGACCGGCTGCCTGCCGACGATACCCACGATTCCGCACACTGCCAGTCTCCATCAATGTTCAGGACGATGGGCGTCCGATGGCCGCCAGCCCCTCTTGGGCGGCCTCGCGCAATACCTCGCCCACCCGGGCCGCGTAAGGTATCAGCCGGGAGTCGTCCCACCAAGGCTCCCGCTCGAATCCGCCCAGCTGCAGGCCGAGGACCAGCAGCGCGGCGATGAAAACGCCGCGGGCAAGGCCGAACACCATGCCCAGCATCCGGTCCACGCCAGTGATGACACTGCGATGCACCACGTAGCCGACGAGCCAGCCAATCAGGCTGCCGGCAAACAGCACGAAGACAAAGACCACGATGCGCCCTGCCCACAGGTTCAGCACCGGATCCCCGACGTATTGCGCGAGCAGCGCACCTGCCCCGCCGCCGAAGCGCGCTGCGCACCAGAAACCGGCGACCCAGACCGCCAGGGAAAGGGCCTCGCGGATCAGCCCGCGCACGAGGCCAACCAGCGCAGAGGCAGCAAGCAGTGCCAACAGGATGTAGTCGACCGCCATCATGACATCAGCGTGGCGTCACCTGTGCCTTGAACCCGGCCTTGTCGAGACGGCGCACTTGCTCGGCACCTTGTTCGCGGCTGGCATACGGCCCGCTGCGCACGCGCCAGTAGCGCACCCCCCGGTTGTCGCCGGCCACGACCACGACACTGAAACCCCGGGCCCGGACACGGGCCGCGAGGGCATCGGCGTTGGCTTTTTCCTGGAAGCTCCCCAGCTGGACAACCCACTGTCCTTCGGCCGTCGTGCCAGACGACACCACCGCGGACCGGGCGGGTGGCGGGGCCTCGGTGGCAGCCGCCGCGGCCGGCGCCGGTGCGGCAGGCTGGACCGGTTTCCCGGCGGGTGTCTCGGCGGCGGGCTGCGGCTCATCCACGTCGGCCACTGCCCCGGCCAAGCCTTCCGCCGTGGCAGGCGGCTGGGGGACAGGGCGTGGATCGAGAGCCGCAGCGGAACGCGCCTCATCTGCAGGGGGCAGCGATGTCGCCGCCGGTTGCGGGATGGGTGGCGAACGCCCCGTCTCATCGAGGTGGACCGTGTGCGTTCTGAGCGCGACGCCATCGCGGTCATCTTCCCTGGCAGGGTCCTGCCGCTGGCCACCGCCATCGAGAAGCACCGGGGCGACCACCACCAGGGTGACCAGCACGACGACACCGCCGATCAATCTTTCGGTGAGCTGGCGGTTCATGGCATCAATTCATCCGCTGTGGGCGGAGTATAGACCAAGCCACTGCAAGGCGGGCGCGACGAGCCGGAAGGAACCGCAGACGACGATGCGCCCGCCGGGGGGTGTCATCGCCATGGCCTGCCGGAAAGCCTCTACCGGTGTGGCGCTGCAGTCGATGCCCGAAAGTCCGGCAGCGGCAAACACCTGCACGACCTCGTCCGCGGGCAACGCACGGGAATCATCGAGCACACAGCTCAACCAGCGCCCGGCCACGCCTTCGAGCGCTTCGACGAAGGGCACGACAGCCTTGTCGCCGAGCAACGCCACGATGATCGTCGTGGCAATCGCCGGAGGCAGCCTGTCCAGCTGCGCGCGCAGCACGGCCGCAGCCTGTGGGTTGTGGGCCACATCGAGGACCCATTCATGCTCGCCGTGCCAGACGCGCTGGAAGCGCCCGGGGACAGCCAATGCGGCCAACACTTCATGCAGGTGCGCCGCATCGGGCAGATGCGCCGGGGCAAGCGCGTCGAGGGCGGCCAGGGCCAGTCCCGCATTGCGGTACTGCGCAGCGGTCCATGACCCCACCAGAGGCAGGTGGCCGATCCGCCGCCGGCCGGACCACCAGGCCCAGCCGTTGCCTTCCATCGTCACGCCGAATTCCACGCCCCAACAACCCAGCGCTGCGCCGAGTTCCCCAGCCATCCTCGTGATGGCACCCGGCACCGGGCAGTCGGCAAAGAACGCCGGGCGGCCGGGCCGCATGATGCCGGCCTTCTCGGCGGCGATCGCCTCGAGGGTGTCGCCGAGGTACTCCTGATGGTCGTGGCCGATGGTGGTGATCAGCGCCACGTCGGCATCGAGGGCATTGACGGCATCGAGGCGTCCACCGAGGCCGACCTCCAGGATCCACGCGTCACAACGCGCCTCCTGGAACGCAGCCCATGCCGCCAGCGTGCCGAACTCGAAGTAGGTCAGCGGTGCGCCATCACGCACGGCCTCTACCCGCGCGAATGCTTCCGCCAGAGCCGGGTCGTCGATCGCATCGCCATCGATGCGGATGCGCTCGTTGTAACGCAACAGATGGGGCGAGGTGTATACGCCCGTGCGCTGGCCGGCACGGCGCAACAGCGCCTCGAGGCAGGCCACCGTCGAGCCCTTGCCATTGGTACCCGCTACCGTATAGACGGCACCGTGCGGCGGCCGCAGCGTGAGGCGCGCCGCAACCTGACGCACCCGGTCGAGGCCCATGTCGACGGGCCGCGGGTTCAGCGATTCCTGCCAGCGCAGCCATTCGGCCACCGAGCGATGGCGCATGCGGGGCTCAGGCGGGGAGGTCGGCCGGCGGGGCCTGCTTGAGCAGCTTGGCCAGCAAAGCCGAGATCTCGTCACGCATCCGGCGCCGGTCGATGATCATGTCGAGCGCACCGTGCTCGAGCAGGAACTCGCTGCGCTGGAAACCGTCGGGAAGCTTCTCGCGTACGGTCTGCTGGATGACGCGCGGGCCGGCAAAGCCGATCAACGCATTCGGTTCGGCAATATTGATGTCGCCGAGCATGGCGAGGCTGGCCGAGACACCACCCGTGGTCGGATCGGTCATCACCGAGATGAACGGGATCCGCGCCTCCGCCAGCAGCGCCAGCGCCGCGCTGGTCTTCGCCATCTGCAGCAGCGAGTAAAGCGCTTCCTGCATCCGTGCGCCGCCGCTGGCGGAAAAACAGACCAGCGGCATCCGGTTGTCGCGACTGTATCCGGCCGCCCGCGAGAACTTCTCGCCGACCACCGCGCCCATGGAGCCTCCCATGAAGCGGAACTCAAAGGCGCACGCAACCACCGGCTGGCCACCCAGCAGGCCCGTCATGGCGATCAGCGCATCACGCTCGCCTGTGTCCTTCTGCGCCTGGCTGATGCGGTTGCGGTAAGGCTTGGTGTCCTTGAAGCGCAGCGGGTCCTGGGGCGAGAGCTTTTCCGCCAATTCACGCCCGCTGCCGGGATCGAGGAAGACGGCGAGCCGCTGGCGCGCGCCAAGGCGCATGTGGTGGCTGCATTTCGGACAAACGTGGAGGTTGCGCTCGAGCTCGGCCCGGTAAAGCTGGGCACTGCATTGCGGGCATTTGATCCACAACCCCTCGGGCACCGAGCGCGTGCGGCGCTCCGTCGTGATGCGCGACGGCATCAGTTTTTCAAACCAGGTCATGTGCGCATCATATGCAAAAGCGACCACATGATCATCTGCAGGACGGCATTGGCGGGGGCGGCGGCACCCCACTACCGGCCGGGTAGTACACACCCGCAAGGTAAAGACCCGCCGCCGGCGCCGTGACCGCCCCCAGTCGCCGGTCACGGCCGGCCAGCAGGCGGCCAAGCCATGCCGCATCAGCCTCGCCGCGCCCGACATGCACCAGCGCACCGACGATGTTTCTCACCATGTGGTAGAGGAAGCCGGTGGCCATGCAGTCGACGGCAATCCCGGATGCATGGCCGGTGGCAACCAGTTCGTCAAGGCGTCGCACAGGGCTCCTGGCCTGGCAGCCTGCGCCACGAAACGCGCTGAAGTCATGCTCACCGAGGAGCAGCGCCGCGGCAGCATTCATGGCCGCGAGATCCAATGGCGGGCGCACGTGCCAACAGCGCTGGCGCTCCAGCGCGGCGCGCACCGGCCGGTTGACGATCAGGTACCGGTAGCGGCGTGCCAGTGCCGAATAGCGCGCATGGAAATCCCCCGCCACCGGGCACACCCAGGTGGCCACGACGTCCGCGGGCAGGTTGCTGTTGATGCCGAGGAGCCACGACCGCGGCGTGCGGTCGGCCATCGTATCGAAATGGACCACCTGCGCCGTGGCGTGCACGCCGGCATCGGTACGGCCGGCAGACGCGAGGGAAACCGGATGATTGGCAACCCTGCCGATGGCTTCGCCGAGGACCTGCTGGACGCTACGCACCCCGACCTGCGACTGCCAACCGGCAAAGTCGCTGCCGTCGTACTCCAGGCCAACGGCCAGCCGGCATTTCCTTGCTGGCGCGCCGGGAAAGGCCTCAGTCGGCAAGGTCGTCGAGCAACTTCCGGGCTTCCTGTCGCTGTGACTGGTCGCCCTCTTCAATGACCTCGTTGAGGATGCTGCGGGCGCCGTCCGGATCGCCCATGTCGACGTAGGCGCGAGCCAGATCGAGTTTGGTGCCGACTTCCGTCAGTGTCGGCCCGTCGGGGCCGCGGCGTTCTGGCGGCGCGTAAACGGTGGCATCGTCACTGCCCGCGACATCGGTCCCCAGCGCATCGCCAATATCGAAATCCACAGCACCACCTTCCCAGGCGCCGTCGGCAGCCATGCCTGGCTGCTCGGCGGTATCACCAATGGCCGGCTGCTCGGCAGTGTCCCCGCCGTGCGGCAGGTCGAAGGCGGCACCTGAGCGCGGCTGCTCGACCGTGTCGCTGCCGGACCCCGCCGCGCTTTTCTCCATCGCCGAGGAAAAGGCCGGAAGGTCAAGGGGCTCACCATCATCGGACTCGGCGGGAAGCGTCATGGCGCCATCGGCGAGGTCCTCGTCCTCGACCACATCGTCGAAGCCGCTCATGTCGCCAAGCATCGAGGTGTCGTCAACACCTTCGTCGCCAATGCTGCCGATATCGATGACGCCGGAGTCATCCGCGGACGGGTCATCGGCATCGGTGCCGAGTTCCTCGGCGATGCCATCCAGACCACGCAAGTCGAGGCCGAGGTCCTCGACGTTGATCTCGGCGGTCGAATCGACGGTGGCGGCAAAATCAGGCGCCTCCCGTTCCAGCGTCGGCGTCTCCACCGTCGAGGCAGCCGGGGTCTCGATGGTCGGGGTCTCGATGGTCGGCGTTTCCAGCCAGGGCGACTCGATGGTCGGGGTCTCCATGGTCCGGCCGGCCGCGTCGTCCCCATCACCGGCATCGGCGATGGCCGTTTGCATCAGGCTGGTGTCGTCGCCGAAGTCCAGGTCGCCGGGATCGACAACGGCAATGTCGGGCCCTGGTCGTGCACCCGTGAGGTCGACATCCAGCGCTGCTTCATCTCCTTCGTCGAAGGTGAAATCGAGCCCACCGGCCTCGTCATCGCCCAGAGGCACATCGGCCTCGGCAGAGCCGAGACCCCCGCCCGCACCTTCGGCAAACAGCACCTCGTCGGGGCACAGCTGCCGCCCCATGATGCAGACCTTGTGCCAATCGCCACCGCCTTCATCGGTCAGCTGCCCGCGGTACGTGCGGGCCTCCGTGACGAAAGCCGCCTTGTTTTCCCAGATGAAGTAGACCTCGAGGAGCTTGAGGCGCAGGTCGCGACGAGCGGGCGACTTTTCAAGTGCCCGACCGAGGATCTCCGCCGCCTGATCATACAGGCCATAGGCCATATGGAATTCGGCTTCCGCCACCACATCCGACTGGTCGAGCTCGACGGCGGCATCGGTGCTGATGGTGCGTTCTAGCGGGGTTTCCTCCCGGGCTTCGGTCACCAGTGACTGGTCAAGCGCCGGCAGGCGGACAGAGGACTGGGCCGCGGGCGACTCCTCGACGAGGATGGTGTCGCGCGGGCTGACGGCCGGCTTGGGAGACGGGGACGAAGCCGGCGCATCCCGCGACGGCGTGCCCCGGGGAGAAATCGGCGGGAAGTGCCCGGTGCCCTCATCTTCGACGCCGGCGGCACGGCGTCTGGAGAAGACGACGAATACGCCAGCCAAAAGGGCAACGGCAGCGGCAATCAGGAACCAGGTGCTCGACACCATCCCGCCGAGCGTCTGCAACCAGGACTTCGCCACCGGTTCAGGACGCAGCGGGCGCCGTACCGGACGCGCTGCCGCCTCCGGCGGCGCGCCCCCGGCAGCCTGCGCCGATTCACCCACCGCCGCATCGCCAACCACTGCATCGGGGGTGGGCAACTCCTCGCCAGGCAGCCGGGCGACCGGCGCATCACCTTCGGCAGAAGGGGCAGCGACCGGCGCCACATCCTGACCCGGCGTCGCATCCTTGCCCTCGAGTGCCGCCAGCCGTGCCTGGAGTTGTTGCAGCTCCGAGTTTTTCAGGGCAACCAGCCGCCGGCTTTCACGCAGTTCCTCTTCGAGCCGTGCGGTACGGTCATCGCCCACCGCCGCTGCGCCGGGTGTCACCGGCGCCTTTTCGTCGGCAGGGGGCTTGAGCTGCAGACGGGGCTCTGCCGCCGTCCGGGGGGGGGCGCCCCGCCAGTCTTCCGTCTGGCGCCGAACCTCGGCAGTGGCCTCCGCCGGCGACAGGGCCGCGACCTCGGCCGCAGGCGGGATGCGCAGGATGACACCTGCCTTGAGCCGGTTGATGTTGCCGGCAAATGCCTGCGGATTGGCACGGTACAGCGCCACCATCATCTGGTTGATGGAAACAGCATCAGCGCGCGTGCGGTCGGCAATGCCCCACAGGGTGTCATTGGCACGCACCTGCAGCGTGCCCGGTTCGCCGGCCGCCGCGTCGACGGGCGGCCTGGCCGATACCACTGGACCCGGCCGGTCAGCCTGCGCTTCGGGCTGACGGGAAACCGGTGTCACGGGCGTCGCGGCAGCCTGCGGTGCCTGGATGCGGGCGGGGACCGCCTCAGTCGAGGCGAAGGCCGGCGGGTCAAGCAGCACGGTGTATTCCCGCAGCAGGCGTCCGGCAGGCCAGGACACTTCGACCAGCAGGCTGACGAACGGCTCGGCGACGGGTCGTGTGGAGCTGATGCGGACCAGCCCGGCGCCCGCACCGCCGTCACCAACGACGAAACTGAAATCGCCGAGGAAAGCCGGCCGGTCAAGGCCGAAGCGCTGGAACACTTCCGCCGGGGCCAACCTGACGTTGACCTGGCGCCAGTCGTCACCGGCATCGGCGGACAGCGGGATTTCCGCACGGAAGGGCTGGTTGAGCGCGGACTGCAGACGGATCTCGCCGAGGCCCAACGCCGTAGCCGAAAGAGGAAGCCCCCCCGCGATAAACGGGACCAGGACGAGTAACACTCGTGGCATTGTCAAATCCCCGATAGAGCTGCCCCACGCCAACCCCTGACGACGGCAGCACTTGCGCGCACGGCGGACAATGGACCCCGCCCAAGGAACGGTTCTAAATATAGCTGATAAGTTCCCGTCGCGTAACCTGTCTGCGGGGGGCAGGATCCCGGACTGACGACACCCTCACAGATATTCAGCGGCCAGCCGCTCGGCGATCTGGATGCTGTTGAGTGCCGCACCCTTGCGGATATTGTCCGAGACGACCCACAGGTTGAGGCCACGGGGCGAGGAAATGTCTTCACGGATCCGCCCGACATAGACTGCATCCCGGCCCGCTGCATCGCTGGCCGCCGTCGGATAGCCACCGGTCCGCGCTTCATCGATGACCACCACGCCAGGCGCCCGCTCCAGCAGTGCCCGCGCCGTGGCTGCACTGATCTTGTCGCGCGTCTCGATGTGGACTGCCTCCGAATGACCGTGGTAGACCGGCACGCGCACGGCGGTCGGGTTGACCTCAATGGCGTCATCCCCGAGGATCCGGCGGGTCTCCCAGACCATCTTCATCTCTTCTCTGGTATAGCCGTTTTCCTGAAACTCGTCGATGTGCGGCACGACATTGAAAGCGATCTGGCGGGCATCCGCGGCGCACGTCGCCGGGCTGCCGGCCAGTACTTCGCGCGCCTGGGACGACAATGTGTCGATCATGCGCCGGCCAGCCCCGGACACCGACTGGTAGGTCGCGACGTTGATGCGGGTGATACCGACCGCATCGTAAATCGGCTTGAGTGCGACAACCATCTGGATGGTCGAACAGTTCGGGTTGGCGATGATGCGCCGCGCCGCGTACTGCGCGATGGCATGGCCGTTGACCTCGGGCACGACCAGCGGGATGTCTTCGTCGCGACGGAACTTCGAGGTGTTGTCGACGACCACGCAGCCGGCCGCAGCGGCACGCGGGGCATGGAGCGCCGAGACGCCCGCACCGGCGGAAAACAGCCCGATGTCGACCCCCCCAAAGTCGAAGGTGGCAAGGTCGGCGACGGGAACCTTGGTGCCGCTGAACATCACCTCCCGGCCGACGGAGCGCTCGCTGGCCAGCGCAACCAGGCGACCGACGGGAAAGTTGCGCTGTTCAAGGATACGCAGGAATGTCTCGCCGACGAGACCGGTGGCCCCGACGATCGCGACGTTGTAGCGCTTCTGGCTGGACATGGTGCGGCTTCCGGGCGGAGGTTGACAGGATAAGGGGCGGCGAAGGATAGGCATTTGCCCGACGAAGGCAAGCCCCGTCAGCGCGGCCGTCCGGCCTCGACCGCCGGCGTCAGCGGCCGGACATCGGCGTTCTGGGCGCGCTGCCGCAGGTAGTGGTCCATCAGCACCAGCGCCATCATCGCCTCGGCGATCGGCACCGCACGCAGCCCGACGCAGGGGTCATGGCGACCGGTGGTCACCACCTCGGCCGACTCCCCCTGCTCGTCGACGGTCTCGCCGGGCAGGTGCAGGCTGGAGGTCGGCTTGAGCGCCATGCTGAACAGGATTTCCTGACCTGTCGAGATGCCGCCGAGGATGCCGCCGGCGGCATTCTGCAGAAACCCCGTCGGGCTGATCGGGTCACGGTGTTCGGTGCCGCGCTGCGTGACGACGGCAAACCCCGCGCCGAGTTCCACCGCGCGCACGGCGTTGATGCCCATCAGGGCGTGCGCGATGTCCGCCTCGAGCTTGTCGAAGACCGGTTCGCCGAGCCCCGCGGGCACCTGGCTGGCGACCACGTTGACGCGCGCGCCGATCGAGTTGCCTTCCTTGCGCAACGCATCCATGTAGGCCTCCAGTTCGGCGACACGGGACGGATCCGGGCAAAAGAACGGGTTGTCGTCGACGCTGGCGAGGTCGACGGCATCCAGCACCAGCGGTCCGAGTTGCTTCAGGTAGCCGCGAATCCGCAACCCGAGGCGCTCGTGCAGGTACTTGCGGGCGATGGCACCGGCGGCGACGCGCATCACCGTTTCACGCGCCGAAGAGCGCCCACCGCCGCGGTAATCGCGGAGGCCGTACTTCTGCTGGTAGGTGTAGTCGGCATGCCCCGGCCGGAAGCGGTCCTTGATGCGCCGGTAGTCGCCCGACTTCTGGTCGACATTCTCGACGATGAGGCCGATCGGCGTGCCCGTGGTCAGCCCCTCGAAAACCCCGGAGAGAATCCGCACGGCATCCGGCTCGCGCCGCTGGGTGGTATGGCGGGAGCGGCCGGGACGCCGGCGTTCCAGGTCGTGCTGGATATCGGCCTCGGCGAGCGGCAGCCCCGGCGGGCAGCCGTCGACGATGCAGCCCAGTGCCGGGCCATGGCTTTCGCCGAAGGTCGTGACCGTGAACAGACGGCCAATGGTGTTGCCAGACATCCGAGTCTTCCCTGCCGCCGGCTCAGCCGGCCAAACGCGCCAGTTCGGCGGCACTGACCAGCGCGATGCCGTCGCCGCCGTGGGTGAAATCCGGCCAGATGAACGGCAGCGTCGGAAAGCGCTCCTCGAGGCGCGCCGCCCCCTCGCCGACCTCCAGCGCCAGCCAGCCATCAGCGGCCAGATAGCCGGCGGCATGTTGCAGGATTCGCGCCGGTGTTTCCATCCCGTCAGCACCCGACTCGAGACCCAGACGCGGCTCATGGACGTACTCGGGGGGCAGCGCATCGACTTCCGCAGAGGGCACATAGGGCGGATTGCTGACGATGAGATCGTAGGGCCCCTGGAGATCACCATAGAGGTCGGCATGGATCAGCCGGACCCGCGCTTCGACGCCGTGGCGCTCGACGTTGCGGGCCGCCACCTCGAGCGCCGGCGCGGAAATGTCCGTGGCATCGACCATCACGCCGGGGAAGGCGTACGCACAGGCCACGGCGATGCAGCCGCTGCCGGTGCCAATCTCGAGGATGCGCCCGACCCGCGCGGCGTCCAGCCACGGGGCAAAGCGATCGGTGATCAGTTCGGCGAAGGGCGAGCGCGGCACGAGCACCCGTTCATCGACATGGAACGGCAGCCCGGCGAACCAGGCCTCGCCGAGCAGGTAGGGCAGCGGGCGGCGCTCATCGATGCGCCGCCGGGCGAGTTCGTCGATGCGTGCCCGCAGCGCCGGCGGCACCTCGCACCGATAAGCCACATCCCATTGCGCGTGGTCGAGGCCCATGACGTGGAAGATCAGGGCCGCCGCCTCGTCCCGCGCATCCATCGTGCCGTGTCCGAAGCACAGTCCGGCCTCCTCGAAGGCCGCAGCCAGCACGTCGATCAGTTCAGCAACGCACAGCGGTCCCGGCATGCCTGCTCATCCCCGTCATCGCCACCGGGTGCCGGTGGCAGGGCGTGTAGAATACGCGCGCCCCGCCCGGGTGTCGCGCCGTGGACAAGGCGCCCGGCGCCCTCCGCACACGGACCCGACCATGATGCAGGCGATCACCGACACGCTGTTCATTGCGCTGCAACGCGCGCTGCCGGAAAAGCGCCTGGGGCGCTGGGTCTATGCCCTGGCGCGTTCGAGACGGACCGGGCTGAGGCGCTTCCTGATCCGTTCCTTCATGGCGATCTACCGCGTCGACCTCGATGAGTGCGAGCGGCGCGATGCCGGCGATTACGTTTCCCTGAACGATTTCTTCACCCGTGCATTGCGTGCCGGTGCCCGCCCGCTGCCCGCCGACCCGTCGGCCGTGATCAGCCCGGCCGACGGGCGCATCGACCACGTCGGCACGGCGGACGGCGACACGCTGCTGCAGGCCAAGCGCTTCCGTTATCGCATCGCGGATTTGCTCGCCGCCGATGAACCCACTGCCCGGGCCTATACCGGTGGCACCACGCTGACCATCTATCTCGCGCCGCACAACTACCACCGTGTGCACATGCCGCTGGCCGCCCGCATCGAGGAGGTCGTCTACGTGCCGGGACGGCGCTGGGCGGTGAATGCACGTACCACGCGGCGCATCGCTGGCCTCTATGCCGCCAACGAGCGCGTCGTCGTTCACTGCACGCACGCACGTGGCCCCTTCGCCATCGTCCTGGTCGGCGCACTCAACGTGGCCAGCATCAGCCTGGCGTTCCTCGGCGAGATCGCACCACCGCCCGGCCATGGGCTGCGTCGCTGGCGTTACGCAGCCGATGCGCCGGACATGGCATTCGATGCCGGCGCCCTGCTCGGCCAGTTCAACCTCGGCTCGACGGTGGTGATGGTCGCCGCACCGGGCGTGCTGTGCTGGCAGGCCGCTGCAGGCCGCAACGTGCGCATGGGCGAGGTCATCGGCACCACCCGCACCGCCGCTGCCGGACCATGAGCTGGCGACCGACGGCCTCCTGGGCGACGCTCGCCCTGCGTGCACGAATGCTGGCCACCACGCGGGGCTTTTTCGCGGCCCGGGGGGTCACGGAAGTCCAGACCCCCGTCCTCCAGGCACATGCCGTGACTGATGGCCACATCCACAGCATCGGCGCCGGCCGCAATACCGGCCATGGCGGCCGCTGGCTGCACAGCTCACCGGAACATGCCATGAAACGCCTGCTCGCTGCCGGTGCGCCAGACATCTACCAGATCTGCCCCGTCTTTCGCGACGACGAGCAGGGACTGCGCCATCAGGCCGAGTTCACACTCATCGAGTGGTACCGGCATGGCATGGCACTGACGGCCCTGGCAGAGGAAACCTGTGCGCTGGTCGGCACGATGGCTGCCACCGCCGGCACGACGCTGGCGCCGCCCCGCCATTTCAGCTACCGGGCGCTCTTTGAAGCGCACGCCGGCGTCGACGTGCTTGCCGCGGACAGTGATCAGCTGCGCGATCGCGCCGCGGTACTGCTCGGCACTGCCACCCTCGCCGCACTGGATGGCAGCCTCGGCGACGACCGCGATGCCTGGCTGGATTTGCTGATGAGCCACGTCATCGAGCGCGCGTTGCGCGAGGTCGATCTGGCGGTGGTCTCCGGCTATCCGGCCAGCCAGGCGGCGCTGGCCCGCCTCGACCCCGGCGACCCGCGCCTGGCACTGCGCTTCGAAATCTATTGCCGCGGCATCGAACTGGCCAACGGCTACCACGAACTCGGCGATGCCACCGAACAGGCGGCACGGTTTGCCGCCGACCGCGCGTGGCGCATCGGGCATGGCCTTGCGGATGTCGAGCCCGACACCCGCCTGCTGGCCGCACTCGGCCACGGCCTGCCGGACTGCGCGGGTGTCGCACTCGGTTTCGACCGGGCGATCATGGCCCTGCTTGGCGAGACAGACATCCGTCAGGTGATGAGCTTCCCGGCCGGCGGATGAGCCAGCCGGCAGCGCTATTTGACGCGCGATACGTACGACTGCGAACGCGTGTCGACCTTGATCACTTCACCTTCATTGATGAACAGCGGCACCTTGACGACCGCGCCGGTCTCGAGGCGCGCCGGCTTCATGCCGCCGGTGGCGGTATCGCCGCGGATGCCCGGGTCGGTCTCGACGATCGTCAGTTGCACGAAGCTCGGCGGCTCGACGTGCAGCGGCGCACCATTCCACAGCGTGACCGTACAGGTGTCCTGTTCCTTGAGCCAGATCTTCGCCGCTTCGACGGCGGCCGCCGATGCCGCCACCTGCTCGTAGCTTTCCGGCTCCATGAAGTGCCAAAGGTCGCCATCGTTGTAGAGATATTGCATCGGCCGGTCGACGACATCGGCTGCCTCGACCGTATCACCGGACTTGAAGGTGCGATCGACGACCCGTCCGGTCTTGAGGTTGCGGATACGGACGCGGTTGAACGCCTGGCCCTTGCCCGGCTTGACGAATTCGTTCTCGACAACCACGTATGGATCGTTGTCGAGGAGGATCTTGATACCGGCGCGGAAATCACTGGTGCTGTAGCTGGACATGGAGCGGTTCTGCCTGCATCGGGTGGACTGGGGTGTGGCATGCCCGGCTGCGCATGTCGCCATTCGCCGGGGCGGGTATTCTAGCGCCTCGTCGGCAGCAGCGTCAGACCCCGGTCAGGATGATTTCCGGCAGCACCACGATATCGACGGCCCCCCGACGCTGGCAGCAGGAGCTGGCGCTGGCCTACACGCGCCTCGACCAATTGCTGGCGGCACTCGACCTCGATGCCGCACGCTGCGGGGTATCGCCCGCCGCAGCCGCGCGGTTCGCGCTGCGCGTGCCCCGCCGGTATGTCGCCGCCATGCGCCGGGGCGACCCGCTGGACCCGTTGCTGCTCCAGGTACTGCCAGTCATGGCCGAAGACGCTGCCACGCCGGGCTATGTCGCCGATCCCGTCGGTGACCTGGCCAGCATCGCCACCCGCGGCCTGCTGCGCAAGTACGCCGGCCGCGCGCTGCTCATCACCACGGCCGCCTGCGCCGTGCACTGCCGGTACTGTTTCCGCCGTGAATTCCCCTACGGCGACCTGGCGCTGCGGCCAGCCACGGAACACGATGCGCTGGCGCACGTCGCCGCAGACCCCGGCATCCACGAACTGATCCTGAGCGGCGGCGACCCGCTGGCGCTGGGTGACGAGCGGCTTGCGGGCCTCGTCACGGCCGCGGCGCACATCCCCCACCTGCGGCGCCTGCGCATCCATTCCCGGATGCCGACCATGCTGCCGGAACGCATCGACGACGGACTGATCGCCTTACTGTCCGCCAGCCGCCTGCCCGTGGTGGTCGTCACGCACGTCAACCACCCGCGAGAATTGCACGAGGACGCGGTGCAGGCGTTGCGGCGACTGGCGCCGGTTTGCCACGGGCTGTTCAACCAGTCGGTGCTGCTGCGCCGGATCAATGACTCCGCGGAAACGCTCGCTGGATTGTCCGAGTCACTGATGGCAAGCCGTGTCGTCCCCTATTACCTTCACCAGCTGGATGTCGTCGCCGGCGCCGCGCATTTTGCCGTCGACGACCATCGCGCACTGCAACTCATGGCCGCGCTGCGCCAGCGCCTTCCCGGTTATCTCGTGCCGCGCCTGGTGCGTGAAGTCGCAGGACACGACGCGAAGGTGCCGCTGTACTGACGACGGCACGACATAATGCGAACTGCAGCACATAACCGGACGACGATCACATAATCCCCGGGAGGGGCTCGTCACAATCCCGTCTCGTCGCCATCAGCAAACGACAAGGTGCGGGCTTGGGCAGCTCAGTTGGAATTCCCCTGATCGTCATCAGTCGCTGTGACGATCACGCCACGGCAATCAACAGCGTCCTGCGCGAGGGCGGTCACCCCGTGCATTGCTCGCGGGTCAACAGCCATGCCGCGTTCGAAGAATCGCTGACGACGCAGGGCTGCGAACTCGCGCTGTACTTCGGCGGCGAAACGGACTGCGAACTCGCCGGCATCGTTGCCGCGCTCAGGCAGCGCAAACCGGCGCCTCCCCTGCTCCTGGCCAGCAGCCGCGTCGACGAGGCCGCCATCGCAGCAGCGATGGAAAGCGGTGCGCGCGATGTGGTCTCGCTGACCCACCGCAACCGCCTGCAGGCCGTCGTCGGCCGCGAACTGCATGCGTTCCGCCTGCAGGTGGCACTCGATGGCGTGCTCTCTTCGGCCCACCAGTACAAGCAGGAACTGCGCAGCCTGATGACCGGCGCTTCCGAGGCCATCTGCGACGTCCTCGAGGGCATCATCGTCGCGGCAAACCCGGCCTGGGTCGGACTGTTCGGTTCGGCCGACGGCAACGACCTCGTCGGCCAGCCATTCATGGATATCTTCCGCGAGACGGATCACGCCACCCTCAAGGGGGCGCTGGTCGCCTGCCTCCGGCAGAAGTGGCAGGAAGACGACACCCTGCCCGTCGTCGGCTACCGGGCCGATGACAGCGAGATCACGCTGGACCTGCGCCTGGAACGCGTGACCATCGAGGGCGAGGTGGCGGTGAGGGTCATCATCCCGTCCGACCACGGCAGCACGCGCAATCCCGAGGACATGCTCCGGCAGGCTGTCGACAAGGACCCTTCCACCGGTTTCCTCTATCGTCATTGTTTCATCGAGCAGATGAATGCACTGATGACGCGCGCACCGGATACCGGTATTCGCGCGATAGCCTACCTGCGACCGGACTCGTTCTCTCGTGTCCACCAGGATGTGGGCCTGCTGGGCACCGAGGCGTTGATCATGCGCCTGTCGGAAATCCTCCGCGAACTGGTCCAGCCCGGTGACCTGTGCGGACGCTTCGGCGGCACGATATTCACGGTAGTGCTGGAGCGGGGCGCCATGGGCGACATCCAGGCCTGGGCCGAGCAGGTGCGCAAGGCCGTGACCCATCACGTATTCGAGGTCGACAACCACTCGACATCGATGACCTGCTCGATCGGCCTCGCCGAGGTCCGCACGACGGAACAGACCGCTGCCGACGTACTGACGGAGGCCGAGGCCGCCTGCCGGGCTGCACGCAACGCCGGCGGCAACCGCGTCACGCTGAGCGAGATCTCGAGCGCCACGGAAAAACTGCGGCAGGCCGATTCACTGTGGACGGCGCGTCTGCGCGCGGCACTGATGCAGAACCGGTTGCAGCTCGTCCATCAGCCGGTGGTCGGGCTGCAGGAAGAGGTCCAGGGCGTACTCGACACACGCGTACGCCTCGTCGACGAGCAAGGCGAGGTGGTCCGTCCGCGCGACTTCCTGCCGGCGGCCGAACGGGCCGGGATGATGAAGAACATCGACCGGTGGGTGATCGGCGCCTCGTTTTCCTTCTGCGCCGCACGCCAGCCGAACATGGTGTTCGTCCGCCTGTCACGAGACTCCATCCTCGACGAGTCCCTGCCGGAGTGGTTGCGGGCCAGGGCAAAAAACACCCGGCTGCGGCCCGCACAAGTCTGTTTCCAGGTCAGCGAGGACCTGGCCCTGCAGCAACTCAAGCGGGTCCGCGAGCTGTCGATGCTGCTCGGCAGGGAGGGCTTCCACTTCGCCATCGACCACATCGGCACCGGTCGTGACTCGGCGCAGCTCCTCGACCACATCCCGATGCAGTTCATGAAGATCGACGGCAGCCTGATGCAGGGTCTGCACCGCGACAAGGATCTGCAGAAAAAAGTCGGCGATATCGCCAAACGGGCCCACGAGATCGGGATCAAGAGCATCGCCGAGCGGGTCGAGAATGCCAACACCATGGCCACCCTCTGGCAGCTCGGCGTGTGTTTCGTCCAGGGAAACTTCACGCAGCAGCATGGCGTGGTGCTGGCCGAGGAAGACACCGCCGGCCGGCGGGTGGCCGGTTAGGGCGGCTGCGCAATGGATCACAGTCACCTTTGTCAAATCTGCGAACCGTGCAGGCACCTCGCCGCGGCGCAGGCGTATTGTTCAACGGGAACCTCGCAGGATGGTCTTCCGGATCCAGTCCATGCGCGGGGTGCCCCGCAGGCATCCTTCACGGAAAGCAGCAGATGACAGCCAGAACGTACACGGGCGCGCGGAAAGGGGCGTCCCGGCAGACGGGTAACAGACCACAGGGGCCAGCGACATTCGCGCTGTATGCGGCCATCGCCCTGCTCGGCACATCCCCGACCAGCCGGGCACTGACACTCGGCGACCTCACGCAGCATTCCCGACTGGGCCAGCCCCTGCACGCCAGCATCCCGGTCACGCTGGCAGCGGGCGAGACCCTTGGCGCCCATTGCCTGCAGGCGAGTGGCGGGAACAGCGGCCTGCCAGGCCCCGCCAACCTGCACCTGGCGGTACCGGATGCGGCGGCCCCCGGCACCTACCTGGTGCGTCTCGCCAGTACCCGCCCACTGCACGAGCCGATGTACGAGATCGTCGTGCAGTTGCGCTGCTCCGGCAGCCCCGTCATCACCCGACAGTACGTCCTGATGCTCGATATCGGCGGTGCCGCGACCCTGACCGCAACACTCGATACGCGGGCCACGAATCCCGCGGCGCCCACTCCGACCACATCGCCCCGCGCACCATTGCGGCCGGTGGTTGCCATGGAGACGCCTGCACCGGCGCCAC
Organism: uncultured Chromatiaceae bacterium; assembly: GCA_964417725.1. GTDB lineage: Bacteria > Pseudomonadota > Gammaproteobacteria > Steroidobacterales > SHZI01. The sequence goes on from CAYQIV010000007.1 coordinate 106,078, forward strand.
GCCCCCGCCGGCAGGCCGCACGGGGGCCGATGGTCGCCCAGGACAGCCTGTATACGGTAGTGGCCGGCGACAGCCTGTCTTCGATCGCCGCGCGTGTCGTTGACCGCCGCATCAACCTGTGGCAGATGGCCGCGCTGATCCACGCCGCCAATCCGGAGGCATTCATTCGCAATGACCCGGACCGCCTCAGGCTCGGCGCCGAGTTGCGCATCCCCCGGTCCGATGTCAACGGCACCCCCGCGCTGCCGGCCGCCACGGCCCGCCACACCCCGTCGCCAATGCAAACCATGGCAGATACACCGCCGGCAGCAGGGACGCGACCGGATGCGGCCGAGGCACCGGCCGAAGGGTCGACGACCGCGCAAACCCTGGTCATCGACGCCCAGCCAACCCCGGTGACGGCCGCGCCCGCGGCAAGGCTGGACCAGGCGCCGGCAGCACGACCGACCAGAGAGAAGGCCGGGGACCTACCCGTGGCCCGTCGGCAGCCTGCCGACGGGGAAGCCACCGAGAACCCTGTCGTCGCCGCGTTGTCGGGTGCGATCACCGGCCTGCTCATCAGCGGCCTGATGTGGCTGCGCTGGGGCCGACGCCGCGTTTCGCGGACACCGGCCATGGCCCTCCAGCCTTCCTCGCCGGCGATCGATGTGGAACCGGCTGCGCAGACCATGCCGTGCATCAACGTGCGCGAAGAAGAACCGGCGATCTCGGTCACCTACACGGATGCCGATGACCCGCTGGCCAGGGATTTTCTCGATGCATCGACCGGCCATGCAACGGTCGAGACACCGGCCGTGTCCGTCACCGGCGACGAGATCACCAACGAGTTGGAAGCCCTGTTCGGGAATGACAGCCCGTCAACCGACGGCGAAAACACCGATGAATGGCGGGTTGCGGATAACGCCTGCGAAAGCCTCGACGACGAGATGGACGCCACCGTCAGCAGCCCGGCGGTCGCACAGGCATCCCGCGATGACACCGGCATCTTCAGTGCGACCGGCACACTGGACCTCACTGCCCTGGCCTCCAGCGCCCGCCATGACCCGCAACAAGCCCGGACGTTGGTCGAGGCCTTGTCACTGCTGGAGCGCGATTATCAGGAGGAACTGACCGCAAGCCAGCTGCTGGACCCGGAGGCCGTGCGCGAGGCCCTGGCGAGCGGTGGTGCAGGCATGCCGGCAGGCGTCGCATCGTCGCGCAGGAAGTCTGGCTGACCCCTCGTCCGCCCTGTCGCACACGACCACCCGTCAGGGAAGCTGCAGCCGCTCGACCCGCTGCCAGCCGCGCGGCAACAGTGCCCCGCGCTGGGCACGCCCCCCCGCATACGCCGCAAGATCAGCGGGCTTGATCGTCATGCTGCGCTGGCCGCTGATGACCACCAGCGCATCGGCGGGCCGGAGCACCGCCACGGCAACGAGCTTCTCGCGACCGGCGCGAAACTTCTGCGCGGATACATTGAAAAGCTTGTTGCCCTTGCCACGCGCCAGCGCCGGCAGGTCTGCGGCGGGGAACACCAGCAGCCGGCCCTCGGAACTGGCCACGGCCACGCGGCAATCGCCGGGAAAATCCGCATCGGCAGGGAACGGCACGGGAAGCAGCACATCGCCCCCTTCGGGCACGCGCAGACAGGCCTTGCCCGCCTTGACCCGCGAGTGCAGATCCCCGAGCCTGACGAAAAAGCCGTAGCCCGCATCGCTGGCGACGAGCCAGTATGTGGTCGGCTCGCCGAGCATGACACCGCGGAAGGATGCGCCCGCCGGCGGATTCAACCGGCCGGTCAGGGGTTCGCCCTGACCGCGCGCCGAAGGCAGGGTATGCGCCGGCAGGCAATAGGCCCGGCCGGTACTGTCGAGAAATACGGCCAGCTGCGTACTGCGCCCGCGCGCCAAAGTCAGGTAGCCGTCGCCCGACTTGTAGGCCAGCGCCACCGCATCGATGTCGTGCCCCCTGGCAGCCCTTACCCAGCCGCGTGCAGACAACACCACGGTCACCGGTTCACTGGCCACCAGCGCCGACTCTGGAATGGCCTGCGCCGCCTCACGCTTGACCACCGCGGTACGCCGGGCGTCACCATGCCGGCGCGCCAGCTCGAGGATCTCGTCCTTGATCAGCGTGCGCAGGCGTGTCGCGCTCTTGAGGAGCCTGCTGAGTGCATCGCGCTCATCAGCCAACTCCTGCTGCTCGCCGCGAATCCTGATCTCCTCGAGTCGTGCCAGCTGCCGCAGGCGCAGGTTGAGGACCGCATCGGCCTGGACTTCGCTGAGGCCGAAGCGCTCCATCAGCGCGCTGCGGGGCTGTTCCTCGTGGCGGATGATGCGAATCACCTCATCGATATTGAGGAAGGCGACGAGCAGGCCGTCGAGCACGTGCAGGCGTTCCTCGACCCGGGTCAGCCGGAACTGCAGCCGGCGGCGCACGGTGGCGGTGCGGAACACCAGCCACTCGGCGAGCAGCCCCTTGAGGTCGCGCACCGCAGGACGGCCATCGAGACCGATGACGTTCATGTTGACCCGCAGGGTGCGCTCGAGGTCGGTGGTCGCATACAGGTGGCTCATCAGTGCCTCGGCGTCGACCCGACCCGACTTCGGCACGATGACCAGGCGTGTCGGACTTTCATGGTCGGACTCGTCGCGGAGGTCCTCGACCATCGGCAGCTTTTTGGCCCGCATCTGTACCGCGATCTGCTCGAGGACCCGGCTTCCCGAGACCTGATACGGCAAGGCGGTGATGATGAGATCGTCACCTTCGCGTTCCCACACGGCGCGCACGCGCAAGGTGCCGCCGCCGGTGGCGTACATGTCGCGCAACTCGTCGGCCGGCGTCACCAGTTCGCCACCGCAGGGGAAATCGGGCCCGCGGATGTGCTCGCACAGTTGCGCGACAGTCGCCTCGGGCTGCTCGATCAGGCGCACGAGGGCACTGGCCACCTCGGAAAGATTGTGCGGCGGGATGTCGGTCGACATGCCGACGGCAATCCCGGACACGCCATTGAGCAGCACATTCGGCAACTGTGCCGGCAGCAGCAGCGGCTCTTCGAGCGTACCGTCGAAGTTCGGCCCCCACTCGACGGTGCCCTGATCGAGTTCTCCGAGCAATGTCGCGGCATAGGGCGTAAGCCGGGCCTCGGTGTAGCGCATCGCCGCAAAGGATTTCGGATCGTCGGCCGAGCCCCAGTTGCCCTGACCGTCGACGATCGGATAGCGACAGGAAAAGTCCTGCGCCATGTGCACCATCGCTTCGTAGCAGGCCCCGTCGCCATGCGGATGGAACTTGCCGATCACATCCCCGATGGTGCGCGCGGATTTCTTGTGCTTGGCACCGGCCGCCAGCCCGAGTTCACTCATGGCATAGGTGATGCGCCGCTGCACGGGTTTGAGTCCGTCGCCGATATGCGGCAGCGCCCGATCGAGGATCACGTACATGGAGTAGTCCAGGTAAGCCTTCTCGGTGAAGGTCCTGACCGGCATCTTCTCCACGCGGTCGAACTCGAAACGGTCCTGGGTCGCCATCTGCGGTCCTCGTCGGGCGGGGTCAGACCGCCGCCAGATTGCCCTTGGTTTCCAACCACACGCGCCGGTCGCCGGCACGCTTCTTCGCCAGCAGCATGTCGAAAAGCTGCTCGGTATCCTGGACGGCATCCATCGACAACTGCACCAGGCGGCGCGACTCCGGCAGCATCGTGGTTTCACGCAACTGCAGCGGGCTCATCTCGCCGAGGCCCTTGAATCGTGTCACCTGAACCTTCTTGTCGGCGCCTTCGGCACGCAGGCGATCGAGCACCCCCTGGCGTTCGGCATCGTCCAGGGCGTAGTAGACCGCCTTGCCGGCGTCGATGCGGTAGAGCGGCGGCATCGCCACATGGACGTGGCCTTCGCGGACCAGTTGGGGAAAGTGACGCACGAACAGCGCGCAGATCAGCGTGGCGATGTGCTGACCATCCGAGTCAGCATCGGCGAGGATGCAGACCTTGTGGTAGCGCAGGCCGCCGAGGTCGGTACTGCCCGGCTCGACGCCAAGCGCCAGGCTGATGTTGCTCACCTCCTGCGAAGCGAGCAACTCGCCGTGATCGACCTCCCAGGTATTGAGGATCTTCCCGCGCAGCGGCAGGATCGCCTGGTAGACGCGATCGCGTGCCTGCTTGGCCGATCCGCCCGCCGAATCGCCCTCGACCAGGAACAGTTCGCAGCGCACCGGATCACCGCTGCTGCAGTCGGCGAGTTTGCCTGGCAGCGCCGGCCCACTGGTGATCTTCTTGCGCACGACATTGCGGTTGGCCTTGAGACGTCGCTGGGCCGCCTCGATGGCCATGCCGGCGATGCGGTCCCCGGCTTCCGGATGCTGTGCCAGCCACAGGGCGAAGGAATCCTTGGCCACGCCACCGACAAAGGCCGTACATTCGCGCGAGCTGAGGCGTTCCTTGGTCTGCCCGGAAAACTGCGCATCGGCGAGCTTTACCGAAAGCACGTAGGAGAGCCCGTCCCAGACGTCATCGGGCGCCAGCCGGATGCCACGCGGCAGAAGGCTGCGGAACTCGCAGTAGTCGCGCAGCGCATCGGTCAGCCCGGTGCGCAACCCGGCGACGTGCGTACCCCCCTGCGGGGTGGGGATCAGGTTGACATAGGACTCGCAGACAGCTTCGGCCCCGCCGTCGGTCCAGGTCAGCGCCCACTCGACCTGTTCGCGTTCGGCACTGAAGCGGGCCGAGAAAGGCGGATCAGGCAGGCGCGCGGCATCCTGCAATCTTTCGCACAGGTACTGCACGAGACCATCCTCGTAGCACCATTCGAATTCCTGTGCAGGCTTCTCGACGGTGAAACGGATGCGCAGCCCGGGGCACAGCACGGCCTTGGCGCGCAGCACATGGCGCAGGTCGTTGACGGAGAACCGGTCGCTGTCAAAAAACCTGCTGTCCGGCCAGAAGCGCAGCCGCGTGCCGGTGTTGCCACGCCCGACGCTGCCCACCTGCTCGAGGCGGCTGGCCGGATCGCCGTTGCGAAAACTCATGTTGTATTCGTGGCCATCGCGGCGAATCCAGACTTCGAGGCTCTTCGACAGCGCGTTGACCACCGACACGCCGACACCATGCAGCCCTCCGGAGAACTGGTAGTTGGTGCTGGAGAACTTGCCACCCGCGTGGAGCCGCGTGAGGATGAGCTCGACACCGGGGATCTTCTCCGTCGGGTGGATATCGACCGGCATGCCGCGCCCGTCGTCGCTCACTTCGAATGAACCATCTGCGTGCAGCGTCACATCGATCCGGCGACAGTGGCCGGCGAGCGCCTCGTCGACGCTGTTGTCGATGACCTCATGGGCCAGGTGGTTTGGTCGCGTCGTGTCGGTATACATGCCCGGACGCCGGCGCACCGGATCCAGACCGGTCAATACTTCGATGTCTGCGGCTTTGTAACGGCTGCTCATGGGGATGTGCCGGAATGACGCGGCCCCGACGGCACCACGAACACCGCACGCGGGGCGTGGGGCGACGGGTCTGGCACCGGGGGCGACAACAACGGGGCGAATCTTAGCAGGTTGTTCCGCGCATGGGCGGCTGCCGCCCATGCGCCGGTCAACGGCGACGCGACGGCGGCTCAGTCGAGATCAGCCAGCAGCGACTCGCGGACGGTTTCCGGCACGGCATCGAGACGATGCTCGCAGGCGGGGTGACTGATCCCCATGGCGACATCCGCACCGCCGCGAAGTGCCGCGATCATCTCCGTGCCCAACTCGAAGCGCAGGAAATGCACCGCAGACGTCTTCTCGGCGGTTGTCCGCTCCAGGTCTTCATCGGCGATGGCGCGGACGGGCACGCCATCGCCCGCCGCCACCCAGACGCAGCGCTCGATGCCGACCAGCCGCATCAGCGCCGTGCGCCGCTCCGCCTCATCGGCATACTCGATCATCATCGTCGCCTTCCAGTTGGTCCCGTCGGGAATCAACGGGTTGTAGGCGGCGAGTTCGGCCTCGATCTCCGCGCGCTCGAAAATCCGCTCGATACGCAACATCTCCTGGACCTGGTACTGGACGGTCAGCCGGTCCTCGAAATACAGCGTGACATGCGGCCCCAGGGCGACCCGGCGGTGCGCCTTGTGCTCGAGGACCCTGGCGCGGAAAGTGCCGCGCAGGGTCGCGTACTGTTCGAGCGTGTAGAGGTCGGCAACCGCCAGCGACCGTGCGCTCATATCCCGTAGGCCCGCCGCAGCAACGACATGGGATGGATGGCTGCATCCACCTCGGCAAGCCCGGCAACCTGCGCACCGGCCATCGGGCAGTCGCTGCTGAAGCAGCTGTTGCCGGCCCGCCTGAACTGGGCAACGACCGGCGTGGCAATCCTGACCGAAGCCTCACGGAACTCCTTCTTGACGCCATAGGTGCCGTCGTGCCCGGAGCAGCGCTCGATGGTCTCGACGGTGGTGTCGGGCACCAGGGCAAGGATGTCACGGGTACGCAGGCCGATGTTCTGTACACGCAGGTGACACGGCGCGTGGTAACTGACATGGCCGAGCGGCTGCCTGAACCCGGTATCGAGGCGACCGCCCTTGTGGCGCAGCCAGAGGTAGTTGAAGGGATCGAAGAACGCGTCGGCGACCTTGCGCACCTGCACGTCACCGGGGAACAGCAGCGGCAGCTCCTGCTTGTACATCAGCACGCAGGACGGCACGGGGGCGACGATGTCCCAGCCGTTTTCCACCCACCGCGCCAGCTCCGGGATGTTGGTCTCCCTGGCCTTGCGCACCGCATCAAGATCGCCGAGTTCAAGTCGCGGCATGCCGCAGCACGCCTCGCTGGACGCGACGCGGACGACGATGCCGTTGTGACCATAGACCGCCGCCAGGTCCTCGCACATCGCCGGCAGGTTACGGTCGCCATAGCAGGTCGTGTAGAGCAGCACCCGGCCCTTCGTGCCGTTGACCGCCTCACCCTGTTGCGGATCGGCGGGCTCGCCGGTACCGAGGCGCTGGCGCGCGGTGCGGCTCTCATAGCGTGGCACGGGTGCATCGGCGGCCACGCCAAGGGTTTTTTCGAGGAGCAGGCGAGCGGCCTGATTGCCGGCTGCAGCGTTGACGACGGCAGACACCACCGGGATGCCGGCGATGCGCCCGACTTCCTCGGGTGACGACAACAGGCGGTTGCGCAGCGTCGTGCCCTGCTCGCGAAAACGCTGCGCCTTGGCACGCAGCATCAGGTGCGGGAAGTCGACGTTGAACTCATGGGGCGGCACATAGGGGCATTTGGTCATGTAGCACAGGTCGCACAGGTAGCAATGGTCGACGACATGGTCGAACACCTCGTGCGGCACGCCGTCGACTTCACCGCCGGGTGACTCGTCGACGGCATCGAACAAGGTCGGAAAGGCGTTGCACAGACTGAAGCAGCGCCGACAGCCATGACAGATGTCGAAAACCCGCTTGAGTTCTGCGACCAGGTCGGACCTGTCCCAGAATTTCTCCGACTGCCAGTCGATCGGGTGGCGGGTGGGGGCCTCCAGGCTCCCTTCACGGGGCGCGTCTGCCATCGGTTCCTGCTCCAGTCCCTGAATCGGCGCAGGCAGGCTCCGGCCGCCCTGAGCGGCCGAGCCCACCTGCCCTCACGCAATCCGGTCGCGCAAGCTCAGTTGCCGAGGGTGTCCAGCGCTTTCTGGAACCGGTTGGCGTGGGAACGCTCAGCCTTGGCAAGCGTCTCAAACCAGTCGGCGACCTCGGCAAAACCTTCTTCCCGCGCCGTCTTGGCCATCCCGGGGTACATGTCGGTGTACTCGTGCGTCTCCCCGGCGATCGCCGCCTTGAGGTTGTCGCTGGTCCCGCCGATCTTGAGCCCGGTGGCAGGATCGCCGACCTCGGCGAGGTAGTCGAGATGGCCGTGCGCGTGGCCTGTCTCACCCTCGGCGGTCGAACGGAACACCGTCGCCACGTCGTTGAAGCCCTCCACATCCGCCTTGTTGGCGAAGTACAGGTAGCGGCGGTTGGCCTGTGATTCGCCGGCGAATGCCGCCTTGAGGTTTTCTTCGGTCTTGCTGCCCTTGAGTGCCACGTCATCGCTCCTTCGGTTTCAAAAATGATCAATAAAAAAGGCAGGCCGGCGCCCGCCGGGAAAGCTGTTTAGACTTTGTCTAATTCTCTCCCCCGGTTCCGCGCCGTGTCAACCTGCACCGGGCGCAGTTTGACGCCTGCAGGTCGCTGTGCAACCCTCAGCCGCGCCTCCAGACGGGTACTTTCGCCGATGAACACCTCGCGCCGCAACAAGCCAGCCCCGGATCTCGAGAAGGCCCTGGCCGACCTCGAGGCCATCGTCACCCGGCTCGAGACCGGTGAGCTGCCGCTCGACAAGGCCCTCAAGGAATTCGAGCGCGGCGTGAAGCTGTCGCACGACTGCCAATCCGCGCTCAACGATGCCGAACAGAAGGTTCGCGTGCTGGTCGACGGACAGCTGGCCGAATTCAGTGAGGCAGACGGGCCAGAGAACGACGACGATTGAGTGGCCCCCGGACCCGCCTGGGTCGCCTCACCCGGTCTCGGCGACGCCCTGCAGGCGCCGGATCAATGCCCGCAGGAAGATCTTGTGGAAGCGCAACTGACACTCGCTCGAGACATGCTCGAGCAGCGTGGCGCTGACGGAAAGCAGCGTCACGGGTTCTTCCGCACGGATGCCGACGACGCTTTTCCCCGAGATATAACCGGTCTCACCGAAGCAGTCGCCTTCGCGCAGGTGCCCGACCACGCGGCGCCCGCTCTCGACCATCACCTGGCCTGACAGGATCACATAGAAGCGGTCATCCGGCGCGCCCTCGCGCACGATCTCGTCACCGGATGAGTACTCGCGCCACTCGCTGGCACGCAGCAGTTCGCGGATCTCGCTTTGGGAAAAATCGTGAAAGAAGGCCAGCCGCCGCAGCACATCGAAATGTTCCTGGCGGTCGACGCCCTGCCAGTGGCCGCGCAGTTCGTTGTAAAGGCGCGTCAGACGCGCGGCGAACTCGCCGCCGCTGGCATAGCGCCGCGCAGCATCCTTCTGCAACGCCGTCGCCACCACTTCCTCGAGTGCCTCGGGCACCCCCAGTCGCAGGGTGTGGATCGGCGCCGGGGTCGCATAGACGATCTGGTTGAGGAGTTTCGACAACGAGGCGGCGCGGAAGGGCCGGAAGCCGGTCAGCAACTCGTACATCACCGCACCCAGCGAGTAGAGGTCGGACGCCGGCGTGATGTCGTGGCCCTGAACCTGTTCGGGCGACATGTAGCTTGGCGAGCCGGCGATGCCCTCGATGCGCGAAAAATCCGCATCGCGCAGGATCGCGATGCCGAAATCGATGATGCGCACGTCATTGTCGTGCGTCAGCATGATGTTGCTCGGCTTGATGTCGCGGTGAATCACGCCGCGCTTGTGGGCGTAGTGCAGCGCGCGGGCGCACTTGTAGATGATCTTGACGACATCCTCGACATGCAGCAGGTTGTCGGGCCGGCAGTAGGCCTCGAGGGTACGCGCCCGCTGCACGTGCTCCATGACGATGTAGTACTTGCCGTTCTCCTCGCCGGCGTCGTAGATCGGCAGGATGTTCGGGTGCTGCAGCTTGCCGACCATGTGCGCTTCGTTGAAGAACATCTTGCGAACGATGCGCGCACGCTGCGGGTCGTCGTCGGCAGTGGCGTTGTAGACCTTGATGGCGATGTCGCGGCGGAAGTACGGGTCGTGGGACAGGTAGACCGCGCCGGTGGTGCCGTGGCCCACCCGATTGATGATCACGTACTTGCCGATTTTCTCCGGGACCTGTTCCGCGGGGGTGCCCTGCGCTATGACGGCTTGAACCATGCGGACTTGAACCCGGGTGCGTGATCACTACGGCAACAGCATGAGACCCCTGACAACCGCCGCCGCATAAATGGCTGCCAGAACGTCGTCGAGCATAATGCCCACGCCGCCATGCAATCTGTGATCAAGCTCGCGAATCGGCCACGGCTTGGCGATGTCCATGGTACGAAACAGGATGAAAGCGACGGCGTGCCAGCCGACGGTGCGTGGTGTCACCACCAGCAACGCCAGCATGGCCATGATTTCGTCAAGAACGATTCCACCGTGGTCATGCACGCCGAGCCGTTTCGCGCTGGCGCCGCACACCCAGCATGCCGGTATGAACAGTGCGGCCAGCACTCCGGACATCGCCAGCGGCGGGACGGGCGGCAGCAGCCAGTGGATGGCCAGTGCAAGCAGCGTACCCCATGTGCCGGGCGCGCGCGGCAAGAGCCCGACACCGCCGCCGAAGGCCAGCCAGTGCACGGGATCGCGCAACACGCGGCGTGGCAGATCACTTGCCGTGGCATCACTCATTCAGCCTCTCCCCGGCCGGCACGGGCCGCCTTCAGAAGTGCCTGAAGCCACCCGTCGGTGCCGGCACCGCTTGCCCGTCGATCCGCCAGCAGGCGCCGCTGCCGGCGGTCACGGTGCCGATGCGCGTCACCGGCACGTCCCAGCCAGCCGACACCGCCGCCAACCGCGCTTGCGCATCCGGCGGTACGCAGAAACACAACTCATAGTCGTCGCCGCCGGTCAGCACGCACTCGACGGTGCGCGGGCCCATGGCCTCGCGCAGTGCCGACGATACGGGCAGCGCACCGATATCGAGTTCAGCCCCGACCGCGCTCGCCGCGAGCAGGCGCGACAGGTCGACGTGCAGGCCATCCGAAACATCAATCATGGCGCTGGCGATGCCGGCCAGCATCACGCCCTCCCGGACCCGGGGCCGAGGCCACAGGAAACGATCGTGCAACGTCCCGGCAGCCGGCTGCCCGGCAAGCAGGCGGCCGGCCACGGCCTCGCCGGGACACCCCGTGACCCAGATGCCATCACCCGGCCGTGCCCCGCTGCGCAGGACCGCACAGCCCGGAGCCACACTGCCACACGCGGTGACCGTCGCACCACACGGCCCCCGCACGGTGTCCCCACCGACCAGCCGCACGTCATGACGGTCTGCCAGGGCGAAGAGGCCGTCGGTGAATGCTGCCAGCCAGGCCTCGTCGATGGCCGGCAGCGACAACGCGAGCGTGAACCACAACGGGTGGGCCGCCATCGCGGCGAGGTCGCTGAGGTTGACCGCCAGCACGCGGTGGCCGATGGCGGCAGCCGGCGTGCCAACAGGGAAGTGAGTCCCCTCGACCAGCGCATCCATCGCCAGCACCAGATGGCGGCCGGCAACCGGCTCGAGGACCGCCGCATCATCGCCGATGCCGACCCGCACATCGGCAGCCGCAGCCTGACGGCCGGTGAAATAGCGCGTGATGACTGTCTGCTCGTCCACCTGCACCTGCACTCAACGCAGCCGGGACGCCAGGCGGTCGAGCAGCGCGTTGACGTAACGATGGCTGTCCTGGGCGCCGAACTCGCGCGTCAGCATCACAGCCTCGTTGATCACGACTTTCACGGGAATGTCAGCCTGGCCACGCAACTCGGCCACGCCCAGCCACAGGATGCCATGCTCGACGGGATCGAGCTGAGCCGGCGGCCGGTCGGCGGTACTGGCGAGCAGCGCGTCGAGTGCCGTGCGGTCGGCAAGGATCTCACCGAGGAGATGGCGGAAATAATCGCCATCGACGCGCGTCAGGCCGTCGTCACGACTGAACTGCGCGACGAGACCGTCGGCGTCCATGCCGGTGAGCTGGTGTTGATAGAGGGCCTGCACGAGCAGGCGCCGCGCACCATGCCGTCCGGAAACTGCCATGGGATTCAGTCCTCGAGCTGACGCAGCAAGCTGATCATTTCCAGGACTGCAAGGGCGGCATCCGCGCCCTTGTTGCCGGCCTTGCCGCCAGCCCGCGCCAGCGCCTGATCGACCGTGTCGCAGGTCAGCACGCCGAGACCGATGGGGATCTCGAACTCGAGCATGACCTGCTGCAGTCCGTCGTTACAGGCACGGCAGACATGATCGAAATGCGGCGTGTCGCCACGAACCACCGCACCGAGCGCCACGATGCCATCGCAGCGGCGCGACCGGGCGAGGCGCCGCACGGCCAGCGGCAGCTCGAAGGCCCCCGGCACATGAACGAGCTGGATATCGCCGTCGCCGGCCCCATGGCGGCGCAGGGCATCGATGGCGCCCGTGACCAGCGGCCGGACGATCAGTTCGTTGAAGCGCGAGGCGACGATGACGACCCGTGCGTCACGCGCCACCAGTTGTCCGGCGATCTCACGCATGGCTGTCGGGGTCTTCCACTGGCGGGACGAGCGAATCGACGTACTCTACTACCTCGAGACCGAAACCCGAAATGCCGTGCATCTGCTTTGGCGCACTCAGCACACGCATGCGATGCACGCCGAGGTCGCGGAGAATCTGGGCGCCGGTGCCGAAAGTGCGCAGCACGCCGTCGCCCGAGGCGCGCGACGCGGTGGCCTGCTGCACCTCGCCGCCCAGCGCGCGAACCATGCCAACCAGCTGCCGCGGGCTCTCACCATAACGCAACAGGATGACGACCCCGCGGCCTTCGGCCGCGATCCGACGCAGCGCATCGCGCAATGGCCAGCCGAAAACCGGGCCGTGGATGCCGATGACATCACCGAGGGTGTCCTGGACGTGCACGCGCACCAGCGGCGGGTCGGGAAGCGACAGGTCCCCGCGCACCAGGGCGAGGTGCACGGTACGGGCAACGTGATCTTCGTAGCAGAGCAGACGGAAATCGCCGAAATCCGTCGCCACGCACTGATCGGCAATGCGTTCGACGGACTCCTCGTGCTGCAGGCGATAGCGGATGAGGTCGGCGATGGTGCCGATCTTGAGCCCGTGGGTGGCAGCAAAGCGCTCCAGTTCGGGGCGCCGGGCCATGGTGCCATCCTCGTTGAGGATCTCGACGATCGCCGCCGCGGGCTCAAGGCCAGCGAGCCGCGCCAGGTCGCAGCCGGCCTCGGTGTGGCCGGCACGCGTCAACACGCCCCCGGGCTGGGCCATCAACGGGAAGATGTGCCCGGGCTGGCGCAGGTCCTCGGGGCGCGATTCGGCGGCCACCGCGACGCGGATGGTATGCGCCCGGTCATGCGCGGAGATGCCGGTCGTGACGCCCTCCGCCGCCTCGATCGAAACCGTGAAGTTGGTCGACTGCTGGCGATCGGTGTCGCCGACCATCAGGGGCAACCGCAACTGCTCACAGCGCGAACGCGTCAGCGTCAGGCATACCAGCCCGCGGCCATAGCGGGCCATGAAGTTGACGTCCTCGGGGCGCACGCGCGCCGCCGCCATGACCAGGTCACCCTCGTTCTCGCGGTCTTCGTCATCGACGATGATGACCATCCGGCCACGGCGCATCTCACCGATGATCTCTTCCATGGGGCTGAATGCCACCGGCCCCGACTCGCCTGTGCTGTTCATCTGGACTCCAGCAATTTCTCGACGTAGCGCGCCACCAGATCGACCTCGAGGTTGACGCGCGTCCCCGTGGTGTAGTGTTGCATGATCGTGTGCGTCACCGTGTGGGGAACCAGCGTGAAGAACGCCTCGCCACCACCCACATCATTGACGGTGAGACTGACCCCATCGACACACAGCGAGCCCTTGCGCGCCACGTAACGCCGTAACGCCTCGGGCAGTGCGACGCGCATCAGCACGGTGTCACCCTGTGCCGCCAGCGCCACCACCTCGCCCACGCCATCGACGTGACCGGTGACCAGGTGGCCGCCCAGCGGCTCGGCCATGGTCAGGGCCGGCTCGAGGTTGACCGGGCTGCCGGCGGACAGGGTACCCAGCGTCGTCACGCGGAGGGTCTCGGGCGACACATCCGCCGCCATGCGGTCACCGCCCGGATCGATGGCGGTCAGGCAGGCCCCGTTGACGGCGACGCTGTCACCGGGGCGCAACACCTGGCCGGCGAGGTCGCCCAGGCCGATGAGCACGCGGGAGCCCGCCGCTGCCGGTGACACCGCCAGCACCCTGCCGACGGCCCGCACGATTCCGGTAAACATCACTCCACCCTCCGCGCCCAGGTCAAGCGCAGGTCGGCCCCGACGCGCCGCACCTCGCGCAGTTCGAATGTCGGCCGCCCGTCCATGCCGGCGAGGTCGTGGATGGCGAACATGCCACGCGCGCCGTGACCAAGCACCACCGGCGCCTGGTAGACGAGCAACTCGTCGATGAAGCCTGCCTCGAGGAGCGCACCGTTGAGCCCGGCGCCGGCCTCGACCAGCAACTCGTTGATCGCGCGGCGCGCGCACAGCGACAGCAGCGCCGCGAGGTCGACTCGCCCGCCGGCACCCGGCAGCACCACGACCTCGGCACCCGCGGCCTCGAGCGCCGCGCGCCGCATCCGCTCATCGCGGCCGGCCACGATGAGCGCCTGCCCCGGCGGGCGGAGGATCGCCGCGGCGGGCGGCAGGCGCAGGCCGCTGTCGAGAACCAGCCGCAGTGGCTGGCGGCGCTGCCCGTCGTCGGGACGCACATCGAGTCTCGGGTCGTCGGCGAGCACCGTGCCGATCCCGGTAAGGATCGCCGAGCTGCGCGCCCGCCAGCGCTGGACGTCGGCCCGCGCTGCCGCGGAGGTGATCCAGCGACTGCGCCCGTCGGCCAGCGCCGTGCGGCCATCGAGGCTCGCTGCGATCTTGCTGCGCACCAGGGGCCGGCCATGCTGCAGGCGATGAACAAAACCGGCATTGAGGCGGGCGGATTCCCCGGCCAGCACGCCGCCGCAGACCGTGATCCCGGCCGCGCGCAACGCCACCTCACCCCCCCCGGCCACGCGCGGGTCGGGGTCGCGCAGTGCATAGACCACGCGGGCGATGCCGGCCTTGATCAGCGCATCGGTACACGGTGGCGTCCGGCCATGGTGGCAGCACGGTTCGAGAGTCACGTAGGCGGTCGCACCGCGGGCCTGCCCTCCGGCAGCGGCGAGCGCCCGCACCTCGGCATGCGGCCCGCCGGCGCGTTCATGCCAGCCCTCGCCGACAACTGCATCGCCACGGACGAGCAGACAACCGACGCGCGGATTGGGGTCGACGCTGTCGAGGCCACGGCGCGCCAGGCGCAGTGCCTCGACCATCCAGCGACGGTCGGCGACCGTTTCGGGCATCACGATTCGTCCGGCAGGAGCGACATCTGGTCGCGGCGACTGTCGGCCGCGGCCAGTTCCTTGAGGCGGTGGATCTCCTCCTGGAAGGACTCGACGTGCTGAAAGCTGCGATAGACCGAAGCGTAGCGGACGTAGGCCACCTCATCGAGGGCACGCAATTCCTCCATGACCATCTCGCCGATGGCGCGTGCCGGGATCTCACGTTCGCCCATGGTCTGCAGGCGGTGGCTGATGCGGGCCAGTGCCGCCTCGATGGCCTCACTGCTCACCGGGCGCTTCTCCAGCGCGCGGACCATTCCGCCGCGCAGCTTGGCGTCATCGAACGGCTCGCGGGTTTCATCCCGCTTGATGACCCGCGGCATCACCAGTTCGGCGGTTTCGAAGGTCGTGCAGCGCTCGCCACAGCGCAGGCATTCCCGGCGGCGCCGCACCTGATGACCATCGCCGGCGAGGCGTGAATCGATGACCTTCGTCTCGGCGTGATTGCAGAACGGACAATGCATGACGGCCGCCCGGCACCGGTACCGTACGGCCTCAGCCGGCGACCGGCCCGTAGACCGGAAACCGGCTGCACAACAAGCCGACCTGCGCCCGCACCCGTTGGATGCGCTGCGCATCGTGGATGTCGTCGAGGATATCGGCAATCCAGCCGGCCAGTTCGCGCACCTCGTCGGGGCCGAAGCCGCGGGTGGTGATCGCCGGCGTACCCATGCGCAGCCCACTGGTCACGAAAGGTGAGCGCGGGTCATTGGGCACGGCGTTCTTGTTGACCGTGATGTGGGCCGCGCCCAGCGCTGCATCGGCATCCTTGCCGGTGATGTCGCGGCCGCTGAGGTCGATGAGGAACATGTGGTTCTCCGTACCCCCGGAAACGATGCGGTGGCCGCGCGCCGCGAGCAGCTCCGCCAGAAGCTTCGCGTTGGCCTTGACCTTGCGCTGGTAGTCGCGGAAGTCGGGCTGCATCGCCTCAAGCAGCGCCACCGCCTTGGCCGCGATGACGTGCATCAGCGGGCCACCCTGCATGCCCGGGAAGACCAGCGAATTGATCCGGCGGGCGATGTCGCCATCCTCGCGGGCGAGGATCAGGCCGCCACGGGGCCCGCGCAGGGTCTTGTGGGTGGTGGTGGTGGTGACATCGGCGATCGGCACCGGGTTGGGGTATTCGCCGGCGGCCACCAGTCCGGCGACGTGCGCCATGTCGACGATCAGGTAGGCGCCGACCTGGTCGGCGATGGCCCGGAAACGCTGCCAGTCGACGACCTGGGAATAGGCGGAAAACCCGGCGATGATGGCCTTTGGCCGGTGCTCGCGGGCCAGCGCCTCCGCCTGTGCGTAGTCGATGAAGCCCCGCTCGTCGAGGCCGTAGGAGACGAACCGGTACAGCCGGCCCGAGAAATTGACCGGCGCACCATGGGTCAGGTGGCCACCGTGCGCCAGGCTCATGCCGAGGATGGTGTCTCCCGGCTCGAAAAGCGCCATGTAGACCGCTGCATTGGCCTGCGACCCGGCATGCGGCTGGACGTTGGCCCAGGCCGCGCCGAAGAGGGTCCTGGCGCGACTGATGGCCAGCGTCTCGGCAACGTCGACATGCTGACAGCCGCCGTAATAGCGCTTGCCGGGATAGCCTTCCGCGTACTTGTTGGTAAGCACCGAACCCTGTGCCTCGAGGACCCGCGGACTGGCATAGTTTTCCGAGGCGATGAGCTCGATGTGGTCTTCCTGGCGCTGCCGCTCGGCGTCGATGGCGCCGGCCAGTTCAGGATCGAAACCGGCGATGGTCCAGTCCTTGGGGAACATTCGGGGGGGTCTCCGTGCGTGGCGGGCCGACATTCTACCCGACCCGGCCCGGGGCCCGCGCCGCCCCTTCAGTGTGCGGCGACCAGTGCACCGACCACCGCGGTCCATGCTGCGGCGAGGTTGCCGCGGTCGTAACCGCCGCCGCCCAGTACCAGCAGCCGGCCCCGGGCGTGACGCCCGGCGAGGCGGCAGAGGCCCTCGGCAGCCCGGCGATGACTGGCGGCGGTGAGCCGCAGGTGGGCAATGGGGTCGCCGCCCAGACTGTCGGCACCGCACTGGAGGATGAAAAATTCGGGCGCATGGGCGTCGAGAAATGCCTCGACCTGTTGCCAGGCGCCGGCAAAGGCCTCATCACCGCTGCCCGGGGCCAGCGGCAGGTTGCACTTGGTGCCGAGTGCCGCACCGCGACCCCGCTCGTCGGCGTGTCCGGTACCGGGGTAGAGGCAGCGGCCATCTTCGTGGATGTCGGCAACGATGACCCCCGGGTCATCCTCGAAGGCATAGAACACGCCATCGCCGTGGTGCGCATCGATATCGACGTAGGCGATGCGCGACAGGCCATGACGCCGGCGCAGCAGTTCGATCACCACGCCGCAATCGTTATGGACACAGAAGCCGGCGGCACGGTCACGCCGGGCATGGTGGAGGCCGGCGATGGGCACAAAAGCGCGTTGGCAATCGCCTGCCATGATGCGCGACATGGCGTGAATGCCGGCCCCCACGACCGCTGCTGCCGCCCTGTCGATCCCCGGGCGGGCCGGCGTATCGCCCGCATCGAGAAAACCGCACCCTTCGCGACACAGCTGCGCGACGCGCGCGACGTGCGCCGGGGTGTGGAAGGCCGTCAGCTCATCCGGCGTGGCTGCACCCGCATCCTCGCACACGACCTGCGCCGCCAGCCCGCACTCCTCGAGCGCCGCATGGAACACGTCGTGGCGGTCGGCGCCAAAGGGATGCCCCTCACCGAAGCCGTAGGCCGCCATCCCCCGCCCCTTGAGAACCCTCACCGGTACGGGTTGCATCGGAACGCCTCCCCGGCCGATCGCCGGCCGGGGATTATAACTTTGCAACCCCTGCCGGCCTTCCGGATAATGCGCCGGTCCGATTCATCCTCTCCTGCAAGGGTTTTCCGTGGCGCAATACGTCTACACGATGAGCCGTGTCGCAAAGGTGGTGCACCCCAAGCGCTACATCCTGCGTGACATTTCCCTGAGCTTCTTCCCGGGCGCGAAGATCGGCGTCCTCGGCCTCAACGGCTCGGGAAAATCGACGCTGCTGCGGATCATGGCCGGCGTCGACACCGAGTTCGAGGGCGAAGCCCGCCCGCAGCCAGGCACCCGCGTCGGTTATCTGCCCCAGGAACCGGAACTGCCGGCCGGGCGCAGCGTGCGCGAGATCGTCATGGAGGGGGTTGGCGAGACGCTGCAGCAGGTGGAGCGTTACAACGAGATCAGCGAACGCTTCGCCGAACCGCTCGACGATGACGAAATGAACCGGCTGCTCGAGGAACAGGGCCGGCTGCAGGATGCCATAGAGGCAAAGAACGGCTGGGACCTCGAGCGCCAGCTCGATATCGCTGCCGATGCGCTGCGCCTGCCTGAATGGGATGCGCGCGTCGATCAACTCTCCGGCGGCGAACGTCGGCGCGTGGCGCTCTGCCGGCTGCTGCTCTCCGAGCCCGACAT
>CAYQIV010000008.1:0-117548 GCA_964417725.1 uncultured Chromatiaceae bacterium
ACGTCCCGCCGAAGTCGGCAGGTCTCGCCGGCCCACCACCCACGCCACCCTCCGGGCGACGACAATACCCCCCGGGCTGCCCCGGGCAGCCAGCTCAAGGCTGTTGCCAGCGCTGCCAATCCCGGCGGTTCTCGACGACGTGAAACAGCGCCGCGATCACGCGGCGGTCATAGCGGGTACCCGCCTGGCGGAGAAGCTCATCGAGGGCATCCGGAATCGACACCCCCTCACGGTAGGCGCGGATGCCGACCAGCGCGACGAACGCATTGGCCACCGAAAGAATACGTCCGGCGAGGCTGATCTCGTCGCCACGCAGGCCTTTCGGGTAACCGCTGCCATCGAGCAGCTCTTGCTTCTCGGCGATGATCGACAGCACCGGGCCCTCGAAATCGATGTCCTTGAGCATCTCGAGGGCAAACTCGACATGCTGGTGCAGGAGGCGCCGCTCCTCGTCGGTAAGCGGGCCACGCTTGGTCAGCACATCGCTGGGGATCATGATCTTGCCGATGTTGGCCAGCATCGCGGCGAGATCGAGCGACTCGCGATCACGGTCGTCGAGGCCCAGTTCACGTGCCACGGCATCGGCCACCTCGGCCATGCGCCGGGCCTGGTCGGCGTTGTAGGGATCGTGAAGGTCCACGGCATGGGCCAGCGTGCCGATGAGCGTGCGCAGCAGCTCATCATGGCGGCGCTGGATATCCTGCAGCCCGGTGACATCACTCATGACCAGCAGCGTCGGCTGCACCTCCTCGCCGATGCGCGCCAGCGGGATGCAGCTCAACTGGAAACCGTGCAGCTTGTCACCGATCTCGAAATCAACCAGCTGTCGATGCACGACACCCGTGTCCTGACAGGTGGCGATACCCGTCTGCAGGACATGGCGTGCCGGCGTGGCAAACAGCGCCGACAACGGACTGCCGGGAATCTCGGCGCGGCGCACGCCCACGGCGTTGGCGGTGGCCTGGTTGGCGAAGACGACGTGCTGTTCCCGGTTGACGAGCAGGGTCAGCACGTCGATGTGGTCGGCGATGGCGTGCAGCAGGTCAGTCTGGCGCTGCAGGACCGCTGCACGATGCGAAAGCTCGGTGGCGTGCTGCGCGGCGCGCACGCTGCTGCCGTGGCGCCACGCTGCCAGCGCCAGGGCGATCACCGCAAGCAGGGCGAAAGACAACGCGGCGATCAGGAGCTGCCGCCGCTGGCTGCCGGCACCGAGCGCCTGGCCGGCATCGACCTGCAATGCCAGCACCCAGTCCTGGCCACGGATCGGACGGCTCAGCTGCAGCACGCGCCGGCCGCGGTGGTTGTCGGCGACGACGAACGCACCCGTGTCGGTGACGGCCGCGACTTCGGCCAGCGCGGTGCGCGACAGTGGCAACGTGCGGCGCAGGGGTCCACTGCCGTCACGGCCCGGTGAAAGATGGACCACGACCTCGCCCTCACGGGCCAGCAGCAGCGTCTCGTTGTCCTCGGCGAAGGTCGGGCCGCGGGCCAGCAGCGGGAACAGATCCTGGTCGGCGCTGCGCACGCCGATCAGCACGCCGGCAGGTGCCGCACCGCTGGCCGCCGTGCCGATCACCGCCGGCACGGGCACCGCGAGCAGGACCAGCGCACGGCCCTGGGCGTCGACGGCGATGCGCGTGACGCGTGTCCCCGGGGCGGCCAGCACCTCGCGGGCCACCGCGTCGAAGGCGCGGGCCGCATCACCCATGCCCGGCGTCGTCACGGCGACATGGGCGTCAGCGTCGTAGAGCATCAGGCCCGAACGGCGCGGCTGCGGCAGGTCGGCGCCGATCAGCGGGCCATCGGCCAGCGCGTAGCCATTGCGGGCCGCGGTCGCCAGCAGCAGGTTGCGCAGGTAGCCGAGCGCCGCGGTATCGGGCGTGGCCTCGCCGGCGCGGCGCGCCTCGCCGTACTGCCACAGGTAGAGCTGCAGCGAGGCGTTGGCGGCCAATTCATCGAGGGCCGCCGCGTGGCCCGCGAGCAGGGTCTCGACGGCCTCGCTGCGCGCATCGGCGACGAGCCCGAGGCGCGACTCCCAGTCCAGCAGGTCGCGCTGGCGCTCCGATGCGGCATAGAGGTTGATGAGCCAGATGCCGACACCGGTCAGCAGCACCAGCACCAGCGCGCCGACGGTCACGGAGGGACGGGTCAGGGTGTCGCGCACCGGCGGGATCCCCTCACTGCGGTGTATGGAGCCACCAGGCCTGCTCGTTGATCGAGTAGACCGGTGCATAGTGGACGATCCGGCGGTGCGACAACACCTCGCCGACCTGGTTGTCCAGAATCAGGATGTCAGCGCCTTCGGCGACCGCGAGCACCGCATGCGGGATGCGCAGGTTGGTGTCCTGGACGACGACGATGCGCAGCGCGTCGGCCGGGAAGCCCAGCCAGCGCAACGAAAACAGCTTGGCGATGGCGAAGTCCTCGCAATCCCCGCCGAGCGGCAGGAACTGGCGCGGCACGGCCCAGTAATCCTCGACGGCGTAGTTGTCGATGTCGAGCACATAGCGGCGCGTGTTGGCATAGCGGTTCACCTCGTCGAGCTGCCGGTGGCGTGGCAGGCCGCGAATGCCGTCGAGAAAGGCCTGCCATTCGGCGAGGTGGCAGCGGTTGAGCCGCTGCTCGCCGCAATCGCCATCGCGCAGGTCGTCGGCGAGGTGCCGTTCCAGCGCACGCACCCATTGCGGGAAGGCGTGGATGTCGTCGTGACGGACCTGGCGATAGGTGAACAGGTTCACGGAAAAGGCCGCGGCCGGCAGGCACAGGAACGCAGCCATGAGACAGGCGGCCGCCGATCGGGGGAACAGTGACATATTCGTTGGCTTGCCCGCGGATGGCCGGTCTATGATTGGATTGTCGGCAAACTAGAACAACCCGCTTATGGAAAGCAAGCACATGAAAGGACGCTGGCGCACACTCATCCTGACCGCATGGCTGTCCTGTGCCGGCGGCGCCATGGCCGCGGAAACGGCCGGCGCCGTGCAGGCGCGCTTCGAATCCGCAATCGCGGCCCTCGAGGCCGGCCGGTTGCGCAGCGCCCGCGAGCAGCTCCTCGCCCTGCTCGCCGACAACCCCGGACTGCACCGCGCACGGCTCGAACTGGCCCGTGTCCACTACCTCGACCGCGACTACAGCGCGGCGCGCCAGCAGGCCGAGCAGGTGCTGGCCGAACCCGACACACCGGTCGGCGTGCGCACCACGCTGCTCGCCTTCCTCGCCCAGATCGATGCCGACGCACGCCGCGACGGCGAGCGCCACCGCTTCGGCGGCGTGTTGCAGGCCGGCCTGATGTACGACACCAACGTCAACTCGGGACCGACGCGCGACATCATCGACACCCCGTTGGGTCCCGGCACCCTCCTGCCCGGTTCGCGCGAGCAGGAAGACCTCGCGCTGGTTCTCAACCCCGGGCTGACGCACACGTGGAACCCGGGCCGGCGCTTCGCTGCCGGCGAGACGCGTGGCTTCTTTCTCTGGCAAAGCGGCGCCGACCTCTACTGGCGCGCCTACAAGGACGAGGACGAATTCAACCTGGCCGTGCTGACGCTGCGCACCGGCCCCGCGTGGATCGTCCCGGGCCGCTGGCGTGCCACCCTGCGCGCCCAGGCCGACCAGATCTGGTTCGGCGGCGACGACCTCGCGCTGTTCTCCTCACTCTCGCCGGCCTTCACGCGCGAACTCGGCGAACGCTGGGAGGCGACGCTCGATGGCACGCTGACCCGCCGCGACTACCGCAGCACCGGCAGCGGTGATCGCGACGGCACCTACGTCGCCGGCGGTGCCAGCGTGACGCGCCACTTCCGCCAGCGCGCCGCCGCCGTGCAGGGCGGGGCCAACCTGCTGCGCTTCGACGCCGACACGCGCTGGCTCGGCTACCGCGGGCCCGAAGTGTGGCTGGGCGGCTTTCGCGACGCGTGGCAAAACGGCACGTTGTGGGCACGCGCTGCCTGGCGCCACTACGACTTCGATGGCACCGACCCCGGCTTCCTGCGCCAACGCGACGACGACGAATACCGCGCCACCCTGGGCTTCCAGCACACCTATCGCGACGGAGCACTCGACGGCTGGGTGCTGACCGGCAGCTGGGTGTGGACGGACAACCACTCCGACGTGCCGATCTACGACTACGACCGCCACCAGGTCAGCCTGTCGCTGCGCCGGGTGTTCTGACGCGGGCCGATCAGCCCGCCGCACCGCGACGCGCCCCGGACCCTCCGCGCAGGTACCATAAGCACCCGCTGCATCCCGTTACTGTGACGCAGTTCCCGGTCCGGGGGCGGCGGTTGCGCTATTAATGTGACCACGGTCCCACATCCACCCTTGGCAGGGGACCGGAGAACAACCAGAAGATCCGCGACCCGGAGCGAGACCATGACACCGACACGGCCCTTGATGGCCTTCCTGCTGTTTTTTGCCGCTGCCGGCGCCCAGGCCGCCGACCTGGCACTCGGCGAGCGCGACTGCGGCGAGATCCTCGAGCGCTGGGCCACCGCCCCGGACAGCGTGTCACGCGCGCTGGTCGATGCCTGCAAGGCCGAGTTCACCGAGGTCGACCCGGCCCGCGAGGCCGCGCTGGCCGGTCCGCAACTCGCCGCTGCCGACCCATGCAGTGGTGCCGAAGCCGCCGGCTCGGTGCTCTGCTGGGGCCCGTGGGCAACCCTCGCACCGGCCGCCGCCGGCCCGCCGCCCGATGCCCCGGTGGTCATCCAGACCGTCGAGGACTGCGCGATGATCCCGCAGCTGGCCAGCGCCTGCGTGCCGGCCTTCACCGTCGATGACCCGCCGCCGCCCGAGCCGCCCCTCGGCGTGTGCACCCCGGGCGCACCCTGCGGCTTCGCCACCCTGGTGGCCGGCGTGACCAGCAGCGACGACCCCGAGACGACGCGCTTCGCCCGCTTCTCGCTGGCCGGCGATGGCAGCCAATTCACCGTCTCGCCCGCCGACGACGCGGCGATCGACTCGGTCAGCGGCATGTCGCTGACGATCACCGACCGGCTCACCGACGACTACGAAACCCTGCGCGCCACGGGGCGCGTCGCCAGCGAGCAGTCCCGGCTCATCGCCAGGATGATCCGCAACGGCACCGGCGGGATCCAGCTCGCCGCCGACATCTGGAGCCATGGCGACCGCACCACCGGCATCAGCCAGTCGGGCTACTTCGCCTGGGGCAACGCCACCAGCCAGGCCGCGCTCGACGGGCTCAACACGGGCGCGGTCAGCGTCGCCTTCACGGGTCCGATGTCGGTCGACAACGCCACCCAGGCCACGCTGGTGGTCGACTTCGGCACACGGCCCGACTGGTCTGGCACGTGGACGAATCCGGCCTGGTCGTTCGCCGCCGGCGGCGTGGTCTCCGGTGCCGACCTGATCTCCGTCGCCGACCGTTTCAGCAGCAACGTGGTCGCCGAAGGCAGCACCGTCCAGGGCGCACTGCTCGGCGAGCCCGGCCAGATGGGCATCGCCCACCTCATCGATGTCACACTCACCGACCAACGGCTGATCCGCGACGTCGGCTTGCTGCGCGAAGCCACCAGCGGGCCGTGAGGCCAGGCCACAAGGAACCAGACCCATGAACATCCGCAAGACGCTCCGCGACACGGCCCTGCCGATCGCCCTCCTCGCCGGCCTCACCGGACTGCTGCCCGTGCACGCCGCCACCCTTTCGCTGGCGCCGGCCAGCGGCAGCGTCGCCGCCGGCACGGCTTTCAGCATCGACCTGCTGATCGATGCCCTCGATGCGCCGGGCGACCACCCCGGACTGATCGGCGGCGAGATCCTCGTCACCTTCGACCCGACGCTGCTCACCTGGGGCGGCTTCGCACCAGCGGGGGCTGTGAGCCTTTACAGCGCGCCGGTGATCGGCAGCGCCGGCAGCCTGCAGACCGTCAGCTTCGGCTTCGACAATGCCCCCGACAGCGGCATCGCCGGCACCCTCGGCTTCACCGCCATCGGCGCCGCCGGCAGCAACGCCACCCTCACGCTGGCGGATGCCGACGACTTCTTCGGCACCTTCGCCAGCTACACGCCGACCTACCAGCCTTTCGCGCCGGCCTTCGAAGGCGCGTCCGTCGCCATCGTGCCGATTCCGGCTGCATTGTGGCTGATGTGCCCGGCACTGGCCGCGTTGAGCCTGGTTTCGCGGCGTCGGCCCCGGGCCTGACCCCGCGGGGCGCCCGGCCGGCGTGACCAGCCCCCGAGCCGCCGCCCTCCTCGCCTGCCTGGCGGGACTCGCCGGCGGCGCGCACGCCGCGGCAGAACCGCCGGCCGGCGACCCCGACTGGCACATCCCCGTTGCAACGCCCGACCCTTCGGACCCGGCGGACAGCCCCCGTGCCCGCCAGATGAAGGCCCTCGGCGCGCTGCTCGACACCTACCGGCAGCGGGACGCCGCCGGCGGCTGGACCGCCGTGCCGGCCGGGCCCGCCCTCCGGCCGGGCGACCGCGACCCGCGCATCGCATTGTTGCGCCGGCGGCTGCGCGAGACCGGCGACCACGATGGCGAGGCCGGCGCCGATGCGTGGTCCTTCGACGCCGCCCTGGCTCGCGCGGTGGCGCGTTTCCAGCACCGCCACGGGCTCGCAAGCACACAGGTCCTCGACGAGCCCACGCAGGCCCGTCTCGACGCACCCCTCGACGGGCAGATCATGCAGCTGCGCGCCACCCTCGAACGCTGGCGCTGGCTGCCCGCCGATCCGGGGCCACGCCACGTGTGGGTCAACGTCCCCGCCGGCACGCTGGCGCTGCACGACGGGGCCGCTGCCCCGCTCGTCATGCGCGTCATCGCCGGTCACCCGGAGCGGCCGACCCCCGCTTTCCGCGCCGACCTGCGCGCCATCGTCCGCCACCCCGGCTGGTCGGTGCCGGCACGCATCGCCCGCGAGGACCTGCTGCCCCAGCTGCGCGCCGACCCCGGCTTCCTCGCGCGGCACGGCTTCCACGTGCGGCGCGGGGTCGGTGATACGGCACGCGAAGTCGACCCGGCGACCATCGACTGGCGCGCCGTCGACGGCGACCGGCTGCCGTGGCGGTTCTGGCAAGCCCCCGGGCCGGACAACAGCCTCGGGGGCTACAAGTTCGTCATCGACAACCCCTTCGACATCTCCCTGCACGACACCCCGCAACGCGGGCTCTTCAGCCTGACGACAAGGGCCTTCAGCTCGGGCTGCATCCGCGTCGAGGAGCCGGCGACGCTGGCCACGCGCCTGCTCGGCACCGCGCCACCCGACGACGGCCGCACGCGCGCCTTGCCGCTGGCGGACCCGGTGCCGGTATGGGTCGTCTACCTGACGGCATGGGTCGACGACGGGGGCCAGGCCCACTTCCGGCGCGACCTCTACGGCCGCGACGCCCGCCTGGCCGCCACCCTGCACTGAGCAACCGCACCGGGTGCGATGATTGCCCCGCGGGCGGCGGCCGCCGATAATGCCGGCCTTCCACGGCACCGATGCGAACGGGCCCCAACGCCCGGCAAGCCCCGCGCGGCGCTTTTTCCTGCGATCCGAGGAGTGACAGGCCCATGGCAGAACCGACCCTGACACCGCCCGCCGGTGGCGAGAAGATCCACATCGACAACGGCCGGCTGGTCGTTCCCGACCGGCCCATCGTGCCGTTCATCGAGGGCGACGGCACCGGCCCGGACATCTGGCGCGCCGCGGTGCGCGTCATCGATGCCGCGGTCGACAAGGCCTATGGCGGTCAGCGCAAGATCCACTGGCTCGAGGTCTACGCCGGCCAGAAGGCCTTCGACCAGTTCGGCAACTGGCTGCCCGACGCCACCGTCGAGGCCTGCCGCGAGTACCTGGTGTCGATCAAGGGGCCGCTCACCACGCCGATCGGCGGCGGCATCCGCTCGCTCAACGTCGCCTTGCGCCAGCTCCTCGACCTCTACGTCTGCCTGCGCCCGGTGCGCTGGTTCAAGGGCGTGCCCTCGCCGGTGAAAAAGCCGGAGGACGTCGACATGGTGATCTTCCGCGAGAACACCGAGGACATCTACGCCGGCATCGAATTCGAGGCCGGCACCGAGGCCAACCGCAAGTTCATCGATCTGTTCCGCGAACACTTTCCCAGGGAGTACGGCAAGATCCGCTTCCCCGACTCCTCCGGCATCGGCATCAAGCCGGTCTCGCAGGAGGGCACGGCACGGCTGGTGCGCGCGGCACTCGAATACTGCGTGGCGAACGGGCGCAAGAGCCTGACCTTCGTCCACAAGGGCAACATCATGAAGTTCACCGAGGGGGCCTTCCGCAACTGGGGCTACGCGCTCGCCGAGAAGGACTTCGCCGATCGCGTCTACACCTGGGACCAGTGGGAACGCACCAAGGCCGCCAGGGGCGAAAAGGCCGCCAACGAGGAACAGGCCGCGGCGCTCAAGGCCGGCCGCATCCTCGTCAAGGACGCCATCGCCGACATCACCCTGCAGCAGGTGCTGACACGCCCGTCCGAGTTCGACGTGATCGCGACGATGAACCTCAACGGCGACTATCTCTCCGATGCCCTGGCCGCGCAGATCGGCGGCATCGGCATCGCGCCGGGCGGCAACATCAACTACACGACGGGCCACGCCGTGTTCGAGGCCACGCACGGCACGGCACCGAAGTACGCCAACCTCGACAAGGTCAACCCGGGCTCGGTGATCCTCTCCGGCGAGATGATGCTGCGCTACATGGGCTGGACCGAGGCCGCCGACCGCATCATCGCCGCGATGGACGCGACCATCGGCGACAAGACCGTGACCTACGACTTCGCCCGCCTCATGGACGGCGCCCGCGAGGTCAAGTGCTCGGCATTCGGCGACCTGCTGATCGCCAACATGTAGGGCAGCCCGCCACCCACCCGCCCAAAGGGGCCGGGGCAACCCCGGCCCCGGGCGAGGCGATCATCTCGCGCGCCCGCCCCTGCGCGATCGCTTCCACGGGGCAGGACAGGGCCGACCTGGCCGGCCGCCCGTTGATGGGCAGCAGCGCGCTACCCCTCCGAAAACAGGGATCGGTCTGGTCTGGCTGGCGCGGTCACTCAAGACAGCGTGACGACGAACCGCCCGGTGCGGACCCGCCAGCCCTGCAGCGCCAGGCCCGCCACCGCACACGCACTGCCGAACAGCAGCAGCACCGTGGCCCATGGTGCCGGCAGGCCATGGGCCAGCATGTCCGCAGTGAGCCACGCCACGGCGAGCCAGGCCAGCGGCGGGAAGAACGAGCAGAAGCCGGCCGCCACCGCCAGCGCGCACGACACGATCACCCCCGCGGCGACCCCCCACACCGCCACGCCGCCGGCGGCCACCATCGACGAGCCGGCGAAGAGCAGCGTCAGCAGTTGCACCAGCAGGGCCGGAATGGCCGGCTGCGGCCGGCAGTGGGCGGCCAGTCGGGCCACGAAAGACGGCGGCGTGCGGTTCATGGCTGGCAGGGTCCCGTTCAATGCGCAAAAAAAATGCGCTGACGGGCATGGTAGCGCAGCCGCCACGGACGGCCGCCGCCCGGCCTGCGACGCAGTGCCGCGCAGCGCCTCGATACCGTTTCGCGACACCGTCGAGCCCGTGCCGCCGCCAGGCAGGGCCGAATACGCGCGCCATTCGCCCGACCGCCCGTCCGGGTACCGGGTGGCCCGACGGCGCTAGAAAACCGACTGCCAGCGGCCCGAGGCGTCGCGCCGGACCGTGCTCCGGTATTCGTACAGGTCCGGGCGATACAGGCTCTCGATCACCATCGCCGGCCGCTCGCGCTCGTCGTAGAAGGTCGTGTCGATGCGGATCAGCGGTGTGCCGGGCGTCACTGCCAGCAGCCGCGCCGATTCGCCGTCAGCCGTGACGGCGCCGATGGCCTGCTCGGCGCGATCCATCGAGATGCCCTTCGCCTCCAGCGCAACCGGTGGGGCCACCGTCCTGAGCGTGTCGTCGTCGAGGTCTGCCGCA
This sequence comes from uncultured Chromatiaceae bacterium, assembly GCA_964417725.1. GTDB lineage: Bacteria > Pseudomonadota > Gammaproteobacteria > Steroidobacterales > SHZI01. Next base: position 9,911 of record CAYQIV010000008.1, read on the forward strand.
TATTCGGCCGCGATATAGGCAGTCATGAGCGTGAAGGGCTGGCCGTCGACGCTGCGCACGCGGATCAGGCGCAGCACTTCGCCGGGCGGCCCGTGTCGGGCGAGTTTCCGGGCGACGGGTCCGGGTGCCGCCAGGGTGTCGATCGACAGCGTGGCCATCGTCATCGCTGGCGCGTGGCCCGCAGGTGCACCCCGCAGGCCGCCCGCGTTGTAGCGGTCACGAAACTCCACGGGCTGGGGCACCGGAAAGCTGCCGACGCCGCAACGCTTGGTGATGAAACCATCCAGTTCAAGATGGGCCAGTGCCTTGCGGACGGTCACGCGGGCCACGCCGAATTCGCGGGCCAGCTGATTTTCGCCGGGCAGCGGGTGATCGCCGTCGAACGCGCCGTCGCGGATCCGTTGGCGCAGCGCAACATACACCTGGTGGTACAGGGGCGTCGCGGTGCGTGCCTCGCCGGCGATCCGGCGGCGGCCAAACGGGTTTTTCGGCATGCGGCACCCAGCCCCGTGCATTGCGGTCATCACGTATATTACGGCCAAACAACCTGTACTATTAATAGAACAGGTTGTTCAGGAGGATTCCGGATGTTGATCAATTTCTGGTATGTCGCGGCGTACAGCGAGGCGGTCACGGCCGAAAAGCCCCTCAAGGTCAGGATGCTTGGCCAGAATTTCGCCCTGTACCGCGACTCGAACGGTGTCGCACGCTGCGTCAGCGACATCTGCATCCATCGCAGCGCATCGCTGGCCGGTGGCAAGATCAAGGGCGACTGCATCGAATGCCCATATCACGGCTGGCAATTCAACGGCGACGGGGTCTGCACCAGGATTCCATCGCTCGGCATCGACGGCAAACCGCCGGCACGCGCCAAGATAGACGGGTATCCCACCGAGGAACGCTATGGCCTCGTCCACGTGTTCCTCGGCGACCTGCCCGAGGACGAGCGTCCGCCGATCATGGAGATCCCGGAGTGGGGCCAGCAAGGCTGGCGCTGCATTCATCTCCAGTACGACTGGACGGCAAACTGGGAGCGTTCGATCGAGGCGGGCCTTGATCCGGCGCACGCCGAGTTCGTGCACACCGGCATGAAATTCGCCGGCGCCGACGAGGAATACATCATTCCGGCGCTGCACGTCGAACAGACCGAGTGGGGCGCACACCAGCGTTTCAGTCTCAAGACCATCGCCGCGCGCGGCGACCTCAAGCACGTCAAGCCGCAGGCTGCGGAAGTGACGGCCTTCGCCTCGTTCCACGGACCGACGTGCACGGAGACGCGGTTGACACTGGCGCCCGGGCAGATCGTCGTCCAGTACATGTTCGAGACGCCCATCGACGAGTTCCACGTCAGGAAACACCTGGTCAGCGCCCGCACGGTCAACCTCGACCCCGGCCATGACAAGGCAACCAACCAGATGAACCTGTTCGTCGCGGAGGAGGACCGGGTCATCATCGAAGCGGTCGATCCGGCGATCTTCCCGGAATCGAACAGCAAAGAGCTGCTCGTGCCGGCCGACCGGCAGATTGCCATCTACCGCGAAATGATCGCCGCGTGGGAGGCGCGCGGCTGGCGCATCGACACCCGCCGGGTCGCCGCGGACCGCGGCCGCGTCGGCTATGCGATCCCCTGCCCGGCGCGACGCACGCAGGGCAACTGGACGCTGGACGCCGTACCGATGCGAACAAGTGCCGATACTTCGGTGCAGGAAAGTCGATGATCGAATCCGGATCACGGCCCCGCAGGCCACGAACGACAGGGCGCAGGCCCTCGGCATGACACCGCCCGGCCGCCTTGCCGAAAAACCAGCAGGGAAGTGCCACCGGACGCGCGCCCTGCCGTGACCGGACCGTGAGCCCGCCGGCGGGTTGCGGCACTTTCCGCAAGCGGGGCACCGGCAACATCAAGCGGCGCGGTCTTCCCCGGTCACACCCGTCGTACGGGCCTCGAGCGGCAGGCGGATGATGAAGGTCGTGCCCTCGCCGACCGTCGATTCGACGTCGATGCGGCCGCCGTGCTTGTTGACGATGACGTCGAAGGCGATCGACAGCCCCTGGCCGGTGCCCTTGCCGACTTCCTTGGTGGTGAAGAACGGGTCGAAGATCCGCTCACGGATGGCCTCCGGGATGCCGCCGCCGGTGTCACCGATGCGGATCTCGGCCATCTCGCCAACCCGGCGTGTGGCGACGCGGATGGTGCCCTTGCCCCGCGCACCGTCGCCGACCACATCACCGATGGCGTGGGCGGCGTTGACGAGCATATTGAGCACCACCTGGTTGAACTCGCCGGGCAGGCACGAGACCAGTGGCAGGTCGGCGTCGAAATCGGTCTCGACGTCGGCGACGTATTTCCATTCGTTGGTCGCCACCGTGATGGTCGAGGCGATGGCACGGTTGAGGTCGACCGGCGTCTTGTCCTCGGCCGGGTGCGAGAATTCCTTCATCGCCTTGACGATGTGCGAGACCCGGTCGATGCCCTCGATGGACTGTGCCAGGGCGCCGGGAATCTCGGCGCGCAGGAAATCGAGTTCGGTGCCGGCCATCGCGCTGGCCAGCGCGGCGCGCGGGTCCGGGGCGTCCCTGATGGCCTCGAGCCGGGCCAGCAGTGCATCGAGCTCGGTGAACGAGTCCTGCAGGAAGCGCAGGTTGTCGCCGACATACTGCGCCGGCGTGTTGACCTCGTGGGCGATGCCGGCGGCGAGTTGACCGATGGACTCGAGCTTGCGGGCGCTGGCCAGCTGCCGCGCGAGGGCACGGCTCTCGGTGACGTCGCGCAGGATCGACACCGTATGGGTGATGTCGCCGGCCGCGTTGCGGATCGGCGAGACGCGCACATCGGCGGTGCGCAGCCCGTGGGGCGTGCGGACATGCACCTCGCCGGTCCATTCATTGCCGGCACACACCGTTGCCCACATGCCACGGTAAACGGACGGGTCGTCGCCGCCGGCAAAGCCGCCGCGCGGCTGCTGCGCCGTCACGCTGTCGAGCGTGACCCCCGTGAGCCGCCGGCAGGCGGGGTTGATGTAGATCACCCGGCCCTGCCGATCGTGGATGATGATCGCATCCGGCGCGTGCTCGATGGCCACGGCCATGCGCCGCAGTTCGTCTTCCGTGGCCCGGCGCTGGGTGATCTCGCGGGTCAGTGCCTGCTGTTGCTGGATGATGTCGCCGAGCAGCCGCTGGAAGGCCCGCGCCAGCCGGCCGATTTCGTCGCGACGGCCCACCGGCAGGCGCACCGAGAGCTGCTCGGCACGCAGGCCGCCGATCTGCGCCGTCATCTGCGTCAGCGGGCGCAGCAGGCGGCTGACGAGCCAGGCCATCAGCAGCAGCGCGGTAACCGACTTGACGATTCCGGCGCTGACGATCGGCCAGCGCAGCCGCATCACTTCGGCCAATACCTGCGACGCCGGCTCGGTGTAGATGATGCGCACCTGATGACCCGGACCCTCGCCCCCGAGCACGAGATCATGTGCGCCCGCCATTTGCACCTCGCCGGTCACCGCGTCGAGCCGCCCCCGCCACCGCGACACGTGGCCGTCGACAGGCAGCGGGGTGGCCGCGGCGAATTCGCGCGAAAGCGCCCCGTCCTCGAGGCTCTCCGGCGCCGGCGCTGCACCCGCCCACGCCGGCGGCCATGAATGCAGGAGGCGCCCGCGCCCGTCGGCAAGCAGCACACGGCCGCCCAGCGGCACCACCTGCCTCGCAGCGGCGAGGAACCCTGTCAGGTCAGCCTTGAGCAGGATGAACCCGAACAGACTGCCGTCGACATGGGTGACCGGGGTACTGGCGTAGACCACCGTCGCGAGCGGCGCCTCTATGCGCCGCCAGCCGTACTCGAGGATGATGCCCGACAGGAGCACCTCGCCCTCGGGTCGCACCTGCCCGGAACGGAAGTAGCCGCGCTTGGCCAGCGAGCCGAGGGCCAGCGGATCGACGTTGACGAGGTCATCACCATGGCGCTCGACGCGGATCAGCTCCGTGCCGTCGGCCTTGACCAGCGCCGCCATGTCGTAGTCCCCGTTCGAGGCCAGCAGCGATTGCAGCAAACTGCCGGCGAAGGGCCGCCAGGCCGACTCGGGCATCCAGATCTGCGCAGTCGCCGTCGTGAAGGGCAGCTTCCACTCGGCGCCATCGCCGGCCTCGTGGCTGCGCGCGACGCTGCGGATCGCCGGCGCCGCAGCCAGCATCAGGGTATCGCGCTGCACGCCGTCCAGACGCTGGCGCAGGGCCATGGCCTGGTCGTGGGCGATCTCGGCCAGTCGCTCCTGCTCGCCTTCGCCGACCGTGCGCAGCATCACCGACCACGACTCGACGCCGGTGCTGAACATGCCGAGCAGCAACAGGAAGCCCATCAACAGGATCAGCCGCGTGCGCAGGCTGTCACGCCAGTGGTGGGGTGTCGCGTCGTTGGCCACCCCGGGCGATGCGCCGCGCGGGCGCGGCATGGTCGGGCTGTCAGGCATTCTCGTTATCCCTCTTGGGCACTAACGGCATCCCGCCCGCCAAACCTGAGCCATCCGCGGGTGAAAGTCAGCAGCGGGGCGGTAAAATTGCGACGCGGTGCACGAACGGCCGAACCACCTGCGGCACATTCGCCGCAGGCCCTTCTGCCACGTTGTGAAGCAGCGTAGATTGCCCCCATGACGAGCCTCTCGGCCGCGATCCTGCTCTTTCTGGTGATGGACCCGGTGGGCAATATCCCGCTGTTCCTCGTCGCCCTGCAGTCGGTGCCGCCGGCGCGGCGCACGCGGGTCGTGGTCCGCGAGCTGGTGATCGCGCTGGGCATACTGCTGTTGTTTCTTTTCGCCGGCCAGCACCTGCTGCGCCTGCTCGACATCTCCGAGCCGGCACTGCGCCTGGCCGGCGGCATCGTGCTGTTCCTGATCGCGCTGCGCCTGGTCTTCCCCGACACCGACCACACCCTCCACGAACAGCTCGACGGCGAACCGCTGGTGGTGCCGCTGGCCGTGCCCTACGTCGCCGGCCCCTCGGCGATGGCCACCGTGCTGCTGATGACCAGCCAGGACCCGGCACGCTGGCCGGAGTGGCTGGCGGCGGTCACCGGCGCCTGGCTGGCGAGCGCCGTGATCCTCATCCTCGGCAGCCAGCTCAGCCGTTTTCTCGGCCGGCGCGGGCTGATCGCCATCGAGCGGCTGATGGGCATGCTGCTGGTGGTGCTCGCCGTGCAGATGTTCCTCGGCGGGCTGCAGGAGGCATGGCCGGTGATCACCGGCACGGCACGATGACGGGGCCCGGCTCAGGGCACGGCAAAGGCCGCCAGTTCGCGTTCGTAGGCGCCCTGCTCCGCCGCGCAGCGCGCGGCCCCCCAGCCGAGATGGTGGGCGGCAACGGCCAGCGTCGCCGCCACGGCGCCGCGGCCGAGGTCGGGCGACAGGCCGGCCATGCAGCGGCGCAACAGCACGTCGCCGAGGGTCGTCGCCCCTTCCGTGCGCACGGCATGCACCACCTCGGCGGCGATGGCATGGCTGTGGGCACAGATCGTCGCGGCGAGATCAGGTGCCGCGCACGTCAGTTCGGCAACCTCCGCGGCGCGCGCGCCATAGACCTGCCAGAGGTGCGCGCGCGAGGCCGCGCCGATCGCCGGGAAGGCAGCAAGCGCCCTGTGCACCGCGGCCTCGCCGGCCCGCCCGCCGGGCAGCGGCAGATCGGCCGTCGGGCACGCCGGCAGTGGCCGCCCGAGCAGCGGGCCGAGGGCATCGACGACATCTTCGGCGAGCTGCCGGCAGGTGGTGATCTTGCCGCCGAGCACCGAGTGGAGACCGCGCAGGCCGGCGTGGCGGCGCACGTGGTGGCGGCGCGTGATCGCCCCGGTGTCGCGCGGCCCCTGGCGCGGCAGCGGCCGCAGGCCGGCCCAGCAATAGCGGATCGCCGCCCGGTCGAGACCGGCCGCGGGGAACAGCCGCTGCGCCTCGTCGAGCAGATAGTCGACATCGGCGGCGCTGGCACGCAACGCCGCCGGGTCACCGCGGTACCGCACGTCGGTGGTGCCGATCAGCACCATGCCGTTCCATGGCAGGGTGAAAAACGGCCGGCCATCGCGCCGCGCCTCGGCGTAGCAGGCCACCTCACCCAGTCCTTCGAAGCGGGGCACGATGAGGTGCGTGCCGCTCGTCACGTCGAGCTGACGGGGCAGCGGCCGGCCGGCCCCTGCAAGCACGCGATCGACCCATGGCCCGGCGGCATTGATCACGACCCGTGCGTGGAACGTCTGCACCACACTGCTGGTCAGGTCACGCGCCACCACGCCGGTGATGCGGCCGGCGTCGTGCAGCAGGCGCTCGGCGCGCCAGCGCGTCAGGACCGTCGCGCCGTGCGCACGGGCGCACAGGGCCTGCTCGACGACCAGCCGTTCGACGTGGCACACCTGCGCATCGTGGTACTCGACCCCGCCGGCGAGGCCGGCGGCGTCGAGCGCCGGCAAGCGCGCGACGACCTCGGCGGCGGACAGCCGCCGGTGGCCGGGCAGCGAGCGGCCCAGCGACAGGGCGTCGTAGATCCACAGGCCGAAATCGATGGTGTTGAGCCCGCGCCGGCTGCCGGCACGGACGGGGATCACCAGCGGCAGGGGCCGCACCAGGTGCGGGGCATTGCGCAGCAGGCGCTCGCGCTCGCGCAGCGATTCATGGACCAGCCCGAGCTCGCCGTGCTCGAGGTAACGCAGCCCACCGTGGATCAGCCGGCTCGACCCACGCGTCGTCGCCGCGCACAGGTCGTCCTGTTCGAGCAGGCACACCGAGAGGCCGCGCAGCGCCGCGTCGCGTGCGATGGCCGTGCCGTTGATGCCGCCACCGATGACGATGAGGTCATGGCGTGCGGCATCCATGCAGGACGGCAAAGCGGCGCTCAGGGCCGCGTCTGGCCGCTGCCGCTGACCACATACTTGTAGCTGGTCAACTGCTCGGCACCGACCGGGCCGCGGGCGTGGATACGTCCGGTGGCGATGCCGATCTCCGCACCCATGCCGAATTCACCGCCATCGGCGAACTGCGTCGAGGCGTTGTGCAGCAGGATGGCGCTGTCGACGTCATTCATGAAGCGCGCGACGGCCGCTGCATCCTCGGCGACGATCGCCTCGGTGTGACCGGAGCCGTGGTGCGCGATGTGCGCAACGGCCTCATCCACGCCATCGACGACGCGGCACGCGAGGATGGCATCGAGGTATTCGGTGGACCAATCGTCTTCCGTGGCCGGTGCAAGGCGCGGGTCGAGCGCGCACAGCGTGGCGTCGCCGCGCAGTGCGCAGCCCGCCGCGATGAGCGCGTCGGCGATCGGCGCCCAGTGCGTGGCGAGGGCGTCGCGGTCGATGAGCAGCGTCTCGGTGGCGCCGCAGATGCCGGTGCGGCGCATCTTGGCGTTGACGACGATGTCACGCGCCATGGCGACCTGCGCCGAACGGTGCACGTAGGTGTGACAGATGCCTTCGAGGTGGCCGATGACCGGCACGCGTGCATCGGCCTGGACGCGGGCGATGAGGCGCTTGCCACCGCGCGGAACGATGACGTCGACGAAGGGCTGCATGTCGCCGAGCAGGATGCCGACGGCGGCACGGTCGGTGGTCGGCACGCGCTGGATCGCCGCCTCCGGCAGGCCGGCGGCGCGCAGGCCGTCGACCAGACAGGCGTGGATCGCGTGGCTCGAATGGCTGCTTTCGGAGCCCCCACGCAGGATCACGGCATTGCCCGACTTGAGACACAGGGCACCGGCATCGGCCGTGACGTTGGGTCGGCTCTCGTAGATGATGCCGATCACGCCGAGCGGCACGCGCACGCGGCGGATGACGAGCCCGTTGGGCCGGGTCCATTCGGCGATGACGGTACCGACGGGATCCGGCAGGGCCATGATGGCCTCGATGCCACGCGCCATCGCCTCGACGCGCGCTGTGTCGAGCAGCAGCCGGTCGAGCAGCGCTGCGCTCAATCCGCGCGCGCGAGCGGCCGCCATGTCCTCGGCGTTGGCGGCAAGGATGGCGCCGCTGTTGGCGCGGATGGCGGCGGCGGCGGCGGCCAGGGCCTGGTCCTTGTGCGCCGTGCCGGCGCGGGCCAGTCGGGCGGCGGCAGCGCGCGCGCCGCGGCCGAGGGCATGCATGGTGTCGCGCAGGGTCGTCGCCCCTGCCCCGTGCGATTCTGCCGTTGCCGTCATGTGCATCGTGCTCCGGGTGTCAGTTGTCGAGCAGGGCCAGGTTGTCGCGGTGGATCATCTCGTCACGGCCACGGTAACCGAGGATCGCTTCCAGTTCATCGCTGCGTCGCCCGGCGATGCGCCGCACCTCGTCGCTCGAATAGGCGACCAGCCCCCGGCCGATGTCGCGGCCGTCGCCGGCGCGCACGGTCACCGCATCGCCCCGGCCGAAGTCACCGGACACCTCGCGGATGCCGACCGGCAGCAGGCTGCCGCCGCCGCGCAGGGCGCGCTCGGCGCCGGCGTCGATGGCGAGCACGCCGCGCGGCACCAGGGTGCCGGCGATCCACTGCTTGCGCGCCTGGCGCGGCGTGCGGCCGGGAATGAACCAGGTGCACGGCGTGCCGGCCTCGATCGCTGCCAGTGGCGACAGGCGCCGGCCGCTGGCGATCACCGTCGCACAGCCGGCATTCATGCAGATGCGCGCAGCGACCAGCTTGGTGACCATGCCGCCGGAACCGAACTCGGTGCCCGAGGCACCGGCCAGCGCCTCGACGGCCGGCGTGATCTCGCGGACCTGCGCCACGAGGCGCGCCTGCGGGTTGCGCGTCGGGTCGGCATCGTAGAGGCCATCGACATCGGAGAGCAGCACCAGCACGTCGGCGCTGGTCATCTCGGCGACGCGTGCACCGAGCCGGTCGTTGTCGCCGTAACGGATTTCCTGCGTGGCGACGGTGTCGTTCTCGTTGATGATCGGGATGACGCCGAGGCGCAGCAGGGTTTCCAGGGTGCTGCGCGCGTTGAGGTAGCGGCGCCGGCTCTCGGTGTCGTCGAGGGTCAGCAGCACCTGGCCGATCTTGGTGTCGCGCGCTTCGAGGAGGTCCTGCCAGGCGTGAGCGAGGAGGATCTGGCCGGCGGCAGCAGCGGCCTGGTGGTCTTCGAGGCGGCGCTGGTCGCGGCCGAGGCCGAGGTGGCGCCGGCCGAGGGCGATGGCCCCCGACGAGACGACCAGCACCTGCTGGCCACGCCGCCGCATGCGGCCCAGTTCGTCGGCCACCGACTCCAGCCAGGCGCGGTTGAGGCGCCCCGACTCGCGCTCGACGAGCAGCGACGAGCCGATCTTGACGACCACCCGGCCGGCGCCGGCCAGCCGGTCATGCTGTGTGTCCGCGCTCATCGCGACACGCGGCCGCCGTCAGCCGCCCGCCAGCCGCTGGGCGCCGCGCGACACGGCCAGCGGGCCGCTGCGCACCACGGAAAGGACCCTGGCATGGGCCGCGATGCGCTCGATGAAGGTGTCGAGGCGACTGGCCGCGCTGGTGATCTCGAGGGTGAAGCTTGCCGGGTTGTCGTCGAGGATGCGCGCCTCCTCGGCGCGGGCCAGGTCACGGACCCGCACCATCTCGGCTTCCGTCACGGCGAGTTTGATCAACAGGAGCTCGCGCTCGATGTGATCGCCGAGGGTCATGTCGGCGAGGCTGACGAGATCGACGAGCTTGCGCATCTGCTGGTTGATCTGGCCGATGACGGGGTCCGAGCCGATGGTGACCAGCGTCAGGCGCGAGACCTGCGGGTCGTCGGTCGGCGCGACATTGAGGGATTCGATGTTGTAGCCGCGGGTGGCGAACAGCGCCGCGACCCGGGCCAGGGCACCGGCCTCGTTGCGCAGCAGGATCGAGATGATGTGGCGCATGGCTGCAAGGCAGCCGGCGGGGCTGCCACGGGTCCTTCGACAGGGCTGGAGATGTTCACCCAGTTGCCGGTGTATTGCAATGCGAGATCAATTGGTTGAGACTCCCCGTGAATTGCGGACCGCCGCCGCCGGCGGTGCAACGCACCCGAATTTCCCGGTCCACGCTGTCATGACAACCCGCGCCGAGGCCATCGCGGCCACCCCACACCCCCTTGCCGGCAAGCGCATGACCGGCGCAGAGATGGTCGTCCAGGTCCTTGTCGACGAAGGCGTCCAGACGATCTTCGGTTACAGCGGCGGCGCCATCCTGCCAACCTACGACGCCGTATTCCGCCACAACGAGGACCACCGCGACCCCGACGGCCGCGTGCCCATGCCGCTCATCGTCCCGGCCAACGAACAGGGTGCCGGCTTCATGGCGGCGGGTTACGCGCGGGCCAGCGGCCGCGTCGGCGTGTGCATGGTCACCTCCGGCCCGGGCGCCACCAACACGGTGACCCCGGTGCGCGACTGCGCGGCCGACTCGGTGCCGATCGTCGTCATCTGCGGCCAGGTGGCGACCAACGCCATCGGCACCGACGCCTTCCAGGAGGCGCCGGTGGCCGCGATCATGGGGCCGGTCGCCAAGCACGTCTTTCTCGTCACCGACCCGCACCGCCTCGAGGCCACCGTGCGCACGGCCTTCGAGATCGCCCGCTGCGGGCGTCCGGGACCGGTGGTCATCGACATTCCCAAGGACGTCCAGAACTGGACCGGCGAGTTCCAGGGCACCGGCCTGCTGCCCATCGATGCCTATCGCAACCGCATCCGTGCGGTTGCCGGCTGCCGCCTCGACGACGACGCGAAACGGGCGTTCTTCACCATGCTCGGCGAAGCGCGCCGACCGCTGGTCTATGCCGGCGGCGGTCTCGTCAGCGGCAACGCCAGCGAAGCCCTGCGTCGCTTCGCCCAGCGCTTCCACCTGCCGGTGACGACCACGCTGATGGGCATCGGCGCCTTCGACACCACCGACCCGCTGTCGCTGCGCATGCTCGGCATGCACGGCACGGCCTACGCCAACTATGCCGTCGACGACTGCGACTTCCTCGTCTGCATCGGCGCACGCTTCGACGACCGCGTGGCCGGCATGCCGGAAAAATTCGCGCCGAATGCGCGACGCATCGCCCACTTCGACATCGACCCCTGCGAGATCGGCAAGGTCAAGGCCGTCGACTGGCACCACACCGGACGGATCGACGTGGCACTCGATGACCTCGTCGCCTGGGCCGACCACCACGGCCTGCGTTGCCACACGCCGGAATGGCACCAGGCACTGGCGCGGCTCAAGCGCGACCACGCGCTCGGCTACGACCGCGGCAGCGAGCTGATCCAGCCCTACTATGTCATCGAGGAAATCAACCGCCACACGCGCGGCGAGGCGATCATCACCACCGGCGTCGGCCAGCACCAGATGTGGGCGGCACAGTACTTCGATTTCCGCGAGCCGCGCCTGTGGCTGACTTCCGGCAGCATGGGGACGATGGGCTTCGGCCTGCCGGCAGCGATCGGCGCCCAGTTCGCCCACCCCGAACGGCTGGTGATCGACATCGACGGCGACGCCAGCATCCGCATGAACCTCGGCGAACTCGAGACCGTGACCACCTACAACCTGCCGGTCAAGGTGGTCGTGCTCAACAATTTCGGCGACGGCATGGTCAAGCAGTGGCAGAAGCTCTACTACAAGGGCCGGCTGTCGGCCAGCGACAAGTCCCTGCACCGCAAGGATTTCATCCGCGCCGCCGAGGCCGACGGCTTCGCCTGGGCGAAGCGCCTCGACCGCAAGGCCGACGTGCCGCGCGTCATCCAGGAATTCATCACGTTCCCCAACGCCGCCTTCCTCGAGGTCATCATCGACCCCGACGCCGGCGTCTACCCGATGGTCGGGCCGGGCATGCCCTACAGCCAGATGATCACCGGCGAGCACATCGCCAGCCGCCGCCCGCCCGACGACCTGCCCGACGAACCGGGCGGCAACTCGATGTTCTAGCTGCCGTCCGGCGGCGCCCAGAGGCGCTCGTCGAGCGCGGCGATGTCACGTGCCGTGCCGCGCTGAACCATGATCGCCTTGCTGCGCGTGAAACGCAGCAACCCGGAAGCGCCCATCCGCGAGGCGCCGAGGCCCGACAGGCCGAAGGCGTTTTTCTCCGCGTCGAACACCTCGGTGGTGAGCCCACCGTCGTTGATGCTGACCGCGCCGACGTCGAGTTGCCGGGCCAGCGCGACGGCCTCGTCCTCGTCACCGATGACGGCCGCCGACAGGCCATAGACCGAGTCGTTGGCCATCGCGACCACTTCGGCGGCATCGCGCCACGTCATCACCGGGATGACGGGGCCGAAAGTCTCTTCCTGCATCAGCGCCATGTCGTGCGTGACGTCGACGACCACTGTGGGACGCATCCAGGCACCGCCACCGTGGTGCTCGATGGCGCCACCGCACAGCACGCGCGCACCGCGCGCGCGCGCCTCTTCGAGTTGGGCGGCGATGATCTCCGCCTGACGGGCGAAGATCAGCGGGCCGACATGGCCGGCGTGGATGTCGGGATGATTGAGTTCGACCGCCTCGGCCTGGCGCACCAGTTCAGCGGTGAAGGCCGCCGCGATGCGTTCGTGGACATAGACCCGCTCGACTGACTGGCACGCCTGGCCGGTGGCCTGTACCGCCGCGCGCAGGACGATGGCGGCGGCGCGTGCCGGGTCGGCCGAGGGCAGGACGACGGCCGGGTCCTTGCCGCCGAGTTCGAGGAAGGCCGGGATGAAGCGCCGGGCCGCGGCCTCGGCAACCTTGCGCCCGGTGGCCACGCTGCCCGTGAAGCAGATGCCGTCGACGCAGTCGATCAACGCAGCACCCGTGGTGCCATCGCCGGTGACGAAGGACAGCACGCCGGCCAGTTCCGGCACGGCAGCGACAGCGTCCATCAGCGGCGCGACGAAACGCGGCGTGACCTCGCTCGGCTTGACGATCACGGCACAACCGGCGGCGAGCGCCGGGATGGCGTCGAGGCACGACAGCAGCAGGGGGAAGTTCCACGGGCTGATCACGCCGATCAGGCCGTAGGGGACGCGCTGGCCATGCAGGACGACGCCGGCCGTCGCCGAGGGCCGCACCGGCACCGGTGCCAGCAGGCGTTCGGCGAGCCCCGTCCATGCCGCAACCATGCCACCGACCGTCGCGACCTCGTTGGCGGCGAGCCGCCAGCGGCCGGTGTCGGCGGCCAGCGCCTCGACCAGCACGTCGCGTCGCGCCGCAACCTCGCCGGCCCAGCGCACCAGCACGTCGGCACGGCCGGCCGTGCCGAGGTCGGCCCATGCCGGCTGCGCGGCGCGCTGACGGCCGGCAAGCGCGCCCAGTTCGTCCGCCGACCAGCAATGCACACGGGCATCGACCCTGCCCGTGCGCGGATTGCGCACGGACAACTCACCGGCACCGGCCCGGTACCCCACCGCCGTGTCGCTCACTGGCCCTGCTTCTCGCCGAGCACCTTGCGGAAGTACGTCCAGCTGGTCTCGTTGGGGCGCGCGTCGTCGAGCGGTGGCGGCTGACGGTAAGCGGGATAGCGGGCGTCGATCTCGGCTTTGAGGGCCGGCGACAGTTCATCCCAGCGGTCGAGCTTGCGTCCGGCCGTGTGGAAATACATCAACCCGGCGCGGTCGCCCATCTCCATCCACGGCAGCCACGTCGAGATGCGCTCCCAGCCGACGAAAACCGGTGCGCTGTCGGGACCGCCGGGCGCGAAATCGGCGACGTCACCGAAGAAGTTGAACATCTCCGTGGCGTGGTAGGTGCCGCCGATGTAGCGCTGGAAGTCCCCGGCCAGCGGATTGGTGTAGAACAGCGGCACGGTGACCGTCAGCCACCACTTCGGGCCGCCGACGCTGAACGGCAGCGCAGTCGGCTTGCCGTCACGGCCGACGGCGGTGTAGCGACCATTGACCGGGTCGTTGGCGACGTGGATGACCTCGACCGTCGCGCCGGTCCAGGGGTTCTGCCAGCGGCGCAACACCTCGCCGCTCACCGGATCCTTGTAGATGAGGATCTCGCGGCTGACGAGGCGGAACTCGGCCGGGTTTGTCGAGCCGGCCAGCGGCCCGCACTGGCGGGTGTTCATGCCCTCCACCTTGAACAGCAGGCGGTCGGCCTCGCCGGGTACGCGGCTGTAGGCATTGCCGTGCCAGAAAAAGGTGACGGGCTGGCCGTCGACCGCCGAGCACTGGATGCGGCGCATGGCATGGAGCTGCGCTTCGACCGTGGCGAACGGCGCCTGGCCATCGGCCCGTGCGGCACCGCCCGGTGCCAGTACCGGCAGCATGGAAAGCGCCCCCAGGAGGACCCCGGCCATCATTCGATTCATCACTGCAACTCCCCGTGACAGAGGCCGGCAGGTTACTCCGGCGGACGCCGCCGACTCAACCGACGACGGCGCTTTGCCGCCCTGCTCCGCACCATGCCCGGTGGCGCGCCGGTCCGCTGTCAGAGCCTGTCGACCTGCGCGGCGCAGATGAAATCGTTCTCGCTGAGGCCGCCGATGGCATGCGTCGACCAGCGCACCACGACCCGCCCGTAGGTGACCTCGAGGTCGGGGTGGTGGTCCTGGCTTTCGGCGATCCAGGCCACGGCGTTGACGAAGCCGATGGTGCGCGCATAGGTGTCGAAACGAAACTCGCGACAAATCGCCCGGCCATCGGCATCGGGATGCCAGCCGGCATCGAGCCGTTGGCAGAGCTCGTCGACGGCCGCCGCGCCGAGCGGCACCACGCCACCTTCACAGGGCCGACAGCGCCGGTCAGCGAGGGTGTTGTCAGGGGGTTGTCCAGCCATTTGTTTTCTCCGCAGGTGTGCGTCCCGTTGGCGGTTTCGCCGGCCCTCGGGACGCGGATTCCGGCACCCGGCCAACCGGGCGGGCACCGCTCTGGTAGCATGCCCGCCCTGGCGGCGACACACCACCACGGGAGTTTGGCACCATGTCCCTGCAAACGACACTGGAAACCCTGCGCGCACGGGTCGGCGAGGAAGTCCACACCAGCGACTGGCTGACGGTCAGCCAGCAGATGATCGACGACTTCGGCACGGCGACCCGTGACCGCCAGTGGATCCACACCGATCCGCAACGCGCCGCACGCGAATCGCCCTACCGCTCGACCATCGCCCATGGCTACCTGACGCTGTCGCTGTATCCCATGCTGCGCGGCCTCGTCGACGAGTCCCGGCCGCTGTTCCCGGGTGTCCGGCAGGTCATCAACTACGGCATCAACAAGCTGCGTTTCCCCGGTGCCGTGCCGGCGGGCAGCCGCATCCGCGCCCATTGCCGGCTGGTCGGCGTCAACGAGGTCAAGGGCAGCCTCGAGATCGTCGAGGAATACACCGTCGAGGTCGAGGGCCAGGACCGCCCGGCCTGTGTCGGCGAATGCGTGATGCGGCTGTACTTCTGAGCGCAACCGCCAATGGCAGACCACGATGAACTGAAGGTCGAACGGCGTGACGACGGCACGCTGCGCCTGACGATCAACCGCCCGGCGCGGCGCAACGCGCTGTCGCTGGCCGTGCTGCAGCGGATCGGCACGTCGCTCGAGGCCCACGTCGACGACCGCTCGCTGCACTGCGCAGTGATCGGCGCTGCCGGCGAACAGTGCTTCGCCGCCGGCGGCGACCTCCGCGAACTCGATGCGATCCGCGACCCCGATGCCGCACGCGACATGTCGCGCCTCGGGCGCACGGCGCTGGATGCGCTGCGGCGTTTCCCGCTGCCGGTGGTCGCGGCACTCAACGGCCCGGCGCTGGGGGGCGGCGCCGAACTGGCCATGGCCTGCGACCTGCGCGTCGCGGCACCGCATGCCGAGATCGGCTTTCTCCAGGCCCGCCTCAACGTCACACCGGCCTGGGGCGGTGGCATCGACCTGCTCGCCGCACTGGGCACGCAGCGCGCCCTGGCCGTGCTCGCCGAGGGCCGGCGCATCGGCGCGACAGAGGCCGCGGCGCTCGGCCTGGTGGCACGCGTCTGCGCCCCCGGCGAATCGCTCGACGATTGCCTGGCGGCCTTCATCGCCCCGCTGCTGGCCCGCCCGCCCCAGGTGCTGCGCTCGCTGAAGGCCCTGGCGGGCGCGCACCGCCGCACGCTGCACGCGCAACTGGCGACCATCGAGGAAGACGGCTTCGTCGCCACCTGGGTGCACGACGACCACTGGGCCGCGGCAGCACAGGCCCTGGCGCCGCGCCCTGCCGGCGCCTGAGCGCGCTCAGTCGCCGTCGTCGTCGCGCAGCGCGCGACGCAGGATCTTGCCGACGTTCGACTTCGGCAGCGCATCGCGAAACACCACGTGGCGCGGGATCTTGTACGGCGCAAGGTGGCCGCGCAGGTAGTGGCGCAGCGCATCGGCATCGACGCCCTGTCCGGCGCGGCGCACGACGAACAGCTTGACCGCCTCGCCGGTGCGTTCGTCCGGCACACCGATGCAGGCGGCCTCGGCCACAGCCGGATGACCGGTCGCGGCATTCTCGACCTCATTGGGATACACCTTGAGGCCCGAGACATCGATCATGTCCTTCTTGCGGTCGACGATGCGAAAGTAGCCGTGCTCGTCGACGGTGGCGATGTCACCGGTGCGGAAGTAGCCGTCGTCGGTCATCGTCGCCGCAGTCTCGTCGGCGTTGTTCCAGTAGCCCATCATGACTTGCGGGCCGCGCACGCACAGTTCGCCGGGCTCACCGCGCGCGACCTCCCGGCCGTCCTCGCCGCGCAGCGAGACGTCGGTCGATGGCAGCGGCAACCCGATGCTGCCGGTGTAGCGGTCGACGGTCGCCGGGTTGATGGTCACCACCGGCGAGGTTTCCGA
Organism: uncultured Chromatiaceae bacterium; assembly: GCA_964417725.1. Lineage (GTDB taxonomy): Bacteria > Pseudomonadota > Gammaproteobacteria > Steroidobacterales > SHZI01. The sequence continues at coordinate 26,607 of CAYQIV010000008.1, forward strand.
CAGGCCGTAGCCTTCACGGATCGGTGTACCGGTGACCTCCGCCCAGCGCCGCGCGGTGTGTTCCATCACCGCCATGCCACCGGCGGACACCAGCTTGAGGTGCGAAAAATCGACGCCGGGCAGATCCGGGTGATCGACGAGCACCTGGTAGAGCGTGTTGACGCCGGTCATGGCCGTGAATGGCCAGCGGCGCATCTCGGCGATCAGCCCGCGGGTGTCGCGCGGGTCGGTGACCAGCACGTCATGGCCGCCACAATCGACATAGGCGAGGCAATTGCAGGTCAGCGCATAGACATGGTAGAGCGGCAGCGGCGTGATGACGATCTCGCCGCCGGGCACCAACCTGTCCTGGTACCACGTGTTGATCTGGCGCACGTTGGCGATCAGGTTGCCATGGCTGAGCATGGCGCCCTTGGAGCGCCCCGTCGTGCCGCCGGTGTACTGCAGGCAGGCAAGATCCGCGGCGGCGATGCCGGCCACGGGCCGCCATGCCGACGGCGACCGGCGCATGACGTCGGACCACGCCGCCGCGCCGGGCAGGGTGTGACGGCGGCCGAGCCTTTTCACATAGCGGATGGCGAAGTTGATCAGCGGCCCGCGCCACGGCCCGAGCAGGTCACCGATGCCGGTGAGCAGCACGTGGCGCACGTCGTGCGCCACGTCGACATCGGCGTAGGTGGCGGCCTGATGGCGGACCATGACCAGCACCTGCGCACCGCTGTCGGCGAGCTGGTGGCCAAGTTCGTCGGCGGTATAGAGCGGATTGACGTTGACCACCACCATGCCGGCACGCCACGTGCCGAACAGCGCCACCGGATACTGCAGCGTGTTGGGCATCATGAGGGCGACCCGCGCACCGGGCCCAAGCCCGGGCAGCGACTGCAGCCAGGCGGCGAAGCGCCGCGTCAACCCGTCGAAGGTGGCGAAATCCAGTGTACGGCCGAAGTTGGTGAAGGCCGGGCGGTCGGCAAAACGCGTGCAGGCCCGCTGCAGCAGGTCGACGAGCGTCTCGTCGGGCGCGACCTCGATGCCGGCGGGTACGCCCGGCGGATATTCCGCAAGCCAGATTTTGTCCATGGCACGCCCCGCTGGTGACTGGCGACAAGTCCACCGGCCACGGCGAGAGACGAACCACCCCGGCCGGCGCAACAGCGCGCATAGTGGCAGGAAAGCGCCGTTCCTGCTAACGTGCCGCCCGCGTCGGCGGGGGCCGCCCTGCCACCCAGCCGCTCCGACGGAGTGCACCGTGTCCCGTTCGAGAATTCCCCACTTCTACAAGATGTCGGTCGCCGACCGGCTGCGCGCCGTCCACGACCTCGGCCTGATCAGCGACGACGACTTCCAGCGCCTTGCGGGCGGTGAGGAAACACTCAACCTGCACACCGCCGACAAGATGATCGAGAACGTCATCGGCGTGCTCGGCATGCCGATCGGCCTCGGCCTCAACTTCCTCATCAGCGGCCGCGAATACGTCGTGCCGATGGCCGTCGAGGAGCCGTCGATCGTCGCCGCGATCAGCGCCGCCGCCAAGCTGGCCCGCGTAGGCGGCGGCTTTCGCACCAGTTCGACGGCGCCGATCCTGATCGGCCAGATCCAGGTGCTCGACGTGCCCGACATCGACCGCGCACGCACGGCGATCCTCACCCACCGCCAGGAGATCCTCGAGCTGGCCAACAGCTTCCACCCGCGCATGGTGGCGCGCGGCGGCGGTGCCGTCGATGTCGAGGTCCACACCTTCCCGCTGCAGTCCGGACCCGGCGAGATGCTCGTCGTGCACCTGCTGGTCGACACGCGCGATGCGATGGGCGCCAACCTCGTCAACGGCATGTGCGAAGGCGTGGCGACCCTCGTCGAGACCCTGACCGACGGCCAGGTGTTTTTGCGCATCCTGTCGAACCTCGCCGACCGGGCGCTGGCCCGCGCCGAGGTCGTGTTCCCGCTCGGGGCACTGGCCGGCAAGGGTTACAGCGGCGACCGGGTGCGCGACGGCGTGATCATCGCCGCCGATTTCGCCCGCGTCGACCCCTACCGGGCGACGACCCACAACAAGGGCATCATGAACGGCATCGATGCCGTGGCGCTGGCCACCGGCAACGACTGGCGGGCCATCGAGGCCGGCGCCCACGCCTGGGCGGCCCGCAACGGCCGCTATACCTCGCTCACCGAATGGTGGCGCGACGATGACGGCAACCTGCGCGGGCGCATCGAGCTGCCGATGAAGGTCGGCATCGTCGGCGGGCCGCTCGAGTCGAACCCCGGCGTGGCGATGAACCTGCGCCTGCTCGGCGTGCGCTCGGCCACCGAACTCGCCGAGGTCATGGCGGCGGTCGGCCTCGCGCAGAACTTCGCCGCACTGCGGGCACTGGCCACCGAAGGCATCCAGGCCGGCCACATGACGCTGCACGCGCGCAGCGTCGTCAAGGCGGCCAACGTGCCGCCGGAACTCTTCAACGAGGTGCTCGAGCGCGTCCTCCAGGACGGCCAGGTCAAGGTGTGGAAGGCGCAGGAGATCCTCGCCGAACTGCGCAGCCGGCCGGCTGGCGCGTCGGCACCGGTACAGACACGGCCCCGCCCGGAAAGCGGCGTCGGCATCGGCCACGGCAAGGTCATCCTGCTCGGTGAGCATTCGGTGGTGCACGGTCGCCACGCCATCGCCTGCCCGGTGCCGCTGACCATCCGCGCGCTGGTCGAGGATGGCACGCGCGGCGTCGAACTGCTGATCCCGCGCTGGGGTGTCGAATACCAGCTGGCCAAGCCGAAGGAGCAGCAGCGCTCCTTCGAGCGCGCCGCGGCGGCGATCCTCGACAAACTCGGTCTTGCCCAGCGCATGCTGCGCATCGAGGTCTTCCCCGACGTGCCGCGCGGCATGGGCCTGGGCGGCTCGGCGGCCCTGGCGGTGGCCATCGTCCGCGCCCTGGACCTGCACTTCCGGCTCAACCTCAGCGATACCGAGGTCAATGAACTGGCCTATCTCTCCGAGCAGATCGCCCACGGCAAGCCGAGCGGCATCGACAACACCCTGGCGACCTACGGCCGGCCGCTGGTCTACCGCAGCGGCACGCCGCCGCTGGTCGAGCTGCTCAACATCCCGGGGCCACTCCACCTCGTCGTCGGCATGAGCCACAGCGAGGGGCTGACCGCACGCACCGTGGCGCACGTCGCCGATGCCCGCCAGCGCAACCCGCGCCTCTACGACAAGATCTTCGACGACATCGACGCTTTGGTGCTGCAGGCCGTATCCGCCATCCAGGACCGGGACACGGCGCTGCTCGGCGACCTCATGAACATCTGCCATGGCCTGCTCAATGCGCTGCAGGTGTCGACGCCCGAGGTCGAGCGGCTGGTCGGCATCGCCCGCAAGGCCGGCGCGCTCGGCGCCAAGCTCACCGGTGGTGGTGGCGGCGGCGCGATGATCGCCCTGTGTGCCGATGAGGGCGCGGCGGTGCGCGAGGCGATCGAGCAGCAGGGCTTCCGCACCCTGGCCTTCACCATCGGCAGCACCCCGTGACGGCCCCGACGCCGGCCGCAGCGGCCACCGAAGACCTGCTCATCCTCGTCGATGAAGCCGACCGCCAGACCGGCACGCTGGCCAAGACCGCCTGTCACCTCGGCACCGGTCACCTGCATCGGGCCTTCTCCGTGTTCCTGTTCAACCGCCACGGCGAGGTCCTCCTGCAACAGCGGGCCGCCGGCAAGATGCTCTGGAGCGGCTACTGGTCGAACAGCGTGTGCAGTCACCCGCGTGCCGGCGAGGACACGGCCGAGGCGGCACACCGGCGCGTGCGCGAGGAGCTGGGCATCGACTGCACGCTGCGCTTTCTCTACAAGTTCCACTACCAGGCATGCTTTGGCGATGTCGGTGCCGAGCACGAGCTGTGCCACGTCTACGCCGGCCGCAGCGGCGACCCCCGGCGCATCGATGCCGGCGAGATCAGCGCCTGGCGCTGGGTGAGCCCCACGGTGCTCGACGACGAGATCGCCCATCGCGGCCAGCTGTTCAGCCCGTGGATGAAGCTCGAATGGACGCGCATCCGCAACGATTTCCTCGACGGCATCCTCGCCGACAACGGCTATAGTTGACGTCGCCGCCGACGGCCCTGCCCGGCGCGATCCGCGCCCCGGGCACTGCACCGATCCCGGCCGGCGCCAGCGGTTCACCGAGGAGGCATGCCCGTGTCCCACGTCGTCATCACCGGCAGCACGCGCGGCATCGGTCGCGGGCTGGCCGTCGAGTTCCTGCGCCGCGGGCACCATGTCGTCGTCACCAGCCGGCGGAGCGATGACGTCGCGCGTGCCGTCGATGAACTGTCGGCCGATGCCCCGGGGCGTGTCGCCGGCGTCGCCTGCGACGTGACGCGCAAGACCGACGTGCAGGCACTGTGGGATCACGGCGTGGCGGCCTTCGGGCGCATCGACATCTGGATCAACAACGCCGGCCGGGCGATCTCGCGCCACCTGGTCCATCAGCAACCGGAAGCCGACGTGCACGTGCTCGTCGATGGCAACGTCAAAGGCACGGTCTTCGGCTCGCAGGTCGCCATCGAAGGCTTTCGCCGCCAGGGCCACGGTGCGCTCTACAACACGCTGGGCGGCAGCTTCGACGGCCGGCGCCTGACGCCCAACATGGGCATCTACAGCGCCACCAAGGCCGCCGACTGGCTGCTCAGCAAGTACCTCACCGAGGAAAACCGCGCGGCTGGCATCATCGTCGGCATGATCAGCCCGGGGATGCTCATCACCGAAAACTGGATCGAGGAACAGCGCCACATCGACCCGGCCGAGTGGCAGAAGATCCGCCCGGTCCTCAACATTCTCTGCGACGACGTCGAAACGGCCACACCCTGGCTGGTCGAGCAGATCCTCGCCAACCGCAAGACCGGTCGGCGCATCGCCTGGCTGAGCGGCGGACGCATCGCCGCGCGTTTCCTTGCCGCGCGCCTGCCCGGGCGCCGCCGCGACCTGTTCAGCCGCCACGGCATCTGAACGGCGGCGGCCGGGCGACGGGGAGCGATGGCCCGCCGCACCCGGCCGCCACCACGGCTCAGCGCACCTTGACCTCGATCGAGCGCGGCTTCGCCACCTCCGACTTCGGCAGGTGAACGGTCAGCACGCCGTCCTTGCTTTCGGCGACGATCTTCGTTTCGTCAACGTCGGCCGGCAGGGCGAAGCTGCGCGAGAAACTGCCGTAGAAGGACTCGAGGCGATGGTGCTTTTCGCTGTCATCGCGCTTCTCGAGGCGGCGTTCGCCGCGCAGTGTGATGACGCCATCGTGCACCGAGACCTCGATATCCTTCTTCTCGACCTCGGGCAATTCGGCGCGAATCAGGTACTCGTTGTCGGTTTCGGAGATGTTCGCCACCGGGCGCCATTCCACCACCGTGCCCTCACGCTCGGCGGATGCCTGCGGCCGGCCGAGCACGCGGCCGTACTGGTTGAAAAGGTCCTCGAATTCGCGGAAAGGGCTCCAACTGACCAGTGCCATCGTCTTTGCCTCCTGCATTGCGGGTTTTGCTTGCCGGACACCGCGCCCGGCCTGCTACCGATATAGGGGCGCCGGCAGTTTTTTCAACGCACGCGGCACGGCACCGCACGGGCTGCGCTGCGGTATCTGCGCGGATCGGGGCAGAATGCCGGCGGCGCGAAGCGCCGCCGTTCAGTCGGGCAGCGCGTCGAGTGCCGTGCGCAGGGCGTCGATCAGGTCGGCGGCATCCTCGAGGCCGACCGACAGCCTGACGAGGCCGTCGGACAGGCCGATGCGCCGGCGCTCGGCCGGCTCGACGTCGGCGTGGGTCATCGTCACCGGGTGGGTGATCAGCGACTCCACCGAGCCGAGGTTCTCGGCCAGCGTCCACAGGCGGATGCTGTCCATGAGCGCCTTGCCGGCCGCCACGCCACCCTTGACCTCGAACCAGACCATGGCGCCGAAGCCGCTCGCCTGGCGCTTGGCCAGCGCATGCTGGGGGAAGTCCTCGAGACCCGGGTAGCCGACCTGCGCAACACGCGGGTGCGTGCCGAGGAAGCGCGCGATCTCGAGCGCATTGGCACTCTGGCGCTCCATGCGCACCGACAGCGTCTTGCAGCCCTGCAGGGTCAGCCAGGCCACCTGCGGCGACATGATCATGCCGGTGGCATTCATGATGTAGCGGATCCTGTCGTCCTGCGCCGCATCACCGACGACGACGGCGCCGCCGACCGTGGCGTTGTGGCCATCGAAATACTTGGTGGTGCTGTGCACGACCATGTCGGCACCGAGTTCGAACGGGCGCTGGCAGTACGGCGTGAGGAAGGTGTTGTCGACGACGTGGGTGATGCCGGCATCGCGCGCGATGGCCGAGACCGCGGCGAGGTCGGTGAGCTTGAGCGTCGGGTTGGCCGGTGTCTCGGTGAAGATCAGCCGCGTGTTGCCGCGGATGGCACGGCGGACGTTGTCCGCATCGGCGGTATCGACGAAGGAAAACTCGACGCCGAAGCGGCTGAAGACCCGGGTGCTCAGCCGGTAGGTGCCACCGTAGACCACGTCGGAGACGATGGCGTGGTCACCGGCGCCGAGCCAGGCGAGGAAGAGGCCGTGGATGGCCGCCATGCCGGTGCCGAAACAGATGCAGTCATGGCCACCCTCGAGGTCGGCCAGGCGGCGCTCCAGGGCACGCACGGTCGGGTTGGCCGAGCGCGAATAGGAATACCCCTTGGCCAGATAGCCGTCGACCGAGGGCTGGGCGTAAGTCGTCGTCTGGTAGATCGGCGTGAGGATCGCGCCGGTGACGGGGTCGGGCTCGACGCCGCTGTGTATCTGTCGGGTGCTGAAACCCATGCCTGCAGTCTCCTCGGTTGCCCCGCGGCAACGGGACGGGTGTCGGAACGGCCGCACAGTATACGGGATCGCCCCCCGGCGCCGGCCGCCCGGTTGCACCCCGCGACGCCTTTCCGGATGATGTGAACCCTGCGCAGCGACCCCGGAACCCACGACCCATGAGCGACCCGGACTGGCAAGTCTTCCAGATGGACGAACTGATCCGCCGAGTGGCGGGCAGCGAGCCGCGTTTCCACGAATTCCTGCGCGTGCCCTCGCTGAGCTGTGCGGTCTATCGCCTGCCGGCCGGGGCCCGTGACATGCAGGCCCCGCACCTCGAGGACGAGGTCTACCTGGTGATCAGCGGTCGTGCCCGGCTGCGCATCGGTGAGCAGGAACACGACGTGCGCAACGGCTCGATCCTCTACGTGCGCGCCACCTCGGAACATTCTTTCTTCGACATCGAGGAAGACCTGACGCTGATCGCCTTTTTCGGCGCCACGCCCAAGGTCTGGCAGGCCTGAACCCCCTCGGGCGGCACCCCCTTCGGCCGCACCGCCGCGGGCTGCCTCACGCCCCCTGGAAATCCTCGTCGCGAACGGCGAGCAGCGCCGCCGTGCCGTCGGTGAGGGCCCGGCAGTGGGCCGTGGCCTGCGGCAGCATCTGCCCGCAGTAGAAGCGGGCGAGGCGGATGCGTGTGTGCCAGAAGGCGGCGTCGGCCGGGCTGCCGGCGAGGCGCTCGCTGGCGACCAGCGCGGAACGGGCCAGCTGCCAGCCCCCGGCCACCGTGCCGAGCATCATCAGCAGGTGCCAGGCGACGGCGCCGGGCACCCGCGGGTCGTCACCGTGGTGGGTGGCCAGCCATTGCGCCGCGCGGCCGAGTTCGTCGCAGCCCCGGTCATGCGCCGCACGGATGTCGGCGAGGTCGGCATGGCGCGCCAGTTCTGCCCCGGTGGCCTGCATGTCGCCGAGCAGGGCACGCAGCGCCGCGCCACCATCGCGCAGGATCTTGCGCCCGACGAGGTCATTGGCCTGGATGCCCGTGGTGCCTTCGTAGATCGTCGTGATGCGCGCATCGCGCAGATACTGGGCGACGCCGGTCTCCTCGACGTAGCCCATGCCACCATGGATCTGCAGCGCGATCGACGTCAGCACCTGGCTCATCTCGGTACACCAGCCCTTGACGACCGGTGTCATGAGGTCGAGGCGCGCCTGGTGGCGGGCGCGCTGCGCGGGGTCCGGATGGCGATGGGCGTGGTCGAGTTCGGCCGCCGTGACGTAGGCCAGCGCGCGCATCGCCTCGATGCCGGCACGCATCGTCATCAACATGCGGCGCACGTCGGGGTGCCCGACGATGGCGCCGCGCGCATCGGTGCTGCCGGTGCGACCCTGGACCCGCTCGAAGGCATAGGTACAGGCTTGCTGGTAGGCGCGTTCCGCGACTGCGACGCCTTCGAGGCCGACGCCGAGGCGGGCGTGGTTCATCATGGTGAACATGGCGGCGAGGCCGCCGTGAGGCTCACCGATCCTGTGACCGACCGCCCCTTCGAAGGCCATCACGCAGGTCTGGCTGCCGTGGATGCCGAGCTTGTGCTAGACCGACACCGCGCGCACGGCGTTGCGCTCGCCGGGCGTGCCGTCGGCAGCGGGAATGAACTTGGGCACCAGGAACAGCGACAGGCCACGCACGCCCTCCGGGGCATCGGGCAGACGCGCCAGCACCAGGTGCACGACGTTGGCCGCCATCTCGTGGTCGCCCCAGGTGATGAAGATCTTCTGGCCGCTGACGCGGTAGTGGTCGCCTTCGGGCACGGCCTGGCTGCGCACGGCGGCGAGGTCCGAGCCGGCCTGCGGCTCGGTGAGGTTCATCGTGCCGGTCCATTCGCCGGCAACCATCGGCGGCAGGTAGACCTGCTGCAGGCTGTCCGGGGCATGGGCAAGGATGGCGCGCGCCGCACCGGCGGTCAGCAGCGGGCAGAGCGACCATGCGAGATTCGCCGCGCACCACATTTCCTCGACGGCGACACCGACGAGGAACGGCAGGTCCTGCCCGCCGTGGGCCTGCGGCGCCGTCAGGCCACCCCAGCCACCCTCGACGTACTGGCGGTAGGCGGCGGTGAAGGCCTCGGGGACGACCACCCGGCCGTCCTCGACCCGCGCGCCCTCGGCGTCGCCGAGGGTGTTGGTCGGGGCAATGACCTCGGCGGCAAGCTGGGCCGCCTCGTCGAGGATGGCCTCGGCGAGGTCCGGCGTGGCTTCGGCGCAGCCGGGCAGCGCCGCGACCTCGCCGAGGCCGGCCAGCGCATCGATGACATAGAGCATTTCCCTGACGGGAGGGCGATAGTCGGACATCGGGACCACACTCCGTGGAACAGCGCCCGGGACAGGTCGGCGGCCGGGATCCGCGCCGTCATTCTAGCGGATGCCCGCCTCCGGCTGGCGCGACGGCCCTCGCAGCCCGGGCACAGGCGGCTCAGGCGCGCTGGCGCGATTCCCGGCGCCGGTCGCTCTCGAGCAGCTGCTTCTTGCGCAGGCGGATGCTCGCCGGCGTGACCTCGACCAGTTCATCGTCGTCGATGAACTCCAGCGCCTGCTCGAGCGAGAAGCGGATCGGCGGCGTCAGCAGCAGGTCCTCGTCGGTGCCCGCGGCACGGATGTTGGTCAGCTGTTTGGCCTTGGTCGGGTTGACGACGAGATCGTTGCCGCGGCTGTGGATGCCGCACAACATGCCTTCGTAGACCGGATCGCCGTGCGCGAGAAACAGCCGGCCGCGTTCCTGCAGGTTGAACAGCGCATAGGCCAGCGCCTTGCCTGCGACGTTCGACACCAGCACGCCGTTGTTGCGCTGGCCGATGGCCACCGGCACGTGGCGGTCGTAACGGTCGAAGACGTGGTAGAGCAGCCCGGTGCCGGCGGTCGCCGTCAGGTACTCGGTGCGGAAGCCGATCAGGCCACGCGCCGGGATGCGGTAGTCGAGGCGCACGCGGCCGCGGCCGTCGGGCTGCATCGACACCAGTTCGCCGCGACGCTCGGCGAGCCGGCTCATCACCGCACCCTGGTACGCCTCGACGAAGTCGACCGTGAGCTGTTCCCACGGTTCGCAGCGCTGGCCGTCGATGACCTGCTCGATGACCTCCGGGCGCGACACGGCGAGTTCATAGCCTTCGCGGCGCATGTTCTCGATGAGCACCGAGAGGTGCAGCTCGCCGCGCCCGGAAACGCGGAACTTGTCCGGGTCTTCGCCGAACTCGACGCGCAGCGCGACGTTGTGCTTGAGCTCGCGCTCGAGGCGCTCGCGCAGGTGGCGGCTGGTGAGGAACTTGCCTTCCTTGCCGGCAAAGGGCGACTTGTTGACCTGGAAGGTCATGCTGATGGTCGGTTCGTCGACCGTCAGCGGTGGCAGCGCCTCGGGCACCTCGCGGTCGCAGACCGTGTCGGAGATGTACAGTTCGTCGATGCCGCTGAAGACGACGATATCGCCGGCGCCGGCCGACTCGATGCGGTAACGCTCGAGGCCGAGAAAGCCGTACAGCTCGCCGAGACGGCCGCTGCGCACCTTGCCGTCCGTGCCGACGATGCCGACGGCGCCGCCCGCCAGCGCACGGCCGCGCGTGATGCGGCCGATGCCGAGCATGCCGACGTAGCTGTCGTAGTCGAGGCTCGAAACCTGCAGCTGCAGCGGGCCTTCCGGATCGACAGCCGGTGGTGCGACGTGACGCACGATGGCATCGAAGAGCGGCGTCATGTCGCCGTCGCGCACTTCCGGCTCGGTGCCGGCATAGCCGTTGAGCGCCGAGGCGTAGATCACCGGGAAGTCGAGCTGGGCATCGCTGGCGCCGAGCCGGTCGAAGAGTTCGAAGGTCTGGTCGAGAACCCAGCCCGGCCGGGCACCGGGGCGGTCGATCTTGTTGATGACGACGATCGGCACGAAGCCGCGCGCAAAGGCCTTCTGGGTCACGAAGCGCGTCTGCGGCATCGGTCCGTCGACGGCATCGACGAGCAGCAGCACGCTGTCGACCATCGACAGCACGCGCTCGACCTCGCCACCGAAATCGGCATGGCCGGGCGTGTCGACGATGTTGATGCGCCAGTCGCCACGGCGGATGGCGGTGTTCTTGGCCAGGATGGTGATGCCGCGCTCTTTTTCCAGCGCGTTGGAGTCCATGGCGCGCTCGGGCAGCTGGAAACGGGCGTCGAGGGTATCGGACTGGCGCAGCAGCTTGTCGACGAGCGTCGTCTTGCCATGATCGACGTGGGCGATGATGGCGATGTTGCGCAGACGGGTGGTGTCGTGCATGGGTGGACTCGGTGACGTCGCGGGGTGCGACGGGGCGGGCGGCGCATTATACGGAGTCGCCCGTGACCGGACAGCGCGGATTGCGCGCCATTTCATGCCGGCACGACATATTCCGGTGTAGGATCGGCCCGTTTCGTGCGCTTCCCGGGGTCGCGATGCCGGATCACCCCCCTCACTGCACTGCAATGGCCCTGCTTGCGGCACTGCTGCTGGCCGGCTGCAGCAGCACCGGCCGCCTGCCCCCGGCCGCCCCTCCGGTCGCAGCCGTCCCGGCACCGGCCACGCCACCGGCCGATCCCGCGCGCATGCAGGCGGTCTTCACCGCCATGCAGATGGTCGGCGTCCCCTACCGCTGGGGCGGCACCACGCCGGAGGGCTTCGACTGCAGCGGGCTCGTGCAGTTCGTGTGGCGCAATGCCGGTATCCGCCTGCCACGCACGGCCGCCGAACAGCTCGGTGCCACCGCGCCCGTCACCCTGGAGGCCGCCCAGCCCGGCGACCTGCTGTTCTTCCGCGACCGCGGCGCGATCTCCCACGTCGCCATCTACATCGGCGAGGGCCGCTTCGTGCACGCGCCGCGCGGTGGCCGCGAGGTGTCGCTCAGCAGCTTCGACAGCGACTATTACCGCAGCCGTTTCGCCCGCGCCGGACAGATCCCGCACGCCGGGGGCGAACCGGGCAGCTGACGCGCTCAGCCGCTGGCGCTGACGACGAGCACGGGGGCAAAGCCGCCGCGCGGCGTGCGGAAGTTGGTCGTCTGCCCCTGCCAGAGGCGTGCCGTGACGAGCTGCACGCCGGCCGGATAGCCGCCGCCGGGCACGGGCGACGGGTAGACGTAGTTGCGGATATCGAGCTTGAGCGCCACCGCATCGTCGCCGCAGCCGACATGGCGCGCCGAGGGCGGCACCAGCGCCTGCGCCACGTAGCCACCCGCCAGGACCTCCGCCCACACGCGGCGCGTCAGCTTGTCGCCGCGCCACGCCGCCCGGCTGCCGAAACCGGCGGCCGGCTTGAAGAACAGCTGGCGGCGGGCCGCCCACAGCGCGGCGCCCTCCTCGGCACGCACCGGTCGCGTGCGCGGGATGCCGGCCAGCAGCGTGGCCCGCGTGGCGGCATCGACGCCCAGCCCGCGCAGTGCGGTCTCGTCGGTCAGCAACGCCAGGTTGCGCTTGTCGGCATAGAGCGCATGGGCCCGTGGATGCGGGGTGACGACCGCATGCCCCGCCAGCCAGGCCTCGCGCAGGGCCCGGTGCGACGGATCGTCGAGGCCAAAATCGGTCAGCCGGTTGTAGACCATGTCGACCGGCTCGCCACCCGCGCGGAGCACGCCGCCTTCGTAACGCAACTGCGCCGCATCGATGACCGTGGCGCGAAGGCCATGACGGGCAAAGAGCTTGGCGAAAAGCAGGAACTCGGGGTAGAGGTACTGGGCCTCGGGCTGGTCGTCGACGATGGCGATGTGCCCGAGGGGGGCATCACCGCGTTCGGCCCGCCACTCGGCACGGAACATGTCGACGAAGGTCTGCTCGAGGTTGTGCCCCGCCCAGCGCCCGGCAAATACCGCTTCGACCTCGGCACAGCAGGCCTGCTGGGCCTGGGCCAGCGCCGCATTGAGCAGCGCACCGCCGGCATTGGTGTTGATCTCGATGAGCTGCGGGCCGCCTTCACCCTGGTGAAAATCGAACCCCATGAAGACCCCCGCCGCGCGCGGCACATGCCGTGCGCTGGCCGGCGCCCAGTCCAGCACCCGTTCGGCCCATGCCGGCAGCGCAACGACCCGCTCGACCGCGGCGATGATGCGCGCCATGTCGTGCAGCGAACGCTCGTCGAGAAACACCACCGAATCCGAGAACAGGTGCGGATAGCCGCTGGCAATCATCCCGTAAAGGTCTGCGCCCGCCTCACCGCGCTGCAGTTCGGCGCGCAGTGCCTCGCGGTCGAGCGTGATGCACTGGCAACTGCGGTTGAGCTGCACAGCGCTGGCCAGCACCCCGCCATGGCGGGCGTGCGCTTCGCGCGGGCCGGACAGCGGCTGCGGATCGGTGGGCTCGGTCATCGGGTGGGGTCGCTTCGGCGGACGCTCAGATGCAGGGCAGGTACCAATCGTAATCCTCGGCGGGCACTTCCGCGTGGCGCGTTTCGGCCTCGAAGCGCCGGGCAGCCGCATAGACTGCGCAGAAGTCCTCGCCGAGCCGGGCCGGCAGGATCTGTCCGGCGGTGAAATCGTCGAGTGCCGATTCCCAGCGCAACGCCGCCCCGGGCGCTGCGCCCGTGGCCCCCCGCGTGCCGGCCATCGGCGGCGGCTCGATGCGCTCGGCGATGCCATGGTGGACAGCGGCGAGGATCGCCGCCACCACCAGCCACGGATTGGCGTCGGCACCGGCGTAACGGTGCTCGAAGCGGGCGTTGTCGCCGTCGGCGAGCGGCAGGCGCACCGCCACCCCGCGGTGGTTGACGCCCCAGTCGGCGGCCACCGGCGCGAAATGGCCCGGCTGCAGGCGGCGATAGCTGTTGGCGTTGGGACAGAAGACGGCACGCGAGCCGGGCAACGCCGCCAGCAGGCCACCCACGGCATGGCGCAGCGGGGTGGCAAGGCCACCCCCGCCGCCGGCCGGCGGGCTGAAGACGTTGCGGCCCCGGGCATCGCGCAGGCTCACGTGGACGTGCATGCCCGACCCGTCGAGCGCGGCGAAGGGCTTGGCCATGAAGGTTGCTGCCAGACCATGACGGGCCGCCACACCGCGCACCAGCCGGCGCAGCAGGGCGGCATGGTCGCAGGCCTGCACGGCATCGGCGACGTGGCCGAGGTTGACCTCGAACTGGCCACTGCCGTACTCGGAGATGATGTCGCCGGCGGGGATCCCCTGCACGGTGCACGCCGCCTGGATGTCGGCGAACAGCGGGTCGAGCGCGTGCAGGTCCTCGACGCTGTAGACGCGCGGGCCGCCGGCGGCGCGCTGCGTGCCCGGCACGCGCCCCTGCCAGGCGACCGGCGGCCGGGCTGCGTCGTCGGCCAACAGGTAGAACTCGAGTTCGATGGCCACCACGGCCGTCAACCCGAGGCCGGCCAGCGCCGTCACCGCCCGCTGCGCCACGTGACGGCTGTCGGCAAAGTGGGGCGCACCGTCGGGGGCCTGCAGCGCGACGAGGCACTGGGCCAGCGGCGAGGCCGACCACGGCACGCGCGCCAGCGAACCCGCCACCGGCACGCAGCGCTGGTCGGGATCGCCGTCGTGTAGGCCGTGGGGCAGCGTGTCGATCAGCGCCCCACGGCTGTCGACGAGGCAGCCGGTGACCGGAAACGGCAACGCCCCGGCCGACAGGGCGGCGAACGCCGACGGGGCGATGCGCTTGCCGCGCAGGATGCCGTTGAGGTCGGGCAGCAGCAGCTCGATGGCCGACGGCGCCGGGCCCTCGCGCAGCATGGCCTCGAGCCGCTGCCCGTCGTCCGCCAACATGACCACCCCGCATCGTGCCCGTCCAGGCCGGATTCTGAACAATCGCGACGACGCCGTCACTCCTGCTACCATTCGCGCCCATCCCGCGAGCGGCGCACGACCCGCAACACCATCCGTGACGAGCAGCACCCAGCCCGGCAGCTACATCCTGACCATCGTCTGCCCCGACGCCGTCGGCATCGTCGCTGCGGTGGCCGGGTTCCTGACCGGTCAGGGATGCTTCATCGACGAGTCGAGTCACTACGGTGACCCCGACACCCACACCTTTTTCATGCGCACGCGCTTCACGCCGCGCGACGACCGCTTCTCGCGCGCCGAACTGCAGGACGGTTTCAGCCCCATCGCCACGCGTTTCACCATGGACTGGCAGGTCCACGACAGCGCGGTGCTGCCGCGCGTGCTGGTCATGGTCTCGCGCCACGACCATTGCCTGAACGACCTGCTCTACCGCTACCGCACCGGGGCGCTGAAGATGGCCATCCCGGCGATCGTCTCCAACCACATGAACCTCGCCGGGCTGGCCGAGTGGCACCGCGTGCCCTTCTTCCACGTACCGGTCGAGGCGGCCAGCAAGGCCCGTGCCGAGTCGCGTCTGCTCGGCCTCATCGATGACACGCGGGCCGACCTGATCGTGCTGGCGCGCTACATGCAGATCCTGTCGCCCGGACTGTGCGCGCGCTTTCCCGGGCGCATCATCAACATCCACCACTCTTTCCTGCCCGGCTTCAAGGGCGCGCGCCCCTACCATGAGGCACACCGCCGCGGCGTCAAGCTGATCGGCGCCACCGCGCACTACGTCACTGCCGATCTCGACGAGGGGCCGATCATCGAACAGATGGTCGAGCGCGCCGACCACACCATGTCACCCGACGACCTGACCGCCATCGGCCGCGACGTCGAGTCGATCACGCTGGCCCGTGCCGTCAAGTTGCACATCGAGCACCGCGTCTTCGTCAACGGCCAGCGCACGGTGGTGCTCCGCTAGCCAGCCAGGCCCGGCCTGGCACCGTGAAAGGTTGTCGCACCCGCCGTCGGCGCCCGGCGGGCGGGATTAGACTGCCGTACCGGCACCACGGCAGCCTGTCATGAACCTCAGCGTCTTCGACATCTACAAGGTCGGCATCGGTCCCTCGAGTTCGCACACGGTGGGGCCGATGAAGGCTGCGCGCGCCTTCATCGCCGAGATCGAGGCGCGGGGTGCGCTGGCCGGCGTGGCCGGCGTGCGCGTCGCGCTCTACGGTTCATTGGCCCTGACCGGCATCGGCCACGGCACCGACCGCGCCATCCTGCTCGGCCTGTCCGGACATGCGCCGGAAACGGTCGAGCCGCACGAGATCGCCGCAACCATCGAACACGCCGTGCGCAGCGGCAGCGTCATGCTGGCCGGCACGCAACGCATCGCCTTCGACTGGACCTCGCACATCGCCCTGTACCGCGATGGCCTGTTGCCGTTGCACACCAATGGCATGCGTTTCACGGCTCTGGATGAGTACGGCAATACGCTGCACGGCGCCGAATTCTATTCGGTGGGCGGCGGCTTCATCGTTCGCGGCGGCGATGCAACCGCCGCGGAGGCCAGCGCCGCGCCGGCCGCCGAATCGGCACCCTACCCCTTCGACAACGCCCAGGAACTCCTCAGCCGCTGCCGCGAACACGGCCTGGAGATCCACGAACTGATGCTGGCCCGCGAATGCACGTGGCGCAGCGCCGGTGAAGTGCGCGAACGGCTCATGCACCTGTGGTCGGTGATGTGCGAATGCGTGCAGCGCGGCCTGCATGGCCAGGGCCTGCTGCCCGGCGTGCTCAAGGTCCGACGGCGCGCACCGAAGCTGTACCGCCAGCTCACCGCGCAACAGGGACCGGCGGCGCTCCAGGTCATCGACTGGGTGAACGCCTATGCCCTGGCGGTCAACGAGGAGAACGCCGCCGGCCATCGCGTCGTGACCGCACCGACCAACGGCGCGGCCGGCATCGTGCCCGCCGTGCTGCACTACTACCGGCGTTTCGAGGAAGGCGCCGACGACGAGGGGGTGATCCGTTTCCTGCTCACCGCCGGCGCGATCGCCATCCTCTTCAAGCGCGGGGCCTCGCTGTCGGGCGCGGAGATGGGCTGCCAGGGCGAGGTCGGGGTGGCCTGCTCGATGGCCGCCGCAGGGCTGGTCTCGGCATGGAACGGTACCAACGAGCAGGTCGAGAACGCCGCCGAGATCGGCATGGAACACAACCTCGGCCTGACCTGCGACCCGGTCGCCGGGCTGGTGCAGATCCCCTGCATCGAACGCAACGCCATGGGTGCGGTCAAGGCGATCAACGCCGCCCGCCTGGCATTGCGCGGCGACGGCACCCACAAGGTATCGCTCGACCAGGTCATCCGCACCATGCGCCAGACCGGCCGGGACATGTCGACGATCTACAAGGAAACCTCGGCTGGCGGGCTGGCCGTCAACGTGCCGGAGTGCTGAGTCAGAACTGCCACGTCACGCCGACGTTGGGCAGGAAGCGCGGCCAGTGGTCTTCGTCGCGACGGAGCACGGGATCGCCCTCCGGCGTTCCGGCCAGGGTGTAGTCGCTGCAGCAGGCGTTGCGGCGTGCAAGGGCATTGCCGAGTTCGATGAACGCCAGCCACTCGCCCGCATCCGTGCGCCAGCGGCGCGCCGCGCGCAGGTCGAGCGTCGCGTAGTTGCCGAAGCGTGCCGCGTTGCGCGGCCCGGCGACGACACGCAGCGTGCCGCCGTCGTCGACCAGCCGTGCCTCGGTGGTCGGCCAACCGCTGTGCCAGGCACCGGCCAGCGTCAGCTCCCACGGTCCGATGCTGCGCTGGATGCCGGCATCGAGCGAATGGCGCTGGTCCCAGCTGCGCAAGACACGGCGACCCTCCACGGTATCGGTGGCCCGCGACCAGGCATAGCCCAGCCACCAGCGCCAGCCGCCGTCCAGGCGTTGCCCGGCATGAAGTTCGATACCGCGCGCCGCAGCCGACGTCGGCACGATGACGATGCGGTCGGCGCGCAGTTCGGGAACCAGCACCAGGGGATCGTAGAGGTTCTCGAAGCGCGGCTGCAGGTCATCGTAGTCCCTGACATAGGCCTCGAGGCGCAGGTCGAGGCCACTTCGCAGTTGCCAGTCGACGCCGACGATCAGCTGATCAACCCGTTGCGCGGGGAAGAACCGCGTGACGCCGTCCTCGACCTGCAACTCATGGATACCCTGCGGCTGGTAATGCCGCTCCCAACCCGCCCGCCAGTGCAGCGCGGGCGAGGTGTCGAGGCGCAGGCCCAGGCGCGGACTCCACTGGGTGGCGGCGGAGACCTTGTCCCAGGTCTGCGTGTCCCAGCGCAGGCCGGCCTCGGCCACCAGCCGCGGGGCGATGAAACCGCGCACAGCCGCCCATCCGGCCAGGGCATGGCCGGCAGGGCGCAGGCGCGCACGGCGCGTGATGTCTTGTGACGGCTCGCCGGGAAACGGCGTGTCGGCCGCCGACTGCAGCAGGCTGTCGTAGGCATAGCGGGCCGTGCGCCGGTCGGCGCCAAGACCGAGACGCAGCAGGCGTCGCTGGTCGCCGGCCTCGAGTTCGAGCCGCAGGCCGGCCACATCCCACGACCGCCGGTCATCGACGAAACCGCTGCGCACACCGGGCTCGTCGACCGTGCCATCGCGTGTATCGGCGACATCAGTCAAGGACAGCAGCGCCAGGCCAGACAGCGTTTCCGACCAGCGGTGCTCGAGGGTCGTCCACAGATAAACGTTGCGGTAGGTGGACTCGGCCGACTCGCTGCGGTCCTTCTCGTTGACTTCGGCTTCGTCGCGCGACACCAGCCAGCTCACGGTGGCTTTGGTCCCGGGCCGCAGCGCCCACGACAGGCGACCGAAGGAATCCAGGTAGCGCGCCTCGCCGATCTCCGAGTCGAGCGTGTCGGCGAGTTCGTCGAGGTTGCTGCGCCGGCCGGTGACCAGCCACTCGCCGCGACCGTCCGCCGTGCCGCCGCTGGCGAGCGCCTGGGTGTGGAACAACGACAGGCCGAGGGCCAGGCGCGGCGCCAGCCCGGGTGCGAGGCTGGTGACATCGATGATGGCAGCGGTCCGCTCGCCGTACTCGATGGGCAACGCGCCGGCGTGGACCTCCAGCGCACCGATCATGGCGGCATCGAGCACGCTCACCGGGCTGAGCAGGCTCTTCAGGTGGAAGGGGTCGGCGAGCACCATGTGGTCGAGAACGATACCGGTCTCGTTTTCCTCGCCGCCGCGGATGTGGGCGAGTCCGGAAATACCATTCGACGCGGCCCCGGGCAGGCGATGCACGGCCTTGAGTGCGTCGTCGGCCACCTTCGGCAGACCGGAGAACTCCTCGCGGCTGAGCACGGTCGTCGAGCCGGGCGACGCGTCGAGCAACCGGTAACGGCTGGTCGAGACGATGATCTCGTCGAGCCGTTGCGGGGCGCGGCGCGGCGCGGGCGCGCGCACCACGACCCAGCCGGTGCCCGCATCACGCAGCGCCAGGCCATGCGGCGCCAGCACGGCACGCGCCATGTCGATCACCGGTCCGGGCGGCGGCAGCGCGCGAACGCGCAGCGTCTCATCGACGAGGTCGCTGCTCCAGATCAGCGCCAGCCCTCGTGCTTCCAGTTCACGCAGCGCCTCGGCGAGCGGCTGGCCTTCGCGCAGCGCACCGTATGCCGGCAACGCGACCAGCGCCACGGTGAGCAGCAAGGCACGGCACCACGACAGCCGGATGGGCAGGGGTCGCTTGAACACGCAACGCATGGAGGAATACGGGACACCGTGCCGAAGGGCGGCGCCAGCATAGCGCAGGGCCATGCCCCGTGTTCGGCAGCGCCCCGGCGTGCGACCGGCGCGCCACCCCGCCTGCCGCAGCGTCAGCGCCCGACCTCGAGCACACCGGGGACCAGGCGGTACTCGAAGGTCGTCGTCGCCAGCACCGCAGCCAGCGACGCCTCGGGCACCAGGCCGTCGATCGAGCCGCGCAACATGACCCGCGCCGCGTGATCGCGGTCGGCGGGCGTCGCATAGCGCAACTCACGGCCCAGTTCCCGGCTGGCCCAGTCGAGGAACTCGGACAGCGGCCGGCCGCCGATGTCGAAGGCGGGTGTCGCGGCATGGATCCATGCCCAGCGCGGGTCATCGCCCGGCAGCACCATGCGGCTCACCCGGCCGGCACCGGCCATCACCAGCAACTCGCCAGCGGCCACCCCATGGGTGCCTGCACTGCCCTCAACGACAACGCGCCCGTCGCGCACGGCGATTTCGACCGACGCACCGGCCTGCCGCACCTGATAGCGGGTGCCGAGATGGCGAACGACCCCCTTCGCGCTGGCGATCTCGAGCGGCTGCCCGGCGCCCTGTGCTGCGACATCGACATAGACCGCCCCGGCCAGCAACACCGCGCGCACGGGCGATTCGAAGCGCAGCCGGCTGTCCTCGTCGACGCGCAGCATCACGTGCTCACCGAGCGCCAGCGCCACCCGGGCCCGGGGCGAGGTCGCCAGCGTCTGTCCGGCACGCACGACAGCCGTGCCGGCACCGGTGGGCGCCACACGGCGCTCATCGACCTGCACCTCACCGGCGATGCGCACCAGCGTCGCCACCGGCGGCGCGGTGGCCGTCGGCGGCGACAGGCCGAGCCACACGCCGATGGCCAGCAGCGCAACGGCCGCGGCCGCCAGCATCGTGAGCGGCCAGCGTGAACGCGCCGCCGCCGGCGCCGGCCGGGCACGGCGCTGCGCCTCGACCACGGCGCACCATTCGGCATGAACATGACGGCGCACCTCCGCGGCACGCCCGGCCTCCGGCACCTCACGCGGCCCGGCCTCACGCAACAGGTCGGCCAGGTACCGCGAGGCATCGCGGTCATCATCGTGGGTCGGCTGTTCCATCACCCCGCTCCTTCGCCGAGGCCAGCAAGGATGTCGCGGGCCTCGGCGCCAAATACCGTCTCCAGCGCATCACGGAATGCCTCGCGCGCACGCGCCAGCAGCGACTGCGCGGCAACCCGGCCGATGCCGAGCCGCGTGCCGATCTCCTCGACCGACAGGCCTTCGACGTACTTCCACTCCAGGGCATCGCCATAGCTGCCCGGCAGCCGGTCGAGCACCGTGCGCAGCAGCTGGCGCGTCTGTCGTGCGTCATAGCGGCACGGCGGCTGCTCGCCAGGCGGCGCCTCGACCATCTCGAGTGCAGCACGGATGCCGGCGTCGTCCTCGAGCAGCACGATGTGGTCATCGTGGCGGCCCTGGGCCCGCAGGTGGTTGACGACTTCGCGCCGGCAGATCTGGCACAGCCAGGTGAACAGTGCCGCCTCGCCGCGGAAACCGGGCAACGCCTGCATGGCCTTGATCAGCGTCGCCTGGGCAACGTCCTGGGCTGCGTCGGCATCGCGCGCCAGCCGCGGCAGGGCAAAGCGGTAGACCCGCGGGAAGAACCGCGTGAAGAACGACTGGAAGGCCGGCTCGTCGCCGGCCAGCATCGCCTGCACCAGTGCGCGCTCATCCTCCAAGTGGACTTCGCTCCATCACCCCTGTCAGTCCTGTGACGCACCCGGCGGGAAAAATCAATCGCGGGCGCCGACCGTGAAGCCCGTCACGAAATCTTTTCGCGCACCGGCGATTGATCCGCCCCCCGTCACCCGTCCAACGGCGCGGAGACGACGCACGGACATCGCCACCCCCCACGCCACCGAGGCCTTGCATGGAAGACACCGCCCCGGCCATCCGGCCCGAAGCGCCACGGCCCGCCCCGACAGGGGTCACGCCGACGTCGCCATCACCGGCATCGCCGCCCTTCACCCTCGGTCATTTTCATCTGCGGGCCGCCGGTCGCGAAAGCCGGTCGCGGGCCGCACTCGAGGCCTTCGTCGCGGTCGCCTTCAAGCGCCATCACGGCGCCGTGGTCAGGCACTTCATGCCGGTGCTGCTCGGACTGTACCGCCCCGATGGCCGGCTGTGCAGTGTGGCCGGACTGCGTCAGGCGGAAGGGGAACGCCTGTACCTCGAGCACTACCTCGATGCGCCGGTCGAAGCGCACCTGTCAGCCCATGTCGGCGTGGCGGTTGCGCGCCGGTCGATCACCGAGATCGGCAACCTCGCCTGCGACGACTGCCGGTCGGCGCGCCGCCTTTTCACCCTGCTGCCGCGCTGGCTGCACGCCCGCGGCCAGGACTGGGTGGTGTTCACCGCGACACGCACGGTACGGATCCTGCTCGACAGCCTCGGCGCCGCGCCGATCGACCTCGGGCCTGCGGATGGCGCGCGCGTGGCACTCGCCGGCGACGATTGGGGGCACTACTACCGGCACGCCCCGCGGGTCATGGCCGGCCCGGTGCCCGACGCGCTGCCGCTGCGGCGGCGGCACTGACGCGCCGATGATCCGCAGCGCCCTGGCCACCGCCACGCCCGGCACCGCGCTGCTGCGCGATGCCGAACACACCTACGATGCGGCCATGCTCGCCGCCGCCCTCGATGCCGAAGCCGGCTGGCTGCAGCGCCGGGGGGTGCGGCGCGTCGCGCTGCTCGCCGACAACGGCACGCCCTTTGTCATCAGCGACCTTGCACTGCTCCAACTCGGCGGCGTCAACGTGCCGGTACCGGGTTTTTTCACCCCGGCCCAGCGCGCCCACCTGCTCGCCGATGCCGCCATCGATGCCGTGCTGACCGACGACCCGGCCCGCTTCGCCGCGGCGGACCACGGCTTCCAGCCGGTCGGCCGTGCCCCCGGCAGCGGTCTCGTGCTGCTGCAGCGGCCGGCCCCGGCCCCGCTGCCGCTGCCCGCCGGCACGGTCAAGATCACCTACACCTCGGGCAGCACCGGCACGCCGCGCGGCATCTGCCTGACGGCGGCCACGCTCGAAGCGACGGCCCGCGCGCTGGTCGAGGCCACCGCCACGCTGAAGCCCGACCCGCACCTGTGCCTGCTGCCACTGGCGACCCTGCTCGAGAACATCGCCGGCGTCTACGCCCCACTGCTCGCCGGATCGACATGCCTCCTCGCGCCGCAGGCGGCCACCGGCATCCACAGCGGCGGGCTCGACGCCGGCCGGATGCTCGCGCTGATCGACACACAGCGGCCGGCCAGCATGATCCTCGTCCCGGAATTGTTGCGCGCGCTGGTCGTGGCCTGTGACCGTGGCTGGCGCCCGCCCGACAGCCTGCGCTTCATCGCCGTCGGCGGCGCCGTGGTCCCCGCCGGCCTCCTCGACGCCGCCGAACGCCACGCGCTGCCCGTCTACGAGGGTTACGGCCTCTCCGAGTGCGGCTCCGTGGTCTGTCTGAACACCCCGCAGGCGGCGCGGCGCGGCCGCGTCGGCCGGCCGCTCGGGCACGTGCGCGTGCGCATCGATGCCGACGGCGAAATCCACGTCGCGGGCGCCGTGATGGCCGGCCGGCTCGGCGAGGCGTCGGGTCCGGCACCGGCCGAGGTCGCCACCGGCGACCTCGGTGCAATCGACGACGACGGCTTCGTCTCCGTCGACGGCCGGCGCAGACACCTCCTCATCACCAGCTTCGGGCGCAACGTTTCGCCGGAGTGGGTCGAGGCTGAACTCTCGGGTGAGCCACCGATCGCCCATGCGCTGGTCACCGGTGATGGCCGTCCGTGGCTGTGTGCCGTGGTCAGCCCGCGTGATCCCGGCACGTCGCGCGAAGCCATCGCGCAGGCCGTGACACGCGCCAACGCCCGCCTGCCGGAATACGCCCGCGTGCGCCATTTCATCGTCAGTGGCACATCACCGTCTTTCGCCGACGGCACGCTCACCGCCAATGGCCGGCCATGCCGCGAACGCTGGCTGGCGCGCCATGCCACCCGGATCGAATCCCTCTACACCCGCGAGGAATACCCCACATGACGAACAGGGACACCGTCGAGGCCGCGTTCCCGGCACTGGTCGCCGCCACGGCCCAGGACCGCGCCTTCCTGCTCTCCGCACCGGTCATCGGCGATGCGCTGGCCGGGCGCGTCACGCACGAACGCTACCTCGCCTTCCTCGGCCAGGCGTGGCACCACGTCCGCCACACCGTACCGCTGCTAATGGCCGCCGGCAGCCGCGTGCCGGACCGGCAGGCCTGGTTGCAGCAGGCGCTGCTCCACTACGTCGAGGAGGAGATCGGCCACGATGCGTGGATCCTCGACGACATCCGCGCGGCCGGCGGCGACGCCGACGCTGTCACCGCTTCGACGCCGCACCTGGCCACCGATGCGCTGGTCGCCTGCGCCTGGGACTTCGTCCTGCGACGCAACCCGCTGGGCATCTTCGGCATGGTCTACGTGCTCGAGGGCACGAGTGTCGCGCTGGCCTGCCGGGCCGCGGACCGCATCCAGCAGACGCTGGGCCTGCCCGATACCGCCTTCACCTACCTGCGCAGCCACGGCACGCTCGATGAAACACACATCGGTGATCTCGCCGGCATCCTGCGTCGCCTGCCCGACGAAGCCGACCGCAGCGCCATCGTTGAGGCGGCCCGCCTGTTCTTCTGGCTCTACGGTGCCATGTTCCGCGGGCTCGACGCACCGCCGACCGGCATGGCGGCCTGACCATGCAGATCGATGGCGCACGGGTCCTGATCACCGGCGGCGGCGGCGGCATCGGCAGCGCCATCGCCATCGAACTCGTCGAGGCCGGCGCACACGTGCTGCTGGCCGACGCCGACGGTGCGGCGCTCGCGCGCGTCACGGCCGGGCCACTGGCCGCACACGCCGCCCGCGTCGACGTCCTGCAGGCCGACCTGACCGACCGCGACGGCCGCGCACGGCTGTGCGACACCGCGCGCCGCTGGCGGGGCGGCATCGACATCCTCGTCAACGGCGCCGGCATCAATCACTTCTGCCTCTACGACGACCACACCACCGCGCAGATCGACCTCGCGCTGGCGGTCAACGTCGCCGCACCGCTGCACCTCGTCCATGACCTGCTCGGCCACCTGCGCAGCCGACCCCGCGCCGCAATCCTCAACATCGGTTCGGTCTTCGGCCACATCGGCTACCCCGGCTATGCGCTGTACTCGGCGAGCAAGTTCGCGCTGCGCGGCTTCAGCCAGGCCCTGCGCCGCGAGCTGGCCGGCAGCCGCGTGCAGGTGCATGACCTGGCACCGCGCGCCACCCGCACACCGATCAACCCGCCGGCCGTGGTTGCCATGAACGCCGAACTCGGCGTGACGATGGACCCGCCCGGGGTCGTCGCCCGCCGTGCACGCGAACTGCTCGCCACCGACACCGTCGAGGGCGTGATCGGCTGGCCCGAGAAATTCTTCGCCCGGCTCAACGCCGTGCTGCCACGCCTCGTCGACCGCGCGCTGGCGAAACAGCTGCCGGTCATCCGCCGCCATGCCCACACGGCACCTTCAGCCCCCGCCGCGACACCATCGAACCCCGCCGCCTCGAGGACCAAACCATGACACGCCACCCCCTGCACTGCCTGTTGCCCGGCCTGCTGCTGCTCATCGGCAGCGCTTTCGCCGCACCACTCGCGCTCGACGAGGAACTGGCCGCCATCCAGACGGAATGGGCACGCGCCAACTACGCGATCGACGAAGCGGCCGCGCGCAGTGCGGCCCTGGAAACCCTCGCCGCCCGCTGCGCCGACTTTTCCGCACGCCACCCGGACCGCGCCGAGCCGCTGGTCTGGGAAGGCATCGTGCTCAGTACCTGGGCGGGCGCCAAGGGCGGCCTCGGCGCACTGGGCCTGGCGAAGAAATCCCGGGAGCGGCTGCTGGCCGCGCTGGCCATCGATGAACGCGCGCTCGACGGCTCGGCGCACACCAGCCTCGGCACGCTGTACCACAAGGTACCGGGCTGGCCGCTCGGCTTCGGCAGCGACGACAAGGCGCGCACGCACCTCGAGGCGGCGCTGGCCATCAACCCGGCCGGCATCGACCCGAACTACTTCTACGCCGAATATCTTCACGACGAGGGCAACCACGCGGCCGCGCTGGAACATCTCCAGACCGCACTCCGGGCCGCGCCCCGTCCGGGACGCGCCAGCGCCGACGAGGGCCGCCGGGGTGAAATCCGCGTGCTGATGGCGAAGGTGCGCCGCGCGATGCGCTGAGGCGCGCACTGACATCCACGGGGAAGTCCCGTGATTCCATGCGTTCAGCGCGCCGTTGACAACACACCTCGGCCGGGTGGGGAAATCTGCATCAACGCAACCGGGGCGCGCACCGCCCCGGAGTGCAGTGTCAACGGTATTTCCACCCCGGCGCGCAAGCGGGGCCGCGACGGGTCGGGCCTGCGCCGGGGGCCATCGACCGCCGGCGCTGCGGTCAGCGGCGAGCCGGCGAAAGCCCGGGACGCCCGGCCTGACACGCACCGGCCCGGGTGACGGCGTCGCTGAAATCCCCGGCGAGGATCACGCCTTCGGGCAGGCCATGCCCGGTGACGCTGCGGATCACGGCGAGCACCTCCGCGCGGGCCCGTGACAGGATGACCTGCGTGCCCTGGGCCTGACAGCGACGGATGAACTCCATCAACGCCACCACGCCGCTGGCATCGATCATCGGCACCTGGCCGAGCCTGACGATGAAGACCTGCGGTGCCGGGCGGATCTGGTCGAGCGCATCGATCAGCCGGCCGGCCACACCGAAGAACAGCGGCCCCTGGACCTGGAAGGCCTCGACCCCGGGCGGCAGCGCGGCACGCATGCCGTTGTCGTCACCGGCAGCGGCCCCGGTGACGTCGTCGGCATCGCCGTGGATGATCTTCTCCCCCGTTTCCATCTCGACGGCCTGGGCCATGCGGTGCATGAAGAGAATCGCCGCCAGGACCACACCGGCCTCGATGGCCACCGTCAGGTCGACGAACACCGTCAGCAGGAAGGTCGTGACCAGCACCATGGCATCGCCGCGCGGCCCGCGCAGCAGCATCAGGAACATCTCCTTCTCGCTCATGTTCCACGCCACCACGACCAGCACGGCCGCCAGACTGGCCAGCGGGATCCACGCCGCCAGCGGTGCAAACAGCACCATGGCCGAAAGGACGAACAGGGCATGGAGCATGCCGGCGACCGGGGTCCGGGCACCGGCGCGGATGTTGGTGGCGGTGCGCGCCACCGTGCCTGTGGCCGGCATGCCACCGAACAGTGCCGAACCGACGTTGGCAACCCCCTGCGCGACCAGTTCGCAGTTCGACTTGTGGCGCCGGCCACTCATGCCATCGGCGACGACCGCGCACAGCAGCGACTCGACACCCGACAGGAAAGCGATGGTGAAGGCGCTCGGCAGCAATGCCTGGAGGCGCTCGAACGTGATGACGGGCCAGTGCGGCACCGGCAGCGCGCGCGGAATGCCGCCGAAGGCCGAGCCGATGGTCGGTACCTCGAGACCGGCCCACCACACGACCAGTGCCGGCACGACGATGGCGAGCAGCATGGCCGGCATCTTCGGTGCCAGTCGACGCAGCGCAATGAGCAGCGCCAGTGCACCCCCGGAAATGGCCAGGGCCTCCAGGCTGACGCTGCCGCGTGCCGCCCAGAAGGCCTGCCATTTGTCGATGAAGTCACCCGGCACAGCCGCCATCTGCAGGCCGAAGATGTCGCGGACCTGACTCGAGAAGATGAGCAGGGCGATGCCGGCGGTGAAGCCGGTGACCACCGGCTGGGGGATGTACTTGATCCAGTCGCCGAGACGCATGAGTCCGGCCCCGACCAGCATCAATCCGGCCATCAGCGTCGCCAGCACCAGGCCGTCATAGCCATGGACGGCGATGATGTGCCAGACGATGACGACGAAGGCACCCGCCGGCCCACCGACCTGGAAGCGGCACCCGCTGAGCAACGAGATCAGCAGCCCGGCGATGACCACCGTGATGAGGCCGTTGGCCGGCGTGGTCCCCGAGGCGATGGCCAGCGCCATGCCCAGCGGCATGGCCACGATCGCCACCGTCAACCCGGCGATGACATCGTGGCGCAGGGTGCCGAGGTCGTAGCCCTGGCGCAGCACGGTGTAGGTCTTCGGCACGTAGAGGTGCCACCACGGGGGGCGCACCGCACGGTTGCGGACGGGGTCACGCATCGATGGACGGCTCCTGGCCGGTGACGACTGGCGGCGACGCGCGATGATATACCCGACGTCGCGACCTGCCGCGATGTGCCACGACGCGCCATCCGCTGCGTCGATCCGTCACCGGCCCCGCCTGCCTTGCACGGCACGGCCGCCGGGTGCCTAATCGCGATCGTGCTGACAGAAAAGCAGGGAGGGCAATCGCCATGCGCAAGAGGATCACCCGGCTCGGCGCCGTGCTCGTGCTGGCGGCGATGGCGCCAGCCGCCATGGCACAGGACGGCGACATCGAAAAACGGGGCGCGGAGACCCTCGCGCCCTTCAAGAAGGCGCTGATGTCGGCCCTCGTCTCGGGCCTCGCCGACGGCCCCGTCAATGCCATCGGCGTGTGCCGCATGCAGGCGCCGCTGCTCGCCGCCAGCGCCGGCGGGGCCGGCGTGCGCATCGGCCGCACCAGCCACCGGCTGCGCAACCCGGCCAACCGGCCGCCGGCGTGGACGCGGCCGCTGCTCGATGCCTGGGCGGGGGACCCCGCCGCCGCCGGCCCGCGCGGCGTGCAACTGGCCAACGGCGGCAGCGGCTACGTCGAGCCGATCTTCGTCCAGCCGATGTGCCTGGCCTGCCACGGTGAAACCCTCCAGCCGGCCGTCGCGGCACGGTTGCGCGAGCTGTACCCGGACGACCAGGCGACGGGCTACCAGGCCGATGATTTCCGTGGGGTTTTCTGGGTCGAGTTCGACCCGCGCTGAGCGCCGGCGCGATCGATCCTGGCCGTTTTTGATCCAGGTCATCCCCCGTCCGCCCGTTTGGCCCGATCATGTCGGCGACGGATCGAGGGGCCGTCGGCCTGGCCGACGCACAATCAGGGGAATGACCATCATGAACCGCATCGATGGAAAGTGGCGTTGCGTGACCCGTACGCCCATGGGCGAACAGCAGTCGGTCATGGAACTGCAGCGCAGCGGCGACAGCGTGACCGGCATCAGCCGCACCGGCCTCGGCACGATCGTCATCACCGAGGGCCGTATCTGCGGCAACGTCTTCACCTGGGAGATGGAGCTCAAGGTGCCCTTCTCGATGACGCTCAAGGGCGAGGCCACGGTCGAGGGCGACTCGATGACCGGCACCATCGCCGCCGGCCTGTTCGGCAAGTCAGCCCTGACCGGCCAGCGCCTCGACGGCGCCGGCCAGGACCCCGGGCACTAGCACCACCTGCGGCAAGGCGTTCCCGGTTCGGGTCCGCCCGGGCCGCCATGGGGGCATCATCGCCCCATCCGCCGGCGCCGCCCGGGTGCCTTCACGCCCCGCCCCGCGTCACCAGGTCACCGCATAAATCAGGTCCAGGGCCTGGGCGTCGCCCGAACTGCCCTCGATGCTCAGGCGACGGCTCAGCCGGTAGGTGACGCGCACCGTGCCGGTGCGGTTGAACAGGCCATAGCTGTAGCGCACATAGAGGTCCTTGCCGAGCTGCTCGCCGACCACCAGCGACGTACCCTCCGCACTGCCGCTTTCCAGGCCGACCTCATCGACGCGCAGCGCCGCGCCGAGGTTGCGGACGACCGGCAGCGCGGTGTTGAGACCGAGACCGATCGCGGCATTCGTCACGGTCTCGCGACCGCCGGCACCCGCCGCCGACAGCGGCCGCCCGGTGGTCAGGTACGACAGGGCATCGAGTTCACCCATCGCCGGCTCGGAAAACACCTGCGTCTGGATGCGTGCGAGGGTGCCGGCCAGACGCAGGCCGACGCGGATGTCGCTGCCGTTGTCGCGCACAGTGCGCACGGCGAGAACATCGACCGCCGGCTCGCGCAACGGGCCGGTGAAAAGCAGCGCACCGCGCTCGATGTCGAGCCGCGTGCCCAGCGCGGTGAAGGTGCCGCCGACCAGCTGCACGGTGCCGTTGGCACGGATCTCGTGGGGATCGACGGGGCTGTCCTGGTCGAGCACGAGCCGGCCACGCAGCCCCGCATCGAGGCCGAAGCCGCGGAAACGCGCCTCGGGACCGACGTCGACGACGAGGCCGTCGAGCACGAAGCGCGGCGGCTCGCGGACGGCGGCGGTCCCGGCACGCCCGTGGACGATGACATCGTCCGACGGCGTCACCGCCGCGTCGGCGATCTCGCGCGGGGCGACGTCGAGCTTCGGCACGCCGACCGTGCCCGACACCCGGAACTGGCCGTCGACGAGCTCGGCACGCACATCCGGCGAGACGAGCAGCGTGCCCTCGGGGAGGCGGATGGCGGTGAAGCGCCGGCCCTTCACCGTGAACACCGCGCCAGGCAGCCAGTGGCCCTGCCATGTCAGCTGGCCTGCGATGCCGATGCGGCCGCCGCCGGAACGCGCGCCCCCCTCGAGCGTGGCCTGCCCGCCTTCGCCCCCGGTGACGGCCAGCCACACGCGGTCGACGTGGATGCCCGCCGCCGGCACGCTCAGGGCCCCATCGTCGAGCGTCAGGCCGCCGCGGATCACCGGGCTGTCGGGCGGCCCCGTGATGCGCGCGTCGACGGCGACGCGCCCGGCGAGGTCGCCGACATCGAAAAAGCGCGTCACCAGCGGTGTGAGCCGGTCGAGGTCGTCGATCCCGCCACGCAGCCGTGCATCGAATTGCGGCGCGTCGCCGAAAGGCGCCTCGACGTCGCCGGCGGCCTCGAGGCGCAGGCCCAGGCGCTCGACGACCTGCGCTTCGAAATGCAGCCGTTCCGGGACCGCGGCGACACGCAGGCGGAAGACGTCGATGGCGCTCTCGAAGCGCTCACCGGCGGCGTTCCGCCAGGCCACGACCGCGTTGCGCGTACCGGCTTCGAGCGTGCCTTCGAGGCCGTTCCCGCCGCGCTGCACGTGCAGGTCGAGGTCCGCCTCGCCGTGCAATTCGAGCCCGGCGTCGAACAACGGCGCGAGCAGCGCCAGCGGCAGGCCACGTCCGCGCAGCCCCCCGGCCTGCCGACCAGGGCGCAGTTCGAGTTCGTCGAGGCAGAGGCGGGCCGCGCCATTGCCCCAGCAATGGGCCTCGAGGCTGAAGGCCGGCGGGGCCGCACGCAGCCGTGGCGAACCTTCGAGGCGCCACCACGCGTGGTCGCCGACGACGAAGGTGGCCGACGACGGCGTCGCCGTCCACGCGCCGCCCGCCACGCCACCCTGCACGGCGACCCGCGCCGCCACCGGTCCGCGCTCGAAGTCGAGCACGACATCGTGGCGCGACAGGCGGCCGGCCACTTCGAGCTGCAGGGTACCGGCCACCCCGTCGCCATCCGTGCCGGTGTCACGCCGCAGTCCGCGCAGGCTGAGCCGGCCATCGAGCGCTTCGGCCCGGCCGAGGCGGGCCGACACGTCGAGTCCCGCGGCACGCCAGCCCGCCCACGCCAGCCCCTCGCCCGTCAGGGTCAGGGTGCCGAGCGGCCGGGTGGCGCTGCCGCTGAGGCGCAGTTCACCGCTCAGCACCCCGTCGAGCCCCGGCCACAGCAACCCCGGCTCGGAAAAATCGACACGGGCCGTGCCGTCGAGGCGCGCACCCAGCGTGCCGTCGAGGCGCAGGACGTTGTCGCCAGCCCGCAGCACCACCCCCTGCGCGCGATGCACGCCATCGCGGTGGACCCAGCCGCCGCGCAACGCAAACGGGCGCTGGCGAAGCACGCCGTCGAGCGCCTCGATGGCGACATCGAAGCCCCCGTCGAGACCGAAGGCCACGCGCGCACGCCCGTCGAGGCGGCCTGCGGCGCGCGGCTCGACGAGCCCCGGATCGATGCCGTCGAGGACGAGGTCGAGCTGGCCACCGCGCGACGGCCACACGATGCCAGAGGCCTCGAGCGTGCCGCCGCCGATCATCAGGCGGGCGCGCTCGATCGCCAGGGCCTCGGGCGTGCCGCGCACGCTGAGGTCGAGGGGCCCCGGCACCGTATCGCCGACCGCCAGCATCGCCGTGAGCCCGGCCTCCAGCGCAGCCCCCCGGCCGGCGAGGCGCAGCCGCCCGCCGGTGAGCGTCAGCCGGGGGGCGCCGGACATGCCCCGCGACACGGCCGCCCAGCGCGCCTCGGCGCGGTACACCACCTCGCCTTCTTCGATGTGCACGAGCCCGTCGAAGGTCACCGGCTCGGGCACCTCGAGCGCCTGCGTGATTTGCAGCCGCTCGAGGTGCCCGGCGAGCGTGCCCTGGCCGCGAACCCCGGTCTCGGGCAGCGACCAGCGCAGGTGCACGTCGAGCGCATGCGGCGCCGCGCTGCCGACGGTACCGGACGCCGCCAGTTCAAGCGGCCCACGACGCAGGGTGAGGGCCTCGACCGCCAGCACCCCGTGCGCGAGCCGGCCCGATGCCGCCAGTTCCCCGATCACGACGGGCGCGCGCCCGCCGGCGGTGATGCGCAGCCCGCCCACCGCCAGCGCGTCGACGCCGACCGGCCAGGGCAGCAGCACCGGGCCGCTGCCCGGGCGTTCTTCCCCGGCGGTCCGCTCGATGGCGAGGTCGAGCGAGGCGGCGGCCAGCTGCGCCAGGACCAGACGACCACGCAGCACGGCCGGCCAGTCGACCTCGATGGCCACATCGCGCGCCTCGACTTGCAGGCCGTCGAGCCGCACGCGCACCGCGCGTGCCGTCATGCCGGTGAGCAGCGTGCCGGACAGCCCCTCGTGATCAAGCCGTCCGCCGGCGAGCCGGCTGGCCTCGGCGAGCAGGCGCGCCGTGCCCGTGGAGGTCCCGGCGACGACCACCAGGCCGACCATGGCGATGAGGACTGCCATGACGACGGCGGCGGCGAAGCGCTGCAGGATCTCGCTCACAGGTCGGGGCCCAGCGTGACGTGGATACGGAAATCGTCCGGCGCATCGTCATCGAGCGGCACGCCGACATCGAAGCGCACAGGGCCGAGCGGCGAGTACCAGCGCACACCGGCGCCGACCGAGGTCTTGAGCTTCATGGTGGCGAAATCGTCGAAGGCATTGCCCATGTCGACGAAGGCGGCCAGCGACCACCGGGCGGCGATGCGCTGGTCGATCTCGACGCTGCCGGCGAGCTTGTGTGCGCCGCCGATGACAACGCCCTCGTCATCGACCGGGCCGAGCGCCTTGTAGTCGTAGCCGCGCACGCTGGCGTCGCCACCGGCGAAGTAGCGCACCGAGAACGGCAGGCGGGAAAAACTTTCACGCGCCGTCGCGCCGACCTCGGCCCGCAGCAGCAACCGAGCCTCGGTCCACAGCGGGCGGATCGCGCGCACGCTGCCCTCGGCCTGCAGGAAGGCGGTGTCGGAACCGAAGAATTCACTGGTGCCGCGCAGGCGCAGCCCGAGCACCAGCCCCTCGCGCGGCCGCATGCCCGGCGACTGTACCGGGCGATTGCTCCAGCCGATGCCGGGAATCACCAGGTCGCTGGTGCCGCGCGCCTCGCCGACGGTGAAGCGTTCACGCGTGTAGTTGAGAAAGCGGCTCTCCTGCCAGTCGCCACCACGCCGGCGGACGTCCTCGACACCGATGCGGAACAGGTCGCTGCGCTTGTCCTCGGGCCGCTCATAGCGATAGCCGATGTCGAAGCCGAGCCACTCGTCGCGCGGCCTGCCGAGCGGCAGGCGATAGCTGGCCACGGCCTCGCCGATGATCTCCGAGGCGCTGCCTTCGAGGCCGAGCTGGTGTCCAGCCCGGTTGCGCCGCTGGTTGACATAGCCGGCGCGAACCTTCGGGCCGGTGTCGGTGGCGAAGCCGATGCCCGTGGTGAAGGTACGCGGCTTCGACGGCGTCAGGGTGATGTCGATCGCGACATCGCGGTCGGGCGCCGGCCGCACACGGGTGCGGATGTCGACTTCCTGGAAGTAGCCGCTGGCGAGCAGCACCGAATAGAGCATGCCGACCTGGTCGGCATCGTAGGGTTCACCCGGGTTGAACTCGACATAGCGCGCGACGATCTCGTCGCCGAGCACGTCCTGATCGAAACGCAGCGTGCCAAAGCGGTAGCGCGGACCGGGGTCGAATTCGAGGCGAATGTCGGCGGCGGCGGCCTCGGGCCAGACGTCGATACGCGCCGCGCCGAACTCCCCTTCGAAATAGCCGCGCTGGCGCGCCAGGTCGATGGTCCCGGCCTTGAAGTCCTCGTAGCGTTTCTGGTTGAGGCCTTCACCGGCCTTCAGCGGGGCCCTGGCCAGGTGGGCCTCGAGTACCGGATCACGGGCCCCGCTGCCACCGAGGCGGATGTCGACCTGGCGCAGCGTGGTGCGCGGGCCCCGCGTCACGCTGAAAGACGCGGCCCAGCAGTCCTCGCCGATCGTCAGGCGTTTGTCGATGAACGCCGCATAGTAGCCGTAGACCTCAAGGGCCGCGCGGATCTCCTCGTCGGCACGCCGGTAGAGGCGCTCGATGCGCGCCGGCGGCGCCGCACACCCTTCACGTTCCAGCGACAGCGCCGCGCGCACAGCCTGCGCCGTGGTCCGGCTGAGCCCCGACAGCTCGACGGCAGCCGCAGCGGGACCGGGCACGAGGGCCGTCGCGCCGGCCATGCCGCACAGCGCCAGCGCCATCAGCCAAAAACGTGGGCCACAGCGGGTCAGACATCACCTCCTCGGGTCATCGGGTTCATGGCGGTCAGGCCGGCTATTATGGCCGCATGGTTATCCCCGCCCCACGATCCGCCTTCGCGCTGTTGCTGGCCCTGTGCGCCGCGCTGGCGCCGCCCGCTGCACCTGGCGCAGCGCCGCTCGACCCCGGACGCATCGCCTGGCGGGAAATCCACATGACCGGCCGGGTGCTGTTCATGTCGGCCAGTGCACGCCTCGCCGTCAGCCAGCGGCCGGTGGAAACGATCCGCGCCGCGATGCGCCGCGTACCCACCGGCCAGGCCCTCCTGCCCGGCGACACGGTCACCGAGTTGCGCTACGACGCCACCGGCTTCGGCCGCCGGTCGACCATCACGTTGTGGATGGACCCCCTGACCGGCGCCGCACTGCAGAGCACTCACCACGACGGCGGCGCACGGTTGCGCCACCGCACCTATCGCTACACCGACGGAGGGGCCTGGCTGTGGACGGCCTGGCCCGGCGACGGCGAGGCCGGGCGGCCGCACGACGAGTGGTCGCGCCGCGAGGAAGGCCGTCGCCAGTGGCCGGCCGCCACCGGCAACGCGCCCGTAATCGAGGCCAGCGGCCTGCTCTACGCGCTGGCCACCGCGCCGCTCGCGGCCCAGGGCGATACCCTCACGCTGCACGTCCACCAGCGCCGGCAGGTTCACGGCGTCAGGGCCACCGTCACGGGCACCGTCGACGTGCCCGCCGACTACCGCGCCAGGCGGGCCGCCGGCACGCAGGCGCAACGCGGCACCGTGTCCGCCCTGGCGATCCGCCTCGAGGGCCAGGCCGTTGAGGACGCGGACGATGACGACGAGGGCGTGGAGATCTTCGGCATCGGCGGGCCGCTGGAGGTTGCCCTGGACCCCGTGACACGGGTGCCGCTGCAGATCCGCGGGCGCGTCAAGGTGTTCGGCGGGGTGACGCTGCGACTCGCGGAAGTCCGCCTGCCGTGACGCGGGAACCTCCGCCGCCCGGCTTGTTCCACAGGGTGAAGCCCCCCTATATGATGACCACGGCGCCGACACCCGCCGGTGCCCCCGCAAGAGGAGTTGCCCCATGTCGCGCCGCCCCTTCGCCTTCGCCGCCGGCTTTTTGCTCCTTGCCCTGGTCGCCGGCTGCGCCAGTGGCCCGCGCATCCTCGTCAACCAGGACCCGCAGTCGGACCTCGCCGGTTTTCGCAGCTACGGCTACGTGGCGCCGCTGGACACCGACCAGGCCCGCTACTCTTCCCTGCTGAGCCTGTTCCTCAGGAACGCCACGGACCGCGAGCTGCAGGCGCGCGGCTACGTCTACTCGGCGAACCAGCCCGACCTCCTCGTCAACTTCCACGTCAGCACCACCGAGAAGATCCAGTCGAACACGGTGCCTGCGGCTCCGTACTACGGCGGCTACTACGGCTATCGCTACCCGTACTACGGGGTGTGGAACGGCTATGAGACCTACATCACGCAGTACACCGAAGGCACGCTCAACATCGATGTCGTCGATGCGGCACGCAAGCAGCTGGTCTGGGAGGGCACGGCCATCGGTCGGGTTCGCGCCAGCGACCAGGAGCGCCTCGAGGCCCAGGTCAACACGGTGGTCGCCCAGGTCCTGGCCCGCTTTCCGGCTGCGCGCCGCTGAGCGACCGGCCACCCCTGCGGGTGGATCTGTGACGTCCGTCTACAGCCCGGGGCGGTGGCTGCCGATACTCTCCCCGGGCAGGTGCATGCCGGGCAGGGTCCCCATTTCCCATGAAAGTGCTGTTCGTAGATGACGAGCCGAACGTGCTCAGTGCCATCCGCCGCCAGCTCCACAACCGGACCAAGGTGATGACGGCATCGAGCGGCCGGGAAGCCCTCGAAATCCTCGACGCCAAAGGCCCCTTCGCGCTGGTCGTTTCCGACATGCGCATGCCGGGCATGAACGGTGCGGAACTGCTGACCGAGATCCGTAAGCGCAGCCCCGACACCGTGCGCATGATCCTGTCCGGTCAGGCCGACCTGGCCTCGACGATCGACGCAGTCAACGAGGGACACATCTTTCGCTTCCTGACCAAGCCGTGCCCGACGGAGATCCTGTGGGCCGCGGTGCAGACCGGGCTCGAGCAGCACCGGCTCATCACCGCCGAAAAGGAACTGCTGGAGCAGACGCTGCAGGGCCTCGCCGAAACGCTCGGCGACGTCCTCGCCCTCACCAACCCGGCGGCACGGCGCAGCACCGGTCGCATCCGCCACTACGCCGGCGCCATCGCCGATGCGCTGGGCTTTGCCATGCCGTGGGATCTGCGCCTGGCGACGCTGCTCAGCCAGCTCGGCTGCATCACGCTGCCGGCGGACATCATCGACAAGCTCAATGCCGGTGCCGAGCTCAGCGACACTGAAAGGGAGCGCCACGCCCGGCATCCCGAAGTCGCGGCACGCCTCATCGGCCGCATCCCGCGTCTGGGCGGCGTCGCGGCGATGATCGGCCGGCAGCGTCAGGCGGCGGATTTTGCCGCACTGCCGACGGATGTCATGCAGTGGCCCACCGACCAGTTGTCCGGCGTGATCCTTGCCGTGGCGGCCGGACTCGACGAGCGCATGGCCGCCGGCGACCAGCCGGCCACTGCGCTGCGCCGCCTCGAAACGGAAATGCCCGGCCTGCCCGCGGCGATCCTCGCCGCCGCACGCGCCGTGCACATGCACAGCGCCTACATGGACATCCTTTTCCTCGATATCGACCACCTGAGCCCCGGCATGGTCCTCGACGAGGACATCGTCACCGACCACGGCGAAACGCTCCTCTACCGCGGCGAGGAAGTCACCTCCACGTTGCTCGCCGAACTGCGCCAGCGGGCGGCGGCACGCACGGGCGGCGGCAAGGTCAGGGTGCTGATCCCGGCCTGAGCCCGGCCCGAGCCCGGCACACGGCACACGGCACGGCCGATGGCCGCACCGCCCGTCACGCCGCCGCGATGTCGCCGCCGGCCCGCGCCACCACGCCGCCGGGGGCCGGCTGAACGGGCACCCGCACGTTGAACCGCGCCCCACGCCCCGGCGCGGTGTCGACCGTGATCGTGCCGCCACAGCCGGTGACGATGCGGTGGACGATGGCGAGCCCCTGGCCAGTCCCCTCGCCCAGCGGCTTGGTGGTGTAGAAGGGCTCGAATATCCGCTCGCGCACCGCAGCCGTCATGCCCGTGCCGTTGTCCTTGACGCTGAATCCCGCTTCACCCTCCCCGACCCACGTGGAGACATGGATGCGGCCCGGCACCGCCTCGCCGCGCCCGCGGCACGCGGCGACGGCATGCGCCGCGTTGACGATCAGGTTGACCAGCACCTGGCTGAGCGCCGCGGGGACACCCCGGGGGGTGGCAGAATCCGGCGCCGCATCGAACTCGAGCGTGGCGACGGGCCGCCATGTCGCCGCCGTCATGTCGATGGCTTCCCGGACCAGGGTGTCGAGGTCGACCGTGGCCGTCTGCCCGTCGGGATGGACCCGCTCACCCATCGACTGCACGATCGCGTCGACACGCCGCAGGCCGTCGAGCGACTGGCGGATGGCCGGCGGAATCTCGCGGCGCAGAAATGCCACCGGCGTGAGGCCAAGCCCACCGGCCGGAACCGCATGGCCTTGTTCGTCATCGCCGTCTGCCGGCGGCACCAGTTCATCAAGCAGCGCCGCAATGCCACTGAATGCATCATCGAGGAAACGCAGGTTGTCGCCGACGTACTGCACCGGCGTATTGATCTCGTGGGCGATACCGGCGGCGAGCTGGGCGATGGACTCCAGGCGCCGCGCATGGGCCAGTTCTTCCTCGAGGCGGATGCGCTGCGTGACGTCGTGCAGGATCATGACGAAGCCGGTGACGACACCGCCATCATGCACCGGCGACAGCACGGCATCCTCCGTCACCGTGCCCTGTCCAGGCACCCGCGTGGTCGTGCGGCCGGCCCACGGCCGCCCGGCACGGATCGCCATCCACATCGCCTCGTGGCTGCGCAGGTCTTCGATGCCGTCCAGCAGGTATTGTGGCAACCGCCCGACCAGAGCGTCGGGGGCACAGCCGCGCGCGCGCGCGTAGGCCGCGTTGACGTATTCGACGACCCCGCTGACGCTGAGCACGACGATGCCATCGGCGGCGCTCTCGACCGCCGTGGCGAGGTTGCGCAGCGACGCCTCCGTTTTCAGCCGCCGGGTGATGTCGCGCACCACGGCGACATAGCTGGTGATCGCACCACAGTCGTCCTTGACCGGCGCCACGGTCACGTCACCATGGCGCTCGCCGCCATCGATGCCCGGGCGCGTCAGCACACCGGTCCAGCGCGCACCACCGCGCACCGTCTCCCAGAGGGATCCGGCCGCCTCATCGGTGCCGGCGAGGCGCTCGCCGATGATCGCTGCCGCCGGCAAACCGGACAGGCGTTCGAACTGCGGATTGGCGTAGACGATGCGCTCATCGGCATCGAGCAGGGCGATGGCATCGCCGGCGTTGTCGACCGCCGCGACGACGCGCGACAGCCGGGCGTGGACCGCGTCGCGGGCCTGCATCATCGCGGCGAACTCGCGGGCCAGCATGCCGATCTCGTCGTTCTTGTCACGTCCCGGCGGCAGACCCGATACCTCGCCATCCTGAATGGCGAGCAGGTGGCCGGTGAGTTCGGTGATCGGCTGCAGGATGATGTGCCTGAGCAGGAACAGAAGCAGGAGGCAAAGGCATGACACCACCGCGATGCCGAGCAGAAACAGCTGGCGCGCGGCATGCTGACCGGCCGCCAGCACGGTGCGCGGCATGCGCGTCTCGATGAGGAAAGCCGGCGCACCGAAGATGTCGCGGAACAGCTGGTAGTCGGAGATGTCGCGGCTGCGGATATCGAGCCAGGCGCCACCCGGTTCGCCCGCCACCCGGCGGGCGATGACATGGGCGTCGTCGGACATGCGACTGACGACACTGCCGTGGAGGAAAACCCGCGAAGGCAGCACGTGCAGTTCCTCGGCGAGGCCTTCCACGGGCAGACGACGGATGAAGGCCAGCCCGCCGGCCACTTCGCCGCCGCCATCGCTGGCGAGAATCGGCGCCACCGCAATGATCACGGGACCCGCGGCACTGTCCAGCAGGCCACTGCCGGGCCCGCCGCCGAGGGCCTTGCCAAGCGCACCGAGGAGGTCGCCATCGTGGCGCCGGGCATGTTCGTGCACCGACTGATGGCCGAGCGGGTCGGCAGCGAGCACGATGCCGTCGCGGACGTCGGCATGGCGCAGGCGCCCGGCGGTATCGAGGACCACCAGCGCATCGATCTTCAGGTCATCGAGCACGACGGGGCCGAGGATGCGCGGGGCGAAGCCCGGATCGCGGCCCAGGGCGTATGCATGGAGTTCATCCCACTGCGACCAGTCGCGCACCGCCGTCTCGAGGTGGGCCACTTCCTTGTCGATGACCGATGACAGCACGGCGCGGTTGCGCAGGACGAGACCGGACTCCGTGGCGGTGAAGGTCGCGGTCAGGATCCGGCCGCCGGCATACACGGCAATGCCGCCGGCGAACAGCGCCACCCCGGCGATCGTCAGGGCCATCTTCCACAACAGCGAATGCATGCCGGCCGGCGGGCGCCAGCCGCTGACGGCCCATCCTCTGCTTTCCCTGACGGCTTCGTTCATGTCTGTGTGCGGCGCTGCGAGAGAGTCCCGGTGCCGGCCAGCGGCCGCACGATGCCGGCCCAGCGGGGCGGCCTGCCCGCCCACACGCCGTTCCGGGTCTCCATCTTCGGCGCGCCGTATCGCATGCGCCGGAAACAAGTCGCAGAAAAGCGCCCCGGCGATGCAGCCAGCCGCTGGTCTGTGACGGGATTCACGCCGGCCAGTGCTATATTTTCCGCCCGACACGCGTGCCGGCCACCATGCCCCCAGCCACCGACATCGCCACCCTGCGCCGCCAGTTCAGCGACACCCCGCTGGGCCGCGATACGCTGGCCGACGAACCCGTCGCCCAGTTCTCCCGCTGGTTCGACGACGCCGTGGCGGCCGATGCCATCGACCCGAACGCGATGAGCGTCGCCACCGTGGCGGCCGATGGCCAGCCCTCGCTGCGCACCGTGCTGCTCAAGTACTACGATCGCGACGGGTTCGTCTTCTACACCAACCTCGAAAGTCGCAAGGCACGCGAGATCGACGCCAACCCGCGCGTGGCGCTGCTCTTCTACTGGGCCGTGATCGGCCGCCAGGTCAAGATCACCGGCAGCGCCCGGCGCGTCGGCGCTGCCGAGACATTGCGCTACTTCATCACCCGTCCGCGCGACAGCCGCATCGGCGCCTGGGTGTCGGCACAAAGCCGCGTCATCACGGCCCGCGCTGTCCTCGAGAATCGCTTCGCCGAACTGAAGCACAAGTTCGCCGATGGCGAGATCCCGCTGCCGGCCTTCTGGGGCGGCTTCCGCATCCATCACGAGACGGTCGAGTTCTGGCAGGCACGGAACAACCGGCTGCACGACCGCTTCCGCTACCGTCGCGATGGCGGTGGCGACACCTGGCAGATCGAGCGGCTCGCGCCATGAACGGCCGGATACGGGGCGGCATGGCGCGACTGGCACTGACGCTGTCCGGGATGGCGGCCGTCGTCGGCGGCTGCACCGCCGTCACGCCGGCGGCGGCACCCCCGCCCGTCGGAACGTTCTGTCTCGAGGCGCAGCGCTTCATCGTCGACACGCGCATCGAACCACGGCTGGTCGTGCACGAGGATTTCGACGCCTTCGTCACCGCCAAGGCGCTGATCGAGCCGCTGTCCATCCATCAGTACGTCTGGCGCGACGACGACGGTGCCCCGCTGATGATCTCGTGCAAGCTCAAGAGTGCCGACCATCTCGACACCGCCTTCGGCGCCGGCACCGCCGGTGCGACACGGCCATGCCAGGACCTGAACCGGCGCACCTGGCGCCAGCTCCGTGCCCGGCGCGGCGGCGACGGACCGGCGGTGGTCTTCGACGAGAACGAGGACATCTACAATCCGGAAACGCCCGGCATGACCGGTCCCGACTGGCTGGCGCCCTACGTCATGACCTGGCGTGACGACGACGGCCGGCTGCACGTCCGCAGCAAGGGCTTCGCCGTCGACTGGCTGGACCCGCGCTTCACCAACATGCCGGCACGCTTCCGCGGTGTGCGCTACTGCCACTTCATCGCGCCGGCCCACCTCGAGCGCCTGCTGCGCGGCGAGGCCGAGCCCGGTCGCGCCATCGGCCGCATCGTCGACACGCAGGGCCGGGGTCCGCCGCTCAGCGGCCGCTAGACAGGCGCACGGTGTCTTCCGACGACGGCGGTGACGTGACGGCCAGCAGCCGGCTGGTGACGTCGCTCGCCGGCAGCACGTCGGTCGATGCGGCGGGTGCGGGGCGTGGCGTGGCCACCGGTTTCTGGCGCAGCGGCCGCCAGCCGAGTTGCTCGGCCGTCTCGCGCACCACCTGGGCGTCGAGCAGGGACTGGCCGCGGGCGGCGCATTCGCAGAGCGCGGCATCCATCAGGGTGTCGATGAGCCGCGGGATACCGTTGACGTAGAGGAAGACCGCCGCCGCGGTGTTGGCGGCCAGCAGGGTGTCGGGCTGCCCGCCCGCCCGCACGATCGCCTTGCGGATGTAGCCATCCGTTTCCTGCAGGCCCAGCGGCGCCAGGGTGCAGCGGCAGGCGAGGCGCTGGCGCAAGGCCATGAGTTCACTGCTGCCCAGCGCATCGTGCAGCGCCTTGGGGCCTTCGAGGATCACCGACAGGCGCCCGTCCGGCCCGTTGGCGGCATCCATCAGGCGCAGCAGCGGGGCCGCCAGGCGGGTCATGTCGGCCTCGACGTCGACGACCAGCACGAGGTGCCGGTCGTCAGGACACGCCGCGGCCACCGCCTCGCGTAACTGCACCAGTCCAGCCGGGCCGGACGCCGGCGCGCCGGCACCGAGCGCCACGAGCGCGGCCGGCAGCAGCGCACCCGCATCGGCCTCGCGCAGGTCGACATGCAGCGGCCGAAGCCGCTCACCGGCTTTCGCCAGCGCATGGGCGATGAGCGTGCTCTTGCCGACCCCGGTACCGCCGCACAGTGCCGCGATGGCGTCGCGCCGCGAGGCCGCCACCGCCAGTCGCGCGATGGCCGCGGCCACCGACGGGCCGGCGATGAAGAACGGCCCGGTGCCCGCACCCCCGAAGGGCCGGAGCGATAGCCGGAAATGCTCGGTGTACATGGCCAGGACTCCTGCCCCCGCTTGCAGAGGGGCCGAGTGTCGCACCGCTGCCCCCCGGGGCCGGTGACGGCGGTCACAGCCCGGCATGCCGGGTAGACTGGTCGCCACCCTGACCGGGAGTCGCACCATGGCCACACCGCCCGACGGGCCGGACCCGCACCGCGTCGACGCCCTGCTGCCGGCCGAGATCGCCGTCAAGGCCGAACACGTCGGCGTCCTGAAGACCCGCATGGAGGCCCCGCGCCTGCTGGTGCTGGCCATCCTCGCCGGCGCATTCATCGCCCTCGGTGCGATGTTCGCCACCACGGTGCTCGCCGGCAGCGCGGGCGTGCTGCCGTTCGGCGTCGGCCGGCTGCTCGCCGGACTGGTGTTCTGCCTCGGCCTCATCCTCGTCATCGTCGGCGGCGCGGAGCTCTTCACCGGCAACACCTTGATGGTCATGGCCTGGGCGGCGGGCCGCGTGCGCACGGTGGAAGTGCTGCGCGCGTGGGCCATCGTCTACGCCGGCAATTTCATCGGTGCGCTGGGCACCGCGCTGCTGGTTTTCCTCTCGGGGCAGTACCTGGGCGGAAACGGCGCCATCACCGCGGTGGTGCTGGAGATCGCCGCGGCCAAGGCCGGCCTGCCCTTCGGCCGCGCGTTCTTCCTCGGCATCCTCTGCAACGTGCTGGTCTGCCTGGCCGTCTGGCTGGCGATGGGCGCACGCACCACCAGCGGCCAGATCCTCGCCGTGCTCTTCCCGGTCTCGGCCTTCGTCGCCGCCGGCTTCGAACACTCGGTGGCCAACATGTATTTCATTCCGCTCGGCCTGCTGGTGCGCCATTTCGCCCCGGCCACGCTGTGGGCCCAGCCCGGCGTGCCGGCGGGCGACATGGAAGCGCTGACGCTGGCCGGCCTTGCCGCCAACCTCGTGCCGGTGACGCTCGGCAACCTGGTCGGCGGTGGCCTGCTGGTCGGCGGCGTGTACTGGTTCGTCTACCTGCGTCCGCGGCGCGGCACGGCACGCGACTGAACGGCGATCAGGCCTGTGCCGGGCGGCCGGCGGCGAGACGCTCGACACGCACGGCCGTGACCTTGTACTCCGGCGCACCGGTGATGCGGTCGCGCACCGGACTGGTGACGCGGTTGACGAAGCGCCGCGCGGTATGGAACGAAGCAAAGAGCTGGCCCGGTGCGATGCGGGCATCGATGCGCAGCGGCAGTTGCGTTTCGCCATGGCGGCTGACGAGACGCACCTGTTCGCCCTCGGTGAAACCCTGCGCACGGGCATCGGCCGGCGACATGTCGAGGGTGTCGTCGTCGCGCAATGCGGCGAGCGGCGTGCGCGAGGTCATCGTCCCGGCGTTGAACTGCACCAGCGTGCGTCCGGTGGTCAGGAGCCAGGGGTAGTCGTCGCTGACACGTTCTGGCGTCGGCAGGTACTCGAGGCACTGGAGCGGGGCACGCGGGCCATGGGCGAAGGCCTTTTCGTGCAGCACGGTGGTGCCCGGGTGGTCGGTCGTCGGGCATGGCCACTGGATGCCGTGGTCGTCGAGCCGGTGCCAGGCGATGCCGGCCACGGCCGGCCAGACTGCACGGATCTCGTCCCAGATCCCGGCGGCGGACTCGAAGTCGAAGCGCGCCGGGCTGCCCAGTCCGGCGGCCAGCGCGGCGATGACCTGCGCGTCGTCGCGCACACCGGCCGGTGGCGCGACGACGCGGCGGACGCGCTGGATGCGTCGCTCGGCGTTCATGAAGGTGCCGTCCTTCTCGAAGGACGAGGCCACCGGCAGGAACACATGGCCGAAGTGGCGCGCCGTCTCGTTGATGTAGAGGTCCTGGATGACGAGCAGTTCGAG
Source organism: uncultured Chromatiaceae bacterium (assembly GCA_964417725.1). Taxonomy (GTDB): domain Bacteria; phylum Pseudomonadota; class Gammaproteobacteria; order Steroidobacterales; genus SHZI01. The sequence continues at coordinate 70,707 of CAYQIV010000008.1, forward strand.
GCGTTCGAGCGCGCGGCGCGTGGCGTCGCTGTGGGCCAGCGAAAGGAAGATGTCGTAGCCGATGACGTAGAGCGCCTTGAGTCGGCCATCGGCCGCGGCATCGATCATGTCGAGCACCGTGTGGCCGCGCCCCTCGGGCAGCGGCGTGCCCCACACGGCGGCGAAGTGCGCGCGCGCCTGGCGATGTGACTGGCCACCGGTGAGGATCGACGGGTCGCAGCCCATCATGGCCGCACCCTGCACGTTGTTCTGGCCGCGCAGCGGATTGATGCCGGCGCCCGGCCGGCCGATGTTGCCCGTCACCAGCGCCAGGTTGACCACCGCCATCACGGCCTCGGTGCCCTGCAGGTGTTCGGTGAGACCGAGGCCATGGAAGCACATCGCCGGCCGGCGGGTGGCGTAGAGCCGTGCCGCGGCACGGATCTGCCCGGCATCGACGCCGCAGACGGTCGCCGCTTTCTCCGGCGGCCAGGCGGCGACGCATTCGCGGAATGCCTCGACCCCGTCGGCGCGGGCGGCGAGGAACGCCTCGTCAGCCAGGCCTTCGCTGAACATGACGTGCGCCATGGCGTGGTACAGCGGGATATCGGTGCCGGGGCGCAGTGCAAGGTGTACGGTCGCCTGTGCCGCGAGCTCGGTGCACCGCGGGTCGACGACGACCAGCGCCGCGCCGCGCCGGACCTGCTGGCGGATGCGTGCCGCCACCACCGGATGATTTTCCGCAGCGTTGGTGCCGGCGAGCAGGAACGCCTGCGCCTGCTCGATGTCGTCGAAAGCGTTGGTCGCCGCGCCGGTGCCGAGCATGCGCTTCATCGCCGCGGCGGTCGGCGTGTGGCAGACCCGCGCACAGCAGTCGACGTTATTGGTGCCGATCACGGCACGGGCGAACTTCTGGGCGAGGTAGTTCTCCTCGTTGGTGGCGCGCGACGAGCCGAGCACGGCGATGCTGTCGGGACCATGCCGGGCCTTGAGGTGCTGCAACGTCGTCACGACCTGGCCGATGGCCACCTCCCATGAGGTCGGCTGCCAATCGCCACCGGCACGCACCAGCGGCGTGGTCACGCGATCCGGGGCGGCGGCGAAGTCCCAGGCATAGCGGCCCTTGACGCACAGGTGACCCTTGTTGACCGGTGAATCGGCGCGCGGCCGGGCGGCGACGAGGCGCCCGTCGCGCGCGCCGAGTTCGATCTCGCAGCCCACGCCGCAATACACGCAGGTGGTGCGCGTCCATTGCTGCGCCGCGCCGTTCTGCCAGCGGAACGCGTCGACCAGGGCGCCGCTCGGACAGGCATCGACACAGGCCCCGCAGGCCACGCAACTGCTGTCGACGAAGCGCGCACCGCGGTCGTGGACGACGTGACCGTCGTGGCCGCGCCCGAGCAGGTGCCAGACGAACTGGCCCTGCAGATCGTCGCAGACCCGGATGCAGCGATGGCAGTGGACACACTGCGACATGTCGACGCGGATGCACGGGTGCGAGACATCGACGCCAGCGGCATCGGCCACACCGGCCGGTGCCACGTCATAGTGTGCCAACAGGCGGTGAAACGGCTTTTCGGGCAGTGCGGCCGCCGCCTCGGCACTGCAGTGGCCGGCGAGCAGCGCCAGCGTGGTGCGGCGAAAGGCCTCGAGTGCCGGCGTATGGGTTTCGATGCGCATGCCGGTCACCAGCGGCTCGCGGCAGGCCGGCACCGTCTGCCCGTCGGCCTCGACGCTGCACAGCCGGCAATCGCCACCGGAGGGCACGCGCTCGTCGTGGCAGATGCCCGGCAGCGCGATTCCGGCCTGCGCCAGCGCCTGCCACAACGTCAGCCCCGGCGGAAACCGGTGGCGCGTGCCGTTGACCGTCACCTCGATCATGTCGGCCCACCATACCAGAAGGTAGCGGCGCCCTGGACTAGAACCAGGCGCGCAGGCCGGCGACGACGCGGGTGTCGCGTACCGCCTCGCCTTCCTCGCGGGCCAGCGCCGCGGTGTCGGCGAAATGGCCGAGCCATTCGATGCCGACGTACGGGGCGAACTTGCGGTGGGGTTCCCAGCGCAGGCGCAGCCCTGCGGTGAGCGAATTGAGGCCGCTGCCGATGCCGGCCTCGGCGTCATCGCGCCGCCACCACGTGCCTTCCACGCGCGGCGTCAGGATCCACCAGTTCGTCAGCAGCACCTCGTAGTCGACCTCGGCGATGACGCCGAACTGGCGCCGGTCGCCGGCATAGGCCGTGGCGCGGACATGGAGACGCTGCGGTGCCGTGCCGATCACGCCGACGGCGAACTGGTTGCGCGACTCGCCGGGCAACGTGGCGTGGCGCACGCCCATGCGCAGGTCCCACCACGGCGCCAGCGGCTTGCCGTAGAACAGCTCCATTTCATTGTCGACGGTGCGACCCGCCTCGCGCTCACCCTCGGCATGCAGCCACAGGCGGGAAAAATCGCCCCCCAGCCAGCCGCCGAGATCCCAGGCGAGCCCGTCGCCGCCGTCGCGGTCCTGCCACTCGAGCCGCTCGAAGGCGAGCATGCCGATCACCGGGTCGTCGTCCATGTGCGCGCCATGCGGCACCGGCGTCACGGCGGCGGCGCGGCCGGCCAGCAGCGCAGACAGCACGATCGCGACACCGCGAATGCCCATCGTGTCACGCATGATCATGCCCTCCATGCCCTTGTGCGTCGTGATCGTGCCCGGGCGCACCGTCCGGCGGGGGCGCACCCGAACCGGGGTCGTGGTCGTCGACGACGATCATGCGGAACATGCCGGCGACCATGTGCAGGAGCAGGTGGCAGTGGAAGGCCCACAGGCCGGGCGTGTCGGCGCCGACGCGGAAGCTGATCATCTGCGCCGGCTTGACCGCCAGGGTGTGCTTGCGCAGCTTGAAGCGGCCGGACTCGTCTTCCAGGTCGCTCCACAAGCCGTGCAGGTGGATGGGATGTTCCATCATCGTGTCGTTGACGAGCACGAAGCGCACACGCTCGCCATGCGCCAGGTAGACCGGCTCGGCGGCCGAGGCCTTGACGCCGTTGAAGGACCAGATGTAGCGCTCCATGTGGCCGGTGATGTGCAGCTCGATGGTGCGGGTCGGCTCGCGGCCGTCCGGGTCGCCGTCGCGGGCGACGAGGTCGGCGTAGGTGAGCACGCGGCGGCCGTTGTCGCGCAGGCCGACACCCGGGTCGTCGAGGCGGTTCGAGGGCCGGTCGACGCGCATGTCGACGGTCGGGCCGTACTCGGTCGGGGCGTGGCGGATCGTCTCCGGCGTGAGGTGCGGCGCGGCCGCTGCGGCGTGGCCGTCATGGCTGTCATGGCCTTCGTGGGCGCCGGTTGCCGCAGGGGCGTGTGATGCGTGATCACCATGCGCGGCGTGATCGCCATGCCCCATGTCGGCCATGGTCAGCACCGGCCGGCGGTCGAGCGGCGGGATCGCCGCACGCATGCCGGCGACCGGCGCCAGGGTGCCGCAGGCGTAGCCCGTGCGGTCGGCCGACTGGGCGAAGACCGTGTAGGCGCGGTCCTCGCGCGGCGTGACGATGACGTCGTAGCACTCGGCGCTGCCCATGCGCAGTTCCTCGACGGTGACCGGCCGCACCGGCTGGCCGTCCGCCGTGACCACGGTCATGTCGAGGCCAGGGATGCGCAGGTCGAAGAACGTCATCGTGCCGGCGTTGATCAGGCGCAGGCGCACGCGCTCGCCGGCGCGGAACAGCCCGGTCCAGTTGCCGGCCGGCGTGACGCCGTTCATCAGGTAGGTGTAGGTCTGCGCGCTGAGGTCAGCGAGATCGCTGGGGTTCATGCGCATCTCGCCCCACGCGGCGCGCTCGGCCAGCGTCGCCCGCCAGCCGTTGCGCCGCGCATCACGCCACAGGTCGGCGACGGTGCGCTGGTTGCGGTTGTAATAGTCGGACTGCTTCTTGAGCTGGGCGTAGACCCGCGCCGGCGCCTCGTCGGTCCAGTCGGAGAGCATGACCACGTACTCGCGGTCCCAGGTGAACGGCTCGGGCTCGCGCGGATCGATGATGATCGCGCCATACAGGCCGAGCTGCTCCTGGTGGCCGGAGTGGCTGTGGTACCAGTAAGTGCCCGACTGGCGTACCGGAAAGCGGTAGGTAAAGGTCTCGCCCGGCGCAATGCCCGGGAAGCTCAGCCCCGGCACGCCATCCATGTCGCTGGGCACGAGGATCCCGTGCCAGTGGATGGAGGTGTCCTCGGCGAGCCGGTTGGTGACGCGCAGGGTCACCGTGTCGCCCTCGCGCCAGCGCAGCGTCGGCGCCGGCAGGCTGCCGTTGACGGTCACCGCCTGGCGCGTGCGCCCGGTGTAGTTGACGGCGGTGTGGCCGATGTCGAGGTCGACATCGGTGCCCGGGAGGATCCCGGAGAGGCCGGCATGGCCGGCCGCCCATGCCGGCAGGCGGTGGAGGCCGAGACCGGCGCCGACCGAGGCCGCGGCCAGGCCGCAGACGAAGCGCCGCCTGCCGCGATCGGCGACGGGAGAAACGGGGGAGACAGCCCCCGCAGGGATGCGATTCATGGCGAAACTCCTCGTGTGAAACCATTCAGGACAGGTCACGAGGCGTCGGTCATTCGGTGAGTTTCCCGAACAGGAGATGCAGGCGTCGCAGCGGCGGCGGCGGCCACGGCGGGCCGTGCATGCCGCGGTCCACGACGCGGCGGGGCGCCACCGGCCCGGCCACCACGCCGGGCATGGGCGTCGTCAGGACCGGGCTGCCGCGCGACGGATCGCGCGCGGCACTGGCGAGCGCGTGGTCCGGCGCGGCGGGCAGGCCCTCCAGCATGCATGCGGCATGTTCGAGCCGCGGGTCGCAATGGTCGCAGTGGTCCTCGGGCGCGGCACTGGCCGCCTGGGCCAGCGGTACGGCGCACAGGTAGCAAAGCACGGCGAGGACCGTGCCCAGGCGGCGCATCATGTGCAAGGTGTCGGTCATGCCGTTGGCTCCCACCGCATCCGCCGCAACGTGCGGCGGCCGGCTGCATGAGCGGGGATTGTGCGGCAAAATCGCCGCGCTGTCAGTGAAGGACCGTTCATGATCGACTCCCGTCGCGTCTGGCCCGGCCGCTGCCCCTGGCTGCCCGGGGCGTTGCCCGGGGTGCTGGCCCTGGTCTGGCTGTGCGCCGGCCCTGCCCTGGCACTCGACGATCCTCTTCCCGCGTGGCGCGACGGCGCGCACAAGGCACGCATCCTCGATTACGTTGCCCGCGTGACGACGCCGGGCAGCCGCGACTACATCACGCCGGCCGAGCGCATCGCGGTATTCGGCGACGACGGCACCCTGTGGCCCGAGCGGCCGTCGCCACAGGGACTGTTCGCGCTGCAGCGGCTGCGCACGCTGGCGCCCCGGCGGCCTGCCTGGCGCGACACCCTGCCCTTCCGCGCCGCGCTGGAGCTCGGCGACCGCTACCTGCAGGAGGCCACCACGGCCGACCTCACGCGGCTGGTGGCCGCCGTCGGTGCCGGCCAGACACAGGATGACTTCCGCCACGAAATCGAGGCTTACCTCGCCATCGCAGGCCACCCCCGCCTGCAGGCACCGCTGCAGGGCCTGGCCTACGTGCCGATGCGCGAGCTGGTGAACCACCTGCGCGCCAACGGCTTTCGTTGCTTCGTCGTCACCGCCGGCAGCATCGAAGTGTCACGGGCGATGGCGGCGGCGCTCTACGCGATCCCCGCCGACGATGTCATCGGCAGCAGCGTGGTGATGACCGTGCGCGAGGAAGACGAACGACTGGTGCTGCGCCGGCTGGAAACCCTGCACGCCCTCAACGACGCGGCGACGCGCCCGCTGGCCGTCGAACTGCACGTCGGCCGGCGGCCGGTGCTGGCCATCGGCCACATCGGCACCGGCGGCGACATCACCATGCTCCGCTACAGCCAGACGCAATCGCGGCCGACCCTGCAGCTCCTCCTCCGCCATGACGACTTCGAGCGCGAATACGCCTACGATGAGGCCGACGGCGCCTCGCTGGATGCCGCCCACCGCCACGGCTGGATGGTGGTCAGCATGCGCCACGGGTGGCGCCGGGTCTTCACTTTCGGGCACCACGACGGGGAGCCATCGGGCATGGCGCCATGACCGCCGACATCACGGATTCGGCCCTGCGTCGCTTCGGCTTCCACAGCCGGCGCGGCCAGCGGTATCCGCTCGGCGCGACGTGGACCCCGTCAGGCACCAATTTCTCGGCCTACAGCCGTGCCGCACGGGCCATGGCGTTGCGCCTCTATCGCCGCCCGGAGGACGAGCAGCCGTTCCAGGTCATCCCCCTCGACCCGCGCCTCAACCGCAGCTTCTTCTTCTGGCACGTGTGGGTCGACGGGCTGCCGCGCGGCATGCGCTACAACTGGCAGGTCACGCTCGACGACGGCCAGCACGAGGTGCTGGACCCGTTCGCCCGTGCCGTCGATGACCGGCGCTGGCAGCGCCGCGCGGGCGTCGATGCCGGTGCCGGCCTGCGCGGCATCGTCATCGACGTCGACGACTTCCGCTGGTGCACGGCGCGCCAGCCGGCCAAGACCCTCGAACATGCCGTGATCTACGAACTGCACGTCGGCGGTTACACGCGCCATCCGTCGTCCGGCGTGCGCCATCCCGGCACCTACGCCGGCCTCATCGAAAAGATCCCCTACCTGCGCGACCTCGGCATCACCCACGTGCAGCTCATGCCGGTCGCCGCCTTCGACACCCAGGACGTGCCGGAGAGCGTCGCCGCACGCGGTCTCGGCAACTACTGGGGCTACAGCCCGCACTCGTTCTGCAGCCCGCACCCCGGCTATCGCGCCGACCCCGACCCGGCGGCCACACCACGCGAGTTCCGCGCCATGGTCGACGCGCTGCACCAGGCCGGCATCGGCGTGATCCTCGATGTCGTCATGAACCATACCGCAGAGGGCGGCACCGACGGCCCGGTGCTGAACTACAAGGGCCTTGCGCCGGAATTTTTCTACCACCGCGACGGGGCGAACTACCGCGACTACACCGGCTGCGGCAACACCATCAACTGCAACCACCCGCTGGTCACCCACCTGCTGGTGCGCTGCCTCGATCGCTGGGTCGAGGAAATGCGCGTCGATGGCTTCCGCTTCGACCTCGCCAGCGTCTTCACGCGCGGCGAGGATGGCGCGCCAATGGTCAATCCGCCGCTGCCGTGGGCCATCGAGTTCTCCGGCACCCTCGCCGGCCTGCCACTCATCGCCGAAGCCTGGGATGCGGCCGGCCTGCATCAGGTCGGCTGCTTTCCGGGGCTGGCGTGGAGCGAGTGGAACGGCCGCTACCGCGACACGGTGCGGCGGTTCGTGCGCGGCGACGCCGGGCTGGTCGGCGAGCTGGCGACGTGCATGACCGGCAGCAGCGACCTCTACCAGTCCGGCGGACGCCAGACCACCAGCAGCATCAATTTCATCACCTGCCACGATGGCTTCACCCTGGCCGATCTCGTCAGCCACAACGAGCGGCACAACGAAGCCAACGGCGAAGACAACCGCGACGGCTACGCGCACAACCTGAGCTGGAACTGCGGCACCGAGGGCGAGACCCTCGACCCGGCGATCAACGCCTGCCGCGCCCGTCAGGCGCGCAACCTGATGGCCATCCTGCTGCTCTCCCAGGGCGTGCCGATGATCCTCGCCGGCGACGAGGTGCTGCGCAGCCAGCGCGGCAACAACAATGCCTGGTGCCAGGACAACGAGATCTCGTGGTTCGACTGGCGACTGACGGAACAAAACGGCGACATGCTGCGCTTCGTCCGCGAGATGATCGCCCTGCGCCAGCGCCACCCGACACTGCGCCGCCTGCACTTCCTCACCGGCGACACCGAGCCCGCCCGCGGCATGCCCGACATCCGCTGGCATGGCGCGCGTCTCGACGAGGCGCCCTGGGAGACACCCGACGCCAGGTTGCTGCGCTACACGCTCGCCGGCTGCGAGGCCGGCGAGGAAGACCTCCACGTCATCCTCAACATGGCCGAAAGCGAAAGACGGCTGGCACTGCCGGAAATCACCGGCCGGTGCTGGCACCTCGCCGTCGACACCGCGCTGGCGCCGCCCGGCGACGTCGTGCCGCGACAGGCACAGCGCCCCCGGCATGCCGGCCACTACACCGCCGCAGGCCGCAGCGTCGTCGTGCTGGAATCACGACCGGTCAGCGGCTGAGCGGCGGCCGCGGCACGAAGGCACTGGTGCGGCGCATGTAGTCGCGGTAGGCCGGCCGGCGCTCGGCGATGTCCTTCTCGGTGAGGGCGACACCCGAGAAGCGCAACAGGAAGAATGTCAGCAGCGCCGGGCCGGCGATGCTCCACCACGCGCCGCCCGACAGCGCCACCAGCCACAGGCCCCACCACAGGCAGAACTCGCCGAAGTAGTTGGGGTGACGGCTGTAACGCCACAGCCCCTGGTCCATGACCGCACCGGCACTGCCGCCACGGCGCTGGAAGGCGGCGAGCTGCCAGTCGGCGATGGCCTCGCAGGAAAAACCGACGACCCACAGCGCGACACCCAGCGCATCCAGCACGCCGAGCGGCGTCGTGCTGCGCACCGCGCCGTAAAGCGGCAGCGCCACCACCCAGGCCAGCACCGCCTGCAGGACAAAAACCAGGTAAAGGCTCTTGAACGCGAAATTCGGCTCGTTGCGCGCGCGGATCTCGCGATAGCGGCGGTCCTCGGGCTGACCCCAGCCGCGCCAGAGAATGTGCGCAGCCAGGCGCAGTGCCCAGAGCGTCGCCAGCACCATCACCAGCGTGGCCCGTGCCGAGCCCGCCCCGCCGGCCATCAGCCAGGCAAACCCCGCGCCGGCGATGGCGAGCCCCCAGAAGACATCGACGATCGCCACGTTGCGCCGCCAGACGCTGATCAGCCAGGCGATGAACATGAGCGGCAGCGTCGCACCGAGGCCGCTCAACCAGTGGGTGAATGTGCCGCTCATGACAGCCTCCCGGGGGTCAGGCGCGCTTGAGGAAACGGTAGTGGCCGACCAGCCATTCGGTACCGCCGGCATAGCCGAACAGCTCGGCGACGGCCATGAAGAACATCCGCCAGCGGTTGAGGGCGCGCTCGACACCATCGGGAGGCGCCGCCGTGGCCAGCGCTTCACGCGCCGCAGCGCGGTTGCGGTCGAGGTTGAGGAGCCAGGCCTCCGCGGTTTTCTGGTAGTGCACACCCGAGACACGCCACTGTGCCTCGATCGCGAGATCGTCCTGGAACCACAGCAGGGTGTCTTCTGCAGGCATCAGCCCACCGGTAAAAAAATGTCTTGCCATCCAGTCGTAATCGTCGCCGGTGGTGAAGGGATACATGAGGCTGCGATGACAGAAGATGTGCACGAAGAGGCGGCCGCCGGGCCGCAGCCACGTGCCGATCCGCGCCATCAGGCTCGCATAGTTGCGCATGTGCTCGAACATCTCGACGGACACCACGCGGTCGAAGCGCTGCGCGGTGTCGTAGACGTTGGCATCCGCGGTGACGACGTCGAGGTTGGCAAGGCCGCGCTGGCGCGCCTGGCCGAGAATATACTCGCGCTGCGAAGCGGAATTGGACACGGAAGTGATGCGGCTGGCCGGATAGCGCGAGGCCATCCACAGGCTGAGAGACCCCCAGCCGCAGCCGAGTTCGAGGACGTCCTGGCCGTCGGCGAGCCCGGCCCGCTCACAGGTCAGCGCCAGCATTGCCTCCTCTGCCGCACCGAGGTCGGTGATGCCGGGCGGATACAGGCAACAGCTGTACTTGAGGTGCGGCCCGAGCGCGGCGCTGAAAAACCCGGCGGGCACTTCATAGTGCTGCTCATTGGCCCGGTCGGTGTCGACGGCGATCGGGCTGCGGCGCAGTTCGGCGAGGCGCTGGCTGAAGCGTTGATACTCCGCCTCACCCCGGTCGAGCGACTCCTCGCGAAGCCGCGCCGCCATCAGCCGGCGCATGCCGAAGCGCACCAGCACATCGGGCAGCAGGCCGCGTTCACTCAGTTCAATCGCCATGCTCATGGTTCACCCCCCGTCCCGTGCATGACCGGGCGGCATGCCCGGCATTGTCGTGGCTTCACCCTTCGTGGACCGTGGCCCGCACCCGGCGCAGCAGGCTGCCGATCACCGGCAGGTGCTCGTGGAAGCCGGTACCCGAATCCCAGAAATCCTTGTGCAACAGCACCCGGCCCCGTGCATCGAAGCGGAAATGCGTAAGACCATGGCTTTGTACCGGCTGGCCACCGGCAAAGCCGTCCGCCTCGATGGTCATCACCCAGCGCACGTAATGCTCGATACCGCTGGTGGCATGGTCGACGAAGACGACCTCGACACGCCGCGCGCGCTGTGCGGTGGCGGCGAAGTAGCGGCGGATCTCCGCCTCGCCATCGATGGCGACCAGCGTGTCGTTGAGGTAGGCCTGAGGCGCGTAGACGAGCGCCGTGCCGGTGGCGACCGAGTCTTCGGTCATGGCGGCGAAGTAGCCCGCAAGGCGCGCCCATGCCGCCTGGCCGTCCGGCGTGGCGACATCCAGTGTCACGGCCAGCGGCTGCGTGCGCGACAGCGCCGATGTGTAGGAGTCATTCAGCGCCTGTGGCGACGGCACCGGCGCGGCACAGCCGGCCAGCACGATGCCGATGATCAGCGCAGGGACGGCCACCCACCCTGAAGACGGACGGCTGGCGGGTCGGGCGCGGGCTCGAAGCGGCATGGTGGCCTCCCCGGCACCCCGTGGGTGCCCGTGTCGAATGATGGACATGGCCTGCAGTTCGTCGGCCGCACGCGATCCGATGTCGCGAGCCCGCGGCCGGCCGGTCTCATCCAAACCCCGAAGGCCGGCGAATAGCAGTGTAAGCTGTAGCGCAGCACCGGCGTCAACCGGCGCCGCCTCACTGCGCGAGGGGGTTGCGAGTGAAACTGGCCATCATCGGCGGCGGCATTTCCGGCCTGTACGCCGCGCACCGGCTCCACGCGGGCCACGACCTGCATGTCTTCGAGGCCGGATCATGGCCCGGCGGACACAGCCACACGGTCGACATCGACCTCGACGGGCAGCGGATCCCCGTGGACACGGGGTTCATCGTGTTCAACGAACGCAACTACCCGCTCTACACCGCCCTGCTGCGCGAACTTGGGGTGGCCAGCCAGGCAGCCGACATGAGTTTCAGCTTCCGCTGCGGGCACTCCAATCTCGAATACCGCGGCGATGCGACCTTCGACGCGATCTTCGCCCAGCGCCGCAACATGCTGCGGCCGTCGTTCTATCGCATGATCGCCGACATCCTGCGCTTCAACCGCGCCGCGGGCCAGCTCGTCGCCAGCCCGCCGGGCCTGTCGCTCGGCGACTGGCTGACGGCGCAACGCTTCCGCGGCGCGGTGGTCCACGACTACCTGCTGCCGATGGCCGGCGCGATCTGGTCGGCGGAGCCGGACCGCATCCTCGAGTTCCCCGCCTGCCACTTCGGTCATTTCTTCAGGAACCACGGCCTGCTGCAGGTCGACGGCCGCCCGCAGTGGATGACGGTGTGCGGCGGCTCGCGCCAGTACGTGCGCGCGCTGATCCAGCCCTTCCACGACCGCGTGCACCTCGACACGCCGGTCGAATGGGTCGAGCGGCACCCCGACCGGGTACGCGTCAAGGCCGCCGGCAGCGAGGCTGCCGATTTCGATCAGGTGATCTTCGCCTGCCACAGCGACCAGGCGCTGCACCTGCTCCGCGACCCGACACCGGCCGAGCGCACCATCCTCGGTGCGATCACCTACCAGGACAACGACATCGTCCTGCACACCGATGCCCGCCTGTTGCCGCAACGCCAGCGGGCGTGGGCCTCGTGGAACTACCACCGGCACGCGAAAGGCGGCGGCGGCGGCGTGTCGGTGACCTACAACATGACCCGCCTGCAGAGCCTGCCGACCGACAGGCAGGTGCTGGTCACACTCAACAGCCGCAACGCCATGGACCCCGACAGCATCCTCTACGAGACCCGCTACGCCCACCCGCTGTTCACCATGGACAGCTTCGCCGCCCAGGCGCGGCGCGACGAGATCAGCGGCCACCATCGCAGTTGGTACTGCGGCGCGTACTGGGGGTATGGTTTCCATGAAGACGGCGTGCACAGCGCGGAAACGCTGTGCGACGCCCTCGAGGCACGGCTGGGCGGGGCCACGGCGGCAGCCATGAAAGGAGCGCGCGATGCACAGCTGCATCTACCGGGGGCAGGTTAGCCATCGCCGGTTCACGCCGGTCGACAACCGCTTCCGCTACCCGGTCTTCATGCCCTACCTGGATCTGGCAGAACTGCCGGAACTGTTCGACCGCTACTGGTTCTGGTCGGCACGTCGCCGGGCACCGGCCTGCTTCCGCCGCGAGGACCACCTCGGCGACCCGGCCATGCCGCTCGACACCGTGGTCCGCGACCTCGTCGAACAGCAGGCCGGCTTTCGCCCCGATGGCGCCATCCGCCTGCTGACCAACCTGCGCTATTTCGGCTACTGCTTCAACCCGATGAGCGCCTACTATTGCTTCGATCGCAGCGCGGCACTGGTGGCCGTGGTGCTCGAGGTCAGCAACATGCCGTGGCGACAGATGCATCCCTACGTGCTCACTGCGGGCGCCGAGGTCGCCAATGGCGCGCGGCGCTTCGAGTTCGCCAAGGCCTTCCACGTCTCGCCGTTCATGCCCATGGACATGCGTTACCGCTGCACGCTGACCACCCCCGGCGACCGCCTGCTGCTCGGCCTTGAAAACTGGCGCGGCACGAAGCGCGTCTTCGACGCCTACCTGAACTTCCACCGCGAGCCGGTCAGCAGCCCGACCCTGGCGCGGATGCTGGCCACCGATCCACTGATCACGCTGCGCATCGTCGCGCTGATTCACTGGCAGGCACTCAAGCTGTGGCGGCGGCGTGCGCCGGTCTATGATCGACCCAAAGCCAGCGGGAAAACCGGTTGAAGGCATACGGAACAGCGGCATGAGCGAACGCGAAAACGCCCTGCGGGGCATTGCCAGGCGCACGGCGGCGGCGCAGGACGACAGCGGCGGCGGGATGCTGGCCCGCATCGCGCGACGCGCGGTCCTCGCACGGCTCGCCGGGCTGCGCCACGGCCGGCTGCGCATCAGCGAGGCCAGCGGGCAGACCGACTGCGGCGAACCGTCACCGCCGCCGGGCCGTGACGTCCACCTGCGCATCAGTGATCCATCGGCCTGGGTCGACATCGCCCAGGGCGGGACCATCGGCGCAGCCGAAGCCTACATGGCCGGCAAGTGGAGCGCCTGCGACCTCACCGCGCTGGTGCGCCTCATCGTGGCCAACCGCGCAGTGATGGAGGGCCTCGAATCCGGCGCCGCGGCGCTCGCCCAGCCCCTGCAGAAGCTGGTCCACTGGTTGCACCGCAATACGCGGCGCGGCAGCGCGCGCAACATCCACGCCCACTACGACCTCGGCAATGCGCTGTTCGAGCTGTTCCTCGACCCGACGATGATGTACTCGGCGGCGGTCTACCCGCGCGAGGATGCGACGCTGGAAGAGGCTTCCGTGCACAAACTCGACCTGATCTGCCGGAAGCTCGAGCTCGCCCCACAAGACCACCTGCTCGAGATCGGCACCGGCTGGGGCGGGCTCGCCATGCATGCGGCGCGTCACTACGGCTGCCGCGTGACGACCACGACCATCTCGCGGGAACAGTTCGCCTTTGCGACGCAACGCATCGCCGCGGCGGGCCTTTCCACGCGCGTCACGGTACAGAACCGCGACTACCGCGACCTCACCGGCTGCTACGACAAGCTCGTCTCCGTGGAGATGATCGAAGCCGTCGGCCACCGTTACCTCGATACCTACTTTCGCGTCTGCAGCGAACGGCTCAAGCCGGCCGGGCGCATGCTCCTGCAGTCGATCCTCATCGCCGACCGTCACTACGCGCAGGCGCGGCGCTCGGTCGATTTCATCCAGAAGTACATCTTCCCCGGTGGCGCCCTGCCCTCGATGGGCTCGATCAGCGCGGCGCTGGCCCGCCACACCGATCTGCAGATGGTCGACCTGCAGGACATCGGCCTGGATTACGCCCGCACCCTCAAGGACTGGCGGGCGCGCTTCATGGCCCGGGTGGCGGACGTGCGCCGGCTCGGCTACCCCGACGAATTCATCCGCATGTGGGAGTGGTACCTCGCCTACTGTGAAGGCGGCTTCCGCGAGCGTAGCATCAGCACGGTACAGCTCGTTTTCGACAAGCCGGGGTTCCGTCCCCGGCCGGCATGAGGAGCACGTCATGATGCACCTGAGGCAGTCGTCATTCCGGGCCCGCACCCTGATCCTGTTGCTGCTGACGCTGGGCATCGCAGCCTGCGGCGCGCGCACCGTGGTCTCGCGCAGCGACGTGGCACCTGACTGGGAAGGGCTGATTCCCGTCGCCCACGGCGGCACCCGCCTCGAATGGATCCGCCCCGGCCTTGACCTGCGTGGCTACGACCGACTGCTGGTGATGCCGGCCGAACTGCGCTTTCGCGCCGTACGGGCCAGCGCGCCGCCACGCACCGCCAGCACCACCGAATTCCCCATCACGCCCGCCAACCGCGAGCGGCTGGCACGCACCGTCGACGAGATCCTCACCGAGGAACTGGCGCGCAGCCGCCTGTCACGCGCCGATGCGCCGGGCCCGGGCGTGCTGGCACTCAAGGTGACGCTGGCCGACATCGTCTCGCGGGTGCCGCCCGAGGAACCCGGCCGCAGCCAGATTTACCTCGACCGCGTCGGCGAGGCGACGCTGGTCAGCGAGATCCACGATTCGCTGAGCGGCGAACTGCTGGCGCGCTCGGTCGAGCGTCGCGAAGCGCGCGCACCCGGTGACCTCGGCAGCCGCCTGCTGACCAGCGAGGCCAACCCGGTCACGGCGTGGAGCGAGGTGCGGCGCGTGGTCCGGCGCTGGGCCCGCCAGGCTCGCGAAGGACTCGATGCGCTGCATGCCGCGCATGGCAGCGGCGACGCGGAGTGAACTGATCCGGCGTGCTCAGCCCGCGACGAGACGGGTGGCAACCTTCACCGCGTCGTCGATGGTCGCGGCATAGCCGTCGGCACCGATGCGCTGCCAGAGGGCGGGCACCTCGTCGAAGGCCGCGCCGCCGACGATGACCCGCAGTGGATGACCGCAGCGCTGGCGGATGTCGGCGATGGCCTGCGCGACGCGCGGCACGTGTGTGGCAAGCGTCGCGGCCATCATCAGCGCGCTGGCATCGTAGAAAGTGAGCATCGGCGGCAGGTCCTGCAGCGGCACATCGGCACCGACATAGATCGGCCGCCAGCCAGCCATCTGGAAGAAGTCCGCCAGTGCGCGCGGCCCGATGTCGTGGATGTTGCCAGCCACCGCGGCGACCACCACCGTGTGCCCGTTGTGCGCCGCACGCGGCGCGCGACTGGCGATCACCGCCATGGCCCGCTGGGTGGTGCCGGTGACGAGGTGCTCTTCGGCGACCGTCACCTCGCCTTCGTGCCACAAGCGGCCGATCTCGCGCTGCGCCGGCAGGAGGATGCCGAGGTAGACACCATGCGCCCCCGTCTCGCCGGCCGCCACGGCGACGATGTCGTCGATGGCGTCGGTGACATTGCCCATGAGGATCTTTTCGAGGTAGCGCAGGGCGAGGCGGTCGAGCGGCCGCGAGGCGTCGAGCCCGGACTCCTGCAGGGCCGGCAGCGGCGCGCGCAACTCGGCGAGGGCCGTGTCGAGGTAATCGAGCGGCTCGGCGGCGGCATTGGCCGGCAGGCGCGCGGCCAGCGTCTCGCGCAGCGCCTCGATGCTTGCTGCCAGGTCACCTTCCGGCTGGCTGCGTGCCGCGAAGGCGCGCCGCGACCAGGCGATGCGCGCCGTGAACAGGCGCTTTTCGCCGGCGGCCAGCGCCGCGGCCAGTTCCAGCAGGCGCTGCGTCAGGTGGCCACGCCAGCCGCCGCCCGCCTCGCCGGACAGGCGTGCCGCCATGGCCGGGTGGTGCTCGCCGAGCCACGCCGAGGCGAAACCGGCATAGCCGGTGGCGCTGCGTTCGATCAGCTGGGCCGCGAATGAATTGCCGGGCTTGTCGACCACGTTGGCGTTTCTCCGTTGACCACGGCATTCTAACCCTGCCCGCCCATCGCAAGGAAAGCACCATGCCCCCCCGTGCCCTCTGCCTGCTCCTCCTGACGCTGCTCGTCCAGCCCGTGATCCCGCTGCATGCGGTTGAAGCCACGCCCACCGTGATGGTGACGGGCGCCAACCGCGGCATTGGCCTCGAACTCACCCGCCAGTACGCCGCGCGCGGCTGGCAGGTCATCGCCACGGCCCGCGAGCCGGCCACCGCCACCGAACTGAAGGCGCTGGCGGCCGACAACCCCGCGGTCACCGTCGAAGCCCTCGACATCACCGACCATGCCGCCGTCGACGCGCTGGCCGGGCGCTACCAGGAGCGGGCCATCGACGTGCTGATCAACAACGCCGGCAAGACGCCGCGCTATGCCTCGGCCTTCAAGCCGGCGGCCGGCATCGATTACCAGGCGGCGCGCGACAGCTACGAGGTCAACGTGCTCGGCACGCTGAAAGTCAGCGCGGCATTCCTGCCCCACGTCGCCAAAGCCGGCAACGGGCGCATCGTCGTCATCTCGAGCAAGGCCGGCTCCTTCGTCGAGGGGCCGAAGGCGGCGATGATGTACGAGTACCGCACCAGCAAGACGGCGCTCAACATGGCCGTGTACACCATGGCCTTCGAGACGCAGCGCAAGGGCGTGACGATCGTCGCCCTGTCGCCGGGCAGCGTCGATACCCAGCCGGCCCCCGGCGAGTTCGGTTACGGCAAGAACATGCGCCAGCCGGGCGCCATCAGCGTCGAGGAAAGCGTCACCGGGCTGGTCAAGGTCATCGATGGCCTGCAGGCCACGCACAACGGCCGCTTTCTCGACTACAAGGATGGCCGCGAGATCCCCTGGTAGGCAACAGGATCACAGCACGCGCAGGACATACGTCTTGAGGTAGCGCGTCTCGCGCATGGCCAGCAGCACCGGATGGTCGACGCCCGGCCCGCGCCGCTCGAGCACCTGCACGTCACGGCGCGCATCGGCGGCGGCGTCCTGCAACATGACCTCGAAGGCTGCCTCGTCGACATGGTGGCTGCAGCTCGCCGTGATCAGGCAGCCGCCCGGTGCCATCAGGCGCATGGCGCGCAGGTTGATCTCCTTGTAGCCGCGCAGGCCGGCGGCCAGCGCGGACTTGTGCTTGACGAAAGCGGGTGGGTCGAGCACCACCGTGTCATAACGCGCCCCGGCCTCGTCCCGTGCGCGCAGCCACTCGAAGACATTGGCGCAAACAACCTCGATATTGGTGCAGCCGTTGCATACCACGTTGGCGGCGATCTGCGCACAGGCCTGCGACGAGATGTCGAGCGCCGTGACCTGCGTGGCCCGGGTGGCGAGCTGCAGGGCAAAGCCGCCGGCATAGCTGAAGCAATCCAGCGCCCGGCCGCGCGCATAACCGGCGGCAGCAATGCGGTTGGGGCGCTGGTCGAGGAAGGCGCCGGTTTTCTGCCCCTCCAGGAGGGAAATGCCGATCTTCATGCCGCCCTCCTCGATGACCACGGTGTCCGGCACGGTGCCGTGAAGCACGCCCTTCTCGGGGGCGAGCCCCTCGAGTTCCCGGGCCGCGACATCCGAACGGTTGACGATGCCTGCCGGCGCAAAATGCTCGACGAGCAAGCGCACGATCAACGCACGACGCTGCGCCATCGCCGGCACCAGCAGCTGCACGCCGAGCCAGTCGCCGTAGCGGTCGACGACGAGCCCGGGCAGGCCATCGGCCTCGCCATGCACGACGCGGTAGGCCTGGCAGCCGGGCAGCAGGGCCCGGCGGCGTGCATCGGCGGCGGCAAGGCGCGCGGCGAAGAACGCGTCGTCGACGGGCTCCGTGCCGAAGGTCAGCCGGCGCAGGCGGATTTTGGAGACATGCGACCAGAAGGCCTGGCCCAGGCAACGGCCACGGCCATCGAACACCCGCACCACCTCACCGCCCTGCAAGCCGTCGCCGCCGGCGACATCAGACGCGTAGATCCACGGATGGCCGCCCAGCCAGCGCTTCACGCCGCGCCGCTCGAGGGTAACGCCGGCCGGCGCCACCCCGCTGTCGTGTGGCACCACTCAGCGCGTCTTGAGCAGGTCGCGGATCTCGGTGAGGAGCTTTTCCTGCGCCGGCGGCTCGGGCGGTGCGGCCGGCCTGGCTTCCTCCTGCCGCTTGAGCCGGTTCATGACCCGGATGACCATGAAGATGGCGAAGGCGACGATGATGAAGTCGAGTACGGTATTGATGAACATCCCGTACTTGATGATCGGCGCACCGGCGTCCTCGGCCGCCTTGAGCGAGGCAAAGTCGCCGCCGGAAAGATCGATGAACAGGTTGCTGAAATCGACGTTGCCCATCAGCAGGCCGATCGGCGGCATGATGACGTCGTTGACGAAGGAGGTGACGATCTTGCCGAAGGCCCCGCCGATGATGATGCCGACCGCGAGGTCGACGACGTTGCCGCGCATCGCGAATTCACGGAATTCCTGTAGCATCGGTCTTCTCCCTGGTTTGTTTTCTGGGGCTGATGCGGTCGACATGCCCCGCATCGGGCGCGCACCGAGCATAGGGCCGGGTCGGGGGGACGCGCAACCGGATCCGGCGGGCGGGAGAATGACATGACACGCAGGGAACGGATCGAGGTCAGCTTCCACGGTGCGGCCGGTGAGGTCACCGGTTCCTGCCACATGCTCCGCGTCGGCGCGCGTCGCATCCTGCTCGATTGCGGGATGATCCAGGGTGGCCGGCGCAGTGCCGCACGCAACCGCGAGGATTTCCCCTTCGATGTCGCCGACATCGATGCCGTGGTCCTCAGCCACGCCCACATCGACCACTCCGGGCGGCTGCCGCTGCTGGTCAGGCGCGGCTACACCGGGCCGATCCATGCCCAGCGCGTAACCCGCGACCTGTGCCAGGTGATGCTCGAGGACAGCGCGCGGATCGCCGAGAGCGATGCCGCCGCCGAGAACCGCCGCCGTGCACGCAAGGGACTGGCGCCGGTCACGCCGCTCTACACCCTCGATGACGCGCGGCGGGCGCTCGGCCAGTTCGTGCCCCTGCCGTACCGCGAAGCGCGGGAGATCCTGCCGGGCGTGACGCTGCGCTACCACGATGCCGGGCACATCCTCGGCTCGGCGATCGTCGACATCGAGGCGCGCGACGGCCCTTTCACGGCGAGGATCGTCTTCAGCGGTGACCTCGGCCAGTACGGCACGCCGATCCTTTGCGACCCGGCCCCGGTCGAGCAGGCCGACATGCTGATCATGGAGAGCACCTACGGCGACCGCCAGCACCGCGAACGGGCGCAGACCGAGGCCGAGATCGCCGGGATCATCGCCCGCGCCAGCCACCACCACGGCAACATCCTCATTCCGGCCTTCGCCGTCGGCCGCACGCAGGAGATCCTCTGGCTGCTGGCCCGCCATCACGACGAATGGGGCATCGGCAACTGGCGCGTCTACCTCGACAGCCCGATGGCCATCAAGGCCTCGGCGATCTACTGGGACAACCCGCAACTCTACGATGCCGAGGCGCGCACCGTGCGCGAGGGCCTGCGCGGCATGCCACTGTTGCCGAACCTCAAGTTGACGGAAACGACCGAGGAATCGCAGGCCATCAACCGCCAGCGCAGCGGTGCCATCATCATCGCCGGCAGCGGCATGTGCGAGGGCGGGCGCATCCTTCACCACCTCAAGCACAACATCTGGCGTGAGGAATGCCACGTGCTGATCGTCGGCTACCAGGCACATGGCACGCTCGGTCGGCGGCTGGTCGACGGCGACCCCTACGTGCGCGTCTGGCACGAGACGATGCGCGTGCGTGCGCAGGTCCACACCGTCGGCGGGCTGTCGGCGCATGGCGATCGCGACGACCTGACACGCTGGTACGGCGGCTTCCGCGACCCCCCGCCGGTGTGGCTGGTGCACGGCGAAGCGGCAGCATCCGGCGCCCTCGCCACGCACCTCGGCCGGCACGGCGCCCCGCAGGTGACGATCGCCGAGCCGGGCCAGCACATCAACCTCGTCGACCTGCCGGCAGTGCATCGGCGCGGCACCCGCAAGACATCCGCCTGACGGCAGCACGATGATGCACGATCACGAAAAACTCGGCGCCTTCTACCTCGGCCGGCCGTGGCAGGACGGCGCGGCGCTCGACGCCCCGCTGCTCTACGACGCCGCCGACCTGTGCACGCACGGCGTGATCATCGGCATGACCGGCAGCGGCAAGACCGGGCTGGGCATCAGCCTCATCGAGGAAGCCGCCATCGATCATGTCCCGGTCATCGCCATCGACCCGAAGGGTGATCTCGGCAACCTGCTGCTGCAGTTCCCGAACCTCGCCCCCGCCGACTTCCTGCCGTGGGTCGACCCGCAGGCGGCACGCAGCGCCGGGCAAACCGTCGAGGCGCACGCCGCCGCCCAGGCGGCGCTGTGGCGCCAGGGGCTGGCCGCATGGGGGCAGGGCCCCGAACGCATCGCCCGCCTCGGCGCGGCGGCCGAGTTCGCCCTCTACACGCCCGGCAGCACCGCCGGCCGGCCGATCTCGGTGCTCGGCTCGCTGGCTGCACCGCCGGCCACCCTGCGCGACGATGCCGACCTTTACCGCCAGCACCTCCAGGGCGTGGCCACCGGCCTTCTGTCTTTGGCCGGCATCGACGCCGACCCGGTCGCCAGCCGCGAGCACCTGCTGCTGTCGACGGTCCTCGACCAGCGCTGGCAGCGCGGCGAAGGCACCGACCTGCCCGGCCTCATCGCCGCCGTCCAGCAGCCCGGCGTGACGAAGATCGGCGTCCTCGACCTCGACGCCTTCTATCCGGCGAAGGAGCGCTTCGCCCTGGCGATGCGCCTCAACACCCTGGTCGCGACGCCGGGCTTCGAGGCGTGGCTGGCCGGCGAGCCGCTGCGCGCCGACACGCTCTTCTACACCGCCGATGGCCGGCCCAAGGTTTCGGTCATTTCGATCGCGCACCTCAACGATGCCGAGCGCATGTTCTTCGTCACGCTGCTGCTCAACGCCGTCATCGCCTGGATGCGCAGCCAGCCCGGCACCGCTTCGCTGCGCGCCCTCCTCTACATGGACGAGATCGCCGGCTACCTGCCACCGGTGGCGATGCCGCCGAGCAAGCCGCCGCTGCTGACCCTGCTCAAGCAGGCGCGGGCCTTCGGCCTCGGCGTGGTGCTGGCCGGGCAGAACCCCGTCGACTTCGACTACAAGGCCCTGTCCAATGCCGGCACCTGGATGATCGGCCGCCTGCAGACCGCGCAGGACCGCGAACGCGTCCGCGAAGGCTTGCGCTCGGCCGCGGCGGGCCTCGACCCGGACTGGCTCGACACCCAGCTCGGCAACCTGCAAAAGCGCTGCTTCCTGCTGCACAACATCCACGAATCGGCGCCGGTGGTCTTCCAGACACGCTGGGCGCTGTGCTGGCTGCGCGGCCCCCTGACACGCGACGACATCCGGCGCCTGGCAGCGTCGGCCCCGGCCGTCGCGGCGGCGCCCGAAGCGGCCCACGCCGCGCCCGCAGGCGGCGGCGAGCGCACGCCCGCACTGTTTCCCGGCATCGCCACGGCCTATCTCGCTGCGCAGCGGTTGCCCGAACAGGATGCAACGCTCATCTACCAGCCGCGCCTGCTCGGCGCCGCACGCGTGGCCTACGTGAGCGCCCGCCACGGCGTCGACATGTCGCGCGAGCTGGTGCTGGCGCTGGAACCGGAGGGTGCCGTCACCGACTGGCACCACGCGGAGGTCCTCGACATCGACGTGGCGACGCTGGAGCAGGCCGCCGAGCCCGATGCCCTCTTCGCACCGTGGCCAGGTCGCATCCCGGATACCGCGGCGATCCGGCGCGAGCAGGTGCAGTTCGGCCGCTGGCTGCGCAGCGATGCCCCGCTCATCCTCTGGCACAGCCGGGCGCTCCGGTTGAGTTCCACGCCGGGTGAGACCCAGGCGCAATTCCGCATCCGTCTGCAGCAGCAGGCCCGTGAGGTGCGCGACCGCGAGGTGGCAGCCCTGCGCCGGAAGTACGCGGCACGCTTCAGCGCGCTCGAGGAGCGCGAACGGCGGGCGCGCCAGGCCATCGATCGCGAAGCCGCACAGGCGCGCGGCGCGCGCGTCGACACCCTGGCGTCGGTGGGTGCCGCGGTGCTCGGTGCGCTGCTCGGGCGCAAGGCCGTGTCGGTGTCATCGGTGACGCGCGCCGGTTCGGCGGTGCGCAAGGCGGGTCATGCTGCCCGTCAGTCTGCCGACGTGCGCCGCGCCGAGGAAACCGTCGATCACATCCGCAAACAGATCGCCGAACTGGAGGCACGCGTCGCGGCGGAAGTCGCGGCGCTCGAAACCCTTCACGACGCGCATGCCGAAGCGCTCGAGGAAATCACCATCCGGCCGAGAGCCGGCGACATCAGCGTGCGCTTTTTCGGTATCGGCTGGCTGCCGTGGATCGAGGACGCCCACGGCACGCGGCATCCGGCCTGGCAGGCCGTCGCCTCCGGCGACCGGGTCAGCGCCTGACCGGGCGCTTGTTGAGCTTGCGCTGCAGGGTACGGCGATGGATGCCCAGCGCCCGGGCAGTGGCCGAGATGTTGCCCTGGTGCTCGTTGAGCACGCGCTGGATGTGCTCCCACTCGAGGCGTTTCACCGACAGCGGCCGCGGGCTGACCGGCACCGCCTCGGGCGCCACCGGCGCGCCACTCAGGGCCGCCAGCAGTTCCTCGACCTGCACCGGCTTGGTGAGGTACTGGATGGCGCCGAGCTTGATGGCCTCGACGGCCGTGGCGATGCTGCCGTAGCCGGTCAGCACGACGGTGCGCGCCGGACGCGGCGGCGCGACGAGTTCAGGGATCAGCGCCAGGCCCGACTCATGGCCGATGCGCAGGTCGACGACCGCGTAGTCGGGCCGCGACTGGGCGAGCGAGCGCCGGACCTCGGCACAACTGTGCGCCACGGTGACCTGGAATCCGCGGCGCGTCAGCGCGGCAGCCAGCACATCCGAGAAGACCGGATCGTCCTCGGCAATGAGCAGTTTCGGCATCGTCCCCAAATGGTTCATCACGCCCCCTCCATCAGTTTGGCCAGCGGCAGCCGCAGGGTCACGGTGGTGCCGCCGACCGTGTTGTCGCACGCGGTCAGCTTGCCGCCCATGTGTTCGATGACGGCATGGGCGAGGAACAGACCCAGGCCCAGCCCGCCGGCCTTGGTCGAGGTGCCAAGCCGCTCCAGGCTGCCCGGGTTGGCGATGCGCATGCCGCCACCGGCATCGACGACGCGGATCTCGACCGCCTCGTCGTCCCAGTCACCCTCGACGGCAACCTGCTCGGGCGAAACGTCCACCGCGTTGTGGATGATGTTGAGCAGTGCCTGGCGGATGGTGCGCTCGACGACGATGACCGGTGCCGGCGGCGGGTGGACGATGCGCACCTTGACGCCGGCGGAGCTGCGCAGCCGCCGCACTTCCTCGACGACCCCCGCAACGAACTGGTCGAGCGACAGGCGCTCGGCCACCTCGGCACGGGCCGCGCCGGCCGAAGCCGACATCACCGAGAGCGCCTCCTTGCAGCGGCCGATCTGCTCGGTGAGGATGTCGAGCTGGCGGTGGAGCCGCGGGTACTGCTGCAGCGGGTATTCGGCGCCGATCTCGCCGGCCAGCACGGCCATCGTCGCCAGCGGCGTACCGAGTTCGTGGGCCGCACCGGCCGCCAGCGTCGCCAGCGCGACGACACGCTCGTCACGCAGTGCCGCCTCGCGCAACTCCGAAAGGTAGCGGTCGCGCTGTCTGACCGTCTCTGCCATGGCGGCAACAAAATGTGCCGTCAGTCCGGCGATGACGATGAAGCCGACCCACATGCCCATGATATGCGTGTCGCGAAACGGCCGGTCGGTGAACGCGGGCAGCGTCGGGCTGCCGGCGTTGCGCGTCAGCAGGAAGGTATAGGCCAGCGCACTGATCACGGCCATCGCCCAGGTATAGCGGCGTGGCATGCTGACGGCGGTGATCGTCAGCGGCATCAGGCAGAAGAAGACAAAGGGACTGGCCCCACCACCGGTGTAATACAACGTGCCGGTCAGGGCGATGACATCGACGACGATCTGCAGGAAGAACTCGTTGTCCGAGATCGAACTGCGGCGGGCGAAACGCCGCCAGGCCCAGACATTGAAGACGAGCAATGCGACGACGATCACCGACAGCGACAATGCCGGCAGGTCGAAGCCCATGGGGTAGCGCGCCAGCAGCAGGCACACGGCCAGCACCGGCACGGCGATCATGCGGATCTGGATCAGGCGCCGTGCATTGAGGATGCCCGTGGCCGCCGGCCCGCCGGTGCGGCCGGATACTGGGGATGCGGGCATCGTCGTCGCCACGTGTTACCTGCCCCTGCGGAAAGCCGAGGGGGCCGAAGCCGGCCCGGGGCTTTAGCTTATTCCGCCGCGGGGGGGCAAGTCGCCACCTGTGGCACTGTGTCACTGCGTGACGGCCAGCGGCAGCTCCAGTTCGGCGCGCAGGCCGGGGGCGTTGTCGTCGAGCCGCAGCGTACCGCCATGCAGGCGGGCCACGGCCGCCGCGAGACTCAACCCCAGCCCGGCCCCTTCGCGCATCACGCCCTGGCCGAGGCGGACGAAAGGCTCGAGCACGCGCTGGCGGTCGGCGGCCGGAATGCCGGGCCCGGTGTCGCTGACGCACACCACCACCCGGTCGCCACGGCGTGCCGCACCGATGACCACGCGCCCGCCCGATGGCGTGTACTTCAGCGCGTTGTCGATGAGATTGGCGAACGCCTGGGCCAGCAGCTGGCGGTGCCCACTGACATGCAACGCCGCCTCGCTGGCCGTCTCCATGACGATGTGCCGCGCCTCGGCCTGCGGGTGGTACAGCTCGGCCAGCGGATGGAGCATGTCGTCGATCGCCACCGGCTCGGGACGCGCGCCCGGTGCGCCGCTCTCCGCCTCGGCAATCTGCAGCAGCGCGGTCAGTACCTTCTGCATGTGATCGATGTCCTGGAGCAGCGCCTCCATGTCGCCGCAGGGCGCGGTCTCGTCGCCGACAGCCAGCGCCTGCTCCAGGCGCAGGCGCATGCGGTGCATCGGGCTGCGCAGGTCGTGGGCCGCACTGTGCAGCGAGGCCCGCAAGATCTCGGTGGTGCGCGCCAGCCGGTCGAGCAATTCGTTGAACTCCTGCGACAGGGTATCGAACTCGTCGCGCACGCCGATCACCGGCAGGCGCTGCGAAAGGTCGCCAGCGAGGATTCCGGCGCAGCTCCGCGTGATCGACGACAGCCGCTCGAGAATCAACCGGTTCTGGCGGTAGCCGATGATGGTGGCAAGACAGACCATCAGCGCCACGCCGAGCACCGTGGCGACGGCAAAGCGGCGCATCAGCAGGCGCCGCTCGCTGAGGTCGGTGCCGACCAGCAGGCGCACGTCGTCGGGCAGCGGGACGATGATGGCCCGCACCGGGTGGCTGAGTTCGATGCGCGGCGCGGCGCGCGTGACGATCTCGAATTCGACCCAGCGGCCATCGGTCGACCGCATCAGCGGCCAGGCACTGAGGTTTCCCGACAGCACCGTGCCCTGGGCATCGGCCAGCAGGTAGACCGCGTTGGCGCGGCCCCAGGCATCGCGGCGCAGTTCCATCTCGTCGGTCAGGCGGCGGATACCGCCCTGCTGGAAGGCCTCGAGCAGCACGGCAACATCGCGCTCGATGGCGGTATCGACTTCCTCGTCGATGAAGCGCGTCGTCAGCAGATAGATGACCAGCACCAGGGCGATGACCGCGCCGACGAAGATCCCGGCATAGGCCAGTGACAGGCGGTAGGCCGAGGTGCGCACCTCAGTCGGCCCGCAGGGTGTAGCCGGCGCCGCGCACGGTGTGGATCAGCGGCCGGCCGTGGCCACGGTCGACAGCGTTGCGCAGGCGGCTCATGTGCACGTCGATGACGTTGGTCTGCGGATCGAAGTGCAGGTCCCAGACGCCCTCGAGCAGCATGGTGCGGGTCACCACCTGGCCGGCACGGCGCAGGAGAAATTCGAGCAGCTTGAACTCGCGCGCCGTCAGCTCGATGCGCTGCCCGGCACGCGTCACCGTGCGACCGAGCAGGTCCATTTCGAGATCGGCCAGCTGCAGGCGCATCTCCGGCCCGGCACCGGTCTGCCCGCGGCGCAGCAGCGCCTCGATGCGCGCCAGCAGTTCGGCCAGCGCGAAAGGTTTGGTCAGGTAATCGTCGCCGCCGGCCCGCAGACCCTCGACACGCTGGTCGACCGAACCGAGGGCCGAGAGGATCAGTACCGGCGTGCCGTTGCCCTGCTTGCGCAGCACCTCGATGAGGGTCAGGCCATCGATGTGCGGCAACATGCGGTCGGCGACGAGGACGTCATAGGACCGCTCGGTGGCGAGAAACAGGCCCTCACGGCCATCGGCAGCGTGGTCGACGCGGTAACCGGCCTCACCGAGCGCCTTGACGAGGTAGCCCGCCGCTTCGAGGTCGTCTTCGATCAACAAGAGCTGCATCGGCCGCCTGCCATGCCGGCGCAGGACCGCGCCGAGGCCATCTTACCGGCCTGCCGCAGCACGGCCCGCCGACCATACGAAAAAAAGGCGGTACCGCGGCCGGCTGAACCCCGGCAGGCGGGAGGAAAACCCGCCGGCGGCTGGTGTGCCGGCCCGGCACCGCGACGCGACAACCCATCATCTGGCCGGCCTCGGGGCCGGGAGGGTTCCGCGACGGCCTGCAGGGGGATACAGGCCGCCGCGGTTCCCGCGCTTTGCTGTCGCACCGGGGCCCGGATGCGTTGCTGGCTGGTCCCCGGTCTGCCCGCCGAAGGGGGGAAGCTTCGGCCGGCATGGGTGGCATCTTGCCGGCGGGCGGCTCACGCCAGCCTTGCGCCTTCCTTAAGTTTTCTTAATTCCGCGGCACGGGCGAGTTCAGCGCGCCGGATCGGGCACCAGCGTCGACAGCGCCTGGCGCCAGCCATCGGGCGGCAGGCCGGCATCGCCGGCGATCTCGAAGGTCACACGGGCGGTGGCCGGGTGGCGCAGCGTCTCGATGAGCACCAGCGCGAGGTCGGCACGCGACAGCGTCGCGCGCAGCAGCGGCTGCCAGCGGTCGCCCTGCTCGAGGCGCACGCCGGTGACCCCCGCCGGCGTGTTGACGAGTCCGGCAGGCCGCACGACGGTGTAGCGCAGGCCGCTGTCGCGCAGGTATTCCTCGCCCCTGAAGCGCCACTCGAGCGCACCTTTGGTCGCCACGTTGAACGGGTGCCCCGGGTCGGTGACACCGATCGCCGTGAGCAGCACGAAATGCTCGACGCCATGCCGGACGGCGGCATCGACGAGGTTGCGCACGCCGCCGTAATCGACGAACTCCGGGCCGTTCTCGCCGCCGACCTGCCGCGACCCGATCACGCTGATGACCATGTCGGCGCCGCGCACAGCCGCATCGACCTGCGCCGCATCGCGGACATCGACCTCGACCCAGTCGACCCGGGCGGCCTCCTCGCCAAGCCGCTGCCGTGCCTCGTCGAGGTTGCGCGTGGTGGCACGGAACGTCAGCCCCTGCGCCTGCAGCGCGCGCACCAGATGCACGCCGACGCGGCCGGAACCGCCGGCGACGAGGATCTGCCGCGTGCCGAGGTCGACCGCGCGTGCTTCGCGCAGCTTCGTCGCCGGGCTGCAACCGACGAGCAGCAACAACGCCAGCATGCCGCCGCCCAGGCATCGGACCGACCCCCGGGGCGTCATGACGAACGCCGCAACGAAGGCCGCGCAGCGAGTGCCGGCAGCGGCATGACATCGAAGGCCAGGCTGATGCGCTGGCCGGCGGCGACCCGGAACGGCCGGGTCGCGTGGTAGAAATAGGAAGCGAACAACACCAGCCGCCCCTCGCGCGGCTCGACCACGCGGCGCGGCGCCGTGTGGCGCACGAGGTAGCGGTCGGGCGGCGCACCGAACTCGAGCCAGCCGGCATCGGCTGCCGCCTCGCCCATCCCCGCCGGCAGCGCCGCATAATAGACGCCGCTCAGCCAGCCGAGCGGATGCATGTGCGTCGCCTGGTAGCCGCCCGAGGCGAGCAGCGTGCCCCACGGCCGCAGCGCCCACGTCGCGCTGGCACAGGCCATCACCGGGTGCGTGGCGTGGGCGGCGCGCAGGTCATCGACCCAGCGATCGACCTCTCGGCGAAGCTGCTCGTTGAGAGCGGCCAGCGCCGGTGTCGCCGCCATGTCGAGTTCGCCGGTCTGGCCACCGCCGCGCGTCGACTTGCTGGCCGGACCCGCGAGCAGCGAGGGGTCGGCCTGCAGGGTGGCGCTGACTGCGGCATTGAAGGCGGCATGGCTTGTGAAACCGGGCGGCGGGGCGAGGTCGACGATGCGCACCAGGTGTCGATAGTCGAGCAGCGCCGCAGCCTCTTCACCGCGGCCGGCATCGCCGAGCGCGTAGGCGCGCGCCGCCGTCACCAGACGCTCGCCGGGATGGCGGGCGAGGAAGTCGTCAGCCAGCGCCAGCGCTGCCGCATCGTCACCACTGCCCGACAGCAAGTTGACGAGGTCGGCCGCGGCCCGCGCGTTGTCGGGGTTCCGGGCCACTGCACGGCGCAGCACGGCCATCGCCGCCGGAATCTCGCCGAGGCGGATCCGCGCATAGGCGAGGTTGACGAGCACCATGTCGTCGTCGCCGTGGATGCGCAGCGCCTGCTCGAGCACCGCGGCGCCCTCCTCATGGCGCGCCAGCGTACACAGCACGGCCCCACGCGCCGCAAGCAGCAGCGGGTGGCCCGGCACGTGGCCCAGCGCCGTGGCACATTCGGCCAGCGCCTCGTCACCGCAGCCGGCGTCGACCAGCACGTTGGCCAGATTGCAGCGCACCTCGAGGTCCGACGGGTCGATGGCCAGCAACTCGCGGTAACAGTCTGCCGCGGCCATGAGGTGGCCCCGGTACTGGAGCACCGCGCCGAGGTTGGCCAGCGCGCGCGGATGCCCCGGCCGCCGGCGCAACGCCTCGCGCAGCGCCGACTGCGCCGCTTCGAGGCGGCCGGCAGCGAGTTCCGCCAGCGCCAGTTCGCAGCGGGCCTCCGCGTCATCCGGCGCCACGGCCACGGCCCGGCCGAGCAGTTCGAGCGCCTGGGGCAGGCGATCGGTCTCGCGGGCCAGCGCAC
This sequence comes from uncultured Chromatiaceae bacterium, assembly GCA_964417725.1. Lineage (GTDB taxonomy): Bacteria > Pseudomonadota > Gammaproteobacteria > Steroidobacterales > SHZI01. The sequence continues at coordinate 99,858 of CAYQIV010000008.1, forward strand.
CGTACAGGCGCAGCACGCGCGCATGGCCCGGGTCGGCGGCCAGCACGCGCGCATAAAGCCCTTCGGCGATGTCGAACTCGCCGAGCCGATGGGCATTCATCGCCTCGCCGCACAGCGCATGGACCTCTGCGGCAGCACGCGCCGGCATCGCCGCTCAGCCCTCGCGCAGCCAGCGCTGCTTGGCGTGATAGCCCAGCCGCCACAGCCACGTCTCGGTGTAGAGGATGCGCTCGGGGACGATGCGCACCACCTGACGTTCGAAGGGCTTCGAGGCATCCATGCCGAGGTCGGTCATCCATTCGTGCCAGCGGAAGATCGCCATGCCGTGTGCCCAGCCCGGCGCGTGCGGCTCGATGACCTGTGCCTGACCGAAGACCTGCGCACCGCGCGCGCTGTGCCAGCCGTGGTAGGCCCCGTGCACCGCCAGCGAAACCCGCGGGTCGCGCTGCATGGCCTTGAGTTTGGGCGTACCGGGGTCCGGCAGCATGTAGAGGTCGAGACCATCGGCGTAGTACTCGATGGGGCTGGCGATCGGCCCGCCGCGTGCATCGACAGTGGCGACCACGCACATGTTGGTCGAGCCGAGCAACTGCTGGATGCGGTCCTCCAGATCGGCACGCGGCAACACCGCATCGGGCCACGGTGGCTCAACCCAGGGATAGGCCTTGCTCATCGATGCATCACTCCTCTGCCGCCCGAAGCCGAAGGCCGAAGCATAGCCGAGGACGACCGCGCACAGCCCAGCCGGCACGGCACCTGCCGCAGCAGTCGCATCGCCACCCGTGCCGCGGTCAGCGCGCGGCCACGGCGCGGCACGTGCCGGCCTCACGGGTCGCGGACGAGCCCGCCACGCGGATACCGGGCGTGGTCCGGGGGCAGTGGGTCCCGCGCCAGGCCCGGGAGGATGTCGAGATAGTACTGGAGCGGCCAGTAGTGACCATTGCGCGGGAACGTGGCACGGCCCGGATGGGCGCTGACATCGATGTTCCAGGCCCGGGCCAGCGGCTGGTTGGTCGCCGGGGCGGCATCATCGGTGTTGATCACCGCCAGGGCGAAATCAGCGCAGCGGCCATGCTGGCGCGCGCCGTGGCGCCAGTCGACGACGCCGTGCAACTGGAACGGATCGAGGAACACCGTGGTGACGCGCGCCGCCGTGCGCCCCGGCGCAACGTGATTGCGGTAACCCTCGCACAAGGCATCGGCGAGATAGGCGCCGGAACTGTGCACGACGAGTTCCAGCGACTCGAGGGTGGCCAGACCTGCCAGCGCCTCGCCGGTCAGCGCACCGAGGCGCTCGGCCGTGGCGGCGGCACGCAGGCGCCGGTCAGACCACGGCGCCCAGTGGAGCAAACGCACCACCACATCCGTGCGGCCGGCGGCGGCATGCTGCGCGCCGATGCGCGAGACGATCGCCGGGAACAGCGGGTTGTCGCCGTCGACGCTGCCATGGGCGACGAGGACCAGGGTGCGGGTTGCGGCCGGGATGTCGGTCAGCGCGGACGGCAACGGAGCCGCCAGTGGCCAGCGCGTGTAGGCCTCGAACCCGGCGAGCGCCAGCGCCGCGAGCCCCGCCAGCCGCACGAAGTTTTTCAGGCGCATGCGGCCCCACGATCCGAACACCCAGCCAGAAACCCATGGCCACGTCGCCACCCGGGCTGCGCGGGCCAGGACGGCCCGGACAAGCGCCGCAGACACCGGGAACCGCGGCACGCGCCGCGCGGGAGGGGAGATGGCCGCGGCACGGCCGAGGGCGTCAGGCCCCGGCGGTCGGCGAGTGGCGCCCCGCGGCCCGCCGGCCGATCAGGGCAAAGCTCAGTGCAACCAGCCAGGCCACGCCCGGCGCGGGCACCACAGCGATGTCGCCGGGGTGCACGGCCCAGGCGTAATGCTCGGCGAACTTGCCGTGCTGGCGCTGGTAACCGTCGCTGAAGTAGAACTTCCACGCCTCGCTGCTGTCGGGCGCGTACTCGGTACCCGACCAGTACTTGTCGGCCATCAGGTTGGCAAACGGCCCGCTGTAAGTCAGCCCCCAGCCGGGCTGCGCCACGCAGCCGCCACCGGGCGCGCAGTAGGCCTGGTTGCCGAGCGTGACGTAGTAGAGGTGTGCCATCTCGCTGTAGACGGCGCTGCCATCGGCCGTCTGCACGTTGTAGCCGCAGTCGGTGCCGTCGTTGGAAGCATTGCAGCCCGGCGTGCCGGTGTCGACGACCGACGGCAGCCGCCACTGGTGGCCACCGAGGTGGCGGGCGGTGTTGAGGCCGGCCACCCAGACCTGTGACCCGGCCCATGTCATGAGGCCGTCGTCGTCGTAACCGGATGTGGCGGCGTAATTGGCATCGGCCAGCCAGCTGATATCAAGCGCGTCGTCGTACCAGGCCTGGCCGCCGAGCCGCGACAGCAACGCCGCCTCGGCACTGCCCGCGGCGAACACGGCCAGCACCAGCAGCGTGATCGATCCATCGACCGCTTTCATCGTCTTTCCCCGTCGCGCTTCACCGACCGGCGGTGCCGCGTGCATTTTTGTCTTGTTGTGGTTGACGTTCAGGGTCACACCGCAGGTCGGGCGTGCACCGGGACGTGTCACCGGAGACTCTAGCGCCGGCGACCGGCGTTGTCATCCGGACGCAATCGGGACTGGATATATTATGTAACATCAGACCGGCGTCGATGGCGCCGTTGAGCCCGCCGGACAGTGCACCGACTTGTGCCTTATGTCAAACAAAAAATCATCAACCGGGCCACTGTTTCGCGCTACGTACGGTCCGCCCGCGCGCCCCCCGCAGGATGGTCACGCCGGCCGATCGGCCGCGGCAGCGAGCCATCCGCCCCCCTACACTGCGGTCTCATCCCCCCGGAGCTGCACGATGAAAAAAGAAGCCCGCATCCGCCCCTTCTGGTATTCCGACGTCTGGCTGTTCCCGAAGCTCATCACCCTCATCACCAGCCTCGACGAGGCCGGGCGCATCAACGCCGCGCCCTACTCGCACATCATGCAGTACGACGTGATGGCGAAGAACCCGCGGCTGATCGTCGGCTTCCGCCAGGACTCGCACAGCTTCCGCAATATCTGCGCGACGAAGGAATTCGTCGTCAACTGCCCGCCCGCCGACTACCTCGACGACATGATGGAAACCGCGCGCTTCTATCCCGAGGGCGTCAACGAACTCGAGCACACACGTTTCACCATGATCCCTTCGAAGCACGTGCGGCCGCCGAGCATCGCCGAATGCCCGCAGATCGCCGAGTGTGAGGCCGAGGAGATCATCCGCCTCGAAAAGAGCAGCGGCATCGTCATCGCGAAGATCAAGGCACTGGTCTTCGACGAAGAGCTCATCGACATGGGCCGCGAGGAACGCATCCGGCGCATGAACCTGCCGATCGGGCTCGGCGACGAGGACCGCCAGCTCTACTTCCACACCACCCTCGGCGAGATCACCACGCACACCCTCGGCGAAAGCCCCGGCGGCACCAAGGGCGGCGAGGTCACGCTGTCGATGCCGTGGGAAGCCGACGCGCTGCAGACCCTGATGACCATCCCGCCGATGGTGCGCAGCATGGTCACGCAGCAGACCGAAGACCACGCCCGCGCCAGGGGCGATGGCCGCGTCACCCGGGCCCGCTTCGACGAATTCGCCCTCGAACAGGGCATGACGCCGGAACTGCTCGATCGCTTCCGCCGCAAGCGCGCCGCGCCGGACGCACACTGAAGGGCACGACGGCCGGGCGCGTGGCCGATGCCCGGCCATCGCGCCTGCCCGCGGCCTGACCCCGGCGGCCACAGACCCGCTGCACGGGCGTATCGCCTGCATTATCGTGGGCCGCCTTCCGCCGACGACACGACGCGCATGACCCTGTCATTCATCGACCGCCCGGCACCGGCCGCCGGCCACGTCAGCGACATCGCGCCCGGCCTGCGCTGGCTGCGCATGCCGCTGCCCTTCGCCCTCGACCACGTCAACCTGTGGCTGCTGCGCGACCGGCACGGCGACGACGAGGGCTGGGCGATCGTCGACTGCGGCGTCGATGACGCACCGACACGTGCGGCGTGGGCGCAGGTCTTCGCCCACGGCCTCGATGGCCTGCCCGTGGGGCGCGTGATCGTCACCCACATGCACCCCGACCACGTCGGCCTCGCCCACTGGCTGACCGGCGACGGCGGGTCGCCGGCGCACGGCGCCCGGTTGTGGATGAGCACCGCTGACTGGTACGCCGCACGCCTGCACAGCCGCGCCGGCAGTGGCACCGGCGGTGAGGAAGCGGCACGCTTCTTCCGCCTTCACGGCCTCGTCGATCCCGCGGCGCTCGACCAGGTGCGTGCCCGTGTCCGCCACTACAGCGGCCTGGTGCCCGACGTCCCGGCCTGCCACGCACGGCTGATGGACGGCCAGGTGCTGCGCATCGGCGACGGCGACTGGCGGTGCATCGTCGGCCACGGCCACGCCCCCGAACACATATCGCTGTACTGCGCGGCGCGCGGCGTGCTGATCTCCGGCGACATGCTCCTGCCCCGCATCAGCACCAACGTCAGCGTGATGGCCGTCGAGCCCGAAGCCGACCCGCTGCCGCTGTATCTCGCATCGATCGAACGCCTGCGCGCGCTGCCGGCCGATACCCTGGTGCTGCCCTCGCACGGCCTGCCGTTCCGCGGCCTGCACGCACGCATCGACGCGCTGGTTGCCCACCACGATGTGCGCCTCGCTGAGGTCGTCACCGCCTGCACCGCGGCACCCCGCAGCGCTGCGGCGCTGCTCGACATCCTCTTCCGCCGCACCCTCGACCTGCACCAGACGACCTTTGCCATGGGCGAGGCCATCGCCCACCTCCATGCGCTCGAAGCGCGGGGTCGCCTGCAGCGCATCGACGGTGCTGACGGCGTGCGGCGCTTCCGGGCCGTGCAGGCACCGCCCGAGCGGTGAGGATCACGCCTCGAGCGCGGGGACGACGCACCGGGCGATCAGCCTCATCGAGGCCTCCGGCGCGTCGTAGAGCCGCAGGTTCAGCGCCGTCACGCCGGCGTCGCGGAAGGCGCGGATGCGCGCGGTCAGCGCCGGCAGGTCGCCCTCGTCGCCGACCAGGGTCAGCGCGTCGGCCAGCGCATCCATGACACGCCGGGACACGGCCGGCGACGGGTCCTGGCCCCCGGCATAGGCGGCGGCCAGTGCCGGCAACCGCGCCTGCACGAGGTCGCAGTCCGCGGCATCGAGGAAGGGTGCCAGGCGTGCCCGTTCCCACAGGCCCCGCACCCAGAGCTTGCGGCGCGCCTCCGCATAGGCAAGTTCCCGGTCCGGCTTCACGTGCCAGGCGACGACATTGCCGACGGCAAACCCGGCCGCTGACCGGCCCGCCGCCACCAGGCCGGCCCGCAGCCGCGCCAACGTGTCGGGCAGCTGGTTCTGCGGGACATCCGACAGCAGCACGCCGTCGGCGTGGCTGCCTGCCAGGGTCAGCATCCGCGGCCCGTTGGCTGCCAGATCGAGCCGCGGGGGCGGATACCGGGTGGCCCAGGCGGCGCGGTAGCCCTCCACCCGATACACCTCGCCGGCGTAGTCCACCGGCTCGCCCGTGGCGGCGAGGCGCAGGAATTCGAGGCATTCCTTCACGCCCTGCACCATCCGCGGATGCACGCTCTGCCGGTCCGGCTTGAGGTGCATCGCGATGATCGCACCGCCGCCGCCGCCGACGGCAAGGTGGGCACGCCCCCGGCTGAGTTCGTTCAGGGTCAGCAGGGCGTTCGCCATCTTCGCCGGGTGCAGCTCGAACGGACTGATGGCCACCGGCCCCAGGCGCAGGCGCCGGCTCGCCGCGGCGAGGGGCGCGAAGGCGAGAAAGGGATCCCGGGACTGGAGGATGTTGGGCACGCCCACCGCGTCGAAGCCCAGCGACTCGGCGAGCCGCCCGAGTGCCCGCAGGCGCGCGGGCGAATCGGGCTCGAACAGGAAATGGATGCGCATGGACGGGGCGGCGGGCGGGTGAACTGGTGGTGGAACACGGAACCGAACCCGCGTCCGTAATCCGAGCCAGATAGTAACGCCTTGGCCTTGAGGGCGTGGATTCGACGATTTGGCCGTTCTTTTCTTCGCCCAGCCTCTGGCCTAGTTCGCAGTCATATTGTAAACTTGGCAATTCTTGGCAATCCCTATCCATCATCGGCAAAGGCGATGACGATGGCAGACCCGGAAGATGAAATCCTGACCCTGGACGAGGTGGCCGCCTACTTGAAGGCTGGCAAGCGCACCGTCTACCGCCTCGCGGCCGAAGGCAAGCTTCCCGCTTTCAAGCTGGGCGGAACGTGGCGCTTCCGCCGCAGCGACCTGGATGAGTGGATTGTCGCCAATCTGACCAACAAAGATTCGGGGGCAAGCGACTGATGGAACTGATCGACAACATCAGCCGGTTGCTTGGCGACGATCTCAAGAAGACCCTCCGGCCAGGTTCGCGCCTGAAGGTTGCGGCCTCGTGCTTTTCGATGTACGCCTACGAGGCGCTGAAAGCCGAGCTGGAAAAGATCGACGGGCTGGACTTCATCTTCACCTCGCCCACCTTTGTTGCCAACGAGGTCACCGACAAGATTCGTAAAGAGCGAAAGGAATTCCACATCCCCAAGCTCGACCGGGAGCGCAGCCTCTACGGCAGCGAGTTTGAAATCCAACTGCGCAACAAGTTGACCCAGCGGGCGGTGGCCAAGGAGTGCGCGGAGTGGATACGGCGCAAGGCCAAATTCAAGAGCAACCGCACCAAAGCGCCGATGCAGCAGTTCGCCTGCGTGCAGGCTGGCGGCACCGACACGGCTTACATGCCCTTGCACGGGTTCACCGCTGTCGATCTCGGGTACCAGCAAGGCAATGCGGTTTCCAACCTCGTCAACAAGATGGACGAGGCACCCTTTGCCGCCACGTACCTGAGCTTGTTCGATCAGATCTGGAACGACCCCGAAAAGCTGGAGGACGTGACAGCGCAGATTTGCGAGCACATCGCCTCGGTTTACCAAGAGAACTCACCCGAGAGCATCTACTTCCTGATGCTCTACAACATCTTCAACGAGTTCCTAGACGACATCGACGAAGACGTCCTGCCCAACGACCGCACGGGCTACCAGGACACCCTGATCTGGAACAAGCTGTTCAACTACCAGAAGGATGCTGCCACTGGGATCATCAACAAGCTGGAAACCTACAGCGGTTGCATCCTTGCCGACAGCGTCGGCTTGGGCAAGACCTTCACCGCGCTGGCCGTCATCAAGTATTATGAGCTGCGCAACCGGTCAGTGCTGGTGCTCTGCCCCAAGAAGCTGGCGGATAACTGGCTGAACTACAACCGCAACCTCAAGACCAACATCTTCGCCCGCGACCGGTTCAACTACGACGTCCTCTGCCACACGGATCTGTCCCGCACCAGCGGCGAGTCCTTCGGTACGCCGCTGAACCGAATCAACTGGGGCAACTACGACCTCGTCGTCATCGATGAGTCGCACAACTTCCGCAACAACGACGCCTACAAGGATAAGGAAACCCGCTACCAGAAGCTGATGCGCAAGGTGATCCAAGAAGGGGTCAAGACCAAGGTGCTGATGTTGTCGGCCACGCCAGTCAACAACCGCTTTACTGACTTGCGCAACCAACTGGCCCTGGCCTACGAAGGCGACTCAGAAAACCTCACAAAAAAGTTGCGCACGGACAGAAGCGTTGAGGAGATTTTCCGAGGCGCACAAGCAGCCTTCAATGCCTGGTCGAAGCTCCCCCCGGAAGAACGTACCGCGCGTGCGATCCTCGACTCACTGGACTTCGACTTCTTCGAGCTGCTCGACAGCGTCACCATCGCACGCTCGCGTAAACACATCCAGACCTTCTACGACACCAAGGACATCGGTCAATTTCCGGAGCGCCGCAAACCGCTGTCGTTTCACTGCCCGTTGACCGAGCGGTCGGACGTGTTGGGCTTCAACGAAATTTTCGAGCAACTCTCACTGCTCAAGCTGGCCGTTTATGCGCCCATCAGCTACATCCTGCCCAGCCGTCTGAAGAAGTACGAGGAGATCTACGACACCAAGGTCGGCGGCAAGGGCACGCTGCGCCAAGCCGACCGCGAAAAGAGCCTGCAGGCCCTGATGACTGTCAACCTGCTCAAACGGCTTGAAAGTTCGGTGCAGTCGTTCCGGCTTACGCTGCAATCGCTGCGAGCCAACATTGATACCACCCTCGCCAAAATCGCCGCGTTCAATCAATCCGGCGGCGCGGTCACGGTGGGCGACCTCACGGAAGTGCTGGAAGGGCTGGATGCAGAGGACGATGAACTGCCAATGCCCGGCGACGAGGGCGGCGAGATCGGCAGCAAGATCAAGATCAGCCTCGCCGATATGGACCTGCCGTCTTGGGAACACGAACTCAAAGCTGACTTGCAGATTATCGACGCCTTGCTGGCTTCGATGAACAAGATCACGCCGCAGGACGACGCAAAGTTGCAGCACCTCAAAGCGCACGTGCTCGGCAAGATTGCAAACCCAATCAACCCCGGCAACAGGAAGGTGCTGATCTTCACTGCCTTTGCCGACACGGCGGACTACCTCTACGCCAACCTCGCGCCCGAGCTGCTGGCTACGCTCGCCATCCACACGGCCAAGGTCACCGGAAAGGGGGCACCGCAGTCCACCATCAAGAGCAAAACTCAGAAGCGCCTCTATGACTTCCAGGAGCTGCTCACCCTGTTTTCCCCTCGCTCTAAAGAGAAGGCGGTGGTCCTGCCGGACGAGCCGCACGAGGTGGATCTGCTGATCGGCACCGATTGCATCTCCGAAGGCCAAAACCTGCAGGACTGCGACTACCTGATCAACTACGACATCCACTGGAACCCAGTACGCATCATCCAGCGCTTTGGCCGGATAGATCGCATTGGCTCGCCCAACAGCAGCATCCAGCTGGTCAACTACTGGCCCGACATTTCGCTCGACGAGTACATCAACCTCAAGGAGCGCGTCGAGAGCCGAATGATGATCGCCGACGTCACCGCGACGGGTGACGACAACGTGCTGTCTGCGCAGGCCAACGACGTGTCGTACCGCAAGGAGCAACTGCGTCGCCTGCAGGAGGAAGTCATCGAGCTGGAGGACTTGAAAACCGGTGTCTCCATCACCGACCTGGGCCTCAACGACTTTCGCATGGATTTGCTCAACTATGTCAAAACCCAGGGCGAACTGCGCAATGCACCCAACGGGATGCACGCCGTCGTGCCCGCCCAACCCGAGCTGGGCTTGCAGCCAGGTGTCATCTTCACGCTGCGCAATCGCAATGCCGGGATCAACCTCAACCAGCACAACCGCCTGCATCCGTACTACCTCGTCTACATCAACCGCGAAGGCGAGGTCATTCATGACCACACCGAGGTGAAGCGCCTACTGGATCTGGTGCGTACCTGCTGCAAAGGCCAGGACAAACCCATCGTCGACGTGTGCCAGCGCTTCAATCAGGAAACGGCAGATGGCCGCCGGATGCAGCCCTACTCTGATCTGTTGGGCAAGTCCATCCGTTCGATGATCGAGGTGAAGGAAGAAAAGGATTTGGACAGCCTGTTCAGCGGTGGCAAGACCACGGCACTGACAGACACCATCTCCGGCCTGGACGATTTCGAACTCATCAGCTTCATCGTGATCCAGGGGGCTGGATGAGTGCCTTGTTTGCCTACCCCAAGCAAGCGGCTTTCGGGCGCGTGCTGCCAAAGAACAAAATCTATGAGCACAGCGGGGCCAACACACGGCTACAACGACTGTTCGTTGAGCAGGTCGAGCAGATCGTCTGGCAATACAAGCTCGCCCCAGAGACGATCAACCTGCCTGCGCGGCCCGGTGTGCCGGAAATCCAGGTCTTCAGCATCCAGCTCAAGTCCGCCGAGCTGCACGAAGACGTGCTCCGCTGCATTGATGGCGCGGTGAAGTTCCCGATCCTGTTTGAACTACACCAAGGCCAGGGCGATCAGGCGAAAACGCAGGTAGTGGCGGCTTACAAGCGCCCGAGCGAAGTCGACGCCAGTCGTTGGGTGCTGTCCAGCTACTTCACCAGCGATTGGATGCCAGCGGCAACTGCCCGCACGGCTATGCCGCTGGCCCTCGACATGGCCCACCTGTACGCCGCTCTGCTGCAAGGCCTAATGCCGCTGCCAGCACGCCCGCAGGAGACCTTGCCCGACTGGATTGCGCGTATCGAGCAGGCGAAAGCCAAGCGCCGTGAAGTCGAGAAGATCCAGGCAAAGCTGGCCAAGGAAAAGCAATTCAACCGCAAGGTCGAGATCAACGCGACCTTGCGGCAACTGAAATCTGAACTTGAACAATTGAGCCGCTGAACCCTGATATCGGAAAGACAGCGGCCGGAGAAATGAATATGGACAAACTGAAAATGCACTCGCCCAACCTCACGCAGGACAACATTGCCCGCATTCGCGAGCTGTTTCCTGGCTGTGTGACCGAAGCCAGGGGGGAAGACGGCCGCGTAAAGCTGGCAGTGGATTTTGACCTGCTGCGACAGGAACTTTCCGAGTCGATTGTGGAAGGTCCGCAGGAACGTTATCACCTGAACTGGCCGGGAAAGCGCGAGGCCTTGCTGACTGCCAATGCGCCGATTGCCAAGACGCTGCGGCCTTGTCGGGCAGAGAGTGTGGACTTCGATACGACGAAAAACCTGTTCATCGAAGGCGACAACCTTGACGCGCTCAAGCTGCTGCAGGAAACCTACCTCGGCAAGGTGAAGATGATCTACATCGACCCACCGTACAACACTGGGAATGACTTTATTTATGAGGACGATTTTTCCGAAACCGCAGAGGATTTTCTAAGGAGGTCCAACCAGAAGGATGACAAGGGCAATCGGCTGATCGCTAACCCCGAAACCAATGGCCGGTTCCATTCGGACTGGCTGTCGATGATTTATCCACGTATGAAGCTTGCCAGGACCCTTCTCGCAGATGATGGCCTGCTCTTCATCAGCATCGGAGAGCAGGAGGTCGACAACCTGCTGCGGCTGACCAAGGAGGTCTTCGGCGAAGAAAACTTTGTCACGACCTTCCTGCGCCAGCGCAAGAAAAAGCCGTCGTTCCTGCACGCCAATGTCGGCTCGATGTTCGAGTACGTGGTTTGCGTAGCGCGGAACCGAGCCTTCGCCCCACCCTTCTCGGTCGATGTCACAACCGTCGGGAAAAAGTATCCGGTTAACAACGCCGGCAACTCGTTGGGGACGCTCGTCTTTCCTGCGGGGGCCGTACAGTTCGTGCAAAAAAATGCTGTCTACGAACCTCAAGACATGAGTGAGGGAAACATCGTAACTCGGCTGCTCGACAAGGTCGTCGTAGCCGATCACCGCAACGTCGATGCTTTTCGGCTGGAGGGCGAATTCAGATACAGCCAGAGCCGGCTCGACGAGATCGTTCGAGCTGGCGAGGTAATCACGATTTCAAAGGCGCCGTTCAGGCCTAACCACGTCAAGGCAGGAGGTGAGGTCAAGAAAATGCACAACCTCCTGACACCGGAAACGTATCAAGCCGGCACAAACGAAGATGCAACTGCGGAGCTGGAAAGCCTTTTTGGAGCGCCCCTGTTCGACAACCCTAAGCCCTCGAGCCTCATCCGGGTGCTGTGTCGCGCTGTCACCTACGATGATCCGGATGCATTGGTTATGGATTTCTTCTGTGGCTCGGGTTCGACCGCAGATGCTGTAATACAGTTGAACGCCGAAGACGGCGGCAACCGCAGGTTCATCATGGTCCAGCTACCCGAGCCGTGCGAGACGAACTCGGACGCTTCCAAGGCCGGTTATCACACCATCGCTGAGATCAGCAAGGAACGCATTCGCCGCGCCGGCAAGCGGGCCCTGGAAAGACAGTGCCATGAAGATTGGAGCAAGGACGTTGGCTTTCGTGTGCTCAAGATTGATACGTCGAATATGGCCGACGTCTACTACCAACCAGACGCCCTGGATAAGGCAAATCTTGACCTGCTCGTCGAAAACATCAAACCCGACCGCACGCCCGAGGACCTGCTTTTCCAGGTGATGCTGGATTGGGGGCTGGACCTCTCCCTGCCCGTCGAGATAAAGATTATTCAGGGCAAGGACGTTTATTTCGTCGATGGCGATGCGCTGGCCTGCTGCTTCGACAACGATGGTGGCGTCGACGAGTCTTTCATCAAGGAACTAGCGGCCTACAAGCCACTGCGCGCTGTCTGTCGCGATTCCGGCCTAAGGAGCAGTGCCGTGAGGATCAACATTGAGCAGATCTTCAGGCTGCTGTCGCCAAGTACGGAGATCAAGGTACTGTGAGCCAAGTCCCTAAAACATCGGCGGCCCTGTCGCGGACGGCACCAACCATGCGGGCCGCCGCATGGGCCGTAACCGACTTTCTTGCTGCTGCCGAGCATATGTGCGAGACCGACAAACAGGCCCTTCAGCTGAGGCTGTACTTCTATGCAGCCACAGAATCGGGATGGAAGCGGATTCGAAAGAGCATCCTAAATTGGCGCAAGTCGCGGGACGGCCGAGCTGTCACGGCCTACATCGGAACTGACCACGCACTGACTGACGTAGCAGCCCTCGAAGCCATGCAGGACGAAGGAATCGAAGTTCGCTTGATGCGCCACTACAAAGGCATCTTCCATCCCAAGGTCATCTGGTTCGTCGGCAAGGCTGGTAGCACCATTCTGGCAGGGAGCAACAACCTGACCGAAGACGGTCTGAGGAATAACATCGAGTTCGCAACCGTCACGACGTTGACCCATGTCGATGCCCATCTGCAAACATGGCATGACGAAATCCACAAGGCCAGCGATCCTGTCACGGCAGCGCTTATCAAGAGCTATGCGAAGGAGAAGGAAAAGTACGGACAGCGACGGGCGACATCGGGCCTGGGCGGAGATTTCACTTGGTCGAAGCGTACAAGCGGTGCTTCGGCCAAGAGGTCCAATGCGAAGGCCAATGCGGCTGGCGGGCCGAGGGGCTCCAGATTGATCCTCGAAGTCATGCCCAGAGAGACAAGCGAGGAAGGACGTCAGGTCCAGATACCGTTGGACGCCGCGCGGAGATTCTTTGGGCTGGGTAATCCGGTCGGAAGTAGCATCAACCTCGACTTGAATAACGTCGACACCCAGGAATCGCGCACGCTAGTTTTTACGCTCAACCGTAACGCTACCGCTCGCCTGTCGATCCGCGAACTCGAATACGGCAGTCGTCCTTGTGTTCTCATCTTTACCAAGCGGGGACGCAGGAAATTCGACTTCGAACTGGTCCGTCGAGCAATCGATCCGAGTCGATACGACGCACTGATCGCCGAGTGTAAACAGGTGCCACCGGCTCGGCGTTGGAAGTTGTGATTCGCTGTCCCAGGGAAAAACCATGAAACTGAAGTTCAAAACACAGGCCTACCAGACAGCAGCGGTACAGGCGGTCATCGAATGCTTCAAGGGCCAGCCCTTGGCATCCGCTGAAGCCATGAGTTATCGCATCGACCCCGGCAAGGCAAAGAGCAGAATGGAAAGCCTGTTTTCCGAGGCTGGTTTCAAGAACGCCGACCTTTCGCTGTCTGATTCGACCCTGCTCGCCAACATCCACGACGTACAACGAGCACAGAACCTGCCCCTGTCGGATACGCTGGTCAAGACCAAGGTGGCCAAGATCAATCTCGACATCGAGATGGAAACCGGCACGGGCAAGACCTATTGCTACATCAAAACCATTTTCGAGCTGAACAAGCAGTACGGCTGGAGCAAGTTCATCATCGTGGTGCCCAGCATTGCCATCCGTGAAGGTGTGGCCAAGTCACTGCAGATCACCGCCGAGCATTTTCTGGAGACTTACCACAAGAAGGCGCGTTTCTTCATCTACAACTCGAAGCAGCTGCACCACTTGGAGAGTTTCTCGTCGGATGCGGGCATCAACGTGATGGTGATCAACGTGCAGGCCTTCAATGCGACAGGCAAAGACGCCCGCCGTATCTATGAAGAGCTGGACGACTTCCAGTCCCGCAAGCCCATCGATGTGATCAGCGCCAACCGCCCCATCCTGATCCTGGATGAACCGCAGAAGATGGAAGGCGGCAAGACGCTCGACTCGCTGGTTAATTTCAAGCCATTGATGGTGCTACGCTACTCGGCCACCCACAAGACCACGCACAACAAGATTTACCGCCTCGATGCGCTGGACGCCTACAACCAGAAGCTGGTGAAAAAAATTGCCGTGCGCGGCATCGCGGTCAAGGGATTGGCGGGCACGGCGGGCTATCTGTACCTGCAATCCATCGAGATCTCGAGCAAGAAGCCTCCAGAGGCGCGTGTGGAGTTCGAGCAGAAACTGGCGGGCGGCAACATCAAGCGGGTGGTCAGGAAGCTCTCCAAAGGCGACAACCTGTTCGACCTATCGAATGGCCTGGATCAGTATCGTAATGGTTATGTGGTATCCGACATTAACGCCATTACGGACACCCTGAGCTTCACCAATGGTGTTGAGCTCAGCGTCGGGGATGCCACCGGTGATGTGACCGAGGCCGCGCTGCGCCGCATCCAGATCCGTGAGGCCATCAAGGCGCACTTCGACAAGGAACAGGCGCTGTTCCAGCAGGGTGTGAAGGTGCTCACGCTCTTCTTCATCGACGAAGTGGTCAAGTACCGCGACTACTCGCAGCCCGACGAAAAAGGCGAGTACGCCCGCATCTTCGAGGAGGAGTACCAGCTCTACCTTAACGAGGTGCTGGATCTGGATGAGACGCCGTACATCAAGTACCTAAAGGGCATTTCTGTCGACAAGACTCACAGCGGCTATTTCTCCATCGACAAGAAGAGCAAACGGCTGGCCGACCCCACGGTCGCGGCGCGTGGCGAGAACGCAGGACTTTCTGACGACGTGGACGCCTACGACCTGATCCTGAAGGACAAGGAGCGGCTGCTGTCATTCACCGAGCCGGTGCGCTTCATCTTCTCGCACTCGGCCCTGCGCGAAGGCTGGGACAACCCGAACGTGTTTGTGATCTGCGCGCTCAAGCACAGTGACAACACGATTTCACGCCGCCAAGAAGTTGGGCGGGGTTTGCGCTTGTCGGTCAACCAGCACGGCGACCGCATGGATCATCCGTCCACGGTTCACGACATCAACGTGCTGACTGTGGTGGCCAGCGAGAGCTACAAGGACTTCGTTGCGGCGCTGCAAAAAGACATCAGCGAGTCGCTGTCGGCCCGTCCGCGCTTGGCGAACGAGGCGTACTTCACCGGCAAAGTGCTGAAGACGGCGACTGGCGATGTCGAGATCACCCCGCAGCTCGCTAAGCAGATCTACAAGTACCTGCTCAAGCATGACTACACCGACGACGCAGATCGCATCACCACCGCGTACCACGAGGCCAAGAAAGACGGCGCGCTGGCTGCGCTGCCCCCCGAGTTGGCACCACATGCCGAGCAGGTGTTCAAACTGATTGACAGTGTCTTCAGCGAGAGCCAGTTGCCCGAAATTGGTGACGACCGCAAGCCCAAGAAGAATCCGTTGAACGCCAACTTTGAGAAGCAGGAGTTCAAGGAGCTCTGGAATCGGATCAATCGCAAGGCGGCATACAGCGTCGACTTCGACTCCGACGAACTGGTGCAGAAAGCGGTCAAGGAGTTGGATGCCAGCCTGCGCGTCACACCGCTGCAATACATCATCGAGCAGGGTGAGCAGGCCGCTGCCGTGACCTATGACGGTATCAAGACGGGCAATTCGTTCGAGTTGAAGGTTTCTGAGACGGAAACTAACCGCGCCTCGATTCATTCAGCGGTCAAGTACGACCTGATCGGCAAGCTTGCTGAAGGCACTCAGCTGACGCGACGCACGGTGGTAGAGATTCTCAAGGGGCTCAATGTCGCCGTATTCGCTCAGTTCAAGACCAACCCAGAGAGCTTCATTGCTGAGGCGATTCGCCTGATCAACGAGCAGAAGGCAACCGTCATCATCGAGCACCTGGCCTACGATCCGGTCGAGGACAAGTTCGATCTGGACATCTTCACTGCCGGGCAGACCAAGCAGGACTTCAGCAACGCAGTCAAGACGCCCAGGCACCACATCTACGACTTTGTGCTGCCTGATTCAGGCTCGAAGCCGGAGCGTGATTTTGCAGAGGCGTTGGAATCAAGCGCTGAAGTAGTGGTGTACGCCAAGCTGCCGCGTGGTTTTCTGATCCCAACCCCGGTCGGTGACTACAACCCCGACTGGGCCATCTCGTTCAAGGAAGGCGCGGTGAAGCACATCTACTTCGTCGCAGAAACCAAAGGATCGATGTCCTCGATGGATCTGCGCGAGATCGAGAAAACCAAGATTAAATGCGCCCGCAAGTTCTTCGATGAGATGAACCGCCGTTTCGCCCCGGAAAACGTCAAATACGACGTGGTGGACAGCTTCGGGAAGTTAATGGAAGTGGTGAAGTAGTCCACACGGTAAAAGCAACATCGGGGGAGAACTTCATGCAGCCGTTTTCAATCACGCTATTCGCCACGTCCGGTGACCCAGAGGGAATTCGCCACCTCGACAAGTCGAACTGGTCGGGCTACGGGGTCGTCTTCAATAAGGAGCTTTTCCATCTGTTGAAGCAGGAGCCAGGCTTCTCGCAGGCTGGTATCTACATCCTCGTCGGCAATGCCGCCGAAGAGACGATCTACATCGGCGAGGCCGACCCCGTTGGTGACCGGCTGAAGAACCACGTCTCGAATAAGGAAGGTTGGGTGTGGGGCGTCTACTTCTTCGACCGTAATCACAAGATCGGCAAGACCGAGGTTCAGTACCTGGAGTCGGCGCTGGTTGCACTGGCCAAGAGGCACGATCGGGCCATTCTGCTGAACAAGAACAACCCCACGGCTCCGACAATGGCCCCGGCAGCCAAGGCCACGGCCCAGGCGTTCCTCGCCGACATGTTGCTGATCCTGCCGATGCTTGGCATCAACGCTTTCACCCCGCCGAAGCAGGAAGACCCGAGCGATCAGGTGCAGCCAGTTGGTTCAGAGAACGACAAGTTCGACACCATCGTCGTTCCCGCACGCGAGGAAGGATTCAAGCAGCGCTTCCTAAACGAGAACTGCTGGTTTGCCGTTCGGATCAATGCGAAGCACATCTCGAAGCTGAAGTTCATTGCTGCCTATCAGGTCGCCCCCGTCGCAGCGATTACCCACATTGCCGAAGTTGAGGCCATCCTGCCTTACAACGACACCGGGAAGTACATGATCAAGTTCAAAGGGCCAGCGACCGCGATTGTCCCTATCCCGCGCCCGGAGAACAGCGAGGTCAATATGCAGTCATCCCGCTACGCGCTGCGGGAAAAGCTGCTGGCGGCCAAGAATCTGGACGAGGTGTGGACGTAAGGATCGATGTGCATCAGAAAGGCAGAAGTTGGCCAGCGCCAAGTCACTGTTTTGCGGCTGCCATTGTTCCCGTGACCCACTCCTGCAACGCCCTCAGTTGCTCGGCGTTCTCGTGGCAGGTCTGGTAGTTGGCGGCAACAGTTCCGGCGACGGCAGAGAGCGCAATGCCTGTGGCGGCCGCATCAGCATCTCGGGCGGGCTCGGGCAGCTCACCGGCGGCGGCAGTGTCGTGCAGGCGCACAAAGCCACGGTTGATAGTGCAAGCAGCATCGGCTTGAACGGGCACATAGACAGGAACCTCCTTGATGATGGTGTCGCCCTTCTCGCGGACGACGCGGACGCGGTCG